>JAYRPZ010000001.1:0-1585 GCA_041910915.1 Acidovorax sp.
ATGTGCTGCTGAACGAGAGCGGCATGCAGAACCACCCGCTCACGCCCATGACCGACCCCAACCTGGTGCGCGTGCTGCAGGCGCAAACAAAGAGCCGCGTGGGTTTGATCGACCACAGCGTGGTTGCACAGGGCGAGGCTGCCATCCGCGCACGCATAGCCCAACTGAAGGCCGAGGGCGTGCGCATGGCCGTGGTCGATGCGGTGTCCAACGCCGACCTGCTGCGCCTGGGCCCTGCCCTCAAGGGCATGCCGCTGGTCACCGCGGGCTCGGGCGTGGCCATTGGCTTGCCAGGCAACTTTGGCGTGACTCCCAGCAACGAAGCCGCACGCCTGCCCGCTGCACAAGGGCTGCAGGCCATCGTGTCGGGCAGTTGCTCGGTAGCCACCAACCAGCAGGTCATGGACTTCATCAAGGCAGGCAAGCCTGCTCTCGCCATCGACCCGCTGCGCATTGCGGCAGGCGTGGACGTGGCCGCCGAAGCGCTGGCCTGGGCTGAGGGCCACATCGGCCAAGGCCCGGTGCTGGTGTATTCCACCGCCGAGCCCTCGGCCGTGCGCGCCATTCAGGGCAAGCTGGGTTCCGAGAAAGCCGGTGCCATGGTGGAAGACACCATTGCCGCCATTGCCCGCGGCCTGGTGCAGCGCGGTGTGCGCCAGCTCATCGTGGCGGGTGGCGAAACCTCGGGTGCCTGTGTGCAGGCCCTGGGCATCACGCAAATGCGCATTGGCGCGCAGATTGACCCCGGCGTGCCGTGGTGCCATGCGGTGGCGCCCGACGCGAAGGACGGGCTGCACATCACGCTCAAGTCGGGCAATTTCGGCAGCACCGACTTTTTCACCAAGGCTTTTGCACAATTGCAGGCATGACCTCACCCCCCGCCTTCATGGATGAGCCCCAAGCCCGCGACGAGATCTGCCGCGTGGGCCGCAGCCTGTTTGAGCGGGGCTATGTGCATGCCACCGCAGGCAACATCAGCGTGCGCCTGGCCGATGGCTACCTCATCACCCCTACCGACGCCTGCCTGGGCACGCTGCAGCCCGAGCGGCTGGCGCGCCTGGACACACAGGGCCAGCAGGTGGCGGGCGACCGGGCCAGCAAGACCATTGCGCTGCACCGGCAGATTTACGAGGCCTCGGCTTCTACGGCAGCCCCAGCGCGCTGCGTGATCCACACGCACAGCACACACCTGGTCGCCTGCTCGCTGCAAGCCGACACCGCTGCAGATGGCCAGCTGTCGCCCGATGCGCAATTGCTGCCCCCCATCACGCCCTACTTTGTGATGAAGGTGGGCCGCGTGCCGCACATCCCCTACCACCGCCCCGGTGATGCTGCAGCGGCAGCGCTGGTGGCACAGACCATCACCCGCTATGCCGCCCAAGGCAGCCCCGTGCGCGCCGTGATGCTGGCGCGCCTGGGGCCCAACGTGTGGCATGACACGCCCGCTACCGCCATGGCCGTGCTGGAAGAGCTGGAAGAAACCGCGCGCCTGTGGATGCTCTGCCAGCCCCGCCCCACGCCGCTGAACGAGCCCCAGATCGAAGAACTGCGCCAAGCCTTTGGCGCGCAGTGGTGAGACCACGCC
>JAYRPZ010000002.1:0-1584 GCA_041910915.1 Acidovorax sp.
CAACTCGTTGAGCACCTGCGAGCTGATGCGCCCGCTGCGCGTTTGCCAGCAAAAAGTGAGCCACTCGCGCGCACGCGCCTGGCGCTGCGGGTCGCGCTCGTCCACGCTGGCGAGCAACACTTCGGTGTCTACAAAGATGGGGGTGGTGCTCATCGCTGGAACAATGTCTCGCGGGGCACATAGGGGCCTGATGACGCGCCCCAGGTCTCAAACGCCAGCGCCTCGCGCATGGCCTGGGCGTAGGCGTCTTCCTGGCGCATTTTTTCGGCCAGCCATTCACCCATGAGGCGCGAGACGCTGCTGCCGCGCTTGGCCGCCTCGACGCGAACCCACTCGGCCACGGTGTCGTCCATCGTGATGGTGACGTTTTTCATGGAAGCCAGTTTACACGAACTTCGTGGAACACGAAGTTCGTGCGATTAACTTATCCCAAGCACCTATCGCAAGAGGAGCGCGCCATCAACACGGAGCATTCGAGAGGAATGGGCCTATAGCGCCCATCCAATGAGCGCAAGCAGCTACAAAATATGTAGCAACTTCAGCACTTCAAGGGAATTGGCCAGATCAGCGCATCACCCCTTCAGCCTGCGCCACAGCCGCCAGCCCAGCAGCGCCGAGATGATGGCGGCATAAGGTGCCACTTCGGCAAAGTTGTTTTTACCAGCGCGCATCCAGAAGAAATGCAGCACCGCCAGCAAGGCTGCGGCGTACACCGAGCGGTGCAGCGCCTGCCAGCGCTTGCCCCCCAGCACCCGGATAGCCCGCTGGAACGAGGTGGCCGCCAACGCCAACAGCACCAAAAAGGCCAGCGTGCCCACCAGGATAAAGGGCCGCTTAGCGATGTCGGCCAGGATGTCTGGCACGTCCAGCCCCATGTCCAGCCAGCTGTAGCTGAGCACATGCAAGAAAGCGTAGAAGAACGCAAACAGCCCCAACATGCGCCGCCAGCGCGCGAGTGCCGGCACAGCAAACGCCACACGCAGCGGGGTCAAGGCCAGCACCACGCACAGCGCGCGCAAAGCCCAGTCACCCGTGGAGCGGATCAGCGCCTCGGCCGGGTTGGCACCCAGCTGGTTGGTAGTCGCAGCCACCACCAGCCACACCGCGGGCAGCAGCGCCGCGCAAAATAAGATGGGCTTGGCGGCGGGGTGCAGCAGCGCCTTGCGCCAGTCGCCCTGCGTGCCGGAGGGGCGCTGCGGGCTTGTATCAGCCCGCATGTCAGTAGAACTTCTTGAGGTCCATGCCGGCATACAACTGACCCACCTGGGCCTCATAGCCGTTGAACATCAGCGTCTTGCGTTTCTTGGCAAACAGGCCGTCTTCGCCAATGCGGCGCTCGGTGGCCTGGCTCCAGCGGGGGTGGTCCACGTTGGGATTCACGTTGGAATAAAAGCCGTATTCCTGCTGCGCGGCCTTGTTCCAGGCGGTGCCAGGCTCTTTCTCGACGAAGCGGATCTTGACGATGCTCTTGGCACTCTTGAAGCCGTACTTCCATGGCACCACCAGACGCACGGGCGCGCCGTTCTGGTTGGGCAGCACCTCGCCATACATGCCAAACGCCAGCAGGGTCAGCGGGTGCATGGC
>JAYRPZ010000003.1:0-59870 GCA_041910915.1 Acidovorax sp.
CCGAGGCGGACGTCTCTGAGCAGCACATCACCATGGCGCGCAAGCTGGACATGGACACGGTGGGCTTTTTGATGATGGCGCACATGAACAGCGCGGAAGGTTTGGTCAAGCAAGCCAAGCTGATGGAAGGCTATGGCGCCAACTGCATCTACGTGACCGACTCGGCAGGCTACTTGCTGCCCGAGCAGGTCAAGGAGCGCATTGCTGCGGTGCGCGCAGCCTTGAAGCCTGAGACCGAGCTGGGCTTTCACGGCCACCACAACCTGGCCATGGGTGTGGCCAACTCGATTGCCGCCATTGAAGCCGGTGCCAACCGCATTGATGCGGCTGCCGCTGGTCTGGGCGCAGGCGCCGGGAACACGCCGCTGGAGGTGCTGGTGGCCGTGCTCGACCGCATGGGCATCGACACCGGTGTGGACGTGTGGAAGATCCAAGACGTGGCCGAAGACCTGGTGGTGCCGCTGATGGACTTCCCCATTCGCATTGACCGCGATGCGCTCACGCTGGGCTACGCCGGGGTGTATGGCAGCTTCTTGCTGTTTGCCAAGCGCGCCGAGAAGAAGTACGGCATCCCTGCGCGTGACCTGCTCGTGGAGCTGGGCCGCCGTGGCATGGTGGGTGGGCAGGAAGACATGATCGAGGACACCGCCTTGACCATGGCGCGCGAGCGCGGCCTCAAGCTGCCCGCCTAAGGGGCGCTACCCCAGAGCGCCCAGCCTCTTGGGCGCTCTTTATTTCATAGCTGCTTGCGCTTGCTCAGTAAGCCCTGGCAGCCAATTTGACCCTTGAAGCATGCGGCCTGACCTTGAACCACCACCTGCGCAGCCCGCACGCTTGTGACCCTTTTGGAGCATTTCCCATGGCCCTGTCCCCCGAAACCATCGCCCAACTGGCCGAGCACCTGGAAAACTGCCAACTGCAGGCCAAAGACACCCCCAAGATCACCAACGACCACCCCGACATGGACTGGGACGATGCCTACGCCATTCAGGACGTGATCCTGCAGCGCAAGCTGGCACGCGGCGCGCGCGTGGTGGGCCTGAAAGCGGGCCTGACCTCGCACGCCAAGATGAAGCAAATGGGCGTGACCGACCCGGTGTTCGGCTTCCTGGTCGATGAGTACGTGGTGTCCGAAGGCGCCACGGTGAACGTCTCGGAGCTGATCCACCCCAAGGTGGAGCCCGAAATTGCCTTCGTGCTCAAGCACGCGCTCAAAGGCCCAGGCTGCCACATTGGCGCTGTGCTGGCTGCCACCGAGTTTGTGATGCCCGGCATTGAAGTGATCGACAGCCGCTACCGCGACTTCAAGTTTGACCTCAAGAGCGTGGTGGCCGACAACACCTCGGCCGCGCGCTTTGTCGTCGGAGGCCAAGCCATCCGCCCCGAGCAGGTGGACTTGCGCACCGTGGGCGTGGTGCTGGAAAAGAACGGTGAACCCGTCGCCCTGGGCGCCGGTGCTGCCGTGCTGGGCCACCCCGCCGCCGCTATTGCCATGCTGGCCAACCACCTGGGCCGCCGTGGCCAGGAAATCCCCGCAGGCAGCCTGATTTTGTCGGGCGGCGTGACCGAAGCCGTGGCCGTGAATGCGGGCGACAACGTCACGCTGCGCGTGCAAGGCATGGGCAGCGTGGGCCTGCGTTTCGCCTGAGACACTCCCCCCCTACTGACCCCATCCTCAGGAGAAAAAACATGCCTTTTGCCCAGATTCACATGATCGAAGGCCGTACCGAAGAGCAGAAAAAAGCGGTGATTGAAAAAGTCTCGCAGGCTCTGGTCGAGGCCACAGGTGCCCCCATCGCCAATGTGCGGGTGTTGATCACCGAAGTGCCCAAGGGAAACTGGGGCATTGCGGGCGTCAGCGCCAAAGAGCTGGGGCGCTGAACCCAGCACTTGGGGGCCTGGGTGCCCCCGAAAAAGAAAGCGCTAGCAGCTATGGTTTCAATAGCTGCCAGCGCTTGCCGGTAGGGCCTTAGAGGCCCTTTTTGCTTAAAAACGCTTTTACAGGGCGTTTGCCAATTCCGGCACGGCGGTGAACAAATCCGCCTCCAGGCCATAGTCGGCCACGGCGAAGATGGGCGCTTCGGGGTCTTTGTTGATCGCCACGATCACCTTGGAGTCCTTCATGCCCGCCAAGTGCTGGATGGCGCCCGAGATGCCGCAGGCCACATACAGCTGAGGCGCCACGATCTTGCCCGTTTGGCCCACTTGCCAGTCGTTGGGCGCGTAGCCCGCATCCACCGCAGCGCGGCTGGCACCAATGGCCGCGCCCAGCTTGTCGGCCAGCGGGGTCATCACTTCTTGGAATTTCTCGCTGCTGCCCAGCGCCCGGCCACCGCTGACGATGATCTTGGCGGCGGTCAGCTCGGGGCGGTCGCTCTTGGTCACTTCGCGCCCGACAAAGCGGCTCTTGCCGCTGTCGGCCACCACGGCCACGCTTTCCACGGCAGCGCTGCCGCCAGTGGCAGCAGCGGCGTCAAAGCCGGTGCCGCGCACAGTGAGCACTTTGGTGGCGTCGCTGCTTTGCACGGTGGCAATGGCGTTGCCCGCGTAGATGGGCCGCTCGAAGGTGTCGGCAGATACCACTTTGGTGATGTCGCTGATTTGCGCCACGTCCAGCTTGGCGGCCACGCGCGGGGCGACGTTTTTGCCGCTGGCGGTGGCTGCAAACAGCAGGTGGCTGTAGCCCGAGGCTACGGCCAGCACCTGGGCTGCAACGTTTTCAGCCAGACCATCTTTGAGGCTGGCGCCGTCGGCGTGCAGCACTTTGCTCACGCCTTGAATTTGCGCGGCCGCTTGGGCCACGGCTGCGGCGTTTTCACCGGCAACCAGAACGTGTACTTCGCCGCCGCAGGCAGCTGCAGCAGTGACGGTGTTGAGCGTGGCCGCCTTGAGGCTGGCGTTGTCGTGTTCGGCAATGACGAGTGCGGTCATGGGGTGTGCTCCTTCGCGCCTTAGATGACTTTGGCTTCGTTTTTCAGTTTGTTGACCAAGGTGGCCACGTCGGGCACCTTCACGCCTGCGCCGCGCTTGGCGGGCTCGCTCACTTTGAGGGTCTTCAGGCGCGGGGCCACGTCTACGCCCAAGTCAGCGGGCTTGACGCTCTCCAGCGGCTTTTTCTTGGCCTTCATGATGTTGGGCAGCGTCACGTAGCGCGGCTCGTTCAGGCGCAAGTCGGTGGTGACGATGGCGGGCAGCGTCAGCTGCAGCGTCTCCAGACCGCCATCAATTTCACGCGTGACGGCCACGGCGTCGGCGCTCAGTTCCACTTTCGAGGCAAACGTGGCTTGCGGCAAATCGGCCAGCGCCGCCAGCATTTGGCCGGTTTGGTTGGCGTCGTCGTCAATGGCTTGTTTGCCCAAAATCACCAGCTGGGGCTGCTCTTTGTCGATCAGCGCCTTGAGCAGCTTGGCCACGGCCAGCGGCTGCAGCTCAGCGTCGGTTTCCACGAGGATGGCGCGGTCTGCGCCAATGGCCAGCGCCGTGCGCAGCGTTTCTTGGCACTGGGCCACGCCGCACGAAACAGCCACCACCTCCGTCACCACGCCTTTTTCTTTCAGGCGCACGGCCTCTTCAACGGCAATTTCGTCAAAGGGGTTCATGCTCATTTTGACGTTGGCGATGTCCACGCCCGTGTTGTCCGACTTGACGCGGACCTTCACGTTGTAGTCCACCACGCGCTTGACTGGAACCAGAATTTTCATTTTCAGCCTTCTTTCTAGAGCCTTTTGAGACGACACACTGGCCGCCACTGTGGCGCAAAAATGGGGGGCAGGATGCGTCCAAATGGACGATGTTGGGTGCAGGGGATTTCTCACAATCGACCCCTGTCTAGCTTGGGCTGCGTGCGCCCGCCCGGGGCTGGATCACGATTTTCACAACCCCCACCTGGATCCTTCACACCATGGCCACCTCTTACGCCCCCCTGCTGCAACCCGGCCAAATTGGCTCGTTGCAACTGAAAAACCGCATCGCCCTGGCGCCCATGGGCGAGAACTTCGGTGGCCTGGATGGCCATGCCACCGAAAAAACCCAGGCCTACTACGAAGAGCGGGCGCGCGGTGGTGCAGGCCTGATCATTTTGGGCACCACAGCCGTCTCGTGGCCCAGCGGCACCAGCGAGCCGCACCAGCTGGGTATTTCCAGCGATGACTTCATTCCCACCCTGGCCCAGGTGGTGCGCCGTGTGCATGTGCATGGCGCCAAGGTGGCCATCCAGATCAACCACAGCGGCAAGGTGGCCGCCAACGACCGCGCCCACGGGCGTGAAATGTGGGTGCCTTCGGTGCCGCCCGCACTGCCACCCAATGCGTCCATGCGCACCATCACGCCGCAGGAGCTGTCCACCTTCGTGGGCGTGGGGCCCCACCCTGATCGCTACCGCGTCATGGACGAGGCCGACATTGCGCAAATGATCGAGTGGTACGCCGCCGCTGCCGTGCGCGCCCAGCAAGCAGGCTTTGACGCCGTGGAAGTGCATTGCGCCCACAACTACCTGATTGCCGGCTTTCTCTCGCCCTACTTCAACCAGCGCACGGACGGCTACGGCGGCAGCTATGAAAACCGCACCCGCCTGCTGCGTGAGCTGCTGACCGAAGTGCGCCGCCGCGTGGGCCCCGACTACCCCATCTGGGTGCGCCTGGATGCCGAAGAAATGCACACCCCTGGCGGCATTGCCCTGGAAGAGGCGCTGCAAACCGCGCGCCTGTGCGAACAACTGGGTGTGAACGCCATCAGCGTTTCCTCCTATGCCCGCCTGACGCGCGGCAGCGACTTCACCGACGCGCCCATTCCGCAAAAAAGCGGTGCCTACCTGGCGTTTGCCAACGCCTTCAAGCGCGTGGTGCGCATCCCCATCATCGTCGCTGGGCGCATTGAGCCCGAGGCCGGTGCCGCGGCCATTGGCGCAGGCGAGGCCGACTTCATTGCCATGGGACGCAAGCTGCTGGCCGACCCTGAGCTGCCCAACAAGCTGCTGGCCGGACAACCCGAAGCCATCCGCCCCTGCATTTACTGCTACGCCTGCGTGAGCGAGATTTTTGTCAACCGTGGCATCAAATGCGCCGTGAACGCGCAAACCGGCCACGAAAGCACCGCGCCCATCGTGCCTGCAGAACATGCCAAGCATGTGCTGATCGTGGGCGGTGGCCCTGCAGGCATGGAGGCTGCGCGCATGGCCGTGCTGCGTGGCCACCGCGTGACACTGGTCGAGCGCAGCGACCGCCTGGGCGGCACGCTGTTCTTTGCGGGCCTGGCTTACCCAGAAAACGGCCGCCTGCTGGACTACCTGGTGCGCCAAATGCAGCACCCACGCATTGATGTGCTGCTGCGCACCACCGTGGACGCCGCGTTGCTGCAGCGCCTGGAGCCCGACGAAATTTTGGTGGCCACCGGTGCCAGCCGCGCCGCGCCCGCCATCGAAGGCGCGCAGCAAACCCACGTGTGGAGCGGTGACGAGCTGCGCCGCCTGATGACGGGTGACGGTGCCGAGGAAATCGCCAAAGCCAAGCTGAGCCTGGCCGAACGCGCCCTCTTCAAAGCCGGTGGCATGTTGGGCGTGACGGACAGCACCCAGGCCATCCAAGGCCTGTCCAAGCTGTGGATGCCCCTGGGCAAGCGCGTGGTGATCATTGGCGGCGGCCTGGTGGGGCTGGAGCTGGCGGAATTTTTGCTGGCCCGTGGCCGCCAGGTGACGGTGCTGGAGCCCGGCACGCACGCTGGCACCGAGCTGCCCATCGTGCGCCGCTGGCGCGTCATCGAGGCCGTGCAAGACCATGGCCAACTGCACCTGCAGGCGCAAGTGCAGCGCATTGAGCGCAAACAAGTGGTCTGGCTCAACAAGAAGGGCGAAGGCCAAAGCACCGAGGCCGATTCGGTGGTGCTGGCCCTGGGTGCCGAGCCCGATGCACGCGTGGCCGAGCAGCTGCAGGCACTGACCTCGCTGCCCGTGCGCCGCCTGGGCGACAGCGCCGCGCTGGGCTACATCGAAGGCGCCATGCACAGCGGCCACCACGCAGGCCGTACGATCTAAGCAGCCCTATGCCAAAGAGCGCTACGGTGCTCTTTGGCCAACACCCCCTAGCTCCTGCTCAGAGCCTGTCCCACAGGCTCTTCACTGAGGTGCGCTGGCGCCATGCGCAGGCAGCCTAGCGCCATGGCGACCAAGCTATCGAGCAAGGCTGGCGACTCAAGCTGCGCCGGCACGTCTTCCAGTACCGAGCGAATCACGCTGCGCAAGCCTTGGCCGAGCAAATAAGCTGCCAAGGCAGGATGCGGGGTGTTGATTTCATGCGCGTACATCTGTAGCAACGGCCAGTGCTACCCCAGCGAGCCGTTCGCGCATGCGCAACAACTCTTCGGATTCCTGGTCGAGAACGCGCTCGTACAGCATCGCCACGATGGCGTCTTTGTTGGGAAAGTACTGGTAGATAGAGCCAACGGCAGCGCCTGACACTTCGGCAATACGCGCCACGGTCAGGGCCTCTTCTCCCTCTTCATCCAGGATATGCAGACAGGCCTGCGCCACGGCTTCGACCAGCGCACGCGAGCGCGATTGGTTCGGGCGTTTGCGGGGTGTGGGAAGCTGCCTGGGCGAGGAGGAAATGCCCGAGGAGCGTGGCCCAGCGGACGCTATGGCATGACACGGCGCGTCTACGGTGCACGCCTGGGGATTGTGGGTCTGGGCCGCATCGGCCGTGCCGTGGCCACACGCGCACTGGCTTTTGGCATGGACATTTCCTACACCGGGCGCGCACCCAAAAGCGACGTGGCTTATCGCTGGTGTGCAGATGTACGCACCCTGGCAGCGGGTGTGGATTTTCTGGTGGTGTGTGCCAGCGGCGGCGCAGCAACCCGGGGCCTGATCAACCGTGACGTGTTGGCCGCACTGGGCCCGGCAGGCGTGCTGATCAACGTCGGGCGGGGCTCCATCGTCGATGAAGAGGCCCTGCTAGAGGCCTTGCAAGAGCGCCACATTTTGGCCGCCGGGCTCGATGTGTTCTGCCATGAGCCGCATATTGCACAAGGGCTGCTGGCACTGGAGAACGTGGTCTTGACTCCACACATCGCGAGCATGACCGGGGCCACCGTACAGGCCATGCAGGATCTGACATTCGCCAACCTGACCGCGCATTTCAACGGTTTGCCGGTGCCAACACCCGTGGTGTAAGCCACCACGCAGGGGCAGCTATCGCTATGTTTGCGATAGCTGCTAGCGCTTGCTCAGCAACGGCTTGTGGTCATTTTGATGCTTAAAAGTGACGGCTGATCAGCCCATCAAGGGCAAGTCCAGACGCCGTTGCTGCGTGTGAACAGCTCGTTATCGTAGAGCAGGGCATTGCCATCGCGGGCCAGCGCCCATCCACGGCGGCCGGAAGTATTGGGCAAGATTGCGGCTTGCCGCTGCCATGCTGTGCCGTTGCGGGTAAACAATGTCATGTAAAGTCCACCCCCCGACATGGGGTCACACGAAAGATCAGCGGCTTGGACAGCGGGTCCAGAGGTGCTCCAATGCAACGCCAAGACAGCCAGGGTGTTGCCGTCGTCGGACAGTTGCATACCGCCTACCTGAGGTGGGACCCCTAACATCATGTACATGGTGCCTACCGGAATGCGGGCTTGCTGACTCCAGGTGCCGTTACTTTGCTGGGCGAAAACCAGGGCGAAGGAGGGAGGACTGTAATCACTCCCCTGGTTTACCGCCAAGGTCTTACCATCACGAGCCAGAGCCATGATGTAGGCAGAGTGATCGCCGGTTTCTAACAGGGCTTGTTGAGACCAGGTCGCGCCGCTGCGGGCATGAATCACGACGCCAGCCGTGTACTTGCCTGTGGCTGGGGTGTAGAAACTGATCGACTGAGCCAGCACGTTACCGTCGGCGGACAGTTTTGAGTCATGGACACCCGCACCGCATGGCTGCAGCAGGCAGTCCGCACGGAGGTTGCTGTAGTCGAGAGAGGCTTGCTCGCTCCAGGTGGTGCCGCTGCGCTGGTAAATGCGAGTGCGTGTACTGGCGGGGGACGTACCTTCGGATGGCACCGACCCAGTGGTGGCCAGGGTGTTGCCATCGTCAGACAGTGCGAGCGAGCCGTAGCCGGAGGGCAGCACCGCCTGCTGCTGCCATGGATGGGCAAGGCTGCTGCGTGTGAAAACAACGACCTCGTATATTTTTTTATCGTAGTCACTGTGACGGATGGCGAGTGTCAGCCCGTCTTTGGATTGCGAATGGGAGATCGGAACCCTTCCGGAAGGCAATTCGTAGCTGTATTCCTGGCCGATGGGTGCGGTAAAGCTGCCGCATCCTTGGGCATCGCACGCACGCAAGCGGTAAGTGGCATTGATAGTTGTGGCCAGGCCCAGGGCCTTGAAGTTGCCATCGTAGAAGGAGCCCATGAGCATTTGTGAATCCTTCGAGTAGGCGTCGACGCTAAAGCCGTTCCCGCCGTTATCGTCGCGGGCAGGCGCTTTGCTCTCCGGCAGCGGGCCGGGGCCGTCGGGGTCTACATACAGCTCGTAGTGGGTTGCACCAGGCGTGGCAGTCCAGCGAAGATAGACTTCGTAGGTGAAGTTTGTGGGGGCCGCAAGGGTTGGTGCGGGTGATGGCGGCGGCGCATCGTCAGAACCCCCACCACAGCCGATCAAAGCCAAAGCGGAGCAGCCCAGTGCCAAGGCGGTGCGCAAAGGATGGATGGCGTGCGGAAGTTGTGGGAATAGCTGGGCGGGTGGGTTCAACATCTGTGTGCTTTCCTAGAGATGAAGGGGGCGGTGTGCGCCACGATCCGCAAGGGTGGAGCGTGGCACGTTGAAGGGTCAGTCTAGCCCACCACCTCTACCAGTTCGATCATGCCCATGTCTTCACGGTCGAGGGCGTGGCTGTGCCAGGCGAATTTGCCACTGACGTTGGTAAAGCCAGCGAAGACTGAAAGAGCACCAGGCCTTGGCCCGCCAGACCTGTGAGGGGTGCCAGCCCGCCGCGTGTGCAGGCGGCAGGCTGGGGGCACGCGGCTTTAGCGCGGCACGAGGAACACGGATTTTTCCACCACCTTGTCGTCCCCAGCGGTGTTGTGAACCTCGAAGAACACCGGGTGCGAGCCCGAGGAGGCACTGCCGTAGGGAATCTGCAACTGCACCGACACCCAGCGCGACTCGGCCGGGCCAATCTCCACCTCGGGATCGGACGCCACTTGCAGCTCTTGCAGGCCCGTGGCACTGATGCGGTAGCGCTGGGGGGCCTCGGTAGCGTTCATGATCTGCAGGCTGTAGACGTTCTCCAGCTTGCCTCCTGCCACCATGCGCGACAGCGCCGCGCGGTCGCGCACCACATCAACCTTGAGGGGCACCCGTGTGGCCATGCTCACCAGCATGGCTACGCTCAGGCCCACCAGCACGCTGCTGTAAAACAGCACGCGCGGGCGCAGCACGCGGCGCACGATCTCGGCCCGGCCCCAGTGCTGCGTCATGGCGTTTTGCGTGGCAAAGCGAATGAGGCCGCGCGGGTAGTTCACCTTGTCCATCACGCTGTTACACGCGTCCACGCACAGGCCGCAGCCAATGCATTCGTACTGCAGGCCGTTGCGAATGTCGATGCCCGTGGGGCACACCTGCACGCACAGCGAGCAGTCAATGCAGTCGCCCAGGCCGGCAGCCTTGGCGTCCACCTTCTTGCTGCGTGCGCCGCGCGGCTCGCCACGCGCGCTGTCGTAGGTGACGATGAGCGTGTCCTTGTCGAACATGGCGCTTTGAAAGCGTGCGTAGGGGCACATGTACTTGCACACCTGCTCGCGCATATGGCCGGCAAAGCCGTAGGTGGCGAAGGCGTAAAAGAGCATCCAGAAGATTTGCCAGGAGCCTTGCAGCGCCAAAATTTCGCTGCCCAGCGCGCGGATCGGCACAAAAAAGCCCACGAAGGTAAAGCCCGTCCACAGCGCCACGGCCACCCAGGCCAGTTGCTTGGCGCTCTTGCGCCAGATTTTTTCCCAGGAAGTCCAGGGCGCTTTGTCCAGGCGCATGCGCGTGCTGCGCTCGCCTTCAATGCGGTTTTCCAACCACATGAAGATTTCCGTATAGACGGTTTGCGGGCAGGTGAAGCCACACCACAGCCGCCCAGCCACAGCGGTGAACAAAAACAGCGACAGCGCCGAGATGATGAGCAGCCCCGTCAGGTAGATGAAGTCCTGCGGGTACAGCACCAGGCCAAAGAGGTAAAAGCGCCGCGCCTCCAGGTCAAACAGCACCATTTGGCGCTCGCCCCACTGCAGCCAGGGCAGGCCGTAGAACACCAGCTGGGTGATCCACACCATGACCCAGCGCCAGCGGTTGAACACGCCATCAATGGAGCGCGGGTACACCTTGCTTTTAGCCTGGTACAGGGGAATGAATTTGCCGCTGGGGGTGGTGGTGTTTTGGGGTGGTTCTGTCATGGTGTGGGGAAGAAAAAAATCGACAAAGCACTGCAGCAAGGGTAACAGCCGCCACGCAATGGCCCGAGGTAAAGACCGCATCCTCAAGCGGCCTAAAGCAGACACCAGCTCTTGCGGACATCCACCACCTTGCTGCGCTGCATACGGAGGCTTTTCTTGTCTCCTATCAAGACCCGTGCCAATGTGCCGTGATCTGCTCAAAGCAAGAAAAAGTCTATTTTTGACAAAGATTTAGCGCAGACTGCGGATGAAGGGCGCGCGCGCTTGTATGCAGGCCGGGCGTCAGTAACTGACAAAATGACAGCATTAGGTAGAGCGACCGCCAGAATGGCGGCGTCAGGTGGCGCTCTTGTGGCACTATGTGCGCCATGCCCCTGCCCGCAGAAATCCACGCCCTGGCCCAGCCGCTGCAGCCCACCCCCACTCCTGCCCCGGTGGCGGTGACGGTGCTGGCGTGGTTGCAGTCCCTGCCCGAGCCGCACATCTTGTTCGACCGGTATTACCGCATCCTGGCGGCCAACCCAGCCTATCTGCGCCAGTATGGCCAGGGCCAGGGGGTGCTCGGGCGCACCTGCCACGAGGTGTCGCACCACTCTGCCGTGCCATGTGACCAGGCGGGCGAGAGCTGCCCGCTGGCGCGTGCGCTGCGCAGTGGCCAGCGCGAGCGCGTGCTGCACCTGCACCACACCTGCCAGGGTGAAGACTACGTACACATCGAGCTGCTGCCCTTGCGCGATGCCCAGGGCCAGGTGCAGTTCTTTTTGGAAAAAATGGAGCCCCTACCGCGCCCTGGCCGTGCCGACGAAGGCCCGGCCAGTGTGCCCATGCTGGGGCGCTCGCCGCCGTTCCAGGCCCTGCTGGAGCTGATTGCGCGCGTGGGCCCGGCACACGCCAGCGTGCTGCTGCTGGGTGAGTCGGGCACGGGCAAAGAGCTGGCAGCGCGTGCCATCCATGCGGCCAGCGCGCGTGCAGCCCGCCCGCTGGTGGTGGTGGACTGCGCCAGCCTGCCCGAAACACTGTTCGAGAGCGAGCTGTTCGGCCATGAGAAAGGCGCGTTCACCGGTGCCCACATGGCGCGTGCCGGGCTGGTGGAAGCGGCACAGGGCGGCACGCTGTTCCTCGATGAAGTGGGCGACATTCCCCTGACCATGCAGGTCAAGCTGCTGCGCTTGCTGGAAAGCGGCACCTACCGGCGCGTGGGCCAGACCGAGCTGCGCCGTGCCGACATCCGCCTGATTGCCGCCACCCACCGCGACCTGCGCGCCATGGTGCGTGCCGGGCGCTTTCGGGAAGACCTGTACTACCGCCTGAGCACCTTTCCCATCACCTTGCCCGCCCTGCGCGAGCGCGCTGGGGACATTCCGCTGCTGGCCCAGGCCCTGCTGCAGCGGGTGGCGCCGGGGCGGGCGCTGGGTTTGTCGGCCCAGGCGCTGCAATGCCTGGCGTGCCAGCCTTTCCCGGGCAATGTGCGCGAGCTGCGCAACGTGCTCGAACGCGCTGCCTTGCTCACCGACGGGGAAGTGATCGATGGCTCCACCATCGAGCGGGCGCTGTCGTTCGAGCAAGGGCCCGCCCGTGCCGTCTTGGGTAGCGGCCCGGATGTGGCAGGCACGCCAGCCCCCCCTGCACCGGCAGCACCCAGTTCTGCCAGCGCCGCCACGCCTGCCAGCCTGGCGCAGTGGCAGGCGCAGGCGCTGCGCCAGGTGCAGCAGCAGCCCGGTGCCAGCCGCGCTGCACAGGCTCGGGCGCTGGGCATCAGCGAGCGCACGCTGTACCGCTGGCTGCGCGCCCTGCAGGCAGCGCCGCCGGGCTAGTCCCATCGGACGATGGCGCACTGCGCTGCTGTCCCTACGCTTGTGCCGACGGGTTGTGGAACCTGGCACTCAATACATCGGAGCAAGCATGAAACTCAAAGACAAAGTAGCGCTGGTGACGGGCGCTGGCCAAGGCATGGGCCGGGCCATCGCGCGCCAGTTTGCCGCAGAGGGCGCGATCGTCGTCGCGCTCGATTTGAACCTGGAAGCCGCACAGCAGACCCTGGAGGGTTGCGGCGAGCAGCACCTGGCACGCGCGCTGAACGTGGCAGATGCCGCTGCAGTGAATGTCCTGGTCGATGAAGTGCTGGCGCTGCGTGGCCGTGTGGATGTGCTGGTGAACAACGCCGGTACCGGCGGCATGGACAGCTTCACCGAAATGAGCGACGAAGCCTGGGCACGCGTCATCGGCGTGAACCTTAACGGCGCGTTCTACTGCGCCCGCGCAGCCGTGCGCGCCATGCTGAAAACCGGCGGCGGTACGGTGGTGAACGTTGGCAGCACCTCGGCCGTGAGCGGCGATGGGCCAGCGCACTACGTCACTTCCAAGGCTGCGCTGATGGGCCTGACACGCGTGATGGCCAAAGAGCTAGCCAAGAGCGGCGTGCGCGTCAACACCCTGGTGCCTGGGCCCACCAACACGCCCATGATGCAAGGCATTCCACAAGAGTGGGCCGACGCCATCATCGCCGGTGTGCCCATGGGGCGCATGGCCGAGCCAGAAGACATCGCCAAAGTGGCCGTGTTCCTGGCCAGCGATGACAGCGGCTTCGTCACAGGCCAAAGCGTCGCCGTCAACGGCGGCAGCGCCTTTTTGTAATTTCACAGCGATCAGGAGCGAGACAACATGGGTAACAGACTGCAAGACAAAGTGGCCTTTGTGTCGGGCGGCGGCAGCGGCATTGGCGCCGCTACGGCGCAACGCATGGCGCAAGAGGGCGCCACCGTGGTGATTTGTGGGCGCCGCCAAGAGCCGCTGGATGCGGTGGTCGCTGCCATTCGCGCAGCCGGTGGCAAAGCCGAAGCCGTGGTGGCCGACGTGGGCAACGAAGCCCAGTACGTGGGCGCCATTGAAGCAGCTGCACAGCGCCACGGCCACCTGGATATTTTGGTGAACAACGCCATGGCCTACACCTGGGGCGCGTTGGAAGCCATGACCACGGCCGACTGGCACGCCAACTTCCAGACCACGGTGGACGGTACCTTCTGGGGCACCCGCACAGCCATGCGCCTGATGAAAGAGCGTGGCGGCTCCATCGTCAACGTGTCCTCCATTTGCGGCCAGCTCGGCACACCGTGGATGGCCGGCTACAGCGCAGCCAAAGCGGCGGTGGACAACCTCTCGCGCGCGGCAGCGGCTGAAGGCGCGCCGCAAGGCATCCGCGTGAACGTGGTCATTCCTGCTGTGGTCGAAACCCCCGCCACCGCCGGTATGTTGGCCACCGAGGAAAGCCGCAAGGCCACGGAAAAACTCATCCCCATGGGCCGAGTGGGCCAGCCCGAAGACCTGGCCAACGCCATTTTGTTTTTGGCCAGCGATGAGGCCAGCTACATCACGGGTGCTTCGTTGCCCGTGGATGGCGGGCGCATGGCGGTGCTGGTCACAGCGCTGTAAGCGGGCCGCCGGGGGCGCGGGCTTGCACGGTGTGGGTATCCCACATGGGCGTAGGAGAGTTAGCCCTCCCCTACACTGGGCACCCTTTGCTGTCGCACCGTTTTTTTCAGTCCATGACCGACCCTGACCCTTGCCCCAGCGACCCTCCTGCCTCTGAGTCCATCACCCTGGACCGCTTCAGCCTGATCTTGGATCGGTTGTATGAAGCGGCCTTGCATCCCGAGGGCTGGGAAGACTGCCTCGATGCCATGCGTGTAGAGCTGCGTGGCAACTACGCATCGCTCATTGTGCGCACCGTGACGGCGGAAGATTCGGGCCTGATCGTCTCCGTCAGTGAGGGGCGGCGCAACCTGGAGACGCGCACGCCCAGCCTCACCGTCAGCCCCTTCACCGGTATGCAGCCCGACCGCCTGGTGACCAACAGCGACGTGCTGCCCGACTCCGAGTGGCGCGCCTCGGCCTATTACCGCGACTGGTGTGCGCCGCACGACGTGCACCACGTCATGGCTGCCGACATCGTCACGCGCGACGGCGAGATTTACGGCTTTCGCGTCATTCGTGGCCTGAAGTCCCCGCCTTTTTCCGCAGCCGACAAAGAGCTGGGGCGGCGCCTGATTCCGCACATCAAGCGCGCGTTGAACCTGCACCAATCCATCCACCAAGACCGCAAAGTCATCTCGCTGTACAGCCGCGCCATGACGCAGCTCATGGTCGGCGTGGTGGTGCTGGACAAAGACTGCAACGTCATCGAATGCAACCCGGCGGCCAACGCCATCTTGGACTTGCAAGACGGCCTGCGCATCGTCGGCAAACAACTCGAAGCCACCTACGCCAACGACAACCGCAAGCTCCAGCGCATGATCAAAGACGCGCAGGCCCACCCCGAATCCACCAAAATGGGCCTCACCGAGGCCATGTCCGTCAGCCGCCCCTCGGGCCAGTTGAGCTGGGGCATCGTGGTGCAAAGCATCTCGCCCGACCAGTGGACCGAAGGCAAACAACGCCCGGCAGTGGCCGTGTTCGTGCGCGATTCGGAAGGCAAAACGCAGCCGCCCGTGAAGCTGGCGCAGCAGCTGTTCCAACTCACACCAGCCGAGACCATGCTGGCCATTCAGCTGGCCAACGGCATGTCGCTCGAAGAGGCAGCCGAGGCGCTGAACATTCGCCGCAACACGGCGCGTGCCCACCTGCGCTCGATTTTTTCCAAGACCGGGGTGCGCCGCCAAATGGAGCTGGTGCGCATTTTCCTCAACAGCGTGGCCTGGCTGGGCACTAAAGAATAAGCCCAGGCCCCAGCCACTGGGGTGGTGGCACAGTGCTCGCCGCCGCGTTGGGGTTTTCGCGCGGGGCGTCCGTTTGGGGGATGTGTTGACACGCTCTTGCTGTCAACCTGCCTGCAAACTATTTGCGAGGCAACCATGAACCCACTTTCCGGCACGACCGCCACGCCCACCCCGGCTGGCGTGCGTGCAGCCTACGGCTGGCGCAGCCATTACACCCTGATCATCTTGCTGGCGGTTTACACGATGAGCTTCATCGACCGCCAGATCATGGGCATCTTGATGGAGCCCATCAAGCGCGAGTTTCAGGTCTCCGACACCGCCATGGGACTGCTGTCGGGGCTGACCTTTGCGCTGTTTTACAGCACCTTGGCGATTCCCTTTGGCCGCTACGCCGACCGCGCCAACCGCCGCAACTTCGTGGCCTACTGCTGCGCCGCCTGGAGCGCCATGACGGCGCTGTGCGGCATGGCGGGCGGCTACTGGTCGCTGGCGCTGGCGCGCGTGGGCGTGGCCGTGGGCGAGGCCGGAGGCACCTCGCCCTCCATGTCGATGATTGCCGACCATTACCCGCCGCAACTGCGTGGCCGGGCCATGGGGGTGTACTGGATTGGGCCGCAATTGGGCATTTTGTTTGGCCTGACGCTGGGCGGCTGGATTGCCCATCACTACGGCTGGCGAGCCGCCTTTTTGTGGATGGGCCTGCCCGGCATTGCCGTGGCGCTGCTGCTGCGCTACACCGGCGTAGAGCCCCAGCGCGGGCGCTGGGAGGCTACGGCAGCTGCTGGTAGCGCCCAAGAGCCGCTGCGCCTGCTGCTGCGCGACCTGTGGGCCTCCAAGACCTTTGTGCGCATCACGTTGGCAGGCTTGATGATGGGCTTTGCCGGTTATGGCATTGGCATCTGGACACCCGCCTTTTTGGTGCGCTCACACGGCATGACGCTGCAGGGTGCGGGCGCCATCATGGGCCTGCTGGGTGGGGCCATGGCGGCGCTGGGCGCGCTGCTGGCCGGTTGGCTGTGCGACACGCTGTCGCGCCGCGACGCACGCTGGCGCGTGGGTGTACCGGCGCTGGGCTGTCTGCTGTCCATTCCCACCGGACTGGCTTTTTACAGCCTGCCTGCGGGCGAGGTGTTCATGCTGGGGCCGTGGGCAGTGCCGGTGGGCATTGTGTTTTACATGCTGTTTGGCATCACGGCCGTGTGGTGGACGGCGCCCGTCTATACCGTGCTGGCAGAAATCGTGGCACCGCACCGCCGTGCCACGACGATCGCCATTTTCAACCTCGGGCTGACCATGCTGGGCGCTGGCCTGGGCCCCTTGGCGATTGGCGTGCTCAGCGACGTGCTGGTGCCGCAGTTCGCCAACGAGGCCCTGCGCTGGGCGCTGGCCTTGAGCACCGCCCTGTGCTACTTGCTGGGGATGCTGGCCTTTGCCAGCGCCTTGCGCCACTACAAAGCACCTGCAGCGACCTGAAACTGGCTGAAATTTGCTCCTCAAAAAGGAGCTTCTTGCGCTTGCCGCCCTTCAACGATGGGGCTCATTCAGTCTGCCAACTCATAACCCGTGCTACGACCACCACCCGGCGCCTTTTGAAGGACGCCGAACTCCACAAGCTGGGTAATGTCGCGCAATGCGGTGTCGGGCGAACACTTGGCAATCGCTGCCCACTTGCTGCTGGTGAGCTTGCCGTCGAACCCGTCCAGTAGCCGGTTCAACAGCTTCACCTGCCGCTCGTTCAACGGCATGCCGGTCCACCGGGGCCACTGCGCCGATGTCCACGCCCAGACGCCGAGCGATGGACGAGCGCACGGACGCCACGTTCAGCACTTCGCCTTCGATCTCGCTGGTTTTCACCACATCCTCGGTCAAAGCCGCAAGACTGGCCTGATCGCGCAACGCCATGCCCACATCGGCCAGACGGCCCAGCAGCAGCCCTTGGGCACGACTGACCTGCGTCAGCGGCTCCATCAGCACAGACAGGTCGTAGCGCCAGTTCGGCCAGTCTGCAGACTGCCAGATGTAGAGTTTTTCTCCGCTATTCATACGGCGATTAAACACCCCATCCACCGCACAAGGCCGTCATTCTCCGCATGAAATGCAGAGAATAGGCGCGATATTCTCCGCATCCCTTTTGCGAGGCGTTGTTGCATTACAGAGACTTCCCATCCGCAAAAACCTCAAAAACCATAGCTGCTTGCGCTTATCCAGCAAGGCTTTGAGGCCGATTTAATGGGTAAAACGTCCCTTCAGCTGCCAGCGGGTGGCCCCCAACGCCCAGCGGCACGGCAAACGGCCTAGCTGGTTGATTTTTCAAGCATCAAACCAGCCTCAAACCCTTATCTAGCAAGCGCAAGCAGCTCCTGAATCAGGAGCAATTTGGCGTGCTTCAGGGGGTGGGGCAGCGCTCGGACAGCCACTTGCCCGATTGCGTCATGTCGATGCGCTCGGGTTTGCCCTGGTGGTGGGTGGTGAGGCGAAATTGGCCGCTGTAGGCTGTGGGGCCTTGCATGGTCACCGTGCCCTCACCGCTCGATGGCGGCTCGCCCGGCCCGCCCTTGCAGCTGAAGCTCACTTTCATGGTGCTGGCGTTGATGCGCTGCACGTTTTGCGTGCAGCCTTCTTGCTGCGGAAGATGGTCTGCTTCGGCCTGCTCTTTGGTCACGCAGACCTTCACCGCCTGGCCCTGGGGGCCCAGGCTCACGCCCTGCTGGGCCAGCATCTGCTCCATTTGCTTGCGCTGTTCGGGCGGCATGCTGGCCATGGACTTGTGCATCTCGGCCATGGCGGCTTCCATCTGGCCACTCTGGCTTTTCATGCTGACGTGGTGCTCCCACAGGCCGGGGCGCATTTTCTGCTGGGCCTGGGCGCTGCCTGGCGCAACGACGAGCCACGCCAGCGCAGTGCTGGCGACGATAGAACGGGTCTTGTACATGGCTGTGGCCTTTCCTAGAGTCGGCGTCCCGTACCGGGCTGGGGGGTGGCCGAGCGCTGCCACTGTACCCAATGGCGGCACGGCGTGGCGCGCCCCAGAGCACAGCCGCCCCGTTTTTTAAGAAAAGTTGGCCTCAAACCCTTGCCAGTCAAGCGCAAGCAGCTCTTAAAAAAAGAGCACTACTGGGCACTGGAGGGCTGGTGCTGGGGGCGCTGCTGGGCGCTGGCGGGCAGCCCAAAGATGCGGTCAAAGCCCCAGTTGAAGGCGTAGGTATAGAGCAAGAAGAACACCAGCAGGCCCGCCTCCATCAGCGTGGCTTCCCACAGACTGACGCCGAACCACCAGGCCATCAGGGGGATGAGCATCAGTGCCAGCCCCCCCTCGAAGCCCAGTGCATGGGCCATGCGGCGGCGCACCGAGCGCCCGCGCACGGGCTGGCGCAGCTCCCAACGCTCAAAGAAATGGTTAAAGGTCATGTTCCAGGCAATGGCCAGCGCCGAGGCCACCACGGCCATGGCGCCCGATGCGCCGGGCTGCTGCCCAATGAGCATGAACAGCATGCTGGCCGCCGCAATGGCAAACAACTCGTACAGTGCCACGAAGACAAAGCGGCGCCAGGGCCCTTGCAGGCCGGTGGGGGTGAAAGGTGCAGTCATCCAAACCAAAAGAAAAGCCCCGCCCCGCACAGCGCCTGCGAAAGATCGCGGCCTGCGCGGGTGCAGGGTCAGGCGAGAGAGGCGCAGCGGTCTTTAGCTGGTGCGGCGGGGGCTGCGGCGCTGGGTTTGCAGGAACTGGCGCAGCTCTTTGTCGTTGCGCCGAATGTGCAGCGACAGCCAGTCGCGCAGCAGCGTCGAGAGCTGCGAGGCGACGGTGATGCTACCGCTTTGGTATTTGGCCTGCAGCGCACGCAGCTCGGCCTCAAAGCGGTCGTGGCCCATGCGGTGTCTATCCATGTGCGGGTAGCCGGCCTGCTGCATTTGGCGCTCTTCCTGGCGCAGGTGCTCGGCGGTGTCGGCCAGGAGCTGCTCTAGCAGCTGGCCCACCACGCTGTGGCCCTGGCCTTGGCTGGTGGCGGTGTGCAGTTCGTTGACCTGGTCGATCAGGCGGCGGTGGTCGGCATCGATCGGGCCGTCGTCGATCACCATGTCCTGGGCCCATTCAAAGTACGCCATGCGTGCGGCTCCTCAAAGTGGTGGAAGGGAACAAGGGGGCTGCCATAGCTTCAAGCCGCAGGCAGGGCGCGTGTGCTGCGCGGGGCGCTGGCCGTGGCGGCGGCGCCCTCATCGCCCTCTAGGCGGAACACGCTCACCGTTTGTACCAGCGCCTGGGCCTGGCGTTCCAGCGACTGGGCGGCGGCAGCGGCCTCTTCGACCAGCGCGGCGTTGGACTGGGTGACCTGGTCCATTTGCACCATGGCCTGGTTGATTTGCTCGATGCCGTGCGTCTGGTCGGAGCTGGCGCTGCTGATTTCGCCCATGATGTCGGAGACGCGGCGCACGCTGACGACGATTTCGTCCATGGTGCTGCCCGCTTTTTCTACCTGCGTACAGCCCTGGGCCACGTTGTCCACCGAGGTGGCAATGAGGTGCTTGATTTCTTTGGCCGCCTCGGCGCTGCGCCCGGCCAGCGCACGCACTTCCGAGGCCACCACGGCAAAGCCACGGCCTTGCTCGCCCGCACGCGCGGCTTCCACGGCGGCGTTCAGCGCCAGGATGTTGGTCTGGAAGGCGATGGAGTCGATCACGCCAATGATGTCGGCAATCTTGCGCGACGAGGTGTTGATGGCCTCCATGGTGTGCACCACCTGGCCCACCACGTCGCCACCACGCACGGCCACTTGCGAGGCCGATTCGGCCAGCTCATTGGCCATCTTGCCGCTGTCAAAGTTTTGCTTCACCGTACCCGACAGCTCTTGCATCGAGGCTGTGGTTTGCTCCAGCGCAGCCGCCTGCTCTTCGGTGCGCGAGGACAGGTCGAGGTTGCCCGCAGCGATCTGGCTGGTGGCAGTGGCAATGGTGTCGCTGCCACGGCGCACCTCTTGCACGATGCGCGTGAGGCTGGCATTCATATCGCTCAGGGCTTGCAGCAGCTGGCCCGCTTCGTCGTGGCTGGTGACCTGTACGCGGCTGCGCAAATCGCCCGCCGCCACGCTTTGCGCCACGCGCAGCGCCTGCTGCAGCGGGGCGGTAATAGAGCGCGTAATCCAGCCTGCCAGCACCAGCCCCAGCAGCAGCCCGGCGCCGCCCAGCGACAGCAGCATCAGGCGTGCAGAACGCGCTTCTGCCTGGGCCTGGGCGCCGCTTTTTTCTACCAGTTGGCGCTGCAGCCGGGCCAGGCGATCCACACGGTCTTGCACGATCACCAGCTGCGGCAGGGTCTGGCCGTGCAGCTCGGCAAATGCGGCCTCTTTGTCCCCGGCATCCACCAGCTGGTTGAAGCGCGCTTGCGAGGTGACGTAGCGCCCGCGTGCCTCCTCGGCTTCGGTCAGCCAGGTTTTGGCCTCGGGCACATACACCATGGTTTGCAGGGTTTTGAAGGCTTGCACAAAGGTTTCGCGCCCGGCAACGATCTCGCTGCGCTTTTGTGCACGCTCGGCTTCGTTCTCGGCAAAGTAAATTTCAATCGTGCGCCGGGCATTGGCCTGGGCAATCGAGCTGAGGGTGTTGGCCGCTTCGGCCTTGGTCCATTCACGCTCGATGATCAAGCGGTTGGCTTCCAGCAAGCTGCTCACGCGCACCACCCCGACCACCACCATGGCCAGCATCAGGGCAATGAGCACGCCAAAGCCCACCGAGAGGCGCAGGCCAATGCGCCAGTTGCGCGGAGAAAAAGCTGCTCCAGCAGAGGACGAGGGAGACACAGAAGATGGGGTCATGCTCATGGGCTGAAAAAACGGGGGGGACGGGAGGTACACCCTGGGCAGGGCACGGTCTGCGCACGCCCACAGCCCACGGGGGCTTGCAGGCACGCCAAGGCGCAAAGGCGCCACAATTGCCAGCACAAGCGAACGAGTTTAGGTGCAGGGCACGCACGGCAAGCTTTCCCTGACTGAAAATCTGCGGTACTTGTTCAGCGTTGGCTGATTTTTGTCACTTTACCCAGCCCCCCAGGCCCGTCCACCATGCACCGCCGCCGCTTTTGTCGCCACACCTTGCACGCATTGTGCGCTCTGTCCACCGTGCCCCTGCTGGCCGCCTGCATGGGCGGCGACCCCTTCATTAGCCTGGCGCGTCTGCAAGAGGCACTGCAGGGGCAGTTTCCGCGCCCGGTAGCACTGCTGCCGGGGTTGGAGCTGCAGCTGCTGCAGCCCACGCTGCGCACCCTGCCCGAGGCCAACCGCCTGGGGGCACACATGCCTTTGCAAGCCTCGGGCTCGCTGCTCGGGGCACCGCGCGAGGGCCTGGTAGAGCTGGACTTTGGCCTGCGCTTCATGCCCCAAGACGGCACCTTGCGCGCGCATGAGCTGCGCGTGCAGCGCCTGGAGCTGGCAGGGCTGCCGCCCGCTGTGGCCACGCTGCTGCAAGGCGCAGGCGCCGCCCTGCTGCAAAAAGTGCTGCAAGACGCCGTGCTCTACACCCTGCGCCCCCCCGAGCGCGAACGCCTGCAGCGCCTGGGCGTGCAGGCACCGCGCATCACCGTGGAAGAAAAAGGGCTGCGCGTGCAGCTCAACCCCACCGCCAGCAAATAATCCCCGCAGATTGTTGCGCGCGCCCACCACAGTGTTGCAGCCACAGGTCTTGTCGGCGCGCCGCCCGGCCCCGACCATTGCCCCATGCGCCCGCCCCAGCGTTTCGTCGCCAGGTGGGCTTGTGTTGTTGATTGGAGTTTGCTCATGTCTGCTGCCGCACCGGTGTTTCAGCGCCTGCCCCTCGGCCCCCTGTGGCCCACGCTCGACCCCTTTTTGTTCTGCGCCCACCACGATGACGCCTACCCCGCCAGCGATGGCGCGCTGGCGCTGCCTGCCGCCGCGCGCGCCGGGCGCCAGCTGGGCAGCGACTTCAGCCGCCGCGAGGGGTTTTCCATGTACCACGGCACGCAGGTGCCCGGCTTTCCGGCCCACCCACACCGTGGCTTTGAAACCGTCACGCTGGTGCGCACCGGGCTGATTGACCACTCCGACTCGCTGGGCGCAGCCGCGCGTTTTGGCGGGGGCGACGTGCAGTGGCTCACCGCCGGCCAAGGCATTCAGCACGCCGAAATGTTCCCGCTGCTGCACAGCGACCGCGCCAACCCGCTGGAGCTGTTCCAGGTGTGGCTGAACCTGCCTGCGCGCAGCAAGATGGCACAGCCGCACTTTTGCATGTTCTGGAACGAACGCATTCCCCTGTTGCACCAGCGCGATGACGCAGGCCGCAGCACCGTGGTGCGCGTGGTGGCCGGTGCCCTGCCCGGTGCCGAGGCGCCCCTGGCGCCGCCGCCTGAGTCCTGGGCCAGCGCGCCCGAGGCCGACGTGGCCATCTGGACGCTGCAGCTGGCGCCCGGCGCCCGCTGGACGCTGCCGCGCGCCGCTGGGGTACACACCCAGCGCATGCTCTACTTTTTTGCTGGCGAAGCGCTGCAGCTAGGCCCCGAGCGCATCGACGCCCACGCCGCCCTGCACCTTGACGCCACGCAAGACTGGCCGCTGCACAACCTGGGCGACAGCCCGCTGGAATGCCTGCTGCTGCAAGGGCGCCCGCTGGGCGAGCCGGTGGTGCAGCACGGCCCGTTTGTCATGAACACGCGCGAAGAAATCATGCAGGCCATGCACGACTACCGCCGCACTGGCTTTGGCGGCTGGCCCTGGGCCACGCCCGACCCCACGCACGGCTCCACGCCCCAGCGCTTTGCCCGCCACCCCGGTGCCACGCACGATGAACTGCCACCGCAAGTGCCCCCACCCCCACCAGGGACAGAGACCAGCCCGCGCGCCGATTGAGACAATGCGCGCCTTTTTTCCTATCCACTGAAAGCTCGCACCATGAACATCCAGAAAGACTGCGCCGTCACGCTGCGCTACCAGTTGAGCAACGCCCAGGGCACCACCGTCGATAGCGGCCACCTGGCCTACCTGCACGGCGGCTATGAGAACCTGTTTCCCAAAGCCGAGGCCGCTCTGGAAGGCCAGGCCGTGGGCTACAAGCTGCAGTTGGATTTGGCCGTGGAAGACGCTTTTGGCGCCTACGACGAGGCCCTGGTGCGCACCATCCCCAAAACCGAGTTTCCGCCCGGTGTGAAGGTGGGCGGTATGTTGCGCGGCCCCGGCCCGGACGGCAGCGTGCAAGCCTTTCGCGTGGTGAAAATCAAAGGCCCGCAAGTGCATCTGGACGGCAACCACCCCCTGGCCGGGCAAGCGCTGCAATTTCGCTGTGAAGTGACCGAAGTGCGCGCCGCCAGCGCCGAAGAGATTGCCCACCGCCATGTGCATGGCGGCCACGGCCACCACCACTGATGCGCCGCTCAGCCCGGCGCCGCTGCAGCCGCTGGTGAGGGGCCTGCAGCGCTAGGCATGGGCTGCCAATCCCCTGCCAGGTTTTTCAACAGCACCACGCTGGCCGCCAGGCGGCGATTGCGCACCGACAGCAAATTGTTGTGCGCCGACAGCACCGTCGCCTGTGCCGCCAACACATTCAAATAGCCCACCAGGCCCGCGCGGTACTGGTTCTCCACCACCACCAAAGCGCGCTGGGCAGTGGCAACGGCTTCGGTATGCACAGCCTGCTCGCGCTCTAGCGAGGCGCCCAGCACCAGGTTGTCTTCCACTTCTTGCAAAGCGGTGAGCACCGTCTGGCGGTAGCTGGCGCTGGCCTGCTCCACCCCCGCCAGGGCCTGCTCCAGCGCCGCGCTGCGCGCGCCGCCATCGAACAGCGTGGCCGCCAGCGCAGGGCCTAGCGACCACACCAGCGCCGGTGCGCTGAGCACATCAGCCCACTGCGCAGCCCGATAGCCCGCCGAGGCAGAAAAACTCAGCTGAGGGAAAAATGCCGCCCGCGCCACCCCCACCTGGGCATTGGCAGCCTGCACACGCTGCTGGGCGGCAGCAATGTCGGGGCGGCGCTGCAGCAGTTGCGCGGGCAACTGGGCGGGCAAGGCGGGCGGCGGGGGCAGCTCGGCCGTCACCGCCAGGGTGAAACTGGCAGGGGCCTGGCCCAGCAGCGCGGCCAACGCATGTTCTAGCTGCGCACGGCTGCTGTGGGCGGCGAGCTGCTGCGCCTGCACGGCGAGCCACTGGGTGTGTGCCTGGGCCACATCGGCACTGGAGGCCACGCCGGCGCGGTAGCGGTTTTGCGTCAGCTCCCAACTGCGTTGGTAGGCGGCCAGCGTATCGGCCAGCAAACGCTGCTGCGCCTCGGCGGCGCGCACAGCAAAGTAGGTTTGCGCCACACTGGCCTGCACCGACAGGCGCATGGCCGCCACATCGTTCGCACTGGCTGCAACGTTGGCCTGCGCTGCACGCACCCCGGCAGCCACACGCCCCCACACATCCAGCTCCCAGCTGGCCGTCAAGCCCACCGTGGCCGAGGTGTTCACGGGCGCCGCCGCCGCCGTGGTACTGGCACTGGCATTGTTGCTGGTGCTGCTGCGCGAGCGCGTGCTGGCCGCGTTGGCCCCCAGCGTGGGCCACCAGGCCGCACGGCTGCCATCGAGCGCGGCATGGGCAGCGCGCAAGCGCCCCAGGGCCAGGGCCAGGTCGTGGTTGGCGGCCTGCGCCTGCTGCTGCAGCGCATCGAGCACCGGGTCGTTGAACAGGCTCCACCAATCGCCTGGCACGGCGTCTTGTGGCTGGGCGGTCTGCCATACGCTGCTGCCGGGCACGCCTTCCTTGAAGGCCGCGGGCACGTGCAGCGCCGGGGGCTCGGAGGGCGGCACCGCGCTGCAGGCCGCCAGGCCTGCCAGGTTGACAAGCAAAAAAGCCATCCAGCCCTTGCTGGTCAAGCGCTGGCAGCTATCAAAAAAGGAGTTTTCAGACGGCATGGGGAATTTCCTTGCGGCGCGGGCGCTGCACGCGCTGGCGCAGGCGGTCGAGCACCACATAGACCACGGGCGTGGTGTAGAGCGTGAGCAGCTGGCTCACCAGCAAGCCCCCGACCACGGCGATGCCCAGCGGCTGGCGCAGCTCGGCGCCATCGCCCTGGCCCAGCGCCAGCGGCAGCGCGCCCACGGCGGCGGCCAGCGTGGTCATGAGGATGGGGCGCAGGCGCAGGTTGCAGGCGCGGTAGATGGCCTGGGCGGCCCCGGTGTGGCCCTGGCGCTGGCGCTGGCGTGCGAGGGCGAAGTCAATCATCATGATGGCGTTCTTCTTCACGATGCCGATGAGCAAAATCACGCCGATCAAGGCAATGAGCGAGAACTCGGTCTTGAACAGCATCAGCGCCAGCAGCGCGCCCACGCCCGCCGAAGGCAGCGTAGACAAAATGGTGAGCGGGTGTACCAGGCTCTCGTAGAGCATGCCCAGCACCAGGTAGATGGCCACCATGGCCGCCAAAATGAGCAGCGGCTGCCCCGCCAGCGCCTGCTGAAAAGCCCCCGCCGTGCCGCTGAAAGACCCGCGCACCGACACCGGCACCCCCAGCTGGGCCACCGCCTGCTGAATAGCGGCCGTGGCCTGCGACAGCGACACGCCCGGCGCCAGGCTGAAGCTCACCGTGCTGGCGGGCGTGCCGCGCTCGTGGTTGACGGACAGCGGCGTGTTGCTCTGCGTGATGCGCGCGAACGCCGTCAGCGGCACGCGCTCACCCCGGCTGTTGACGAAGAAAAAGCCGCGCAGCGTCTCGGGGCTCTGCAGGAACTGGGGCGCGGCCTCCATCACCACGCGGTACTGGTTCAGCGGGTTGTAGATCACGCCCACCTGGCGCTGGCCAAAGGCGTCGTTCAGCGTGGCGTCGATCTGCGCCATGCTCAATCCCAGGCGCGCCACGGCGTCGCGGTCAATCGCAAGCAGGGTCTGCACGCCGAAGTCCTGCACGTCGCTGTTCACATCTTCCAGCTCGGGCAATTGCGCCATGGCCTGGCGGATGCGCGGCTCCCAGGTGCGCAGGTCCTGGATGTCGTCGGCCTGCAGCGTGTAGTCGAGCGAGCCACTGCTTTGGCGCCCGCCAATGCGGATGTCGCGCTGCGGCACCATGAACAGGCGCGCGCCGGGCTCGTTCTTGAGCTGCTGGCGCAGGCGCTCAATCACCTGCTCGGACGAGAGCTTGCGCTCGGCCAGCGGCTTGAGCGACATGAACATCATGGCCGCGTTGCGCTGCCCGCCGCCGGTAAAGCCCGTGACATGCTCCACCGCCGGGTCGGCCTGCACGATGGCCAAAAAGCGCTGCAGGCGCTGCTCCATGGCCTGGTAGGAGCTGGCCTGGTCGGCGCGGATAAAGCCCATCACCCGGCCCGTGTCCTGCTCGGGCATGAAGCCTTTTTCAATGGCGGTGTAGAGGTACACGTTCAGCCCGATGACGCCGGCCAGCGCCAGCAGCACCAGCAGCGGGTGGCGCAGGCACCAGGCCAGGCTGCGCCGGTAGCCCCGCAGCACGCGCACGGCCAGGGCGTCCAGCGCGCGCCCCACCCGCCCGCGCTGCGGCGTATGCAGGGGCTGGCGCAGCAGCTGCGCGCACATCATGGGCGTGGTGGTGAGCGAGACCACCATCGACACCAAAATGGCCGCCGCCATGACCACGGCAAACTCGCGGAAAAACCGCCCGACGATGCCGCCCATGAACCAGATGGGCACGAACACGGCAATCAGCGACAGGCTCATCGACACCACGGTGAAGCCCATCTCGCGCGAGCCCCGCAGCGCCGCCTCAAGCGCGCCCATGCCGCGCTCCATGTGGCGCATGATGTTTTCCAGCACCACGATGGCGTCGTCCACCACAAAGCCGGTGACCACCGTGAGCGCCATGAGCGAGAGGTTGTCCAGCGTGTAGCCTGCCAGGTACATCACGCCGAAGGTGCCCGCCAGCGACGCGGGCACGGCCACGCTGGGAATGAGCGTGGCGCGCCCGTTGCGCAGGAACAAAAACACCACCAGGATGACCAGCCCCACGGCCAGCGCCAGCGCGCGCTCCACCTCCACCAGCGAGGCGCGCAGCGTGGGCGTGCGGTCGGAGACGATGGTGATGTCAATCGCCTCGGGGATGGAGGCCTTGAGCTGCGGCAGCAGCGCGCGCACCCGCTGCACCGCCTCCAAAATGTTGGCCCCCGGCTGCTTGTACACCTGCAGCAAGATGGCGGGCTTGCCGTTGGCCACGCCGTAGTTGCGCACGTCTTGCACCGAATCGACCACCTCGGCCACGTCGGCCAGGCGCACGGCGTTGCCCTGGTTCCAGCGCAGCACCAGCGGCGCGTAGTCGGCCGCCACGCGCGCCTGGTCGTTGGCGCCCACCTGCCAGTAATGGTCTTCGCGCTCCACCGCGCCCAGCGGGCGGTTGGCATTGGTGCTGGTGATGGCGCTGCGCACCTGCTCCAGCGAAATGCCGTGGGCCGCCAGGCGCACCGGGTCCAGCGCCACGCGCACCGCGGGCAGGGCCCCGCCGTTCACGCTGGCCTGGCCCACGCCCTCGACCTGCGAGAGCTTTTGCGCCAGCACGGTGGAGGCGGCGTCGTACATCTGCCCGCGCGTGAGCACGTCGGAGGTGAGCGCCAGGATCATGATGGGCGCGTCCGCCGGGTTCACCTTGCGGTAGGTCGGGTTGCTGGGCATGCCCGTGGGCAGCAGCGTGCGCGCGGCGTTGATGGCGGCCTGCACATCGTTGGCGGCGCTGTCGATGTCGCGGCTGAGGTCAAACTGCAGCGTGATGCGCGTGCTGCCCTGCGAGGAGCTGGAGGTGATTTCGTTCACCCCGGCGATGGCGCCCAGCGTGCGCTCCAGCGGCGTGGCCACGGTGGCGGCCATGGTGTCGGGGCTGGCGCCCGGCAGGCTGGCCGAGACGGAAATGGTGGGGTAGTCCACCTGCGGCAGCGGCGCCACCGGCAGCAGAAAAAAAGCCACCGTGCCCGCCAGCATCAGCCCCAGCGTGAGCAGCCACGTGCCAATCGGGCGGTAGATGAACGGTGCCGAGAGGTTCATGCCCGCCCCCCTGGCAACACAGGCATTTTTTGGTCAAAAAGACCTCCAAGCCTTGCGCAGCAAGCGCAAGCAGCTATGGTTTTTGATAGCTTCAGCTCAGGCATGGCGCCACCTTTGCGCCCACTCCTCAAAGGTGAGGTAGATCACCGGCGTGGTGAACAGCGTGAGCAGCTGGCTCAAAATCAGCCCGCCCACCATGGTCACCCCCAGCGGGTGGCGCAGCTCGCTGCCCACGCCCGTGCCCAGCATCAGTGGCAGCGCGCCCAGCAAGGCGGCCAGCGTGGTCATCAAAATGGGGCGAAACCGCAGCAGGCAGGCCTGGGTGATGGCCTCGCGCGCGCTCAAGCCTTCGTGGCGCTGCGCGTCCAGGGCGAAGTCGATCATCATGATGGCGTTCTTCTTCACGATGCCGATGAGCAGCACGATGCCGATGATGGCGATGATGTCGATGGCCAGCCCCGCCCAGAGCAGCGCCAGCAGCGCCCCCACCCCCGCCGAGGGCAACGTCGAGAGAATCGTGACCGGGTGAATCGTGCTCTCGTACAGCACGCCCAGCACGATGTACATGGTGACCACCGCCGCCAAAATCAGCAGCAGCGTGTTCGTCAGCGAAGCCTGGAAGGCCAGCGCCGCGCCCTGAAAGGCCATCTCCACCGACAGCGGCATCTGCCCCTCGCCCTGCAGCGCCGCGTGGGCGCGCTCAATGGCCTGCACCGCCGCGCCCAGCGACACGCCCGGCGCCGTGTTGAACGACAGCGTGGCCGCAGGCAGCTGGCCCACGTGGTTCACGGCCAGGGCGGTGCTGCGCTCCTCGATGCGTGCCACCGACGCCAGCGGCATCGGCGCCCCCAGGCTGGAGGGCACGTAAATGCGCTCCAGCGCCTCGGGCCCGAGCTTGAACTGCGGCGCCACCTCCAGCACCACGCGGTACTGGTTGGACTGGGTGAAGATGGTGGAAATCAGGCGCTGGCCAAAGGCGTTGTACAGCGCCGTGTCGATACCCGCCACCGTCACGCCCAGGCGGCTGGCCTGGGCGCGGTCAATCTGCACAAAGGCCTGGCGGCCCTGGCTTTGCAGGTCGCTGGCCACATCGGCCAGCTCGGGGGCGGCGCGCAGGCGCTCCAGCAGTGCGGCGGTGCTGCGCTGCAGCTGCGCCATGTCGGCCGAGGACAGCAGCACCTGGTACTGGGTGCGCGCCACGCGGTCTTCCATGGTCAGGTCTTGCACCGGCTGGGCGTACAGGCGGATGCCCGGCACGTCCTGCGTGTCGTGCGCCAGGCGGCGCAGCACCACGTCCAGTGGCTCGCGCTGGCCATGGGGCTTGAGGTCGATCTGCAGGCGCCCGGTGTTCAGCGTGGTGTTGGTGCCGTCCACGCCGATGAAGGAGGACACGCTTTGCACCGCTGGGTCGCGCAGCACGCGCTCGGCCAAAGCCTGCTGGCGCTGGGCCATGGCGGCAAACGAGATGGACTGGTCGGCCTCGGTGGTGGCCTGCAGCGTGCCCGTGTCTTGCACCGGGAAAAAGCCCTTGGGCACCACCAGGTAGAGCAGCGCCGTGAGCGCCAGCGTGGCGGCAAACACCAGCCAGGTCAGCCCCCGGTGCGCCAACACCCAGCCCAGGGCGCGCCCGTAGCGGGCGATGGTGCGCTCGAAAAACTGGCCCGTGGCCTGCGCCAGGCGGCCCTGCGGGGCTTGGCCTGCGCGCTGCTGGCGCAGCAGGCGCGCGCACAGCATGGGCGTGAGCGTGAGCGAGACCACGGCAGAAATCAAAATCGCCACCGCCATGGTGATGGCGAACTCGTGGAACAGCCGCCCCACCACGTCGCCCATGAACAGCAGCGGGATCAGCACCGCAATCAGCGAAATGGTGAGCGAGATGATGGTGAAGCCAATCTGCTGCGCGCCCTTGAGCGCCGCCGCCAGCGGGGCCTCGCCCTGCTCCACGTAGCGGGCAATGTTCTCGATCATGACGATGGCGTCGTCCACCACGAAGCCGGTGGAGATGGTCAGCGCCATCAGCGTGAGGTTGTTGATGGAAAAGCCCATCAGGTGCATCACGCCAAAGGTGCCAATGAGCGACAGCGGCACCGCCAGCGCCGGAATCAGGGTGGCCGTGCCGCTGCGCAGGAACACAAAAATCACGCCCACCACCAGGGCAATGGCCAGCAGCAGCTCGGCCTGCATGTCTTTCACGCCCGCGCGGATGGTGACGGTGCGGTCGGTGAGCACCTGCACGTCCAGCGAGGCGGGCAGCGTCTCTTGCAGCTGCGGCAGCAGGGCCTTGATGCGGTCCACCGTGGCAATCACGTTGGCGCCGGGCTGGCGCCGGATGTTCAAAATCACCCCGGCCTTGGCGCCGGTGTCGGGCGTGCCGGCCCAGGCGGCCAGGCGGGTGTTTTCGGCGTCGTCCACGGTTTCGGCAATGGCCGACAGGCGCACCGGGTTGCCGTTTTTGTAGGCAATGATGAGGTCGCGGTATTCCTGCGCCGACTGCAGCTGGTCGTTGGCATCGATGGCGGAGGCACGCTCGGGCCCGTCAAAGCCGCCCTTGGGCTGCTTGACGTTGGCCGCCGTGATGGCGCTGCGCACGTCCTCCAGCGTCATGCCCAGCCCCGCCAGCGCCGTGGGGTTGGCCTGGATGCGCACCGCCGGCCGCCGCCCCCCGGCAATGGCCACCAGCCCCACGCCATTGACCTGCGAAATCTTGGGCGCCAGGCGGTTTTCCACCAGGTCGTTCACGCGGATCACCGGCAGCGAGGGCGAGGTGATGGCCAGCGTGAGGATGGGCGCGTCCGCCGGGTTCACCTTGCTGTACAGCGGCGGCATGGGCAGGTCGCTGGGCAGCAGGTTCGAGCCCGCGTTGATGGCCGCCTGCACCTGCTGCTCGGCCACGTCCAGGCCGTAGTCCAGCGCAAAGCGCAGCGTGATGACCGAGGCCCCACCCGAGCTGGTGGACGACATTTGCACCAGCCCCGGCATCTGGCCGAACTGGCGCTCCAGCGGCGCGGTGACGTTGGAGGTCATCACGTCGGGGCTGGCGCCGGGGTACAGCGTGGTGACCTGGATGGTGGGGTAGTCCACCTCGGGCAGGGCCGAGATGGGCAGCAGCCGGTAGGCCAGCAGCCCGGCAATCAGCACCGCCACCATGAGCAGCGACGTGGCGACCGGGCGCAGGATGAAGATGCGCGACAGGTTCATGGCAGGCGCCCGGCGTCAGTGCGATGCCGCAGCCGATGCAGCCGATGCCGGGCCCTGCGCGGCACGCGCCTCGCGCAGGCTACGGATATAGGCGCGCCGCTCCTCCTGGCCCATCTTGGAGAGCTTTTCGCGCTGCTCGGGCGTCAGGTTTTTCAAAAGTTCGGCACGGCGCTGGCTGGCCTCTTGCGCGCCTTGTTCCAGCTTCGCCGCCGCGGCCCCGGCGTCGATCACCGTGACCTTGGTGCCGTCGCGCAGGCGGTCCATGCCGTCCACCACCACGCGGTCGCCCTCCTGCAGCTCGCCCTGCACGCTCACGCGGTCGCCATCGACCACGCCCACGCGCACACGGCGCAGCGCCACCGTGCCATCGTCGCGCACCAGGTACACGGCGTTGTTTTGCAGCGCCGAAGCAGGCACGGTGAGCACGCCCTCCAGGCGATCGACCTGCAGCTTCACGTTGACGAACTGGTTGGGGTACAGGCGCCCGTCCTCGTTGGCGAACGCAGCCTTGACCTTGATGGTGCCGGTGCTGGTGTCGATGGCGTTGTCCAGCGCACTTACGCGCCCACGCGCCAGCATGTTCTTTTGCGCACTGTCCCACAGCTCCACGGACAGCGTGGCGCCCTGCCCCAGGCGCTCGCGGATGCGCGCCAGGTGTGCCTCGGGCACCGAGAACACGGTGTCGATGGGGCGCACCTGCGTGATGGTGACGATGCCGTTGGCATCGCCCGGGTTCACCACGTTGCCCAGATCGGCCTGGCGCAGGCCCAGGCGCCCGCCAATGGGCGCGGTGACGCGCGTGTAGTCAAGCTGCAAGCGCGCGGCATCCACCTGCGCTTTGTCTGCAGCCACCACGCCCTCGTACTGGCGCACCAGCGCTGCCTGGGTGTCTACCTGCTGGCTGGCAATCGAGTCCTGGGCTTGCAGCGCCTGGTAGCGCTGCAGGTCCAGCCGCGCGTTGTGCAGCAGCGCCTGGTCACGCGCCAGCGTGCCCTGCGCCTGCGCCAGGGTGGCCTGGTAGCTGCGCGCGTCAATTTCGGCCAGCAGCTGCCCGGCCTGGACCTCGTCGCCCTCTTTAAAGCGCAGGCTTTTCAGCTCGCCCGCCACCTTGGCACGCACCACGGCCGTGGCGCGCGCGTTCAGCGTGCCAATGGCGCTGACCAGCACGCGCACATCCGCACGCTGCACCTGGCCCACCGACACCGGCTGCGCCGCCCCCCCCGGGCCAAAGCGCGCCATCCCGGCGGCCCCTGGCGGTGCGGCGGGTGCGCTGCCCTGGCGCTGCCACCACCACCCGGCCCCAGCCATGCCCACCAGCAACACGGCACCCAGCCACCACCACAGCACCCGCCCAGCCAAAGCGCGGCGCAATGCAAGACGGGCAGCAGGCGAACGGACAAACACAGCAGTGGCAGGCATAGGCACGATGAGCGGGCGAAAAAAACAGGCTGCATCGTACCCAGCCACACCACATGGCGTGTGCGCCAGGAGGCGCTTGGAGGGCAGCTTTACCCGAGCTTTACCCGTCAGCTACCATGTGCGCCAGGCTGCGCCTGACCGTGGCCAGGGAGACAACAATGCAAGGAAGCCCTACATGAGCCTGGCCCTGGTACAAAGCCGCGCTTTGCTCGGGTTGGCGGCGCCGCCGGTCACCGTCGAGGTGCATCTGGCCAATGGCCTGCCCAGTTTCACGCTGGTGGGATTGGCCGACGTGGAGGTGAAAGAAGCGCGCGAGCGCGTGCGCTCAGCCTTGCTGAACGCCGGGCTGCAGTTCCCCAGCAACAAGAAAATCACCGTCAACCTGGCACCGGCCGATCTGCCCAAAGACTCGGGCCGCTTCGACCTGCCGATCGCCCTGGGCATTCTGGCGGCCAGCGGGCAGTTGGACGCGGCGCAACTCTCGGGCTGGGAATTTGCGGGCGAGCTGTCGCTGTCGGGCCAGCTGCGCGCGGTGCGCGGCGCCCTGGCCACGGCGCTGGCCCTGCACACAGGGGCACCCGCTGCTGCCACCACGCGCATGGTGCTGCCGCCGGGCAGCGCTGAAGAGGCCGCACTGGTGCCTGGCGCCACGGTGTACCGCGCCGAACACCTGCTGGACGTGGTGCAGCAATTTCTGCCCCTCCCCCCAGAAGAGGCTGCCGTGCCCAGCAGCGGCTGGCAACGCCTGCAACCCACCACCCCGCCCAACACCGTGCCCGACGGCCCTGATTTGGCCGACGTGAAAGGCCAGGCAGCCGCCCGCCGTGCGCTGGAGATCGCAGCCGCAGGCAGCCACGGGGTGCTGCTGGTGGGGCCACCGGGTTCGGGCAAGTCCATGCTGGCGCAGCGTTTTGCAGGTTTGCTGCCACCTATGCAGGCGCACGAAGCACTAGAGAGTGCCGCCGTGCGCAGCCTGGCGGGGCGCTTTCACCCGGGGCAATGGATGCAGCGCCCGACCGTACACCCACACCACAGCTGCAGCGCCGTAGCACTGGTGGGTGGCGGCTCGCCACCGCGCCCGGGCGAGATTTCACTGGCGCACGAAGGCGTGCTGTTTCTGGACGAATTTCCCGAATTTGCCCGCAGCGCCCTGGAAGCACTGCGCGAACCGCTGGAAAGCGGCCACATCACCATTGCGCGTGCCGCGCAGCGGGCCGAATTTCCGGCGCGCTTTCAGCTCATTGCCGCCATGAACCCCTGCCCATGCGGCTTTGCGGGCAGCAGCCAGCACACTTGCCGCTGCGCCCCCGCCCAGGTGGCGCGCTACCAGGCGCGCCTCAGTGGCCCGCTGCTCGACCGCATTGATCTGCATGTGGAAGTGCCCGCCCTGCCCGCCGCCGAACTTTTGCAGGCCCAACCGGGCGAGGCCAGCGCCGTGGTGCGCGCGCGTGTGGTGGCCGCACGCGAACGTGCCCTGGCCCGCCAAGGCCAGCCCAACCAGGCGCTGCAAGGCCGAATGCTGGATGAACACCTGGGGCTGGAAGAGGCTGCCGCCAACTTTGCGCAAACCGCTGCCACGCGCCTGGGCTGGTCGGCCCGCGCCACGCACCGGGCGCTGCGCGTGGCACGCACCATTGCCGACCTGGCCGGTGCGCCCAGCGTGGGCATGGCCCATGTCGCCGAGGCCGTGCAGTACCGGCGGGCGCTGCCAGGCAGCCCGTGCTGAAGGCGCCCCCCGCCTGGCTGCGCCCCCCTGAAGATTCGGGTTTACCAGCACAGGTTTTTGGGCTTATGCTCACTGCGCATAAGAAAACGAAGAAACTCCCAGCCTCGCGCGCATGACCGCTGCCTGCTGCTGTGCGCCCTCGTTGTTTTGCCCTGTTGTTCCCTCTTTTTCATTACCCAGCCCTTTCGCCATGATGTTTCTTGAAGAGCGTGTGCTCACCGTACACCACTGGACCGATCGTCTGTTTTCCTTCACCACCACCCGCGGCCAGGGGCTGCGGTTTTCCAACGGCCACTTCACCATGATCGGCCTGATGGTCGATGGCAAGCCGCTGCTGCGTGCCTACAGCGTGGTCAGTGCCAATTACGAAGAGCACCTGGAGTTTTTGAGCATCAAGGTGCCCAACGGCCCACTGACCTCGCGCCTGCAACACATCCAGGTGGGCGACACCATCTTGGTAGGCAAAAAGCCCACCGGCACGCTGCTGATTGATTACCTGCTGCCAGGCAAGCGCCTGTATTTGATTTCCACGGGCACCGGTCTGGCGCCGTTCATGAGCGTGATCCGCGACCCGGACACGTATGAAAAATTCCAGGAAGTCATCCTCATCCACGGCGTGCGCGAGGTGGCGGAATTGGCCTACCACGACTACATCACGCAAGAGCTGCCACGCCACGAGATTTTGGGCGAGATGGTCTCCAAGCAGCTCAAGTACTACCCCACGGTGACGCGCGAGCCCTTCCGCAACCAAGGCCGCACGCCCGACCTGATCGAAAGCGGCAAGCTGTTCACCGACCTGGGCGTGCCGCCGCTGAACCCACTGGAAGACCGCGTGATGCTGTGCGGCAGCCCAGAGATGCTGGCCTCGCTGAAAACGCTGCTGGAAAAACGCGACTTTGAAGAAGGCAGCACCACCCGCCCGGGCGACTTCGTCATCGAGCGCGCGTTTGTCGAGAAATAAAGCTGAAAATCTAAGAGCGTGTTCACGATCTCGCGCGAAGGGGTGCAGGATGCGGATTGGGATGGGCTGCTAGGCGCAAACCGCAGCAATAGCCTTGCTATTGCGAGGATTTGCAACAACGCAGACCGCCCGATTCCGCGCCTGCACACCCGCGTGGAGATCGTGAACACGCTCTAAGCCAAATCGGCCTCTAAGCCGCATGCAGCAAGCGCAAGCAGCTCCTATTTTAGGAGCTGTTTGTACGTTCAGCCTTGGCCGAGCACCAGCGCAGGTTCATCGGCCTGCAGTACCTGCTGGGCCCAGGGGCGCAGCTTGCGCGTATCGGCGCGCAGCACCTCGCGCTTCACGGCCAGCAATTGCGCCGGGTGCATGGAGAAGCTGCGCAAGCCCAGCCCCAGCAGCAGGCGCGTGAGGCTGGCATCGCCCGCGGTTTCGCCGCACACGCTCACGCTCTTGCCCAGCTCGGCACCGGCGGCAATCACATCGGCCACCAGGCGCAGCACGGCAGGGTGCAGCGGGTCGTACAGGTGGGCCACCGATTCGTCAGCGCGGTCAATCGCCAGGGCGTACTGGATCAGGTCGTTGGTGCCAATCGAGAGGTAGTCAAAGTCGCGCAGAAAGCGCCGGGCCATCAGCGCGGCGGCGGGCACTTCGATCATGGCCCCCAAGCGCACCGGGCCATAGGCACAGCCGCGCGCATCCAGCTCGGCGCGCGCCAGCGCCACCTGGGCCAGGGTTTGCTCGATTTCGCTGGTGTGCGCCAGCATGGGAAAGAGCAAATTCACCTGGCCGTGCGCTGCCGCACGCAGCACGGCACGCAGTTGGGTGCGGAACATCACCGGATCGGCCAGGCTCCAGCGGATGGCGCGCAAACCCAGCGCGGGGTTGAGGTGGGTGTCTTTGTGGGCTTTGTCCAGCGGTTTGTCGGCGCCCACGTCGATGGTGCGAATGGTGACTGGCAAGCCTTGCATACCCTCCACCGCCTCGCGGTAGGCAAGGTACTGCTCTTGCTCGTCGGGCAGGTGGCCCGATCGCCCCATGAACAAAAATTCGGTGCGAAACAGGCCCACGCCCACGGCCCCGGCACGCAGCGCAGCGGCGGCGTCGGCAGGTTGTTCGATGTTGGCCAGCAGTTCGATTTTTTCCCCATCGATGCTGACGCAGGGCGTGTGGCGCAGGCGCGCCAGGCGTTCGCGCTCCAGCACGAGCTGGCGCTGGCGAAAGCGGTATTCGTCCAGCAAGATGGGCGAGGGATCGACGATGAGCACCCCAGAGTCGCCATCGATGATGACCCAGTCGTCCTGGCGCACCAGCTGGCTGGCGGCACGCGCACCCACCACGGCGGGAATGTCCATACTGCGCGCGACGATGGCCGTGTGGCTGGTCTTGCCGCCCGTGGCCGTGACGAAGCCAGCGAATACCCCCTGCTTGAATTGCAACAGGTCGGCTGGGGCCAGGTCAGGGGCGACCAGCACCAGGGCCGGGGCCTCGGCCAGCGCACTGTCGGTCGCGGGGGGCGCCACCACGGCGGGCAGGGCCAGGCCACGCATATGGCGCAAGATGCGCTCGACCACCTGCTCTAAATCGGCTTTGCGTTCGCGCAGGTACTCGTCTTCCATCTCATCGAACTGGCGCGCAATGACTTCAAACTGCGTCATCAGCGCCCATTCGGCGTTGTACAGGCGCTCGCTGATCCAGTGCTTGACGCCGTCTTCCAGCATCTCGTCTTGCAGCAGCATCAAATGCACGTCCAGCAGCGCCGCCAGCTCGGAAGGTGCGTCGCGCGGCAGTTCAGCCTGCAGGCGCTGCAGCTCGCGCACCACGGCGTCGCGTGCCTGGCCGACCCGGGCAATTTCTCCGGCAACCTGCGCGGCTGTAATGAAATAGTGGGCAACTTCGAGGTGGCTGGCAACCAGCAGCACAGCCCGCCCGATGGCAATGCCCCGGGCGACAGCCAATCCATGGATCGCAAAGGTCATACGCGGTGCTCCACCTCTGGGGGGTTATTGGCCTTCGCCGAATTTGTCGGCAATCAGGGCCAGCAAGGCATCCATGGCTTCTTGCTCTTGCGGGCCATCGGTTTCAATCTCCACCTGTGTGCCCATGCCTGCAGCCAGCATCATCACGCCCATGATGCTTTTGGCGTTGATGCGCCGTCCGCCCCGGCTCATGAACACGCTGCAGGGAAAGCTGCCCGCCAATTTGGTGAGTTTGGCGGAGGCGCGCGCGTGCAAGCCCAACTGGTTCACGATGGTGGTGTTCTGTTTAATCATGGGTAGCAACAGCAGAAGAAAGCTCTACGGCCTGGTGGGGCACCTGGACGATACCGGCATGGCCACCATCGAGGGCACGCTGCAGCAGGGCCTCCAGGTCTTCGTGGCGATAGCACAGGGCGCGCAGCAACATGGGCAGGTTGACACCACTGAGCAGGCGCTGTTGCGCCTGGCCCTCAACCAGGCGCTGGGCGATGTTGCTGGGCGTGGCGCCCAGCACGTCGGTCAGCACCAGGGTGGGCACATCGGCCTGGCCGCCTTGTGCCAGTTGCGTGCGGGCGGCAGCCAGGGTGATGTCGGGCGGCTCGTGCGGCGGCACGTCCAGCGTTTGCAGCCAGTCGCCATCGCAATCGGGGAACACATGCTGCGCGCAGGCACGCAGCGCCTGCGCCAGCGGCGCGTGAGCGATAAGGAAGATGCGTGTCGTCATAAGGCAGGGTGTAAGTGCGCGATTATGCGGCTCGCCCAGCCTGCGTCTGGGACAATGCACGCCACTGCCCCCCCGGCCCGGCTGCGGCCAGGGAACCTGCGGGGGCCGTTTGCGGTCTGTTCGTTTTTCTTTTTCGCGCTGCGTGCAGCGCTCAACACAGCGTTCCAACATGGGTATCCAAAAATGGTTGGCGGGTGCCGCCCTCGCCGGTTTTGTCGCTGCAGGAGCCTGGGTCTATCTGGGAACCGGCCAGTCCGTGGCGCCGCCCTCGACTTTCGTGCTGCTCGACGGTTCGCAGCAGACCACGCAAGACCTGCACGGCAAGGTCACGCTGGTGAATTTCTGGGCCACCAGTTGCACCACCTGCGTGGCAGAAATGCCGGAACTGGTCAGCACCTACGAAAAATACAAGGGCCAGGGCTATGACACGATTGCCGTGGCCATGAGCTACGACCCACCGCAGTACGTGCTGAACTTTGCGCAGTCGCGGCGCCTGCCCTTCAAGGTGGCGCTGGACAACACCGGCGCCATCGCACGCGATTGGGGTGACATCAAAATCACCCCCACCACCTACCTGGTGAACAAGCGCGGCCAGATCGTGAAAAGCTATGTGGGCGCACCCGATTTCACCGAACTGCACCGGCTGATCGAGAAGCTGCTGGCCGAAACATGAACACAGCCCCCTGGTCTGGGGGCTGTGCTGGCGCAGGGCTTACTTCTTCTTGCGGAAGTCGTCGTGGCAAGCCTTGCAGGTTTGGGCGGCGTCGCCAAAGGCTGCTTTCAAGTTGTCCAAGTTGCCGGTTTTGGCAGCGGCCACCAACTTGGGCATCTCGGCGTTGTACTTGTCCAGCCCCTGTTTCACCTTGTCTTGCTCTTTCCACAGTGCCGGTTTGGCGTTGCCGCCTTCGGTGCCGGGGCCAAAGCCGACCCAGGCCAGCTTGTAGGTGTTTTCCAAAATGGCGGCGTTTTCTGCGGCCAGCTTGGCATCAAAAGCCATCTTGCCCTGGGCCATGGCACCCAGGGTGCCAAAGTGGTGACCCATCACGGTCTTGGCGCTTTGGCGGTATTTGATGGCGTCTTCCGCCTTGGCAAACTGCGCCGCAGCAGGCACAGACAAGGTGGCGGCACATGCGGCCAGGGCAAAGGTGAGCAAAGTTTTCATCAGGGAACTTCCTTTCTAGGGGGTCAACGAAACTATTCTTGTGCAAGTATCGCCGCAGCTTGCGGCGGTGCCACCAGCCTACCCGAAGCGGGTTGTGCGCAATCGCACACTGCGCGCCTGCGACCGGCCCCTGCCATGAAAGTTCTGCCATGACCCAACCTGCATCTGCATCTGCATCGCCCCCTGTTCCCGTCCGCGTCTGGGATTTGCCCACGCGGCTGTTCCACTGGGGCTTGGCCGCCAGCGTGGTGGCCCTGTTCATCACCGCCAAAGTGGGCGGCAATGCCATGACCTGGCACCTGCGCCTGGGTTATGTGGTGCTGGCGCTGCTGCTGTTTCGTGTGGTGTGGGGTGTGGTGGGCGGGCGCTGGTCGCGCTTTGCCTCTTTTTTCTATGGGCCGGGGCGCGTGCTGCGCTACCTGCGCGGCCAAGGCGAGGCGCAAGAGCACGCCGGGCACAACCCGCTGGGCGCCCTGTCGGTGTTTGCCCTGCTGGGCGCACTGCTGGCGCAGGTGCTCACCGGCCTGATGGCCGACGATGAAATTGCCTTCTCCGGCCCGCTCACACGCTTTGTCTCGGGCGACACCGTGGCCTGGGCCACCAGTTTGCACACCGACGTGGGGCAGTGGCTGCTGGTGGCGCTGGTGGCACTGCACCTGGCGGCCATTGCCTTCTACACCCACATCAAGCGCCACAGCCTGGTGCGCCCCATGGTGCTGGGTGACAAACAACTGCCCGCCTCTACGCCCGCCTCACGCGATGACGCGCGCACCCGTTTGCTCGCTGCCGTCGTGCTGGCTGCTGCAGCCGCTGCAGCCTGGTGGGTGGCGCAGTTAGGGGTTTTCTGAGGTTGGCCTGAACACCGTGGCCGCTAAACTGGACTTTTCTTGAGCGGGTGTGACGCACCCCGCGCCTCCCACCGTGGAACCTGTTTCTATCTCTTTGTTCATCCCCTCCCAGGCACACGACATCGAGGCCACCCGGCTGATTTTTCGTGAATACGCCAACAGCCTGAACGTAGATTTGGCCTTCCAGGACTTTGACGCCGAGTTGGCCAGCCTGCCGGGCGAATACGACGCGCCACGTGGCTGCCTGCTGCTGGCCAGCGTCGATGGTGCGATAGCGGGCTGCTGTGCGTTGCGTGCGCTCGATGCCTGCGACTACCCGAATGCAGCAGAAATGAAGCGCTTGTATGTGCGCCGTGCTTTTCGCGGTTTTGGTCTGGGGCGCCAACTGGCAGAGGCGATTTTGGATGCCGCGCGCCAAGCGGGCTACGCCACGGTGTTGCTGGACACCTTGGACGATATGGAATCGGCCCGCGCGCTCTACCAAGAGCTGGGATTTGAAGAAATCCCGCCGTACTACCACAACCCTGTGGCTGGAGCACATTACCTGAAAGTGGATTTGGATTGATTGCAGCTACTTTTTTCATAGCTGCTTGCGCTTGCTGCACAAAGGTTTGAGGCTCAAATCTACCGCAAACCCGCATCAAACAAGCGCAAGGCGCTCCTATTAAAGGAGCGCTGGCGCGCAGATTAAGCGCGCACCTGGGCCAGCAGCGTGGCGGCGTCGCTGACTTCGAACTTGCCTGGTGCTTCGTTGTTGAGCTGCACCACCTTGCCATCTTTCACCAACATGGAGTAGCGGTTGCTGCGCAGACCCAGGCCCTTGCCCGTCAAATCGAGCGTCAGGCCCGTGGCTTTGGTGAAGGTGGCATCGCCATCGGCCAGCATACGCACCTTGCCTGCAGCGTGTTGTTCACGCGCCCAAGCACCCATGACGAAAGCATCGTTCACGGCCACACACCAGATTTCATCCACGCCCACAGCCTTGAAAGCCTCAGCCTGCTCCACGTAGCCAGGCACATGCTTGGCCGAGCAGGTGGGCGTGAACGCGCCAGGCACGGCAAACAGGGCAATGGTTTTGCCCGCTGTGGCCTGTACCACATCCACGGGGTTGGGGCCCACACTGCAGCCGTTACCTTCGACTTCAACGTATTCCATCAGCGTGGCAGCGGGCAGGGCGTCTCCGACTTTGATCATGCATCTCTCCTAGGGGTGAAAAAAAACGACCCACAATTGTGGGTCGTTTTCTCAGGCTGTGCTGCCCAGGAGCTGATTGGGCTTAGACCAAGCCAGCCTTTTGCACCAAGCGGGTAGCAACCCAGTTCTTGGTCTTGGACAGGGGACGGCTTTCGGTGATTTCAATCACGTCGCCCATGTGGTATTCGTTGTTTTCGTCGTGTGCATGGTATTTGCTCGACTTGGCAACGATCTTGCCGTACAGCTCGTGCTTGACGCGACGCTCAACGAGCACGGTCACGGTCTTGGCACGCTTATCGCTGACAACCTTGCCAACCAAGGTGCGCTTGAGGGATGGTTTAGCTTCCGTCATGTGGGCTCCTTACTTGGCGGCTTGCTTTTCAGCAAGAATGGTTTTAGCGCGGGCAATGTCACGGCGCGTAGCGCGCAGCGTGGCAGTGTTGCCCAGCTGTTGGGTGGCCTTCTGCATACGCAGACCAAAGTGGGCCTTTTGCAAGGCTTTCACTTCGGCTTCCAGACCGGCAACGTCTTTTTGGCGGAGTTCAGCAGCTTTCGTCATGTTGTTCTCCTTAAGCGCCAATTTGACGGGTCACGAAGGTTGTGCGCAGCGGCAGCTTGGCAGCGGCCAGGCGGAAAGCCTCGCGCGCCAGCTCTTCAGGCACACCAACGATCTCATAGAGCATCTTGCCGGGCTGAATTTCAGCCACGTAGTACTCAGGGTTGCCTTTACCGTTACCCATACGGACTTCAGCAGGCTTGGTGGAGATCGGCTTGTCGGGGAAGACACGGATCCAGATGCGACCACCGCGCTTGACGTGGCGCGAAATGGCGCGGCGAGCCGCTTCGATCTGGCGGGCCGTCAGACGGCCACGGTCCGTGGACTTCAGGCCAAAGTCACCGAACGACACAGCATTGCCACGGGTGGCGATACCGGTGTTGCGACCTTTTTGTTCCTTACGGAACTTACGGCGTGCAGGTTGCAGCATAGTTATTCTCCTTTACCGTCCGCTGCTGTAGCGGGCGCGGCTTTCACGCGCTTAACGGAGTCTGCGCCAGCGCCAACGGGCTTGTCGCTACCGTCAGCGGGTGCAGCATTGGTACCAGCCGGACGACGACCACGACCAGCGCGCTCACCATCACGGCGGCCATCACGGCGGCCATCACGGCGGGGGCGGCGCTCATCTTCAGGACGCGGTGTCTCGGCAGCAGGCAGATCGCCACGGCCCAGCGTGTCGCCCTTATAGACCCACACCTTCACGCCGATCACACCATAGGTGGTCTTGGCTTCGGAGGTGCCGTAGTCGATGTCAGCGCGCAGGGTGTGCAGCGGCACACGGCCTTCGCGGTACCACTCGGTACGTGCGATTTCGATGCCGTTCAGACGACCCGAAGACATGATCTTGATGCCTTGGGCGCCCAGACGCATGGCGTTCTGCATGGCGCGTTTCATGGCGCGGCGGAACATGATGCGCTTTTCCAGCTGCTGGGTGATCGAGTCAGCGATCAGCTTGGCATCGATTTCAGGCTTGCGCACTTCTTCGATGTTCACAGCCACTGGCACGCCCAGACGGGTGGCGAGTTCCTTTTTCAGGTTCTCGATGTCTTCGCCTTTCTTGCCGATCACCACGCCCGGACGTGCCGAGAAAATGGTGATGCGGGCGTTCTTGGCGGGGCGCTCGATCAGAATGCGCGAGACCGCTGCGTTCTTGAGCTTTTCCTTGAGGAATTCGCGCACCTTGACGTCTTCGGCCAACATGCCGGCGAAGTCACGGTTGCTGGCGTACCAGCGGCTGGCCCAATTGCGGCTGACCGACAGACGGAAGCCGGTAGGATGGATTTTCTGTCCCATATTCTTCCTTTGGCCTCAGTTGCCCACGGTCACGTAGATGTGGCAGGTGGGTTTGCTGATGCGGTTGCCGCGGCCCTTGGCGCGCGCGGTGAAGCGCTTGAGCGTGGTACCTTGCTCGACGTAGATGGTTTTGACCTTCAGATCGTCGATATCGGCGCCGTCGTTGTGCTCGGCGTTGGCAATGGCCGACTCCAGCACCTTCTTGACGATGCCAGCAGCTTTTTTCTGCGTGAACGTCAGGATGTTCAGGGCTTGGTCCACTTTCTTGCCGCGGATCAGATCAGCGACGAGGCGGCCTTTGTCTACCGACAAGCGCACGCCACGGAGAACAGCACGTGTTTCAGACATGTTCTATTCCTTACTTCTTGGCTTTCTTGTCGGCAGGGTGACCCTTGAACGTACGGGTCAGCGCGAATTCGCCCAGCTTGTGGCCGACCATTTGGTCAGTCACATACACCGGCACGTGCTGCTTGCCGTTGTGCACAGCAATCGTCAGGCCGATGAACTCGGGCAGGATCATGGAGCGGCGCGACCAGGTCTTGACGGGCTTTTTGTCCTTGGTGGCAATGGCCTTTTCGACCTTCGCCATCAGGTGATGGTCAACAAACGGACCCTTTTTGATAGAGCGAGTCATTTGCTACCCCTTACTTCTTACGACGCGACACGATCATGTTCTGTGTGCGCTTGTTGTTGCGGGTGCGGTAGCCCTTCGTCAGGTTGCCCCATGGGTCAACTGCGTGGCGACCTTCGCCAGTACGGCCTTCACCACCACCGTGCGGGTGATCGATCGGGTTCATGGCGACACCACGCACGGTTGGGCGAATACCCATCCAGCGCTTGACACCGGCCTTGCCCAATTGGCGCAGGCTGTGCTCTTCGTTGGCCACTTCACCAATGGTGGCGCGGCATTCGATGTGGATGCGGCGCACTTCGCCCGAGCGCATACGCACTTGAGCGTAGATGCCTTCACGGGCCAGCAAGGTGGCAGAAGTACCAGCAGAACGGGCGATTTGCGCACCTGCACCGGGCTTGAGCTCGATGCAATGGATGGTCGAACCGACGGGGATGTTACGAATCGGCAGGGTGTTACCAATACGGATCGGCGCTTCCGAGCCGCTCACAATAGAGGCACCCACTTCCAGGTTACGCGGCGCAATGATGTAGCGACGCTCACCGTCGGCATAGCACACCAAGGCGATATGGGCCGTACGGTTGGGGTCGTACTCGATGCGCTCGACCTTGGCAGGGATGGCATCTTTGTTGCGACGGAAATCCACCACGCGGTAGTGGTGCTTGTGGCCACCGCCCTTGTGGCGAGTGGTGATGTGACCGTTGTTGTTGCGGCCAGCCTTTTGGAACTGAGGTTCCAGCAGAGGGGCAAACGCATCACCCTTGTACAGGTGGTCACGCGAGATCTTCACCGTGCCGCGGCGGCCCGGAGAAGTCGGTTTCATCTTGATCACAGCCATGGTTTACGCAGCCTCCCCAGACAGGTTCAGCTCTTGACCTTCCTTGAGCGTCACATAGGCCTTGCGCACGTTGTCGCGGCGACCCATGGTCTTGCCAAAGCGCTTGGTCTTGCCTTTGGTGTTCACCACAGAAACGCCCTTGACCTCGACCTTGAACAGCAGCTCGACAGCGGCTTTGATTTCAGGCTTGGTAGCGTTTTGCAGCACTTTGAACGTCACGGCGTTGGACTTCTCCGCAACCATGGTGGCCTTTTCAGACACGATGGGAGCGACCAACACCTGCATCAGACGACCTTCGTCAAACTTGAGCGTGCTCATGCGAACATCTCCTTGAGTTTGTCGATCGCGCCCTTGGTGACGAGCACTTTCTTGTAGTGCACCAGCGACACGGGATCTGCGTAACGTGGTTCCACAACGAACACGTTCTTCAGATTGCGCGAAGCGAGGTACAGGTTTTCATCGACCTCATCAGCGATCACCATCACCGATTCCAGGTTCATGGCCTTGAACTTGTCAGCCAATGCCTTGGTCTTGGGGGTTTCGACCTTGATCGAATCCACCACAGCCAGGCGGCCTTCGCGGGCCAGCTGCGACAAGATAGCGGCCATACCGGCGCGGTACATCTTCTTGTTGAGCTTTTGCGTGAAGTTTTCTTCAGGCAAGTTCGGGAAAATGCGACCGCCCCCACGCCACAGTGGCGAAGAAGTCATACCAGCACGGGCGTTACCAGTGCCTTTTTGACGGAAGGGCTTTTTGGTCGAGTGGCGCACTTGCTCACGGTCTTTTTGAGCACGGGTGCCCTGGCGACCGTTGGCACGATAGGCAACGACGAGCTGATGGATCAGGTCTTCGTTGTACTGGCGATCGAACACAGTCTCAGGCACATCCACTTTGGATGCGGCCTGGCCTTGTTCATTCAGGAGTTCGAGCTGCATTAGTTCGCTCCTTTGGAAGCTGGAGCCTTGATAGCAGGACGCACTGTCACGAAGCCACCTTTGGAGCCTGGAACAGCGCCCTTGATCAAGAGCAGTTGGCGCGCTTCGTCGATACGAACCACGTCGAGGTTTTGCGTCGTGACGGTGACATCACCCAGGTGACCCGTCATCTTCTTGCCAGGGAACACGCGGCCCGGATCCTGCGCCATACCGATGGAGCCAGGAACATTGTGCGAGCGGCTGTTACCGTGCGAAGCACGCTGCGAACCGAAGTTGTGGCGCTTGATGGTACCGGCGTAGCCCTTACCAATGGAGGTGCCTTGCACGTCCACTTTTTGGCCCACGGCAAACACATCAGCAACAGCCACAGTCGTGCCAGCGGGATACTTGCCAGCCACTTCAGCAGTCACAGGGAATTCGCGAATGATTTCGCCGGCTTGCACGCCTGCCTTAGCAAGGTGGCCAGCTTCGGGCTTGGTCACGCGCGAAGCTTTGCGCGCACCGAACGTGACCTGCAAGGCCACGTAGCCATCGTTCTCTTCGGTTTTGACCTGGGTCACGCGGTTGTTGGACACATCCACCACCGTGACAGGAACAGCTTCCCCGTCATCGGTGAACAGACGCATCATGCCCACCTTGCGGCCCAGCAACCCGAGGGAGTTGCACAGACTCATTGGTTTTCTCCAAAACTTCCACCGCCGCAACTTCAATTGGCTGCTGCGTTTGCACTTGCAAACCTCAGGCTTGCGTGCGTGAAAGACGGTTAATAAAGCTCCGCTTTTACCTAAGTCTCCCAAGATAAAAGCGAAGCCGCAAAGTATAGCGCGGACTGCTTTTACAAGCAAGTCCGCACTGTACCAGCGAGCCCGCACCCCATTGCTGTGGTGCAGGGCACTTGGCTTTATTGCAGCTTGATCTCGACGTCCACACCTGCTGGCAGGTCGAGCTTCATCAGGGCATCCACTGTTTTATCGGTGGGATCCACGATGTCCATCAGACGCTGGTGGGTGCGGATTTCGAGCTGGTCACGGCTGGCCTTGTTGACGTGCGGCGAGCGCAGAATGTCAAAACGCTTCATGCGTGTCGGCAGAGGCACCGGGCCCTTGACGATGGCGCCAGTGCGCTTGGCGGTATCAACAATCTCGGCTGCAGACTGGTCGATCAGTTTGTAGTCGAACGCTTTCAGGCGGATGCGGATTTTTTGCTTGGACATTGGGTTTTCCTTAGAGGGTGTGCAGAGGATTACGCAATGATCTTGGCAACCACGCCAGCGCCCACGGTGCGACCGCCTTCGCGGATGGCGAAGCGCAGACCTTCTTCCATGGCGATGGGGTTGATCAGCTTGACGGTGATCGACACGTTGTCGCCAGGCATCACCATTTCCTTGTCGGCGGGCAGCTCGATAGAGCCGGTCACGTCGGTGGTGCGGAAGTAGAACTGAGGACGGTAGTTGTTGAAGAAAGGCGTATGACGGCCACCTTCGTCTTTGCTCAGAACGTACACCTCAGCGGTGAAGTGGGTGTGGGGCTTGATGGAGCCGGGCTTGCACAGCACTTGGCCGCGCTCGACGTCTTCACGCTTGGTGCCGCGCAGCAGCAGACCCACGTTGTCGCCAGCTTGACCTTGGTCCAGCAGCTTGCGGAACATTTCCACGCCGGTGCAGGTGGTTTTTTGTGTGTCGCGGATACCGACGATTTCGATTTCTTCGCCGACCTTGATCACGCCACGCTCCACACGACCGGTCACCACGGTGCCACGGCCAGAGATGGAGAACACGTCTTCCACAGGCATCAGGAAGGAGCCATCCACAGCGCGCTCGGGCGTGGGGATGTAGGTATCCAGGGCTTCCGCCAGGCGCATGATGGCGGCTTCACCCTTGTCGGATTGGTCGCCTTCCAGAGCCAGTTTGGCCGAGCCACGGATGATGGGGGTGTCGTCGCCAGGGAAGTTGTACTTGGACAGCAGCTCGCGCACTTCCATTTCCACCAGTTCCAGCAGCTCTTCGTCATCCACCATGTCGCACTTGTTCAGGAACACGATGATGTAGGGCACGCCCACCTGACGAGCCAGCAGGATGTGCTCGCGGGTCTGGGGCATCGGGCCGTCAGCGGCCGAGCACACCAAGATAGCACCGTCCATCTGGGCAGCACCGGTGATCATGTTCTTCACATAGTCAGCGTGGCCGGGGCAGTCCACGTGGGCGTAGTGGCGGTTGGCGGTTTCGTACTCAACGTGCGAGGTGTTGATGGTGATGCCGCGCGCTTTTTCTTCGGGGGCATTGTCGATCTGGTCGTAGCCCTTGGCGTCGCCACCAAACTTCTTGGCCAGCACGGTGGCGATGGCCGCCGTCAGGGTGGTCTTGCCGTGGTCCACGTGACCGATGGTGCCCACGTTCACGTGGGGCTTCGACCGTTCAAATTTTTCTTTTGCCATTTTTTTCTCCAAAGAGCAGTGCCTGTGTCAGGGTTTAACGTCTGCACCCGGTTGCTGCATCGCCCTGCACAGGACAACAGGACGGCACCGGGTCGCAGATTGCAAATAATTTGCTACTAATTCAATAGCTGCTCGCGCTTGCTGGGCAAGGGCTAGCAGCTATTTTGACTCCCAAACTACAAGGTAGTGGGATTACTTGGCGCGCGCAGCAATGATGGCTTCCGACACGTTGCGCGGTGCTTCCGCGTAGTGCTTGAATTCCATCGTGTAGGTGGCGCGGCCTTGGGTCATGGAGCGCAGTTGCGTGGCGTAGCCGAACATTTCCGACAGCGGCACCTCGGCCTTGATGGCCTTGCCGCCGCCGACCATGTCGTCCATGCCCTGCACCATGCCACGGCGGCTGGAGAGGTCACCCATCACGGTACCGGCGTAGTCTTCCGGGGTTTCCACTTCCACGGCCATCATGGGTTCCAAGATGACGGGGCTGGCCTTTTTCGCAGCTTCCTTGAAGCCAAAAATGGCGGCCATCTTGAACGCTTGTTCAGACGAGTCCACATCGTGGTACGAACCGAAAGTCAGAGCGACCTTCACGTCCACCACGGGGTAGCCAGCCAGCACACCGCTGGTGAGCGCCTCTTCCACGCCCTTTTGCACGGCAGGGATGTATTCGCGAGGCACCACGCCGCCCTTGATTTCATCCAGGAACTCGAAGCCCTTGCCCGGCTCGTTGGGCTCCAGACGGAACACCACGTGACCGTATTGGCCCTTACCACCGGACTGGCGCACGAACTTGCCATCCACGTCCTTGACGGTATTGCGCACGGTTTCGCGGTAGGCCACTTGGGGCTTGCCGACGTTGGCTTCCACACCGAACTCACGCTTCATACGGTCTACGATGATGTCCAGATGCAACTCGCCCATACCGGCAATGATGGTCTGGCCCGATTCTTCATCGGTACGCACGCGGAACGAAGGGTCTTCCGACGCCAGGCGCGACAGGGCAATGCCCATTTTTTCCTGGTCGGCCTTGGACTTGGGCTCCACAGCCTGGGCAATCACAGGCTCAGGGAACACCATCTTTTCCAGCATGATGTGATTGTCCAGGTCGCACAGCGTGTCGCCCGTGGTCACTTCCTTCAAGCCCACGCAAGCGGCGATATCGCCAGCACGGATTTCTTCAATTTCCTGGCGCTCGTTGGCATGCATCTGCACGATACGACCAATACGCTCTTTCTTGCCCTTGACGGCGTTGTACACCGTGTCGCCCTTGGTCAACACACCGGAGTACACGCGCACGAAAGTCAACTGGCCCACGAACGGGTCAGTCATCAGCTTGAATGCCAGGGCCGAGAATTTTTCGTTGTCGTCGGCTTTGCGGGTCAGCTTCTTCTCTTCGTCATCAGGATCGGTACCAGCGACGTCAGGAATGTCGGTCGGTGCGGGCAGCAGATCGAGCACCGCGTCCAGCATGCGCTGCACGCCCTTGTTCTTGAACGCCGAGCCGCACAGCATGGGCTGGATTTCGGTGGCGATGGTGCGCTGGCGCAGACCGGCGATGATGTCCTGCTCAGACAAATCACCCTCTTCCAGGTACTTGTTCATCAGGTCTTCGCTGGCTTCAGCCGCAGCTTCCACCATGTTCGAGCGCCACTTGTTGCAAGTCTCGACCAAGTTCTCAGGAATTTCGGCGTAATCGAACTTCATACCTTGGGAGGCTTCATCCCAAATGATGGCCTTCATCTTCAGCAGATCGACCACACCTTGGAAGTTGTCTTCCGCACCAATTGGCACCACGATAGGCACGGGGTTGGCGTTCAAGCGCACCTTCATCTGGTCCACGACCTTGAAGAAGTTGGCACCGGTGCGGTCCATCTTGTTCACAAAGGCCAGGCGCGGCACCTTGTGCTTGTTGGCTTGGCGCCACACGGTTTCAGACTGAGGCTGCACGCCACCCACGGCGCAGTACACCATCACGGCGCCGTCGAGCACGCGCATGGAACGCTCCACCTCAATGGTGAAGTCCACGTGGCCGGGGGTGTCGATGATGTTGATGCGGTGCTCAGGGCGCGACAGATCCATGCCCTTCCAGAAGCAGGTCACCGCCGAGGAGGTGATGGTGATGCCGCGCTCTTGCTCTTGCTCCATCCAGTCGGTGGTGGCCGCGCCGTCGTGGACTTCGCCCAGCTTGTGGGTCACGCCGGTATAGAACAGGATACGTTCCGACGTGGTGGTTTTACCCGCGTCAATGTGGGCCGAGATACCGATGTTGCGGTAGCGCTCAAGGGGGGTTTTGCGTGCCATGGTGATGGTCTTTCGTTAACGGCCAAGAGCCCGGTCGTCGGATGGTGACGAGCGGGCTCCCGGCCTTCGAGGGATACGAGGATTAGAAGCGGAAGTGGCTGAAGGCCTTGTTGGCTTCGGCCATGCGGTGAACTTCGTCACGCTTTTTCATGGCGCCGCCACGGCCTTCGGTAGCTTCCATCAGCTCGTTGGCCAGACGCTGGGCCATGGACTTCTCGCCACGCTTGCGGGCGGCTTCCTTGATCCAGCGCATCGACAGGGCCAGACGGCGCACGGGACGCACTTCCACGGGCACCTGGTAGTTGGCGCCACCCACGCGGCGGGACTTCACTTCCACCATGGGCTTGACGTTGTTGATGGCCGTCGAGAACACCTCGAGGGCGTTCTTTTCAGGCTGCTTCTTCTCGATCAGTTCCAGAGCGCCGTAAATGATGCGCTCTGCCACTGCTTTTTTGCCGCCTTCCATGATCACGTTCATGAATTTGGACAGCTCGACGTTGCCGAACTTGGGATCCGGCAGGATTTCACGTTTGGGGACTTCGCGACGACGTGGCATTTTTTACCTCTATCTTTGCTTCAGTTGGCGTCTTTTCAGACACCGCGAGAGCCAATCAAGGACTCCCACTTACTCGACCCACGCAAAACATTTGCGCTTGGGGTCACTACGCCGCCATTACCGCGCCACGCGGCAAAGCAGCACCGAAAATTTCTGTGCAAAAGCGCAGGGCTTACTTGGCCTTGGGCTTCTTGGCACCGTACTTGGAGCGCGATTGCTTGCGGTCTTTCACGCCTTGCAAGTCGAGCGAGCCACGCACGATGTGATAACGCACACCGGGCAAGTCTTTAACACGACCGCCGCGCACCAGCACGACGCTGTGCTCTTGCAGGTTGTGGCCTTCACCGCCGATGTAGGAGATGACTTCGAAGCCATTGGTCAGGCGCACCTTGGCAACCTTACGCAAAGCGGAGTTTGGCTTCTTAGGCGTCGTGGTGTACACACGAGTGCACACGCCACGGCGCTGTGGGCAGTTTTCCATCGCGGGGCTCTTAGACTTGACAGTCTCGACCTCGCGCCCATGACGGATGAGCTGGTTAATGGTTGGCATTGAATACGTCCCTAAACGTGAAAATGCTTAAAAAGCGAAAACGTGAATCCCTTCGGAAATTTCCGAAAAGCCCGCGATGGTAGCAGTTCGCGCCCTCGGGTGCAAGGGCGTAGCGCTATCTCAGGCCTGCGCCTTATTTGATCCACAGGCGCAGCGCGTCCCAGGCACGGCCAAAAATGCCCGCCTGCTCCACGCTTTCCAGCGCCAGCAGCGGCACTTCGGCCACCAGTTGCTCGCCCAGCATGACTTTGAGCTGGCCGACTTGCTGGCCTTGGGCAATCGGAGCAATCAACGGCTCCTGGCGCACGATTTGCGTGCTCACTTTGCCCGCGCTACCACCAGGCACCGTGACGACGATAGGCTGGGGGCGGCCAATCTTGAGCTGGCTTTGCTTGCCTTTCCACAGCTCGGGCGTGGCCACGGGCTGGCCCGCGTCAAACAGCTTCACGGCGTCGAACGCGGTGTAGCCCCAGTTGAGCAGTTTTTGGCTCTCGTTGGCGCGCGCGTTCTCGCTCGCCGTGCCCAGCACAATGGAGAGCAGACGGCGCTGGCCCACCTGGGGAATGTCGCGCTTGGCCGTGGCCACCAGGCAATAGCCCGCCGCTGCGGTGTGGCCGGTTTTCAAACCATCCACACTGGGGTCACGAAACAGCAGCAGGTTGCGGTTGTTGCTGTTGGACGCTGGCGTGCCCTCATAGCGGTACTGCTTGGTGGAGTAGTAGTGCATGTACTGCGGAAAGTCCTGCAGCAGGTGCTGTGCCAACGTGGCCAGGTCTTTCGCCGTGGTGGTGTGGCCAGGCTCGGTCAGGCCTTCGGGGTTTTTGTAATGTGTGCCTGCCATGCCCAAGGCCTTGGCCTGCTCATTCATCAGGCGCACAAAGTTTTCCACCGTGCCACCCACGCCTTCGGCCAAAGCCACTGTGGCGTCGTTGCCCGACTGCACGATCATGCCCTTGAGCAAATCGTCCACCGGCACCTGCATTTTGGGGTCGATGAACATGCGCGAGCCCGGCATTTTCCATGCGCGCTCACTGACAGGGAAACGCTGCTCCAGCGTGATTTTTTTCGCTTGCAGAGCGTCGAACACCAGGTAGGCCGTCATCAGCTTGGTCAGCGAAGCCTGCTCGATGGGTGCATCCACGTCTTTGGCGGCCAGCACCTGGCCAGCCGTGACATCAATGAGCAAATAGTTGCGTGCTGCCACTTCGGGCGGCGGCGGTGCCTGCACCTGGGCATACAACACAGCGGGGAGCGTGCTGGCCGCGAGGATCAGCGCGCGCAAAGGGGAAAGAAAAGGCATCATCTCAAGCACCCACACAAGACAAAACGGGGCCACGACAGCCCCGCAGAAAAACAGACGCAGCGGCCTGTGGATAAGTCAAACACACACCGGGCAATAGTTCAGCCCGGAGCACCCAGATGGCGCACCACCAGGCTTTTGAGCAAGGCCAATTGGCCGTGGAAAAAATGCCCACCACCGGGCACCACCGTCACCGGTAGCAGCTGTGGGCGCGCCCAGTCCATCACGCTGGCCAGGGGCACGGTTTCGTCGTGCTCGCCATGCACCACCAAAGTGCGCTCGTGCGCCTGCGCTGGCACGGGGGCCACATCGAAGCGGCTGGCCGCCGTGCCGACCAGCACCACCCGCTGCACTGGGCGCTGTGGCCACAGGGCCGCCAGCGCATGGCTGGTGACGAACGCCCCAAAAGAAAAACCGGCTAGCGCCAGTGGCCCTTGTGGTGCCACCTGCTGCACCACGGCCAGCAGGTCCTCGCACTCGCCCTGACCGGCATCGTGCACACCGGCTGAAGCGCCCACGCCGCGAAAGTTAAAGCGCACCGCCACATATCCACAGGCCACAAAGGCACGCGCCAGGGTCTGCACCACTTTGTTGTCCATGGTGCCGCCAAACAAGGGGTGGGGGTGGGCAATCACGGCCACGCCGCGCACGGCCACCCCAGGGGCGGGGCTGTCGCGCAGGGCCTCGATGGCACCGGCGCTACCGTGCAGGGTGAGACGTTCCGTCTGGGCATTCATCACGCTATCCAATTCATAGCTGCTAGCGCTTGCCTGGCAAGCCCTAGAGGCCAAAAAGACTCTAAAGTGGCAATAGAGCGGCTTTCAGCGCCCAAGTTCCGCAGGGGTGCGCAGGCGTTCAACCACCTGGCCATTTTTCAGGTGCGAGTCGATGATTTCGTCAATGTCTTGCGTGTCCACGTAGCTGTACCACACGCCTTCGGGATACACCACTGCCACCGGCCCGGCAGCGCAGCGGTCCAGGCAGCCCGCTTTGTTCACGCGCACCTTGCCGGCGCCCGACAGACCCATCTCTTTGACGCGCACCTTGCAATGCTCAAACGCTGCCTGTGCGCCGTTGTGGGCACAGCAGGACTCACCGTTGTCACGCTGGTTGGTACAGAAAAAAATGTGCCGCTGAAAATACATGGGGTGGGTATTGCTCATGGGCTGGGATTGTAGGTTTGCCCTTCACGGTGCGACAGGCGCAACAGCACAACCACCAGCACCGCGTAGGGCCACAGCCAGCCCAGCCATTGCGACAGACCGTAAAAGCGCAAAAACCGCCCCTGCTCCCACAACTGCAAGGTGTGGGCAAAGTAGGGGCTGGTGGGTGCTTGGTTGAGCAAACTCAAATGCACCACGGTGGCCAGCAACAGCAGCGCCGCGCAGGCGCGCCCCGAAAGTGGCAGCGCCAGCAGCGCCAGCAGCGCCCCGGCCAGCAGCCCCACGCGCACCGGCAGCGCCCCCAGCCACACCCAGGCGTGCAACGGGCCCCAGGTCAGGGCACACGACAGCGCTGTCACCCCCACACCCACCACGAATACCGCCAGCGCCAGGGCCAGGCGCCGCCCACGGTGGGCCACCACGCTGTAGGCCAGCAGGCACGGCAGCCACAGGCCCAGGGCCACGCACAGCGCTTCGGTGCTGCGTGCCAAGGGTTCCAAGGGCTGCAAGCTCTGCGGTAGCCAGTCGTAAAACGCCGAGTCTTCCAGCGCCTGGGCCACGGCAGCCTCCAGGCGCTCCAGCACCTGGCCCAAGCCAAAGGGCAAAGCGGCGGGAAACAACAGCGCTGCAGGCCACAGCATCAACAGCACCAGGGGGCCACGCGCTCGCGCACTGAACCAGCGTGCGCGCCAGCGGCTCCAGCGCTCCAGCACACCCAGGCGCTGCAACAACCATGCCAGCAGCGCCCCCAGCCAAGTGCCTGCGGTGTTGAGCAGCCCATCCAGATTCGAGGGCACGCGCTGGGGCAGGTAAATTTGCAGAAATTCCATGCCCAGCGATAGCAGCGCGCCCGCCAGCGCCACGGCCAGCGTCAGCGCAAGCGTGGGGCGGGTGCCCTCACGGCGCAGCCACCCCAGGGTGAGCAAAAAACCCAGCGGGGCATAGCCCGCGATGTTGATGCCAATGTCAAACCCCGTCCAATACGGCGGTGGCAACGGCGCAAAAAGAAACTCCCACGGCGCAATGCCCTGGGCACGCCAATCTTCAAACGGAAACAGGCTGGCAAACACGATCAGCGCGGCATAGGCCAGCGCCAGTGGCCAGGCCATGCTGGCGTGGGAATTCAAAACGGTTTCACGACCACCAGCACCACAGCCACCAGCAGCAACAGCACCGGAATTTCATTGAACCAACGGAACCACACATGGCTGCGCTGGCAAGCGCCCGCCTCAAACTGGCGCAGCAGGCGCGCGCACATGTGGTGGTAGGCGATCACCGCCAGCACCACCGTCAGCTTGGCGTGCATCCAGCCATTGCCCGGGCCCCAGCCAATGCCGTAGCCCAGCCACAACCACAGCCCCAAACCCAGCGCAGGCACCGACAGCAAAGTGGTAAAGCGCAGCAGCTTGCGCGCCATGAGCAACAGGCGCTGCTGCTCTGACACCGAGCCGGGCTGCACCATTGCCAAATTGACGTAGATGCGCGGCAAATAAAACAAGCCAGCAAACCAGCTGGCCACGAAAACAATGTGAAAAGCTTTAACCCAGAGCATGGCGGCAGTGTACGGGGGCTGGGCGCTCAGTCGGTGGCGTTGGACTCTGAGGATGCAGGCCCAGCCACCGGCATCACCCGCGAAGCCAGCAGCACCAGCACCAGCACGGGCAGGCCCAGCAGCGCCGTGGCAATGAAAAATTCACTGTAGCCATAGGCATCGACAAAACGCCCGGAAAATCCTGCCAGCCATTTCGGCAGCAGCAGCATCATGGAGCTGAACAAGGCGTACTGCGTGGCCGAGTACTGCACATTGGTCAGGCTAGATAAATAAGCAATGAAGGCTGCCGAGGCAATGCCTCCGGCCAGGTTGTCGGCACTGACGACAAACATCAGCCCATACACATCGTGCCCACGCGAAGCCAGCCAGGCGAACAGCAAATTGCTGCCCGCTGACAGCACTGCGCCCAGCATCAGCACGCGCATCACGCCCCAGCGCATGGCCATGGCGCCGCCCACAAAGGCGCCAGCCAAGGTCATCACCACGCCATACACCTTGGTGACGGCCGCCACCTCGTCTTTGGTAAAGCCCATGTCCACATAAAACGGGTTGGCCATGATGCCCATCACCACGTCGGCAATGCGGTACACGGCAATCAAGCCCAGCACCAGCAGCGCCTGCCAGCGGTAGCGGCCAATGAAGTCGGCAAACGGATCGACCAACGCACCGCGCAACCACTCCCCCACATTGCGCGCGGCAGGCAGCGGGCGCGGCGTGGGCTCGGATGAGAGCAGCACCGTCACCACCCCCAGCAGCATCGACGCCGCCATCACCAAATACGCCGTGTGCCAGGCGCCCACCTGGTAGCCGGTGACGGCACTGGTTTCCGAGCGCGCCGCCAACCACAGCACCCCGGCACCGGCCCAGATCATGGCCAGGCGGTAGCCGGTTTGGTAGGTGGCGGCCAGGGCCGCTTGGCGGTCGGCATCAGCCGATTCAATGCGAAAGGCATCGAGCGCAATGTCTTGCGTGGCCGAGCCAAACGCCACAGCCAGCGCACACCACACCAAAGGCGTGAGCGACTGCTGTGGATCGTTCAGCGCCATACCCACCAGCCCGGCGATCACCATGACTTGCGAAAGCAGCAGCCAGCTGCGCCGCCGCCCCAGCCAGCGCGTGAGCAACGGCAGCGGCAGCCGATCGACCAGCGGCGACCACACCCACTTGAAGGCATAGGCCAGCCCCACCCAGCTCAGGTAGCCAATGGTGGTGCGGTCAATGCCCGCCTCGCGCAGCCAAAACGACAACGTGCCCAGCACCAGCAGCAGCGGCAACCCGGCAGAAAAGCCCAGCGCCAACATGCGCAGGCTGGCCGGTTCGGTATAGACGCGCCAGGTCTGGGCCCAGCTACGACGGGCGGCGGGAGGGGCAGAGCTTGTGCTTGTATCAGCAGCCATAAAAACACCAGAGCAGGGGGAGCGGAGAAAGAAAAAACACCCTGCGCTCACACAAGGTGACAGGGTGGAGCGGGCATTATCGAGCGCCCGTTTGCAGCGTTGCCAGTGTTTTTTGGCGGCGCTCGCTAGCCTGCTTGCACCACGCGCAGCACTTCCTCGCCGTAGGCCTGCAGCTTTTTCGCCCCCATGCCGCTGATGCCTTGCAAATCATCGAGCGTGCGCGGCGCCATCTGGGCAATGGCCGCCAGCGTGGCATCGTGAAAAATCACATAGGCGGGCAGGTTGTGCGCCTGCGCCACCTCGGCGCGCCAGGCTTTCAGGTTGATAAAGCGCGCCTGCGCCGCGCCATCCAAATTGGCCGCCGCCACAGAAGGCGTGGTGGCACGGCGCGGTTTCTTTGGCCCGCTGTGCGCCGAGGTTTCGCGCAGCCGCACCACCTGTTCACCGCGCAGCACGGGGCGCGAGGCGGGGGTGAGCGTCAGGGTGTCAAAGCTGTGGCCGTTGTCCATGGCCACGCGCTGCACGCCCACCGCGCCCTGCGCCAGCAACTGGCGCAGCACCGCGCGCAACTGCGCCTCGGAATACTCGGCCCCCAGGTTGAAGGTGGATAGCTTGTCGTGGCCGTACTGGCGCACCTTGTCGGTGGCTTTGCCGCGCACAATGTCCATCAGGTGGCCCACGCCAAAGGTGAGCTGGCTGGCCTCGTGTACGCGGTAAATGGTGGACAGCAGTTTGCGCGCCGCATCCGTGCCATCCCACACCGCGGGGGGATGCAGGCAGTTGTCGCAATTGCCGCAGGGCGGGGCCGCTTCGCCAAAGTAGGCCAGCAGGCGCTGGCGGCGGCAGTCGGTGGCCTCGGCCAAGGCCAGCAGGGCGTCGAGCTTGCCGCGCATCGCCGCCTTGAAGTCTTCGCCGGCCTCGCTGTCGTCGATCATGCGCCGCTGGTTCACCACGTCTTGCAAGCCATAGACCATCCAGGCATCCGCTGGCAAACCATCGCGCCCGGCGCGGCCCGTTTCTTGGTAGTAGCCCTCGATGTTTTTGGGCATATCCACATGGGCCACAAAGCGCACGTCGGGCTTGTCAATGCCCATGCCAAAGGCAATCGTTGCCACCACCACAATGCCCTCTTCGCGCAAAAAGCGGTTTTGGTGCGCCTGGCGCACATCGGCAGGCAAGCCCGCGTGGTAGGGCAGCGCCTGCACACCCGCGTCTTGCAGTGCCTGCGCCAGCTCTTCCACCCGCTTGCGCGACTGGCAATACACCACGCCCGCATCCCCCGGATGTTCACGCTCAATAAAGCGCAGCAACTGCTCCAGCGGCTGCTTTTTCTCTTCAATGCGGTAGCGGATGTTGGGGCGGTCAAAGCTGCTGATGAACAGCTGCGCGTCTTCCAGGCGCAGCCGCTCGATGATGTCGGCGCGCGTCAGGGCATCGGCCGTGGCGGTGAGGGCAATGCGCGGCACCCCGGCATAGCGCTCGTGCAAGATAGACAGCGCGCGGTACTCGGGCCGAAAGTCGTGCCCCCACTGGCTCACGCAATGCGCTTCATCAATGGCAAACAGCGACAAATGCCCGCCCTGGTACAGGCTGTCGAGCAAGCCCAAAAAGCGTGGCGTGGTCAGCCGCTCGGGCGCGGCGTAGAGCAGCGTGATGGCGCCGGTTTGCAGGCGCAGCTCCACGTCTTGCGTTTGCTCCCAATCGAGCGTGGAGTTGAGAAAAGCGGCATCAACCCCGGCCTCGTGCAACGCGCCCACCTGGTCGTGCATCAACGCAATCAAGGGCGAGACCACAATCGTCACGCCATGCCCGGCCTGCTGGCGCACGATGGCAGGCACCTGGTAGCACAGCGATTTGCCGCCGCCCGTGGGCATGAGCACCAGCGCGTCCCCACCGCTCACGACATGCTCGATGATGGCCTGCTGCGGCCCGCGAAACTGCGCGTAGCCAAAGACATCGTGCAAAACAAGCTGGCTGGGGGACACAGTAGGTACTCTTTTTTTAATAGCTGCTTGCGCTTGCCAGATAAGGGTTAGGGCCGTTTTTCATCAAAAAACAAAACCCATCTGCTCTGGCGGATGTCGGCGCCGCGACACACAGAGTGCAGCACCCGGATCGGCTCGCCTTGTGATGCACCGCCCAGAGCGATCCGCATCAGACAGGTCTTGCATGGCGTGCATTCTCGCTTACTTGGGTAGCGGGAGCAGGGTTGTTGCTACTTTGGAATCAAATCGGCCTCAAACCCTTGTGCAACAAGCGTGAGCAGCTCTTATTTCAGGAGTATCGAATGGGGCTGGGCTAGCTTGCCGGGCTAGGGTGCCGCGCCCGACGGCCCTTGGTGGAACACCAACTCCTGCACCACGCGCCCGCCCACCAGGTGCTCGGTGATGATGCGGTCCATGTGGCCCGGCGTGACGTTGTAGTACCAGGTGCCGTCGGGCTGCACGCACACCACCGGCCCGCCCTTGCAGGCGGCAAAGCAACCGACGCGGCTGCGCTTGACGCGCAAATCCCCCTCGTGCAGGCCCGCCGCCTTGAGCTTGTCGCCCAGGCTGTCGAACAGGGTTTGCGCTTCGCCCTCGGGCGCGCAGCGCGGGCCGGTGCAGATGAGGAGGTGGCGGCGGTAGTCGCTGATCTTGGGGCGAACGACTTCAGGTGTGCTGGCATCGGCGGCCACAGCCGCATTCGTGTTGTCAGTGCTCATGCTTCGGCCTCTTCGGGGGCATCTTGCGCTGCGGCTTCCAGCGGGTTTTCAAGGGTGTCGCGGATGTATTCCACCGGCAGGCGGTGGCGCTGGGCCAGGGCTTCGATACTGTCCCCCGCTGCATGGTCGGCAAACAAATTTTCGAGCCAGCCATTGAGCCCGGTGGAAAGCGACCTGCCTGGGCGCTCTCCCTCGCGCGTGGTGCCACCGGCCTGCACGTCGTACTTGTTGGCGTAGCCGCGTGGCGTGACCATCAGGCCGCCCAGCACCACGGTGTTGCTGTTGCCGATGAGCACGGTGCTGAGCATGCCGATGTCGGCATCGCTCATGTGCGCCAGCGTGGTGAACTCGA
>JAYRPZ010000004.1:0-3908 GCA_041910915.1 Acidovorax sp.
GCTGCACGCTGCAGGGTTCTTTGCGCCGCCGACTGAGCGTCAGCACGGGCTTTTTCTGTAGCGTTCATCGCTGTACCTTTTCTCGGAAAACTGCCACTGTTTTAGAAAACAGCAGACCTAGATGGCGGAAGGCTTGGTTTTCAACCCTTGCTTTGCGAAGTGCGGCCCATAGATCCAGTGCCGCATGTCCCCAGCAACATCGCCGCCCGTCGCTTCATCCGCAATGCCGCCGATCACCTCAACCATGCACTTCACAGCCCCCAGGTAGGCGCACAGGTCTTGATGTTTGCCGAACTGTTCTTGCAGGCTCATCAGCACGTCATTCAGCGTTACCGCATGCTCTGCAATCACCGTCAGTGCGAGCTCCATTTGCTCCACGGCGTACGGCTGGTTGTGTTGAGCGATTGCCATGGCTCAGTCCCTCCCGCTGGTCAGGCATGGCTTTGCACTTGCCGGGCACAGGTCGCACGACGTGCGCCGTTCCACGTACCCCGCAATCACCATTGAATCGAACACATCAGCTGCCTCAGGCAACGGAAAGTTGTCGCGGCAATTGGTGCACGGGCTGGCGGGCGCTTTGGCGGCCACAGATTGCAAGCGGCGCAGGGCGCCCAGGGCTTGCACAGCCTTTCGCGCCGCTCCAGCGTGGTTGCCCTTTCGGGTGTAGTAGGTGGCCATCGCGCAAGCGTTGATGGCCTCGCCATGCAAGGCGACAGGGTCAAAGTGGGGGGTGTTGCCCGTGCTGGGCTTGAATGCGGACGCAATGCGGCCCACAGGTGTGGTGTTAGCCATGATGGCTCCTACTGAACAGGTTTGAAACCTGCCCCCCAGCGACCAAGCAAGGGTGGCAGACCGTGCTGGGTTGGTCGACCGGCAGTAGGTACCGGCACACCCTTGCGGGTGTCCCAACACGGCCCGCCGTAAAGGTAGCCGTGCGCCACACGCAGCATGTGGACATGAAAAAAGCCGCTGTCCAAAAAGGGCGCGGCTGCTGCGCCTACTGTGATCGGGCGACCAAGCCCGTGGTGTTTTTTAACACCGGGGTTAAATGTAGCACGGCTTGCCGCCGCTGTGTCAAGCGCCGCGTTCATGCGTGCGCCACCGTTTGCGTCAGCGCCTCGAAACGCTCGGCCCGCTGCGCATGGAGCTTGTTCACCAGCGCACGAATGGCCTCATCGGGTTGCCCCGCAACACGCGCCGCCGTGACGGCTTCAACCTCGTAATCTGGCCAGCCCACAGAGCGCAGGCCAATGGCCACGGGCTTGGTCAGAAGCCCAGCTTGAACTGCGTTGTAAACCGATGTTTTGGACTTATGGCCGGTGACTAGTCTGACACCGTAATTTCGCAGCATTGCCATCTTGGCCGCCCTTGTCTGTTGTTGGACATGGGGCGATTGCACCGGCATTGCGGCCCCAAAAAGGGCCACGGCCTATCTTGTGGAGTAATGGCCTATCAGAGCCTTATTTCGTGCGGGCTTCCAAAGCATCAGGAATTTTTTTCAGGTGGCGTTCTTTGGTGGTTTCGCCAATCTTTACACCCATTCCGTCCGCCGTGTGCAAGATCATTCCCGCCGCTTTTGCGGGCTTCGTGTAATCAATTTTGGCTTCACGACATAGCGCGGCAATGATGACCAACAGAGTGTTTCGCTCGTTGGTCGAAAGCGGCTTTTCTTCTGGCGCTGCCGTGGCCACCTCGGGCGCACTCCCCACACCCTGGCCATCGATCCACTCGCGAACAAGCGGACTTGGTTCCATGTGCTGCGCTTGCAGCCAGGTGGCGAAGTCCGATCTGCTCACGTGAGGTTCGGTTATGTCGCGTTCAACAAACCACGGAATGCGCAGACGCTCAGCGGGCAGCGCACCAGCCTTGATGCAGTCCCCCATCGCAAGCGTGAAAGCCCTTTTTGCGGGTTTGTCGGCATCGGGCAATTGGGCACAAGCCAAAAACCACGGGTACAGCAGAGGCGGCCATCCCTTGTCGGCCCACTCCTTAGATATGGGCAGTTCATCGCGCAAAACAGCCTCGTAGAACTTCAGATTTGACATTGCATCCCCGTGCTGCCACCTGAAAAAGTAGCCAGCGCCGCCAGGTCAGGGTGTCCCGGTTTTCGCCCTCGGGGATCAGTCTCGGGCTAGGCGTGGCTGCAAACGATGCGCACTTGGCGCCCGGACTATGAGCCCATCACGCTACTCCAGCGCGCAGCGGCACCACGTCAGCGCCCCGCCGCAGTTTGTCCAGATGGTTCGCCCACTCGCACATCATCACGCGCCGCTCTTTGAGGTAGGTCGCATGGTTATAGGCCGCACTCACTTCGTTGCGCTCCTGGTGGGCCAACTGCAGCTCAATGGCGTGGTGCGCGTAGCCCTGTTCATGCAGGATGGTGGATGCCATGCCCCGGAACCCGTGGCCCGTCATGCGGCCCTTGTAGCCCATGCGCTCCAACGCTTTCAGGATCGTGTTGTTGCTCATGGGCTTGCTGTGGTCGCGCTCACCAGGGAACAGCAGCTCGCGCCCGCCTGAGAGCGTATGCAACACCTTCAGCACCTCCACGGCCTGCGGCGACAGGGGCACGATGTGGGGCGTTTTCATCTTCATGCGCTCAGGCGGTATGCGCCACTCAGCGGCCTGCAAATCGAACTCTGCCCAGCGTGCGGCGATCAGCTCGGTGGTGCGCACGAACGTGAGCGCCATCAACTGCATGGCTAGGCGCGTGTAGGGCCCGCCCTGGTACGCCTCAATCTTGCGCAGCAGCTCGGGCAGCTCCTTTTCACCCAGGCGGGCGTAGTTCTCTTTGCGGCGGCTCTTGAGGGTGTCGCTGGGCTTCACGTCCGTGGCCGGGTTGCGCTCGATCAGGTCATGCGCTACGGCATACCGCATCACCTGCCCCGCCATCTGCAGCACGCGGTGCGCCAGGTCGATAGCGCCTCTGTCTTGCACAGCCTTGGCCATGCGGGTCAGGTCTTTGGCGGTAATGCTGGCAATGGGCCGGGCACCCACTGCCAGGAATGCATCGGCCTCCAGGCGCTTGATGGCGTAGGCAGCGTGGCGCTCGCTCTTGCCATCCTTCCAGTGAGCCCACCACAGCCTGGCCACCGCCTCAAAGGTGTTGGCCTGGTTCACAGCGCTGGCCTGCTTGGCATCACGCTTGAGCTGGCCAGGGTCGTCGCCACCAGCCAGCACCTTGCGTGCCTGGTCTCGCGCTTCACGGGCCTGAGCCAGGGTCACATCGGGATAGACCCCCAAGGCCAGGCGCTTTTCTTTGCCGCCGTAGCGGTACTTCCAGCGCCAGTATTTGCCTGCGGGAGTCACCTCCAGGTAAAGGCCCTTTTCGACCGGGAAGCGGTCGCGCAGTTTGCCGGGCGGGAGTGCGGCTTTCCTGCACTGGAGGTCTGTGGAAATGCGAAGTTTTGGGGGCATTTTTTGCGGGGTACCGGAAAACCCGGAAAAGTGCCCCCAATTGTGCCCCCTGCAGATCGTGGATACATCCGGACGGTAGCGGACGCAATTGGACAAAAAAAACCCCGCTGCCCTGTGGAACAGCGGGGTTTTGTGGACGGTACCGCACGGTAGCGGACTTAATCCTGGCGGAGAGGGTGGGATTCGAACCCACGGTGATATTGCTACCACGCCTGATTTCGAGTCAGGTACATTCGACCACTCTGCCACCTCTCCTATGTGTCGAAGCCCGCGATTATAACCAGATTTCAACAGCGCATTCGCACTTGACTTACTTCGCGGCAGTGCTGGAACCACACTCGCGCAAATAGGCCATGACTTCGCTGCGCGCGCCTTCAAAGACAATGCGCGGGGCACGGCTTTGCCGTTGGTAGGCGTACATGGGGTCGTAGTAGTGCTGAAGCAAAGCCGCAACCCAGCCCCGGTGGCTGGCTACATCGCCGTACTCTTCC
>JAYRPZ010000005.1:0-4149 GCA_041910915.1 Acidovorax sp.
CACCAAAGGCGTAGCCCGTGACGTTGAGCACGTAGCTGATGTCCTTGACCGGGTCCCAGTTGATCTTGGTGGTGTAGGGCAGGCGGAACACGCCCAGCGGAATCTGCGCCAGCGTGTAGCCATCGGCCGAGGTGCCTTGCAGGGCCTGCGCGGGCAGCGTGCCGCCAGCGCCGGGCTTGTTCTCCACCACCACGGGCTGGCCCAGGATCTTGCTGGCGTTGTCGGCCAGAACGCGCATGGTGATGTCGGTGGGCCCGCCGGCGGGGAAGGCAATCACCAGCTTGATGGGCTTGACGGGAAAGCTCTGGGCGCGCGCTGTGATTGTCGGCGCGGCGAGGCTGGCGGCCCCCCACTGGATGATCTGGCGACGTTGCATGGTGAGGCGCTCCTGACTGGCAAAACAATGACGGCGCCATTGCACCGCAGGCAAGCCGCCCGCCGTAATGCGGAAACCCCTTAGAGCCTGTCGCCCATGCGGCAGCCCCTAAGCTCAGGAAGCGCGCCCTGCCACGCCCGCACATCGATGAGCCTTACGCCTTGTAGGTGGACAGCAGGATGCTGGTCTCCGTGTTGGCGATGCCGGTGGTCAGGCGAATGCGGCCGAGCGCCGCGTCAAACGCCTCCAGGCTTTCAGCGCGCACCTCGGCCACGATGTCCCAGCGCCCATTGGTGGTGTGCAAAGTGCCCACTGCGGGCTCGCCGCGCAGCGCGCGAATGACTTCTGGGGCTGCGTTGCCCTCTACGGCGATGCTCATCCAGGCGCGGATGCGCTGCGGCTCTGACTCGGGGCGCAGGCGCACGGTGTAGCCGGTAATCACACCGCTGTCTTCGAGCTTGCGCAGGCGGTTTTGCACCGTGCCACGGGCTATGCGCAGCTTTTGCGCCAGCACGGCCACGGGCGTGCGCGCATCGGCACGCAGGATGCTCAGGATCTCCCGGTCCGTGTCGTCCATTTTGAACATTTGGTCATGCCTGCAATACAAACCGCTAATTTACCGCACTATTTGAGCAGCTTGCGGGCTGTTCGCTGGCGCATGCCCTCGGGAGAATTTCTTCCGTTGCACCGCGACATTGCTTTTTTGATTCACAGAGCGCCCCCCAAAACTTCTCCTCGACCGCCTTGGTGCCGCAGGCCATCGCAGCCCGATGCCGACCGTGCGCAAGGCAGTTTTGTGAGCCGCTTTACACCGGAGACTTTCATGACCCGCCTGATCGACCTTCCCACGCTGGCCCAGCTCGTTCACCACATCACCCCTGCCCGCTTCATGACCGAGCTGGCCGAGCACCTGCACAGCGACTACCTTCGCTGGCAAGACTTTGACAAGACGGCCCGCGTGGCCAGCCACAGCGCGGGCGGCGTGATCGAGCTCATGCCCGTGGCCGACAACGCGTACTACAGCTTCAAGTACGTCAACGGGCACCCCGGCAACCCCATCAGCGGGCTGCCCACGGTGATGGCGTTTGGTGTGCTGTCCGAAGTGGCTACCGGCTACCCGCTGCTGGTGTCCGAGCTGACGCTGACCACCGCGCTGCGCACTGCGGCCACATCGGCCATGGCCGCACGGGCCCTGGCACGGCCCGATGCACGCTGCATGGCGCTCATTGGCAACGGCGCGCAAAGTGAGTTCCAGGCCATAGCGTTCCACGCCCTTCTGGGGGTGAACGAGTTGCGGGTGTTTGACATTGACCCTGCCGCCACAGCGAAACTGCAGCGCAACCTGGCAGCCGTGCCCGGATTGCGCGTGGTGCCCACATCGTCTGCAGCCGAGGCGGCGCGCGGTGCCGACATCGTCACGACCATCACCGCCGACAAGGCCAACGCCACCATCGTGACGCCCGACATGATCGAGCCCGGCATGCACCTGAACGCGGTGGGCGGCGACTGCCCTGGCAAGACCGAGCTGCATCCCGATGTGCTGCGCGCCGCAAAGATCTTTGTGGAATACGAGCCGCAAACCCGCATCGAGGGCGACATACAGCAGCTGCCTGCCGACCACCCCGTCACCGAGCTGTGGCGCGTGCTGGCAGGCCAGGCCGCCGGGCGCCAGTCGGCCAGCGACGTGACCGTGTTTGACTCGGTCGGCTTCGCGCTCGAAGACTACGCTGCATTGCGCTACATCCATCAACGGGCCACGGCAGAAAACCTGGGCATAGAGGTCGAACTCGTGCCCACCGATGGCGACCCCAAAGACCTCTTCGGCCGCACCCGCGGTGACCGCCAACGCGTGGCCCTGCGCCGTGTGGCTTGATGGCCGGTGGACATGCCATGACCCACGCTTCACCCTGCGCCACGCCCAGCGCCACACCCCAAGCCATCTCCTCTGCGCCCCCGCGCCAAGGACCAGCGCGCGCCTCCATGCAGGCACCTGCCGCCGTGGTGATGGTGCGCCCCCACCACTTTCACCCCAACCCGGAGACCGCTGCCGACAACGCTTACCAAGGCTGCAGCGGCGCACCCGCCAGCGAACTGGCACGCCGTGCCCACGCCGAAGTGACCGAGGCCGCAGCGCAGCTCCGCCAGGCCGGGGTGCGCGTGCACCTGTTTGACGACGAAGACCCGCACGGCAGCATGGGCCAGCCAGCCACGCCGGATTCGGTGTTTCCGAACAACTGGTTTTCCACCCACGCGGGCGGCCATGTGGCGCTGTACCCCATGTACGCGCCCAGCCGCCGCCGCGAGCGGCGCAGCGACATCATCGAGCTGCTCAAGGCACAGTACCGGGTGCAAGAGGTGGTGGACTACTCCGGCCTGGAAGCCGACAACGTGTTCCTCGAAGGCACCGGCGCCATGGTGCTGGACCATGTGGGCCGCGTGGCCTACACAGCCCAGTCGCACCGCGCCAACCCGGTGGCGCTGGAGCGCTTTTGCACCCACTTTCAGTACGAGCCCATGGTGTTTGCCACGGCCGACGCAACGGGCCAGCCCTGCTACCACACCAACGTGATGCTGTGCATCGGCACCGAGTTTGCGATGGGCGGGTTTCACATGGTCAGCGACCCGCAGCGCCGGCGCGAGGTGCAAGAGCGCCTGTGGGAAAGCGGCCGCAACCTGATCGAGTTGGGCCCAGAGCAGATCACCAACTTTGCGGCCAACGCACTGGAACTGCAAAGCCGCAGTGGGCCCGTGCTGGCCCTGTCGGCCCGCGCGGCTGCGTGCCTCACGCCCGCACAGCGCCGGGCGCTAGAGCAGCACACCACCTTGCTCCCGCTGGCGGTGCCCACCATTGAACTGGCAGGCGGGTCGGTGCGCTGCATGCTCGCGGGCATCCACCTGGCACCCCGTCCCGGCATGGCGCCGGCATCGCGTGAAGCCAGCGCCACAAGCACGAATCTCATTCAAATTGGCACCTAGCGCTTGATACACAAGCGCAAGCAGCTATATTTTTAATAGCAAAAATCATGCATCAGGTGGCGCGGCCTGCGCCTGCAAGTCGGCATCGCACCCCACGCCCGAAGCGATCCAGCGCCGCGCCAGCAGCGACAGGCCGCGCACCACCCACGGATGGCGCCAGCCGGTGACGCTTGCAGGCTCGGCCACCATGCCGCACCAATAGCGCTGGTCGCGGTCACTCCAGCGCAAGGCCACGCAAGCACCACGGCGTCGGCGCGATACCAGCACCCCCAGCGGGCAGGGCTCTGCCAGGCAACACAGGCCACAGCCATTGCACGGTGCGCCCTCGGCTGGCTTGGGCGGTGCCGCAGGCTGCAGCCACACAACGGGCACAGTAGGCTGGCTCATGCCAAGGCAACGCCCGAAAGGGCTGGCGTGAAAGAGACGATGGGCATGGAAGGCGAGGCAATCAGAGCAGCGTCTGGTGACACTGCAGCAGCCCCAGATCATGCCCCGCGCAAGGGTGCAGCAACAGCCCCCAACGCCAAAAAAAAGACCCCAGCTATTGCACAAATAGCTGGGGCGAAGAGGCCGGTCAGAAGGGAGGAGAGAAGAACCGGCCCGAGGGGGACAAGAGACTAGACAGACAAGGAAGGTGCCCTACCACGCGCTTCAGCGCTGTGGGCACCGTGGGGCCAGAGCCCGATCAGCAGCCGCTGGGGCGGCCCGTGCGCATGGGCACAATGCCGCTCACCTTGAGCGTGGCGCCCGAGCCGTCGCTGGCCGTCAGGGTCTTGCTGGTAAAGCGCACGCGGTCG
>JAYRPZ010000006.1:0-12252 GCA_041910915.1 Acidovorax sp.
ATCGAGATGGTGTGGAAGCAGGCCAAGTACCACTGGCGCTCATTCAAGACCTGGGCCAAGGAAAGGCTCTTGGAAGAGGTCAAGGAACTGCTCGATGGCTATGGCGGAAAATTCCACGTCAGTTTCAAATGATTACTTAGGCCACCACGGGAATGCCAGCCTGGTTGGCGGCACGCAGCGGCGCGGCCAAGGCGGCGTTGTCGGTGGGTTGCACGATGATGGCGTCAAGCCGCTGGGCCACCATGCGTTGCATTTGGTTAATTTGGCGCTCCACTCCTTGTGGGCCGTTGCCAGCAACTTCCACCAGCAGTTCCATGCCAGGCAGGCCCTGCGTTTGTGCCTGCTGGTTGATGCGCTGCACCTGCTGCTCCAAACCTTGGCGCATGGCCACCTGACCAGCAATATCCGCAGACCAATACAGCACACCTACGCGCCAAGCGTGAGGCTGGGCCGAGCACAAAGCCGATGTTGCCAGGCACAGCATGGCAACCAGCGTCTTGCATCCCATGAAGGCTCCTTGTGCAGCAGGGGCGTGCGACGCTACGCCCTCAGCGCGAGTTGAACGTGGCCTGCATCTTCTGGAGCCACTGGAGAAAGTCTTCTTCCGCCAAAGGGCGGGAGAAAAAATAACCCTGCCCTTCTTCACACCCAGCCGCCATCAGCGCCTGGTGCTGGTCTTGGGTTTCAATGCCTTCGGCAATGGTGGCCAGGCGCAAATGGTCGGCCAAGGTGAGAATGGTGCGGGCAATTTCAAAGGCGTTGTCTTCGGCTTCTTCGCCACTGACAAAGCTGCGGTCGATTTTGAGCCTATCGAGCGTCAGGCGCTGCAAGATGTTGAGCGAGGAATAGCCTGTGCCAAAGTCGTCCATGGCCACACGCACGCCCTGTTCACGCAACTGCTCCAGTTTGGTGACAAGCTGCTCCACACTGCCAATGGCCACCGACTCGGTCAATTCGACTTCAATATGGCGTCCCGGCACGCCCAGCTCGTGCATCACAGCAAGAAAGTTGGGCACGAAGTCGGGCTCGGCAAATTGCACCTGCGAGACGTTGATGGCCACACGAAAGTCATCATCCACATGACCGTGCAGGCTGCGGCGCCATCGCAGTGCGCTGCGCACCACCCATTCGCCCATGGCAGTCATCAGCCCCGATTGCTCGGCCAGAGGAATAAACTGGTCGGGTGGCACGAATCGACCGTCTGAACCGCGCCAGCGCAGCAGACATTCGGCACCAACCACCCGCCCGCTGGCCAGATGCACAAACGGCTGGTAGTGCAAAAACAAGTGTTCGCCAGAGAACGCAGCGCGCAAACGGTTCAGCAAGCGAATGCGGTTGCGGGCGGCATCGGCCTGTTCGGGCTCGAAATAAATGGCCTTGCCACGCGCCACACGCTTGGCTTGCTTGAGCGCTGCCCCCGCGTGCTGCAGCACGGTCACGCCGTTGTCGCCGCCTGGGCGCAGGTGTACCAGCCCTGCCGTGGCAGACAGGCGCAGCGGTTCCGCATCGTGCAGTGCCAGGGGTTGTGCAAACACCTGGGCAATGCGCTCGGGTGTGATGTCTTGCTTGGCTCCATACAAACCAAACAAGTCGCCCCCTACGCGCGCCACCACCACGCCAGAGCCAAAAGCTGCGTGCAATTGGCGCGCCACGGCACACAGCACGGCATCACCAAAACGGTCATCCAGCACGTTGTTGATGTCAGCAAAACCATCAAGGTCTAGCAAAGCCAGAACGCCTTCGGGCTCAGGGTGAGTTTGCAAGTGCGCTAGCAAGGCATTGCGGTTGGGCAGACGCACCAGCGGGTCGGTAAAAGCCAGCTCGTTGATGTCCAGGTAGAGCTGCAAATTTTCAAACGCCACAGAAATGCTGCTGCAAAACACCTCCAACAAGCCGCGCTCCAACGGCAGCAACGGCCGTGGCATATCAACAAACGCCACCAGCGCTTGCTCATGCCGTCCGGGGAAGAATAAACAAGCGCCTTCGTGGAACTGGTGCTGACGCATGTCAAGGGTGCGCAGCATGTACGTTTTGGCGGGCGAGGCAGGCAAGGCATCCAATGTGCGCCCCACCCAGGCCGCATGGCTGTTACTGGCTGCCAGCACGGTGGGGGGGCGGCCTGGCTCGTGCATCGCCACACACACTTGGCAAGCCTCATCAACCTCCAGCAAAGCGCTCAGGCGCGTCACAATGCCCCGAGCAAATGTCGGCAAACCTTGTGGTTTTCCCAAAGCAGTGGTGGCTGCCAAGATCTGCTCCAGCCCCCGGCGACCAGCTTCCAGTTGGCGAATTTGCGCATAAGAGCGCACCGCCATGGTCACGCTGGTGAACAAACAAGCCTGGGTCAATTCAGCTTTGGTGCGATAGTCATTGATGTCGTAGCGCTGGATGGTTTCCAACTCAGGCGCATAGCCGGGCTGGCCGGTGCGCAAAATAATGCGCAATGCCTGGTTGCCCAAGGTTTCACGAATGTGGTGCACCAAATGCAGTCCAGCATCTTCCGTCTCCATCACCACATCGATGAAAGCTACGGCGAAATCGTGTGGCTGGGCCAGCAAGTCGCAAGCTTGCTCTGCTGAGTAAGCATGGCTAAAAGACAGCATACGACCCTGCACTTGCAGACCTTTGAGAGCCAGCTTGGTAGCAGCATGGACGTCTGGCTCATCATCCACCAGCAGCACCTGCCACGAGGGCTGTGCGAAGGCGGTACTGGCAGGAACCTCGGGTTCGTCCAAAAAGATAAAGGCGTCGTCGTTGCTGTGCGCCATGGAAAGGCTCCTGGGTTGCTCGCGCCTGCAAAGACAATGTCAAGAACTGTCAACGCAGGCGTCAATGGCGCGCATCTTAGAGGCAAGAAATAACCCAAGAGTGAAAGAACATGCGCCCAAGAGCAGCTCGCAGCAGTTAATAGTGGGGAATTTCGTGTGCGCGCAGGTCAAACAGCAACACTTCGGCACCTTCCCCCTGGGTGAGGTGAACATCGCGCACGCTGCGCAGCTTGAGCCCATCGCCTGCCGCCAGGCGTTGACCATTCACCGTCAAAGCACCCCGTGCCAGATGCACATAGGTAAAGCGGCCAGCGGGCAAGGTCAGGCGCTGGGCTTCATCCCCGTCAAACAGTCCGGCATAGACACGGGCATCCTGGTAGAGCGCCAGCGAGCCCTGCGCACCATCGGGCGACAAAATCAGGCGCAGCTTGCCGCGTTTTTCCTGTGCAGAGAAATGCTGCTGCTGGTAGCGCGGCGTCACGCCCTTGCGATCGGGCACGATCCAAATTTGCAAAAAATGCACCTCGGCAGTGCGCGAGGCGTTGTATTCGCTGTGGCGCACCCCTGTGCCAGCACTCATGATTTGCACATCGCCGGGCTGAATCACCGAACCTGTGCCCAGGGAATCTTTGTGTTCCAGAGCGCCTTCCAGCACATAAGAAAAAATCTCCATGTCCCGGTGGCCATGGGTGTCAAAGCCTCGCGCGGGGCGCACGCGGTCTTCGTTGATCACCAGCAGGTCGGAAAACCCCATGTGCTGGGGGTCGTAGTAGCTGCCGAAAGAAAAGCTGTGCTGCGAATGCAGCCAGCCGAAGTGGGCGAGGCCGCGTGCTGCAGCGGGGCGAAGCTCTGTCATGTCCATATCCTGGTGGGTGCCACCGCAAGGCGGCCCCGAGACCGTGCACACGCTCCGAGCCACGCCCTGGGCAGCGGGGGTTAGTTTTTGATGGCTTCGAGCGAGACGGTGATGGTCACGTCGTCACCCACGTGAGGGGCGTATTTGCCCGCGTTGAATTCGCTGCGCTTGATGACGGTGGTGGCATTGGCACCAATGCTGTCTTTCTTCAGGATGGGGTGCGCCATGGTGGTGTAGTGCGTCACCTTCAGCGTCACAGGCTTGGTCACGCCCTTGATGGTCAGGTTGCCATCAATCGCCACAGGCTTGTCGCCCTCAAAATGCACCTTGGTCGACTTGAACGTAGCGCTGGGGTACTTGGCAGTGTCCAGGAAGTCTTCACCCTGGATGTGCTCATTGAAGGTGGTGTAACCGGTGTCCACCGACTTCATGTCAATGGTGATGTCCACCGCACCGGTTTTGGCCACCTTGTCCAGGGTGACGGTGCCTGTGGTGCTGTTGAAGCCCGAGGTTTGCATCGACAGGCCAAAGTGGCTGTAAGAAAAGCGCGGGAAGGTGTGGGTGCCGTCCACGGTATAGACCTCAGGCGCAGCCCAAGCAGGCGCGCTGGCAGCAGCAGACAGCAACAGAGCGGCAGAGAGTTTGGCAAAGCGGTTCATGGAAAAAGTCCTTGGGTGTGATGAAAAAATGCACAAGTGCGGAAAAAAGAGAGCGCGCTGGTGGCGTGTAACTTACTTGCCTGCCGCGGTAATGCGGAATTTGATGACGACGTCGTTGGCCACAATGTCAAAGGCCTTCCAGGCCCCCTCACCCACAGCAAAATCGCCGCGCTGAATGGTCAGGCTGCCAGAGAACACCCCTGTGCTGCCCTGCGGCGTGAAGGTGGCTGGCACCACCACGTCTTTGGTTTTGCCTTTGATCGTCAGCTTCCCGGCCACTTCGTATTGGTTCGGCCCCAGGGCCTTCACGGCCGTCGATTGAAAGCGTGCCTGTGGGAAGGCTGGTGTGTTGAACCACGTCTTGCTGGCGACTTCGGTATCGCCTTCGGTGCTGCCGGTATCAATGCTGGCCAGATCGACGTCAATGGTGGCCGTGGCAGCCTGGGGGCGTGCGGGGTCAAAACGCAGTTGGCTCGCAAATTTGTTGAAGCTGCCATCCATGGCCACACCCATCTGCTGGTAGACAAAGGTGATCTGGCTCTTGTCGGCCTGAACTTGGTTGAACTCCACAGCGTGGGCCGCAGTGGCGCAAGCCAAGGCGGCTATGAAGGTGAAAGCGAAGCGTTGCATGGGTGTTTTCCTTAAAAGCAGCCAATTCAAAAGGTGAGAAGTGGGCGGGGCACGCGGTGCCCATCAATCGGCGCGGCGCGCCAACATGCGGGTCAGTACGTCGTCGCGGTTGACGAAGTGGTGCTTGAGCGCCGCCCCCACATGCCCCAGCAACACAGCCATCAGCAGCCAATTCAGCGCCATGTGCAGCGTTTGCAACTGGTTGCCCAAGGCCTTGTCTTTGCCCACCAGGTCGGGCAAGGGCAGCACACCCCACCACACGGTCTGAAACCCTTTGGCCGAACTCATCAGCCAGCCCGACAGCGGAATCGCTACCATCAGCACATAGAGCAGGGCATGGCCTGCGTGGGCCGCCCAGCGTTCCAACGCTGGCATGTGTGCGGGCAAGGCGGGCGGCTGGTGCGTCCAGCGCCACGCTAAGCGAACCATTACCAGCAGCCCTACCGTGACGCCCAACCATTTGTGCCAGGAATACAGCTGCAGCTTGGTGGGCGAGAGGGACAGACCGGTCATGTACAAGCCCAGCGCGCACAAGCCGATGATCAAAACGGCCATGCCCCAGTGCAGGGCTTTGGCGGTTGTGGTGTAGTGGGTGGACATCGTTCAAAACTTTCGTGTGGCCAGCGGAAGAACCGCTGCTGCGCTCAGGCACTGCTGAACCATGTCGCTACTGTAGGCCCCGAAGAAAAAACGAAATAGAGGACAATGGCGAACTCATCATTGCCAAAATCGCAACAATGAACCGTCTGGATGCCATGCACCTGTTTGTACGGGTGGCCGATTTGGGCAGCTTCGCCGCCGCTGCCAACCAGCTAGGGGTAGCCCGCTCGGTGGTCACACGCCAAATCACCGCACTGGAAGCGCATCTGGGTGTGAAACTGATGGTGCGCACCACGCGCAAGCTCACACTCACCAGCGCGGGCACCAATTACCTGGACAAATGCCGCACCATCTTGGACTTGGTGGAAAACGCCGAAGCCGATGTGATGGAGGCGCGCCTGACCCCGCGCGGCCACCTGCGCCTGAGCCTGCCGCTGAGTTTTGGCCTGCGGCGCATTGCTCCCCTGCTGCCCGCCTTCCAGCGCCAGTACCCAGAGATCAGCTTGGCGTTGGACTTCACCGATCGTCACATCGATTTAATTCACGAAGGCGTCGATTTATCGATCCGCGTCACCGCCCGGCTAGAGCCAGGCCATGTGGCGCGCAAGCTGGGTCAGGCACGCATGTTGGCTGTGGCTTCACCTGCCTACCTGGCGCAGTACGGCCACCCCAGCCACCCCAGTGAACTGACGCAGCACCACTGCCTGGGCTATTCCGCCAAAACCACCAACCGCCCGCTGGTGTTTGCCATTGACGGCGTGCCGCAACCTTGGCACCTGCCCTACCGTCTGCAAGCCAACAATGGCGACGCCCTGGCCGAAGCTGCGGCGCAGGGCCTGGGCATTACCGTGCAACCCGATTTCATCGTGGACGATTTGCTGCAGCAGGGTCGGCTCGTTACCGTACTCCAGGCGTTTGACCCCCCGCCCTTTGGCATTTATGCCATCTTGCCCAGCAACCGCTACCTGCCACACCGGGTGCGGGTGCTGATCGACTTCCTTGCCACCGCCCTCGCCCCCTCTGTGCCTGCAGCAGGCTGATCGGGCTGTCAGGAACTAGCGGCGGGTGGCTCGCCCCGGGCCAGCACGGCGGCCAAGGCCTGCTGCTGGGCCTCACGCGCGGCCTGGGCGCGCGCCAGTTCCAGCTCCAAAGCGTGCCAGCGCTCTTGTTGCTCGGCCTGCTGCTGGGTCAGGGTGTGCAACTGCTGCGCCTGGGCCTGCAGTTGCTGCTGTAGCTGCGCCTGCACGGCTTGGGCTTGGCTGTGCTGCTGGGCCAGGTTGCGCTCCAAGGCTTCGCGCTGCACTTTTTCCGCTTGCTGCTGCTGCTGCACTGCCGCGCAGTGTTGCTGCAGCGTGCCGTGCTCGGCCTGCAGCGCCAGCAAGGCCTGTTCGCTGTGCTGCACGGCAGCTTGGGCCTGGGTCAGGGCGGCGGCCAGGCGCACCACTTCCTGCTGGGCTTGTGCATAGGCCTCTTGCTGGGCCTGGCTGGCTTGTTGCAAGCGGCGCATTTCGCCCTGCAAGTACTGCACCTGCTGCTCGTGCTGGCGTGCCTGCTGCTGCGTTTGTTCGCGCGCGGCTTGGCGAAAGTGCTCCAGGCTGCGCTGCGCGTGCTGGTGCTTTTCTTCCAGCGATTGGCGATGGCGTTCGCCTTCTTGCAACGCCGTTTGCAGGTCGGCACGGGCCTGCTCGCTGCGCGCCAGGGCTTTTTCCGCGTCACGCCAGCGGGTTTGGCTCTCTGCGTGCTGCGCTTGTTCTTGGGCCAAAGCAGCCGCGCAGGCCTGGTGCTGCGTTTGCCAGTGCTGGGCTTGCGCCTGCGCCTCTTGCAAAGCCTGGGCGTGCTGCTGCTGCAGTTGCGCGCTGGCGGCCTCGTGCGCCTGGGCCTGGGTCTGCACGCGGGCATCGGCCTCGTGCTGCAACTGGGCGGCCAAGCGCCCCACCAGTTCCTGCAGGGCCTCACTCACCGCCACCTGGCTGCCTGCCGGGCTGCCCTGCTCCTCTTCAATTTCTTTCAGATAGCGGTGGATGGTGGTTTTCGAGCCTGTATCACCCAGCTCGGCACGCACTGCATCAATAGACGGGTAGCGCCCCTGCGCCAACAGGCGCTCACGCGCTCGCAAAACCTCGGATTTGTAGATACCACCTCGGGCCATAGCACACCTGCTTGTTATTTCATACTATTTACATAGTACGATATTACATACTAAATGTATAGCCTTATCATTTCTCTATGTGGTATTTTTCGCATCAAATAATGGAAGATTATTGAAGGTGATAGGCTATTCGGCGCAGTCGCGCGGGCCTTTTGCCCTGGGTTGTGTACCCTTGCGTACGCTTCAGCCTTGTTTGCCACCATGTCCTCTGCGTTTTTGTCGCTGCCTGGCGATGCCTCTGCCGTCTCGCCTTCACCCTCCGCCAACGTGCAAGCGCTGGTGGAAGCCTCGGAGCGCGCCAACACGCGGGTGAGCTATGCCGCCGCCATTCGCCATTTCGAGCAGCAGTGGCACGGCCTGCTGCCCGCCACCGAAGGCGCCGTGGCCCAGTACCTGGCCGACCATGCCGCCAGCCATTCCGTGGCCACGCTGCGCCAGCGCTTGGCGGCGCTGTCGCGCTGGCATAGCGACTTTGGTTTTCCCGACCCCACCAAATCCCCCCTGGTACGCAAGGTGCTGCGCGGCATCCGGGCCACGCAAGTGCAGGTGCCGCGCCAGGCCAAGGCGCTGGGCATGGCCACGCTGGAGCAGCTCGACGCCTGGCTGCTCAACGCCTTGGCCCAGGCGCGCAGCCAGAGCGACCTCGGTAGCGCCCGCCGCCATGCGCGCGACCGTTCGTTGCTGCTGCTGGGGTTTTGGCGTGGCTTTCGCTCCGATGAACTCACGCGCTTACAGATAGAGCACATCACGCTCACACCCGGTGAAGGCCTGAGCTGCTACCTGCCCCGCTCCAAGGCCGACCGCCACAACCTCGGCCAGCGCTTTGACTGCCCGGCGCTGTCGCGCCTGTGCCCGGTGGAGGCGCTGCAAGCGTGGTTTGAACTCTCAGGACTGCGCAGCGGCCCGCTGTACCGAGGCATTGACCAATGGGGCCATGTAGCGCCTGAAGGCATGGCCGCGGCCAGCATTGGCCCACTGCTGCAGCGCTTGCTGCGCCAGGCCGGTGTGGCCGAGATCGAAGGTTTCAGCAGCCATTCGCTGCGGCGCGGCTTTGCCACCTGGGCACGCGACGCAGGCTGGGACGTGAAAGAGCTGATGGCCTACGTCGGCTGGAAAGACATGAAATCCGCCATGCGCTACCTCGACCTATCGCAACGCAACCTGCAATCGCGCTTTGAGCAAAGCCTGGCGGTTGAGGGCCAAATCAGGCGCTAGCCCTTACTGGGCAAGCGCAAGCAGCTATGAAATCAGGAGTTTTTTGAGCCTGGAGCGCACCCGTTCAGGTCACGCCTGGGCGGCTGCAATGTCAGATTCACTCCCGCTGATCACCCTTCGCCGTGCTCATTTCAGTTTTGCGGGATGCGTGGAGAAAATTTTCAGTTGCAAGAGATTTTTTTCAGAAACCGCGCTTTGCTGGATATTTTTTTCAGTCGCTGGTCAAAAGTAGCAAAGCATACACAGCAAGGCTCTTCCAAGAGATGCAGCAAAAACGCTCCTCAAACGATAGCTGCTTGCGCTTACCCAGTAAGGCCAAAAGGCCAATTGAATCCTTAAAAAGAGCTGGCAAGGGCTTGCGCTGGGGATGTACCGGCCTTGGGGCGGTGCGCCAGGGGTGAGAGAGGGCTTTTTCAAGGCCCGTAGAAGCCTCCAACCCTTACCCAGCAAGCGTGAGTAGCTATCTTTTTTGAAAAACCCCTGAAGTCACATACGGGTCAACCCTTAGACATAATCGTGCGTTACCCGGTTTTGCCGGGTTTTTTGTTTTTCATGAGGTACAGGTTTTGACGCAGCTCAGCCAGCACAGCAGCACAGCGCCCCGCGTGGGCCTGCCTTACAACAGTGCGTTGGACGGCCTGCGGGGGGTCGCCATCCTCCTGGTGATCCTCTCGCACGCCCATGCGCCGCTGTTCCAGGGCGCCTTTTATGGCGTGGATATTTTTTTCGTCTTGAGCGGCTTTTTGATCACTTCGTTGCTGTTGCAAGAAGTGCAAACCCATGGCCGGGTGGACTACGTGCGCTTTGTGCGCCGCCGTATGTACCGCTTGATGCCTGCGCTGGCGCTGTTTTTGGCGGCGTACTGTGTGTTCGCCCCCTGGCTGTGGCCAGGAATTGACGATGTGTACACAGACGCGCTGGTGTCGCTGCTGTACCTGGCGGACTACGGCATTGCTTTTTTTGACCAGCCGGGCACCTTGTTGCATATGTGGTCACTGGCGGTGGAGGAGCATTTTTACCTGCTGTGGCCGCTGCTGTTGGTGCTGCTGGTGCGCCGCAGCCCGGCGGGGCGGGTGTGGCGTGCGATTGCCTTGCTCTACCTGATGGCCTGGGCCTGGCGTGTGATGTGGGTGGCGCAGGGCCAGGCGTTTTACGAAATTTTCTTCCGCTTCGACACCCGCAGCACCGGCTTGCTGCTGGGCGCCTTGCTGGCTGCGCTGCTGCTGGAGCAGCCCGCCTGGTTCCAGGCGGCGCGCCAGCGTCTGGCCCATGGCCTGTGGTTGGTGCTGGCCGTGCCGCTGTTGATGGCCCAGGACTGGGACGACATGAACGTCATGCTCTGGGGCATGACTGTGGTAGAGGCCGCCACCGCTGTGGTGCTGCTGGCGGTGCTCAGTGGCAAGGGCATGCTGCATGAAATGCTCAGTGCGCCGCGCTTGGTGATGGTGGGCAAGCTGTCGTATGGCGTGTACCTGTGGCACTACCCTGTGGTGCGCTATTTGCGTGCCGACTGGCACTGGTCTATCACCGTGGCGCTAGGGCTGCTGATTTCGTTGGCGCTGTCGGCGCTGTCGTTTTACACGCTGGAGCGCTGGGCCATGCGTCGGCGCGAGCACGTGGCCCCCACGCCCGCTGCCCAGCCCACCGCGCAGCCCACGTATGCAGGCAGCGCCTTGGGGCGTGCGCTGCTTACCGCACGTAAGGCACGCGCGGCGCGCGCGCAGTCGGCTTACCAGGCACCGCTGCTGGGGCTGCGCAGCGCGCCCGCCCGCTGACGCACCAACGCAAGCACGGCGCTTGCGCGGCGATACACTGTGCAGCGCGCTTGCTCCCGGTTTTTCATGGCCGTGGCAAGCGCTTTTTCTTCTACGCTGCACTTGCCATGTCCGCCGTTTTCAACTTCACCTTCGTTCCGTGGTTTCGTTCGGTTGCACCGTACATCCACAAGTTTCGCCACCAGACCTTTGTGATTGGTTTGCCGGGCGAAGCGATTGCTGCAGGCAAACTGCCTGCCATTGCGCAAGACCTCGCCATGATCCAGGCCATGGGCGTGAAAATCGTGTTGGTGCACGGCTTTCGCCCCCAGGTCGATGAACAGCTGGCAGCCAAAGGCCACGAAGCCCGCTTTGCCCACGGTATGCGCGTGACCGACCCCCTGGCGCTGGACTGCGCCCAGGAAGCCGCCGGGCAATTGCGCTACGAAATTGAGGCCGCCTTCAGCCAAGGCTTGCCCAACACCCCCATGGCGGGCTCCAAGGTGCGGGTGATTTCGGGCAACTTCATCACCGCGCGGCCCGTGGGGATTGTGGAAGGGGTGGATTTTCAACACACCGGCGTGGTGCGCAAAATTGACGTGGCCGGTATTCAGCGTGGCCTGGACATGGATGCGCTGGTGCTGATTTCGCCCTTTGGTTTCTCGCCTACCGGGGAAGCGTTCAATCTGAGCATGGAAGAGGTTGCCACCTCCGTGGCCACGGCGCTGAAAGCGGACAAATTGCTGTTCATGACCGAAGTGGCTGGCATTCGCGTGCGCCCGCTGGAAGCGCCCAGCGAAGACAACCCCATCGATACCGAATTGCCCCTGGCCGAGGCACGCAAGATGCTGGCACAGATGCCGCCCAGCCAAAAACCCACCGACACGGCTTTCTACCTGAAGCACTGCATCAAAGCCTGCGAGGGCGGCGTGGAGCGCAGCCACATCATTCCGTTTGCCGTCGATGGCGCACTGCTGCTAGAGATTTACGTCCACGATGGCATTGGCACCATGGTGGTAGATGAAAAACTGGAAGAGCTGCGCGAAGCCACGGCCGACGATGTGGCTGGCATCTTGCAGCTCATTGAGCCGTTTGAGAAAGATGGCACCTTGGTCAAGCGCGACCGCACAGCCATTGAGCGCGACATTGCCAACTACACCATCATCGAACACGACGGCGTGCTGTTTGGCTGCGCCGCCCTGTACCCCTACCCAGAAAAACGCACGGGCGAGATGGCTGCCGTCACGGTGTCGCCGCAAAGCCAGGGCACGGGCGATGGCGAGAAGCTGCTCAAGCGCATTGAGCAGCGCGCGCGCAGCCAGGGGCTGGAGAGTATTTTTGTGCTCACCACGCGCACCATGCACTGGTTCCTAAAGCGTGGCTTTGCGCCGGTCGATCCCAACTGGCTGCCCGAAGCACGCAAGCGCAAATACAACTGGGACCGCAAGAGCCAGGTGCTGGTGAAAAAGCTTTGAGCCTGCGCTTAGAGCGTGTTCACGATCTCGCGCGAAGGGGTGCAGGATGCGGATCGGGATGGGCTGCTAGGCGCAAACCGCAGCAATAGCCTTGCTATTGCGAGGATTTGCAACAACGCAGACCGCCCGATTCCGCGCCTGCACAC
>JAYRPZ010000007.1:0-33394 GCA_041910915.1 Acidovorax sp.
ATGTCGAAGGCTGCGCATCGCCATCGGATCGCAGCGCAAGGCGCATTGCGCAGCCAATACCGAGCGTATTGGCAAGCGATGCAACGCAGCGATGCGATTCGAGGGCCAGCGCAGACCGACAGATGACCGCTGACGCGACACTAGCGTCAAACATGCTTATTGCTGCCAGAAAGGGCCGCTGTGGGCCAGTCAATAGGGCACTTTGTCGGGCTTGGCTTTGTATTGTTTCCAAACGTCCACGGCCTCTTGTTGCAGCATTTGCGTCATCTTGATTGAGCGCTGCTCTTTGGGCAGGGCCAGTTGCTCGTAGATGGGCCTGTCGTCAAAGTTGCCGTATTCCAGGGCATCTTCCACGGTGGCGGCATAAAACACCTGCTCAATACCCGCCCAGTAACAGGTGGCCATGCACATGGGGCAAGGCTCTGCCGAGGTGTACAGAATGCAGCCGGGCAATTTGAAGCTTTGCAGCGTGATGCAGGCCAGGCGTATGGCCTCCATTTCTGCGTGCCAGGTGGGGTCGTGGCTGGCCACCACCCGGTTCATGCCTGTGGCAATCACTTTGTCGTCTTTGACAATCACCGCGCCAAAAGCACCGCCTGTCGCGTATTCCAGCGCCGCTTTGGCAGACAGCTCAATGGCTAGTCGAATGAATTTCTCGTGGTCGTTGTGCGCGTGGGACATACAAACTGGCATACCAAACAAGGCGCAAAAGAAAAAACCCTAAGTAAATCAATTACTTAGGGTTGAATTTTGGCGGAGACTGTGAGATTCGAACTCACGGACGGTTACCCGTCGGCAGTTTTCAAGACTGCTGGTTTAAACCACTCACCCAAGTCTCCGTGAAAGAGCGCTATTGTACGGGACTCACATCCCCAAAGAGCGCAGAAGTTCCTCTGTTTCATTGTCACCAGCCGTGGCTGTGGGGGATTCGCTGGCATGGGTGTGATCTTGTTCCATCAGCGCGTCAGGGTCGGGGCGTTCTTGCGGGGTGAAGTCGTAGAGTTTCACGAACTCGGTGCGGTCAATCGCCAGTTCCAAGTAGAAGATGTTGTTGTTGCTGGTGTAGAAACTTACACGGCGTGCCTCGGGCTGGTCGAGGTTGGCATCTACGCTGAGCATGACCTGGCGGTTGAGTACCAGCATCTTGGGCTGGTTTTGGGTGATGTGGGTTTGCAGTTCGCGACGGATTTTGCTGGTGAAATCGCCCGCCACCTGGTTCATCAGCTCACCCATGACGTTGGCGACTTCGTCTGCGGTGTAAGACGTTGCGAGGTCGTCACGGCTCATACCCATGTTCAGCAAGTAGCTTTCATACAGCTCCATGGCAGCTTGGGCCGTGAAGTTGATGATCACCAAACCGGAGAATCCTCCGTCAAACAGCACAAAGCAGCCAATGTCAGGGCGCAGGCAGGTTTTGGTGATGCGTTGCACCATGGCCGAATAGTGAATTTGACTGTGCGTTGCCTTACCCAGAACGTGGGTGACCGAGTTGCACAGACTGATCAAAAGGTCTTCGGTGTTGTAGCTCACCGGGTTGGTGGTGTCGTTCATGGTGTGGTGTAGGGCTGAAGGCAGTCGGCGGTTGTAGCAGATTTTGGCTGGCGTACCTATGCAGTGGTGCGCGTGCCTATGGCATCTTTGTCCAGTGCGGGGGCAGGCCAGGTGGCGCTCAGGCCGCGTCGGCCAGGGCCTGCAGGGCTGCAGCGATGTCTGCGGCGCTGACACCTTCCACGGCTTGCAGGTGTGTCGCCACAGCTTGCGGGCCTTGTTGCTGCAATGCGGCGATCGCTTGGCCAGCCTCTTTTGGATGATCAAAACCGGTGCTTTGCAAGAGCAGGCGCGCGTCAGCAGCTATCAATTTAAAGTAAAACTTGCCGTCTTTCTCGCGGTATTGTTTGAAGCTGGGGCGCTGTGCCTTGCCGCTTTTGGACGGGGCTGGAGTGCTGCTGGCGTGGCGGGCCAGGCTGCGCAGACCGACGGCACTGCGCACGGCTTGCATGAGCGGCGTCACCAACGTGCGTGCACGTTCTGCGCCTTGCTGCAGTGCGGCCTCTACATGGCCGGGTTGGGCCATGAGTTCTTCATAGCGTGCCCGCAGGGGGGCAATCTCGCGGTCAATGCGCTCGAATAGCAGTTGTTTGGCATCGCCCCAGGCAATGCCATCGGCGTAGGCTTGGCGCAACGCTTCGGTTTCTTGGGCCGAAGCAAAGGCTTGGTAGAGCTGAAACAGGGCCGAGCCTTCCACCTCTTTGGGCTCGCCCGGGGTACGTGAATCGGTGACGATGCCCAAAATCAGCTTGCGCAATTGTTCGCGCGGGGCAAACAGGGGGATGGTGTTGTCGTAGCTCTTGCTCATCTTGCGCCCATCGAGGCCGGGCAAGGTGGCTACTTGTTCATCAATCACAGCTTCGGGCAAAGTGAAGTGCTCGCCGTACAGGTGGTTGAAGCTCGATGCCATGTCGCGTGCCATCTCGATGTGCTGCACCTGGTCGCGCCCCACCGGGACTTTGTGGGCGTTGAACATCAAAATGTCTGCCGCCATCAGTACGGGGTACATGAACAAGCCAGCGGTAACGCCGTCATCGCTCTCGCGGGCGTTGGCCACATTCGCATCTTGCGCCGCTTTGTAAGCGTGGGCACGGTTGAGCAATCCTTTGCCGGTCACACAGGCCAGCATCCAGTACAGCTCGGGGATTTCAGGAATGTCCGACTGGCGGTAGAACGTCACGCGCTCGGGATCCAGGCCTGCTGCTAACCAACTGGCGGCAATTTCCAGTGTGGAACGGTGCACGCGCTCAGGGTCTTGGCACTTGATGAGGGCATGGTAGTCGGCCAAAAAATAAAAGCTGTCGATGCGGGGATCGTGTGTGGCCGCGATAGCCGGACGCATCATGCCGGCGTAGTTACCCAAATGAGGGGTTCCGGACGGGGTGATACCACTGAGAAAGCGCGTCTTGCTCATGAAAGAAAGAAAAAAGAAAACAGGGAAGAAAAGCTAGCTGCGCGCAGCTCAGCGCAGCAGCGCCACCAGGGGCGAGATCACCCACTGGATGATGGAAAAACCCAAAGACATGAGGGGGCGCAACCAAATCGAGCCCACCACTCCGGCCACCACCAGCGCCAAGACGATGAAAAAGCCCCAAGGCTCCACACGCGCCAGCCACTGTGCTTGCCGCCAGGGCAGCAGGCCCACCAGAATGCGCCCGCCATCGAGCGGGGGCAGGGGAAAGAGGTTGAACGCCCACATCACCAAATTGACCATGATGCCGGCCTGGGCCATTTCGATGAAGAAGGGCTCTTGCAGTCCCGCGCCCATCAGCACCACCCACAGCATTGCCCAGACCAGGGCCTGCACAAAATTAGATGCTGGCCCAGCCAAGGCCACCCACACCATGTCGCGCTTGGGGTGGCGCAGGCGACCAAACTGCACGGGTACCGGCTTGGCGTAGCCAAACAGGAAGGCCCCCGAGGTAGCGAAATACAGCAGCAAGGGCATGAGCACCGTGCCCACAGGATCGATGTGTGGCAGGGGATTGAGGGTGCAGCGCCCCAGCATGTAGGCCGTGGAGTCACCAAAGTAGCGCGCGGCATAGCCGTGGGCTGCCTCGTGTACGGTGATGGCAAACAGCACCGGCAGGGCGTAGATGAGAACGGTTTGGATGAGGTTGTTGAAGTCCACTGGGCGATTCTGGCAGTGATTTACAAACCCAGCGCTTGCAAGTCGCCGAGGCCCTGGCGCAGCACCACCGCCTCGTCGCCCACCGCCATGGGGGTCAGGTCGAGCACGGTGGTGGGCTCGCTAGGGCAGGCGCCGTCGTTCACGATGGCGTCGAGCTGCTTTTCCAGGAGCGCGCGGATTTCTTCAGGATCGTTCAGCGGCTCGCTTTCACCGGGGGGAATCAAGGTGGTGGCCAGCAGCGGCGCGCCGTGCAGCTCCAGCAGCAGCAGCAGGCTTTTGCGTGTGGGCACGCGCAGGCCAATGGTTTTGCGCTGAGGGTGGCTGACGCGGCGTGGCACTTCCTTGGTGGCATCCAAAATGAAGGTGTAGGGCCCGGGTGTGCCCAGTTTCAGCAGGCGGTACTGGCGGTTGTCCACGCGTGCGTAGTTGGCCAGCTCTGAGAGGTCACGGCACAGCAGCGTCAAGTGGTGTTTTTCGTCCACTTGGCGAATGCGGCGCAGTTTGTCCACGGCGTTTTTGTCGTCTAGCTGGCACACCAAGGCGTAGCTGGAATCGGTAGGCACAGCCAGCACGCCGCCTTGCTGCAGCAGCGTGGCGGCTTGCTTGAGCAGGCGGGCCTGCGGGTTGTCGGGGTGAATGTCAAAGAATTGGGCCATGGCGGTGCCAAAAATCAGGCGCGCACAATGCGCGGTTGCAGCAATTCCCACACAGGCGTCAGCCCCGTGGGCAGGGGGGGCAGTTGGCCCAGGTCAGTGTGGGACTCTTGGGGGCTGTGAAAGTCACTGCCGCGTGAAGCGGCCAGCCCGAATTCGCGCGCCATGTCGGCGTAGATGGCGTACTCCGCAGGGGTGTGGCTGCCCGTGACGACCTCCACGGCTTGACCGCCATGCTGACTGAATTCGGAAAACAGCGCGTATTCCTCGGTGGGCGTGAGGTCGTAGCGTGCCGGGTGGGCAATCACCGCCACCCCCCCAGCTTCGCGGATCCAGCGCACGGCGTCGCCCAAGCGTGCCCAGCGGTGCGGCACAAAACCGGGCTTGCCTTCAGTGAGAAAGCGCCGGAACACTTCAGAGGTGTCATGGCATACGCCTTGCTCGACCAAATAGCGCGCAAAGTGGGTGCGCGAGATCAGCTGCGGGTTGCCTGCGTAGCGCAGTGCGCCTTCGTACGCACCAGGGATGCCTGCCAGCGCGAGTTGCTGTGCCATGTCTTGTGCTCGTGTACCGCGCCCACCTCGTGTCTCTTGCAAGCCGTAGGCAAGGGGAGCATCATCGAAATCGAAACCTAGGCCGACGATGTGTACGGTGGTGTTGGCGAACGTCACGGAGATTTCCACCCCCGTCAGGTAGTCCAGCCCCTGGGCCTGGGCCGCCGTGGCAGCTTCACGCTGACCGCTGATTTCGTCGTGGTCGGTCAGTGCCCACAACTGAACACCGTTGGCGCGTGCCCGCGCTGCCAAGGTCGTGGGAGAAAGGGTGCCATCGGAGATGGTCGAGTGGCAGTGCAGGTCAGCATTGATGGAGGAAGTCACGCGGGCATTTTAGTGTTCTGTGTCGTGCGCTGCTGGTCCCGGCGCCCCCGGGTAGCTGGGGTGCATCTTCTTGATGGCCGGGCGCCGAACAATCGGCCCGTGGTTTTTTTGAGGACAATGCGCGCCTTTTGGCGCTCGGGGTGCGCAGGCTGGGGCGGCTTGCAGGGCGATCCAACGATTGAACGAAAAAGGTGATGCGATGGGATTTCAAAATGCTTCTGTGGCCCACAAACTGTGGGCCTTGGTGCTGAGTTTGTTAGTGGTCATGGTGGCTTTGCTGGTCAGCTTGCAAGTGCATACCGTGAATGTCGCCAGCCGCACGGCCCAGCTGGTGCAGTTCAACGAAGAGCGCGCTTTGTTGGCCACCCGCTGGAAAGGGCTGACGGAGTTGGCGGTGGATCGATTGGTCAATGCCCTGGTGATGACCGACGAGGCACTGAGTGCCAAGCTGCTGGCACAGGTGAAGATCGACATTGACGCCGTGACGGTGCTGCAGAAAAAAAATCGAAGAGATGGCGTTCTCTGCCGATAACAAAGCGCAGCTAGAGCGCGTGGCGCAAGAGCGTGCCAAGGTCTTGCAGGTGGTGGCTGAGGTGCAAAAAGTCCGCACCCAGGGTGATCCGGCGGCGGTGGAACGCATGGTGAAAGAGCGCTTGTCTCCGAGTGTTGCCCAGTACGCGGCGGCGCAGCAGAGTTTTGTGGACTTTCAGTTGAGCCGCCGCGATGAAGCCAAGGCACAGGGCGAGGCGCAGCGCAGCAACGCCCAGTGGCTGGCAGTGGGGGCCGTGCTGCTGGTGCTGGTGACCGGTTTGTTGCTGGCCTGGCGCTTGGTGCGCTCCATCACCCAGCCCTTGGACCGTGCCGTACTGCTGGCTGACCAAATTGCTGCGGGCGACCTCACGGCCGACGTTCATGACGACCGGGGCGATGAACTGGGCCATCTGCTGCGCTCGCTCTCGGCCATGGCTGCGCGCTTGCGCAGCGTGGTGGGTGAAGTGCGTGCGGGTGTTGAATCAGTGAACTCTGCCGCGGGCGAAATCGCCTCGGGCAACCACGACCTGTCGGCACGTACCGAACAAACGGCGGCCAATCTGGAAGAAACCGCTGCCAGCATGGAAGAACTCACAGCCACCGTTACGCAAAGTGCTGATACCGCGCGCCACGCCAACCAACTGGTGGCCAACGCCGCCCAGGCGGCGCAGCGCGGCGGCGATGTGGTCGGTCAGGTGGTGAGCAGCATGGAGCACATCACGGCCTCCAGCCGCAAGATTGGCGACATCATCCAGGTGATTGATGGCATTGCCTTCCAAACCAACATCCTGGCCTTGAACGCTGCGGTGGAGGCTGCCCGAGCAGGCGAGCAAGGCCGTGGTTTTGCCGTGGTGGCGGGCGAAGTGCGCTCGCTGGCGCAGCGCAGTGCAGAAGCAGCCAAAGAGATCAAGGGCTTGATTACCGCCAGCGTGCAAAGCGTGGAAACGGGTTCGCAGCAGGTGGCACTGGCCGGGCAGAGCATGGGAGAAATTGTCGATGGCGTGCGCCGCGTGAGCGACTTGATTGGTGAGATCACCGCCTCCACCACCGAGCAGCGCGATGGCATCAGCCAAGTGAACCAGGCTGTGGCCAATCTCGACCAGATGACGCAGCAAAACGCCGCGCTGGTCGAGAAAGCCAGCGCCGCAGCGGCCTCCATGAGCGAGCAGGCCCAGCGCCTGGCGCAGGTGGTCTCGGTGTTCAATGTGGGTGCTGCCGCGGCCCCTGCGCCTGCCGCCAGTGCGCGGCGCCCTGCCGCGTCTGCGCGCGTGGCGTCTGCTCGCAGTCCTGCGCGCGCGCCTGCGGCCGCCCCCGCGCGGGCGGCGGTGAAAGCAGCTCCGGCAGTGGCCAAAGCGCAAGCGCCAAGCGCAGCCATGCCAACACCGCCCCAGTTGCCGCGCGCCAAGGCGGCAGGTACCACCGCCACAGCGTCTGCAACGGACGCCGATTGGGAAACTTTTTAAGCACTACGGCCCTGGGCGGGGCGGTGGCGGAAGGGGGCGTGCCCTAAAATTTCTCCCCCCTTTTTTTGAATGCTTTTTTATGCACCCCCCCACCCGCCCGAACGCTGCGTTGCGTCCTTTGCCTAACCTGATCTTTGCCAGCCGCTGGCTACAGTTGCCTTTGTATTTGGGCTTGATTGGGGCGCAGGCGGTGTATGTGTTTCACTTTTGGGTGGAACTGGTGCATTTGTTGGAGGCAGCATTTGGCAGCCAGACCGCCTTGCAGGCCCTGGTTACCAGCATTGGCTACAAGACCGACGCACCACTGACCAGTTTGAACGAAACCGTCATCATGCTGGTGGTGCTGGCCTTGATTGACGTGGTCATGATTTCCAACCTGCTGATCATGGTGATCGTGGGTGGTTACGAAACCTTTGTCAGCCGCCTGAACCTGGAGGGCCACCCCGATCAGCCGGAATGGCTCAGCCATGTGAATGCCTCGGTGCTGAAGGTCAAGCTGTCCACCGCCATCATCGGCATCAGCTCCATCCATCTGCTGAAAACCTTCATCAATGCTGCCAACTACGATGAAAAAGTGTTGATGTGGCAAACCATCATCCACATCGCCTTCTTGCTCAGCGCACTGGCCGTGGCTTTGGCCGACCGTCTGCTGCACCCCAGCCACAGTGCTGGCGAAGAGCACTGAGCACCCAGCGGTAGCGCGCGCCCAGGGGTGCTGCGCAGCCCCTTCAGTCTTGCATAGCCTCGACCAAAAACTGCACGCGCCGCTGGCCGCGCCACTCGTTCACATCCAGGCGAAAAGCCAGCAGCGCCTGGGCAGGCAGCGGTTCAGTGCGGCCAAACCAAATGGCATCCACCGGCTGGCCTTGGTGCAGCAGTTTGAGCTGCAGGTGGTTTTTTTCCTCCCCCACCAGGCGCTGGCTTTGTACCTGCACTTCATCGCTGAAAGTGGGTGGGGCAAAGCCCTGGCCCCACACTTCGCGCGCCAGCATGTCCACCAGGTCGGCGCGCAGGTACTGCGGCGCCAGCGGGCCATCGGTTTCCAGGCGGCGCGTGAGCGTGGCCGCATCCAGACCGGCCTGGGCAATCTCGTTCAAGGCCTGGGCAAACAACGGGAAATGTTCCTGCGCAATGGTGCAGCCTGCCGCCATGGCGTGGCCGCCAAAACGCAGCAGCAGCCCAGGGTGGCGCTTGGCCAGCAGGTCGAGCGCATCGCGCAGGTGAAAACCGGCAATCGAGCGTCCTGAGCCTTTGAGTTCGTGTTCCTTGCCAGGGGCGGTGCTGGCGGCAAACACAAAGGTGGGCCGGTGCAGCTGCTCTTTGATGCGCGAGGCCACGATGCCCACCACACCCTCGTGGAAATCGGCATCGAACAAGCTGATGGCGGCGGGCGCGCTGGTGTGCGCGGCGCACAGGCGCTGGGCCAGTTGCTGGGCTTGCTCGCGCATGCTGCCTTCCAGGTCACGGCGCGTGCGGTTGATGCTGTCGAGTTCGCGTGCCAGTGCGGCGGCGCGGGCCGCATCGTCGGTCAGCAGGCATTCAATGCCCAGCGTCATGTCGGCCAGGCGCCCGGCGGCGTTGATGCGTGGGCCCAGGGTAAAGCCCAGGTCAAACGTGCTGGCGCTCTCAGCGCGTCGCCCGGCCACCTGAAACAGCGCCGCCATGCCCGCAGGCTGCTGAGCGGCGCGGATGCGTTTGAGGCCTTGTGCCACCAAACGGCGGTTGTTTGCGTCCAGGCGCACCACATCGGCTACGGTGCCCAGGGCCACCAGGGGCAGCAGCGGCTCCAGCCGTGGCTGGGTCTGGGTGTCGAAGTGGCCGCGTGCGCGCAGCTCGGCGCGCAGTTGCAGCAGCACGTAGAACATCACCCCCACCCCGGCCATGGCCTTGCTGGCGAAGCTACAGCCGGGTTGGTTGGGGTTGACGATGGCTTCAGCCGCGGGCAGTTCGCCGCCGGGCAGGTGGTGGTCGGTGATGAGCACCTGCAGCCCCAGTTCTTGGGCGCGGCGCACACCTTCCACGCTGGCAATGCCGTTGTCCACGGTGACCAACAGCTTGGCGCCTTGCGCAGCCACGCGCTCGGCAATGGCACCCGTGAGGCCGTAGCCATCGACCACGCGGTCAGGCACCAGATAGCGCACATCGCGCGCGCCCAGCAGGCGCAGGCCACGCAGCGCCACAGCGCAGGCGGTGGCGCCATCGCAGTCGTAGTCGGCCACGATGCAGATGGGCTGTGCGCTGGCCATGGCGTCGGCCAGCAGTCGCGCGGCCTTGTCCACGCCCAGCAGCGTGGCTGGGGGCAGCAGGCGGGCCAGGGCATCGTCTAGCTCTTCGTGGCTGCGCACGCCGCGTGCAGCGTACAGGCGCGCCAGCAAGGGGTGGATGCCCGCCTGCTCCAGCGCCCAGGTGGGCCGGGGGGGTACGTCTCTTACTATTATTTTCATAGCTGCTCGCGCACGTCCAGTAAGCGTTGGGGCCGAAAAAGGCTTTGAATACGTTGGGCCCACGGGCGTGCGCCGCTGTGCCAGTGCAGCGCACCGTTCTCACCGCACAGGCTCAGGCGCACGCTGTGGCCCGCCTGGGCCTGCGCAGCCAAGGTGGCAACGGGGCCGGCATCGAGTGCTTGCCAAGCCTGTGCCCAGGCGGCCCAGTCGCCCGCCAAGGCGCTGGCCCGCAAAGACACATCGAGCTGGGGCGCCGGGCTGCGCGGCGGCGGCAGGGCGTCGAGCTGACCCGCACCGTGCAGCCAAAAGGCGTTCACAGGCAGTTGGCCCCGGGCGCTGCGCTCATCGTTGAAAGGGTGGTTGTAGAGCAGCATTTGCAGCTCGGTGTGCAGGCGCTGTAGCCAGCGTGCCTGCGTGCCCTGGGGCTTCCAGTGGCTGGTGTCGCGCCCCTGTACGCGTTCGAGTGAAGCGGTGTGCAGATCGGCCAGTGCGCTGCCGCAGGCCAGCCAGCGCAGCGGCGCATGGTAGGTGAGCGTGATGCCGTCTTGCGCCAGCCAGGGCGCGACGATGGCCAGCAGGGCCTGCTCTTGTGCAGCATCCAGGCCCAGTTGTTCGGGCGGGTGCATCAGCACTTGGTCGGCCCCGGCTTGCCAGTGGCAGGGCGTGATCCAGGCGCAGGGCTGGCCCAGGGTGCGGCTCTCCCAGGCGGCCCAGGGCGTGGCCGGGCTGGGCAGGCCCAGGGCCTGCGCCAGGGCGCGCTCGTGTGGCAGGGTCGGGTCGCTGTCTTGTCCGGGCTCGGGGGCACTGCGGCCCAGCTGCGCCAGCAGGCGCTCCAGGTGGGGCAGGCGCAGCGTCTGCAGCGCGTGGGTGCAGCCGTCAGCGTCGGTGGCGGCGTAGGCAATCAAGAGGTGGTGGGTCTGGGGCATGGGCACGCGTGTAAGAGGGCGCGTATTGTCGAAGATATCGCCCGGCCTCGGCGTGCGAGGGGCGGGCGGTGCCACAATCGGCGCGCCCGCACAGGGCGGTTTCTTTTTTCTCCATGCAAATTCCTTACGAACTGGCCTTGGGCTGGCGCTACACCCGCGCAGGGCGGGCATCGCGGCGCAACGGTTTTATCTCGTTCATCTCGGGCGTGTCCATGCTGGGCATTGCACTGGGGGTGGCGGCGCTGATCATCGTGCTCAGTGTGATGAACGGTTTCCAAAAAGAAGTGCGCGAGCGCATGCTCTCGGTGGTGTCGCACATCGAAGTTTTGGCTCCGGGCGGGGCGGCGCTGCTTGATTTGCCAGCCGCCTTGCAGCAGCTGCGCAGCCACCCGCAGGTGGTGGGCGCGGCGCCGTTTGTGGCGGCGCAGGCACTGCTGGCGCGCGGCGAAACCATGAAGGGCGTGGTGCTGCGTGGCATTGACCCGGCGCTAGAGGGTGAAGTCACCGACCTGGCCGCTGCCCACCCCGAGGTGCTGGCGCAGTTGCAGCCCGGGGCGTTTCGCGTGGTGCTGGGCTTGGAATTGGCGCGCCAGTTGGGCGTGCGTGTGGGCGATGTGGTCACCCTGGTGGCGCCCAGCGGCCAGGTCACGCCTGCCGGTGTGCTGCCGCGCCTCAAGCAAATGACGGTGGCGGGCCTGTTCCATTCTGGCCACTACGAGTACGACGCGGCGCTGGCCTTGATGCATGTAGAAGACGCCCAGCGCCTGCTGCGCCTGGAAGGGCCGACGGGTGTGCGCCTGAAGCTGCACGACCTGCACCAGGCCCCGGCTGTGGCGCGCGAGCTGGCGCACACGCTGACCGAGCACTTGGTGCTGCGCGACTGGACGCAGCAAAACAAAACCTGGTATGCCGCCGTGCAGCTGGAAAAACGCATGATGTTCATCATCTTGACGCTCATCGTTGCCGTGGCGGCGTTCAACTTGGTTTCTACGCTGGTGATGACGGTGCAAGACAAGCGCGCCGACATTGCCATCTTGCGCACCCTGGGCGCCAGCCCGCGCAGCATCATGGCGGTGTTTGTGGTGCAGGGGGCGCTGGTGGGGGTGGTGGGCACCCTGGCCGGGCTGCTGCTGGGGCTGGCGGTGGCGTGGAACATTGACGTGATCGTGCCCGCCATTGAGCGGCTGCTGCACACCAGCTTTTTGCCGCAAGACATCTACCTCATCAGCCACATGCCCAGCGACCCGCAGGCCGCTGACATTGTGCCGATTGCGCTGATCTCGCTGGTGCTGGCCTTTGTCGCCACGGTGTATCCGAGCTGGCGCGCCAGCCGTGTCAATCCTGCCCAGGCGTTGCGTTATGAGTAAGCCTTCTTCTTCTCCCGCCGCTGCACCTGCGGTGGTGCTGCGTGCCCAGGCACTGACCCGCCGCTTTCGCGAGGGCGCGCTCGATGTGACCGTGCTGCAAGGGGTGGACGTGACCATCCACCGTGGCGAGACGCTGGCCATTGTGGGCGCGTCGGGTTCGGGCAAAAGTACCTTGCTGCACCTGCTGGGCGGGCTGGACGCGCCCAGCAGTGGCCGGGTGGAACTGCTGGGCCACGATCTGCACGCCCTGGGCGCGGCGCAGCAAGGCCAGCTGCGCAACCAGCACCTGGGCTTTATTTACCAGTTCCACCACCTGCTGCCCGAGTTGTCGGCGCTGGACAACGTGGCCATGCCGCTGCGCATTCGCCGCTGGCCGCTGGCGCAGTGCCACGCTCAGGCGCGCCAAATGCTCACGGCAGTGGGCCTGGGCGAGCGCCTGGAGCACCGCCCGGCCGAACTCTCGGGCGGCGAGCGCCAGCGTGTGGCCATTGCCCGCGCCCTGGTCAGCCAGCCCGATTGCGTGCTCGCCGACGAGCCCACCGGCAACCTCGACCGCAGCACCGCCGATGCGGTGTTCGCCCTCATGCTGGAGCTGGCGCGCCACCAGGGCACGGCCTTTGTGTTGGTCACACACGACCAAAGCCTGGCCGCGCGTTGTGACCGGGTACTGCACCTGGTGCAGGGAAAATTGCTCTCAATATAAGAGCTGCTCGCGCTTGCTACGTAAGGCTTAGAGGCTATTTTGATGCATAAAAATTCCACCGTAGGGCGGTGGCAACATTGGTGCAGGGCCTGCAGCAGGTATGCTGGAGCGGAAAACACGTTTTTTGAGGGATTTATTGGCCTCAAAGCCTTGCTGGTAGAGCGCAAGCAGCTCCTTAAATAGGAGCAAAAAGCAGCCGCAGCGCGCTTTGGGCTGCTGGGCTGTGCGTGCCACGAGGTCTCAACCAGGGGCGGTGCTGGCTTGCAGGCGCCGGTATTTTTGCCACAGGGTTTCGCGGCTTTCTTGGTGCGCCGGGTTCACCGGAATGCACGCCACGGGGCACAGTTGCACGCACTGCGGCTCGTCAAAGTGGCCTACGCATTCGGTGCAGCGCTCGGGGTCAATGTCGTAGTGCTCAGGGCCCAGGGCAATGGCCTGGTTGGGGCATTCGGGCTCGCAGACGTCGCAGTTGATGCACTCGTCGGTGATCATCAAGGCCATAGGGCCTCCAAAGAGCAGGGGCAGGGCAGGGGCATAGGGGCGCGATTATCGGCAAGGTACGCCGCCAGCCATGGCCACAGGGTTTTCTTGCGGGCGCTAGCGTTCAATCTTCAGGCGAATGTGCTGCACGTCCCAGCCTTTGCTGCGCAGGTGGGCGGCCAGGGCGGGTTGCAGTTGGCGCAATTTGGCCGCTGCGGCGTTGCCGCGCACCAGCAGGCACCAGGTGTCGCCCTCGATGGGGCCAGCGCGCACCAGCGCCCGCAGGCCGGGCGGCAGCAGCGTGCCAATGGCTTGCAGCCGGGCGCTGGAGTCTTGCGTCAAGGCCACCAGGCGCGCCAGCGTGGGCGACTCTTGCGAGGCTTGTTGCACAGAGATGGCGTAGTGGCGGCGCTGCATGGGCGCGATTATGGCCGGGAGGCTGCGCAGTAGAATCGTCCGCCCGGTTTCCTCCTGGGTCGGTGCGCGCTTGGAACCAAAGCAGCGCCCACACCCTCTGTACTGCTTCTTTGTAAAGGATTGAGGCCCGCTGCACGCCTTGGGGTGGCAGCGGCTTTTGTTCGCATGGCCACCAACTTCCTCACCAAAATTTTCGGCAGCCGCAACGACCGGCTGCTCAAGCAATACCGCAAAACGGTCGCGCGCATCAACGCTCTGGAGCCCGAGTTGGAAAAACTCTCCGACGAGCAGCTGCGTGCCAAAACCCAGGAATTTCAAAACCGCCTGGCCCAAGGCCAGACGCTGGACGATCTGCTGGTAGAAGCCTTCGCCGTGGTGCGCGAAGCCTCCAAGCGGGTGATGAAAATGCGCCACTTCGACGTACAGCTCATCGGCGCCATGGCCCTGCACAACGGCAAGATTGCCGAAATGCGCACCGGTGAAGGCAAGACGCTGACCGGCACGCTGGCCGTGTACCTCAACGCACTGGCCGGCAAGGGCGTGCATGTGGTGACGGTGAACGACTACCTGGCCAGCCGCGATGCCACCTGGATGGGGCGGCTGTACAACTTCCTGGGCCTGTCGGTGGGTATCAACCTGCCCAACATGCCGCGCGAGGAAAAGCAGGCGGCCTACAACGCCGACATCACCTACGGTACCAACAACGAATACGGCTTCGATTACCTGCGCGACAACATGGTGTACGAGCCGCGCGACCGGGTGCAGCGCCAGTTGAACTACGCCATCGTTGACGAGGTGGACTCCATCTTGATCGACGAGGCACGCACGCCCCTGATCATCAGCGGCCAGGCCGACGACCACACGGCCATGTACCTGGCCATCAACGCCATTGCGCCCCAGCTGGTGCGCCAAGAAGGCGAGGCCGACCCGCGCACCGGCGAGGGCGTGACCAAGCCGGGCGACTTCACGCTGGACGAAAAAACCCACCAGGTTTTCCTCACCGAGCAAGGCCACGAGAACGCCGAGCGCATCCTGGCCGATGCAGGCTTGATTCCGCAGGGTGCGTCGCTGTACGACCCGGCGCACATCACCTTGGTACACCACCTGTACGCGGCGCTGCGCGCCCACCACATTTACCACCGCGACCAGCACTACGTGGTGCAGGGCGGCGAGATCGTCATCGTTGATGAGTTCACGGGCCGTTTGATGACCGGGCGGCGCTGGAGCGAGGGCCTGCACCAGGCCGTGGAAGCCAAGGAGGGCGTGACCATCCAGGCAGAAAACCAGACGCTGGCCTCCATCACCTTCCAGAACTATTTCCGCCTGTACGCCAAGCTGTCGGGCATGACCGGCACGGCCGATACCGAAGCCTACGAATTTCAGGAAATCTACGGCCTGGAAACCGTCATCGTGCCGCCCAACCGTCCGAGCAAGCGCGATGACCAGCTCGACCGCGTGTACAAAACCACGCGCGAAAAATACGCCGCCGCCATTGCCGATATTCGTGAATGCCACGAACGCGGCCAGCCGGTGCTGGTGGGTACCTCGTCGATTGAAAACTCGGAAATCATCTCCGGTCTGCTGACGCAGGCCGGTTTGAACCACCAGGTGCTCAACGCCAAGCAGCACGCCCGTGAGGCCGACATCGTCGCCCAGGCGGGCCGCGTGGGCATGATCACCATTGCCACCAACATGGCCGGTCGCGGCACCGACATCGTGCTGGGTGGCAACGTGGAAAAAGACGTGGCCGCCATCGAGGCCGAAGAAGGCCTGAGCGAGGCCGAGCGCACCCGCCGTATTGAGGAAGTGCGCGCGCGCTGGAAGGAAGAAAACGCCAAGGTCGCCGCGTTGGGCGGTTTGCGCATCATCGCTACCGAGCGCCATGAGTCGCGCCGCATTGACAACCAGCTGCGCGGGCGTTCGGGCCGCCAGGGCGACCCCGGTTCCTCGCGCTTTTACTTGAGCCTGGACGACCAGCTGATGCGCATTTTTGCGGGCGATCGCGTGCGCGCCATCATGGACAAGCTCAAGATGCCCGATGGCGAGGCGATTGAGGCAGGCATTGTCACGCGCAGCATCGAGAGCGCGCAGCGCAAGGTGGAAGCACGCAACTTCGACATCCGCAAGCAGTTGCTGGAATACGACGACGTCTCCAACGACCAGCGCAAGGTGATCTACCAGCAGCGCAACGAAATTTTGGATGCCGCTGACCTCTCGCCCATGCTCACCGCCATGCGCGAGGACTGCTTGACCAAGGTGGTGCGCCAGTACGTGCCCGCCGAGTCGGTGGAAGAGCAGTGGGACCTGCCGGGACTGGAGAAAACCCTGGCCAGCGAGTGGCAGCTGGAGCTGGCGCTGCAGCAAGAAGTGGCCCAGTCGCAAAGCATTACCGACGAAGAAATTGTGGAAAAAGTGGTGCAAGCCGCCCATGCGCTGTTTGAAAGCAAAGTGGCCGCCGTGGGCGCCGAGCAGTTCGCGCCCTTCCAGCGTGCCGTGCTGCTGCAAAGCTTCGACAGCAACTGGCGCGACCACCTGGCGGCGCTCGACTATTTGCGCCAAGGCATCCACCTGCGTGGCTATGCGCAAAAGCAACCCAAGCAGGAATACAAGCGCGAAGCCTTCGAGCTGTTTGGCCAACTGATTGACCACGTGCAAACCGAAGTCACCCGCGTGCTGATGACCGTGCGCGTGCAGTCGCCCGCCGAGCTGGACGCCGCCGCCCAGGCCGTGGAAGAGCGCGCCGAGCACATTGCCAACGTCACTTACACCGCACCCACCGAGACGGGCGAGGTGGAGACCACCGTTGACCCCAGCACCGTGGCCGCCAGCGTGGTGCCCCCGGGCGTCCACGTTGGACGCAACGACCCTTGCCCCTGCGGCAGCGGTAAAAAATACAAGCAGTGCCACGGCAAGCTGTCGTGATCCGGCTCCCTCATTCAAGGAAAAACCAGTCATGCCCGTAAATCTTCCCGCTCTTGATCCGGCTGCGCTGCACCCCGTGCGCGGTGTGCGTATTGGTGTGGCCGAAGCCGGTATTCGCAAAGCCAACCGCAAAGACCTGACGGTGTTTTTGCTCGATGAAGGCACCAGCGTGGCTGGCGTGTTCACGCAAAACCGCTTTTGCGCCGCACCCGTGCAGGTGTGCCGTGAGCACCTGCAAGCCGGTGCGCAGATTCGCGCTTTGGTCATTAACACCGGCAATGCCAACGCTGGCACAGGCGCCGATGGCCTGCAGCGCACCCGCGCTACCTGCGAGGCCCTGGCCCAGCACCTGGGGCTGGCGCCGCAGCAAGTGCTGCCGTTTTCGACCGGTGTGATCCTGGAAACCCTGCCCGTGGATCGCCTGATTGCGGGCTTGCCCGCAGCCTTGGCCGATGCCCAGCCTCAGCACTGGGCACGCGCAGCCGAAGGCATCATGACCACCGACACCGTGCCCAAAGCCTTCAGCCAGCGCATTGAGATCGATGGTGTGGCGGTGAACATCACCGGCGTGAGCAAGGGCGCGGGCATGATCCGCCCCAACATGGCCACCATGCTCGGCTACCTGGCTACCGACGCCGCCATCGACCCTGCCTTGCTGCCAGAGCTGGCGCGCGAACTGGCCGATGGCTCGTTCAACCGCATCAGCATCGACGGCGACACCTCGACCAACGACTCCTTCATCGTGCTGGCCACGCACCAGGCGGGCAACGCGCCCATCAGCGACTGGCACAGCGCCAGCGGCCAGCAGCTCAAGGCCGCATTGATGCACGCCGCGCAGCAACTGGCCCAGGCCATCGTGCGCGATGGCGAAGGGGCCACCAAGTTCATCACCGTGCGCGTTGAAGGCGGGCGCACCAGCGCCGAGTGCCGCCAAGTGGCCTATGCCATTGCCCACTCGCCTTTGGTGAAAACGGCCTTTTACGCCAGCGACCCGAACCTGGGCCGCATCTTGGCCGCGGTGGGCTACGCGGGCATTACCGACCTCGATCAGACGCAAATTGAGCTGTACCTGGACGACGTTCACGTCGCCACCCAGGGCGGGCGCAACCCCAGCTACCGCGAAGAAGACGGCCAGCGCGTGATGCGCCAAAGCGAGATCACCGTGCGCGTGCTGCTGGGCCGAGGCCAGGCCAGCGACACCGTGTGGACTTGTGACCTGAGCCACGACTACGTCAGCATCAACGCCGACTACCGTTCTTGATAGCCTGCTAGGCCGTAGCGAGCAGCTCCTGAAAAAGGAGCTGCTTGCGCTTGCTGCATAAGGCTAAAGTGCCAAAATGACTGAAAATTTCGCTTCTTTGATCAGCCGTGCCGAGCAGCTGCTGACACGCCTGGAGGCTGTGCTGCCTCGCCCCCTGCAGGCCCCTGATTGGGACAGCGGGGCGCTGGCCTGGCGCTACCGCCAGCGTCGCAGTGGTGCCAGCTTGGAGCCGGTGTACCAGCTGGCCGCCCCGCGCTTGGAAGACTTGCGCGAAATTGATGCACAAAAAGACAAAGTGCAGCGCAACGTGGCGCAGTTTGTGCAAGGGCGCAGCGCTAACAACATGCTGCTCACGGGTGCGCGCGGCACGGGCAAGTCTTCGCTCATCAAGGCCTGTTTGCACAGCTACGCCGCCCAGGGCCTGCGCCTGATTGAAGTAGATAAAACCGATTTGGTGGACCTGCCCGACATCGTGGATGTGGTGGCCACACGACCCGAAAAATTCCTCATCTACTGCGATGACCTGAGCTTTGAAGAAGGCGAGGGCGGCTACAAGGCGCTGAAATCCATTTTGGACGGCTCCGTGGCCGCTGCCACGCCCAACGTCTTGATTTGCGCCACCAGCAACCGCCGCCACCTGCTGCCCGAGCAGATGCGCGACAACCTCAGCTACCAAACCAGTGCCGACGGTGAAATTCATCCGGGCGAGGTGGTGGAGGAGAAAATTTCGCTCTCCGAGCGCTTTGGTTTGTGGGTGAGCTTTTATTCCTTCAGCCAAGACGAATACCTCAGCATTTGTGCCCAATGGCTGGCAGCGTTGGGTATTTCCCCTGAAGGCATCGAGGCCGCTCGCCCCGAGGCCCTGATTTGGGCGCTGGAGCGCGGCTCCAGAAGTGGTCGCGTGGCGCAGCAATTTGCGCGTGACTATGCTGGGCGCCAGCATGGCTGAGGCCGCGTCTGCGCCGCGCAGCCACACCGAGGTGGCGGTGGGCGTGCTGGTGCGTGCTGACGGGGCGTTGCTGCTGTCCACCCGCCCGCCCGGCAAGGCCTATGCAGGCTACTGGGAGTTTCCGGGCGGCAAGATCGAGGCGGGGGAGAGCGTAGAGCAAGCCCTGCGCCGCGAGCTGATCGAGGAGCTGGGCATCACCATTGGTGCGGCCCAACCCTGGAAGGTGACCGAATACGACTATCCCCATGCCTTGGTGCGCCTGCACTGGTGTAAGGTGTTTGACTGGACAGGGGGTTTTGAAATGCGCGAAGGCCAGCAGATGGCGTGGCAGCATTTCCCGCTGACGGTGGCACCGGTGCTGCCAGGTGCTTATGAGGTGCTGGCCTGGCTGGCCCAGGAGGCGGGCACCGTCTTCACTCCACCTGCGCTGCCCCAGAGCCACGGCGCACAATAGCGAGCAAATTAGCTATTAAAAAAATAGCTGCTTGCGCTTGCTGGGTGCGCCTTGGGGCCTGTTTTGGCTCCTGCGCCAAGAGCTGCAAGCCAGGGCCATGCCTTCTTCAGTTGAGTGGGTAGGGCAGGGGTGGTGCCTCGCCAGGTTCCGGCGGGGCGCTGGGCACGCGAAACTCTTCCGCAGCCCAGGCACCCAGGTCGATTTTTTTACAGCGCTCGCTGCAAAAAGGGCGCCAGCGGTTGGCGGGGCTGAAGATGCTACGTCCGCCGCACTGTGGACAAGTCACAGTGCGAGCGGGATTTTCGGCTGTGCTCATAAAAAACGGGGTGCGTGCAGCTCAGGCGCACAAAGTGAGTTCAAACGCTGCATCTTCTTGGCTGGCAATCAGTTGGCCATTGGGCTGCATACGCATCAGCCGCACCGAAACCAACAGCCGGTTGGCACTGATTTCAGGCACCAACCCAAAACTGGGATCGATGCGCAGGCGCAGTAGCTGGAAGGCACGGCCTTGTGGCAGGTTTTGTTGAAACTGGCCGTGGACGGCTGCCACGCGTTGCGGTACGCCCGCATCACGCAGCATTTTCAGCAGTACATAGATCGACTCGGCCAAGGGCGCCAGGCTGCTGGCCCATCCTTCTAGCGCTTTTTGGCGTTCGATGGGGTCGTGGTGCTGCCAGGTGTGGTAGCCCGGCAGGTCAAAACCACAGGTGCCACCAGGAATACCCAGGCGGCTGCGAATGGCCATGAGCCACTCGTTTTCGGTCAGGGGCTGGCCGGCTTTGCCGTTTTGCTGGCTCAGTAGCGTGAAGCAGCGGTCGAGCTGGCCAATGACGGCATTGAGCGCCGCCTCCGAGATGGAGGGGTTGCCGCGATAGACCTCTAGCTGTTGTTTGTTGCGTTCAATGTCTTTGAGAACGTCGGCTTTGAGGTCGGCGCGCGCGGCCACGTCCATGATTTCAAATAACGTGACCAGCGCGAAATGGTGATCGAGTGGGTGGGTGCGCCCTACCAGCTCACCCAGGCGGCGAAAAAGCTGCTCCAGGCGCAGGTAGGTTCTCAACCGTTCGTTGAAAGGATATTCGTAAAGGATCACGCGGCCGGCTTCCTGGAGGGCTGTCAAGTCACTGGCTTGCTACATGCTGCAGGAGCCAAAACGGAGCAATCATAGCGGCAACTGCCGCGCCAGTTGTTCGGCCAGTGCGCGCAGTTGCACCAGCGTCAAGGTGGAATTGTCAACAACGATGTCAGCCGCCGCACGGCGCTGTGCCCGGCTGGCTTGCGTGGCCATGATGCGCTGCACGGCCTCGCGCTCCAGGCCGCTGCGCTGCATGGTGCGCTCGATTTGTATGGCTTCGTCGCAATCCACCACCAGCACGGCGTCGAGCTGGCGTGGCCAGTGGCCTGACTCCACCAGCAGTGGAATGTCAAACACCACGCAGCGCGCCCCTTGCGCCTGTGCTGCCTGGGCTTGGGCCGCCGTGTGCTCGGCCACCAGGGGATGCACGATGGCTTCGAGCTGCTGGCGTGCGCTGGGCTGGCTGAACACCAAGGCACGCATCTGGGCACGGTCTAGGGCACCATCGGCATCGATCAGTGCAGCACCGAACTGCGCCCGAATGGCCGCAATGGCGGCGCCCCCGGCAGCGGTGAGGCTGCGTGAAATCTGGTCGGCATCGATCAGCACGGCACCTTGCTGTGCCAGCATGGCAGCCAAGGTGCTTTTGCCGCTGCCAATGCCTCCGGTAACGCCTAAGTGCCGAGTGCGCCTAGCTGGTGAGTGGCTGGTCGGTTCGCTCATGGATTCAGCCCCAGCAGGGCAAAAATAAAGTGCATGACTTGCTGAGGCCCTGCTAACAAAGCCACCAGACCAGCACCTGCCAGAAAAGGGCCAAAGGGGATGTAGCCGCCTTCGCGCAGCCCGCTGCTGAACTTCATCGCGATGCCAACGATGGCACCAATCACCGACGCCATGAGGATGATGGGCACCAGCGCCTGCCAGCCAAACCACGCGCCCAGGGCGGCAAACAGTTTGAAGTCTCCGTAGCCCATGCCCTCTTTGCCTGTGGCCAGCTTAAAGGCCCAGTACACACTCCACAGTGACAGGTAACCGGCCACCGCACCCATCACGGCAGCAAACAGCGGCACGTTGGTCCACTGCAAGGCCGCGGCGATCAGGCCCGCCCACAGCAGTGGGTAGGTCAGGTCGTCGGGCAGCAAGGTGGTGTCCCAGTCAATGCCGGCCAAGGCTACCAGCAAGGCGCAAAACAGCGCCCAGGCGCCAGCGGTGGGGCTCAGGCCCCAGCGCCAGGCACACAACGCAAACAGCGCCCCTGTGAGCAACTCCACCAATGGGTAACGCAGGCTGATGCGCGTTTTGCAACCTGCACAGCGCCCGCGCAGCCACAGGTAACTGAGCACAGGAATGTTTTCATACCAGCGGATGGCGTGCTGGCAATGCGGGCAGGCCGAACGTGGGTGGGACAGGCCGAAAGGCGCCGTCTGTTCCTGCGGTAGGGCGTTGCCACTTTGTTCGGCGGCATAGTGGGCGTATTCCAGGGCCCATTGCCGCTCCATCATTTTGGGCAGGCGGTGGATAACGACATTCAAAAAACTGCCAATGAGCAGACCCAGGAGCCCCGCCAGGGCCATTTCAAGCCACGGATCGAACAACACTCACACCACCTGACCGAGTTTGAAGATGGGCAGGTACATGGCCACCACGATGCCACCAATCAAGCCACCCAAGAACACGATGATGATGGGCTCCATCAGGCTCGACAGCCCCGCCACCATGTCATCCACCTCTTCCTCGTAAAAGTCGGCTGCTTTGCCCAGCATGTGGTCAATGGAGCCCGATTCTTCGCCAATCGCACACATCTGTATCACCATGGTGGGAAAAACATTGGCGTTGCCCATGGCTGCCGTGAGGCTCGTGCCGGTAGAGACTTCTTGCTGGATTTTTTCTGTGGCCATGGCGTACACCGAGTTACCGGCAGCACCACCCACCGAGTCCAATGCTTCCACCAAGGGTACACCGGCGGCGAACATGGTGGAGAGCGTGCGCGTCCAGCGCGCAATGGCTGCCTTGTTGATGAGGTCACCAAAAATAGGCATTTTGAGCAGCCAGCGATCCATCACCATCTGCATTTTCTCGCTGCGCTTCCAGGCCTGCATGAAGAAATAAAAGCCTCCACCAATCACGCCAAAAATCAGCCACCACCACTTCACAAAGACTTCGCTGATGCCCATGACGAACAGCGTGGGGGCTGGCAGATCGGCACCGAAAGAAGTGAACACCTCCTTGAAGGCGGGCACGACGAAAATCATGATCACCGTCACCACGATGAAGGCGACGATTACCACCGAGATCGGGTACATCAGTGCCGATTTGATTTTCGACTTGATGGCCTCGGTTTTCTCCATGTAAGAGGCCAGTCGGTCGAGCAGCGTCTCCAAAATACCGGCGGCTTCACCGGCCTCGACCAGGTTGCAGTACAGGTTGTCGAAATACAGCGGAAATTTGCGAAAAGCGGCGTTCAGTGAGGTGCCAGTTTCCACGTCTGTGCGGATGTCGTTGAGCAGCTTGGTGACGCTGGGGTTGGCGTTACCGCGCCCGACAATGTCAAAGGCTTGCAGCAGTGGCACACCGGCTTTCATCATGGTGGCCATTTGACGAGTGAACAAGGCAATGTCTTTGGGCTTGATTTTTTTGCCCGAGCGCATCCGGCGCTTTTTGATTTTGCTCGGCAGCACGCCTTGGCGGCGCAGCGTGGCTTGCACCTGGTTCTCACCACCGGCGCGGATTTCGCCACGCACGATCTTGCCGTGCCTGTCCTTGCCTTCCCATTCGAAGACGAATTCTTTGATATCTCTGGATGCGGCGGTAGCCATGTCTCTCCCTCGTCGGTACCGTGATGGGCGCCTGTGTGCGTGGCAATTATTCGTTGGTGACGGCCAATACTTCCTCCAGCGAGGTCAGGCCCATTTTGACTTTGTAGAGCCCGGATTCGCGCAAAGAACGCACACCTTCGAGCTTGGCCTGGGTGGCAATTTCGAGGGCGCTGCCGTCGGCCAAGATGATGCGCTGCATCTCTTCAGAAATAGGCATCACCTGGTAAATGCCCACGCGACCTTTGTAACCGTTGTTGCAAGCTGAACAGCCTACCGGCTTGTAAGTGACCCAGGTGCCATCCAGCTCTTCTTCTTGGTAGCCAGCATCAAGCAGCGCTTCTTGTGGAATGTCTGCAGGTTGCTTGCACTTGGGGCACAGGCGCCGTGCCAAGCGCTGTGCTGTGATCAAGATGACGCTGGAGGCAATATTGAAGGGCGCAATGCCCATGTTGCGCATCCGTGTCAGCGTGGTGGGTGCGTCGTTGGTGTGCAGCGTGGAGAGCACCAAGTGGCCAGTTTGGGCGGCTTTGATGGCGATGTCGGCTGTTTCCAGGTCACGAATTTCACCCACCATGATCACGTCAGGATCTTGGCGCAGGAACGATTTCAGCGCTGCCGCAAAGGTCAGCCCAGCTTTTTCGTTCACGTTCACCTGGTTGACCCCAGGCATGTTGATTTCCGAGGGGTCTTCCGCCGTGGAAATGTTCACGCCAGGCTTGTTCAGCAGGTTCAGACAGGTGTACAGCGACACGGTTTTGCCCGAACCCGTGGGGCCAGTCACCAACACCATGCCGTAGGGGCGGCCAATGGCGGTGAGCAGGCGCTCTTTTTCTTCCGGGTCATAGCCCAGCGCATCAATACCCATTTGGGCGCTGCTGGGATCCAGAATACGGATCACGATTTTTTCGCCAAACAGCGTGGGCAAGGTGGAGACGCGAAAGTCAATCACCCGGTTGGGGCCGACCTTGAGTTTCATGCGCCCGTCTTGTGGAATGCGTTTTTCCGAAATATCCAGGCGCGAGATGACTTTGATGCGCGACGCCAGCTTGTCTTTGATGGCAATCGGTGGGGAGGCAATTTCACGCAGTTCGCCGTCGATCCGAAAGCGCACCCGGTAAGTGTGCTCGTAGGGCTCAAAGTGCAAGTCCGAGGCGCGCATATTGAATGCATCAACCAGCATTTTGTGCAGGAATTTGACGATGGGCGCGTCTTCTACGTCACCCGCGGCCTCGGCTTCATTGGTTTCAGGGGCTTCTTCCACCCCCATGTCCCCGAACTCAAAGTCGCCACCACCGCCGCTGGTGAGCGCGTCCATGGACTCGCTTGTGCTTTTGGTGCTGGCATCGATCAGTTTGCTCAGCTTGTCGTATTCGGCAATCACCCAGTCCACGCCGAGTTGGGTGGTGAACTTGATTTTTTCTGCGGCTTCTTGCAGCGAGGGGTCGGCGGTCGCAACGACCACGCGGTTACCGCGCTTGGCCAGTGCCAGCACGCGGTAGGTCTGGCAAATTTTTGGATCCAGCAAATCCTTGGGCAAGCGCAAGGGGTCGACAGCTGCCAAATCGATCAATGGCGCGCCGACGGTGGCTGCCACCGTGTGGGCCAGATCAGCCGCAGACACGGCCCCCGAGCCGGTTAGCTCGGCAACGAAGTTGGTCTTGTTGGCCTGTGCTTTACGGTACAAATCCTCAGCAGCTTGCTGGGGTAATTTGCCCGCAGCCACCAGGGCCCGGGCCAGTCCAGGCAAGGCAATGCCCGCAGGAGAAGAAGGTGAAGATTCTGCAGCAACCATGGGCCGAATAACAGGGAGGCGGAAAGGGCCATCCTATCATCCTTGGCGTGCTGATTGCCCCGTACAAAAAGGTGCTGTCCACCCAGGCCCGGGGGCTGGGCAGGCACAGGGCCGTCGGGTGCAAGAGAGCATGGGGGCGGTTTTTTTGCTATTGAATCAATAGCTGCTCACGCTCTTGGGACGTGGCTTGGGAGTTGAAAAGAGTGCAAAAAAGAGCAACTTTTGCGCAAGAACCACAGGCGTGCTGCCCGCCGCCCCCTGCGTGGCTCCAGGGCGGCGGTCTTGGCCGCATTTTTAGGCATAAAATTCGCCTCTAGCCCTTGGCTAGCAAGCGCAAGCAGCTCCTAAAAAAGGAGCGATTGCTGCCGTATTTCAGCTTTCAGAAAGTTGCACCTCACCGCGCAGGGTGTAGGTCATGGCTTCGGTGATGCGCACGTCGATCATTTGGCCAATCAGGCGCTCCTGGCCAGGGAAGTTGACTACGCGGTTGCACTCGGTACGGCCCATCAGCTCGCCGTTGTCACGTTTGCTGAAGCCCTCCACCAGCAGGCGCTGCACCGTGCCCACGCGCTCCAGGCTGATGTCTTTGATGTTTTGGTTGATCACTGCCTGCAGTTCCTGCAGGCGGCGCAGCTTGACCTCGTGCGGCGTGTCGTCGGGCAGGTTGGCCGCAGGCGTGCCGGGGCGCGGGCTGAAGATGAAGCTGAAGGAGTTGTCAAAGCGCACGTCGTGGATGAGCTTCATCATCTTTTGGAAGTCTTCCTCGGTCTCGCCAGGAAAGCCGACGATGAAGTCTGAACTCATCGCCATGTCAGGACGGATGGCACGCAGCTTGCGGATGGTGCTCTTGTATTCCATGGCCGTGTAGCCGCGCTTCATGGCCATGAGGATGCGGTCTGAGCCGTGCTGTACCGGTAGATGCAGGTGGCTCACCAGCTTCGGGATCTTGGCGTAGGCCTCGATCAGGCGGGGGGTGAACTCGTTCGGGTGGCTCGTGGTGTAGCGAATGCGCTCGATGCCCGGGATTTCGGCCACGTATTCGAGCAGCAGGGCGAAGTCGGCCTTCTCTGCGGTGTCACCCATGGCGCCCAGGTAGGCGTTCACGTTCTGGCCCAGCAGCGTGACCTCCTTCACGCCCTGGTCGGCCAGGCCGGCGACTTCCACCAGCACGTCTTCGAACGGGCGGCTCACCTCTTCGCCGCGCGTGTAAGGCACCACGCAGTAGCTGCAGTACTTGGAGCAGCCTTCCATGATGGAGACGAAGGCGCTGGCACCTTCCACGCGCGCGGGCGGCAGGTGGTCGAACTTCTCGATCTCGGGGAAGGAGATGTCCACCTGCGGCTTGGCCTTGGCGGCGCGGGCATTCAGCAGCTCGGGCAGGCGGTGCAGGGTTTGCGGGCCGAAGACCACGTCCACGAACGGTGCGCGCTTGATGATTTCTTCGCCCTCTTGGCTGGCCACGCAGCCGCCCACGCCAATCAGCACGCCTTTTTCTTTGAGGTGCTTGACGCGGCCCAGGTCGCTGAACACTTTTTCTTGCGCTTTTTCGCGCACCGAGCAGGTGTTGAACAGGATCAGGTCGGCTTCGTCCACATTTTGCGTGGGCTCGTAGCCTTGTGCGGCGCCGAGTACGTCGGCCATCTTGTCCGAGTCGTACTCGTTCATCTGGCAGCCGAAGGTTTTGATGAAGACTTTTTTGGTGGGGGCAGTGGTGGTCATGCAGCGGGCGTGGTGTGTATCCAAGGGCTGAACGCAAGAGGGCAGGCGACTGCGCTCAAGAAAAAACCCACAGTGGGTTGCCTCACTGTGGGTTGTGTGTGGTGGTCGTAGAGGGACTCGAACCTTCGACATCAGCATTATGAATGCTGCGCTCTAACCGACTGAGCTATACGACCGAGAGACCGAAATTATAGCCTCAAAAAAACGGCACGCAAGTTATTGGTGCGTGAAATTTGCAGCGCGCTTGTTCACGAAGGCGTCCATGCCTTCTTTTTGATCTTGTGTAGCGAACAGCGCGTGGAACAGGCGGCGCTCGAACATCAAGCCATCAGACAGCGTGCCTTCATAAGCGCGGTTGACCGATTCCTTGGCTGCCATCACGGTGATTTGCGAGAAACCGGCGATCACCAAGGCGGCGCCCAATGCTTCATCCATCAGCTTGTCCAGAGCCACCACGCGGCTGACCAGGCCAGCGCGTTCAGCCTCCTGGGCATCCATCATGCGGGCGGTGAGGCACATGTCCATGGCTTTGGACTTGCTAATCGCACGGGGCAGGCGCTGGGTGCCACCCGCGCCGGGAATGACGCCGAGTTTGATTTCAGGCTGGCCGAATTTGGCGTTGTCGGCGGCAATGATGAAGTCACACATCATGGCCAGCTCGCAGCCACCACCCAGTGCAAAGCCGCTGACGGCGGCGATGATGGGCTTGCGGATGGTGCGAATCACTTCCCAGTTGCGTGTGATGTAGTCGCCTTTGTAGGCATCGGCGAAGCTGTACTTGGCCATGGCGCCAATGTCAGCGCCTGCGGCAAAGGCTTTTTCGCTGCCGGTGAGGATGATGCAGCCGATTTTCTCGTCGGCATCAAAAGCCTTGAGGGCCGCGCCAAGCTCGTCCATGAGCTGGTCGTTCAGGGCGTTGAGTTGCTTGGGGCGGTTGAGGGTGATGATGCCAACTTTGTCGGCTTCGGTGCGCACTTGAATCAATTCGTAGGCCAAGGCTATCTCCGTAGTGGTTGTGAACGAGGGGCAACTATACCGACACCGTCGCACCACTGCCGTGTGGTGCAGCCACAGCAGCGGGTGCCAACCAGCGGGCGGCGCGCTGTGGCTCGGTGATCTCCAGTTGCCAGGTGCCTGCGGTGCTGGAGGCCGGTGGCGTATCCACGGCGGGCAGCTCCAGCGTCAGGCGCAGCAGCCGGGCATCGCGCGCTACCAAGGCGGTGACCTGGCGGGCGTTGCCTGCGTACAGTTGCAGGTCGTCCAGGCGTTGCAGTCGCCAGGCAGACGGGTTGTGCGCTGCGTCAGGCTGGCAAATTTCGATGCCCAGCCATTCGTCACCAGCCATGAAACCGGCGTGTTCTGCCGGGCTGGCACGCAGCACCGTTTTGATCTGAATACTGTGGTTTTCCTGCACCTGCAAGCCCAGGCGTTGGGCTGGGGTGGGCGTGGGTGGCAGCACGCGCACGCCATGCGCGCCCAGCAATTCGGCGCACGGCAGTTCCAGCGTGCCATGTACCCAATCGGCCAGCTCGGCCTGCCAGGAGCGCCCGCTCAAGTCGTGAAGTACGGCCAGCAGGTCGCTTTCTTGCAGCGGCCCGCCTTGGCAGCGCTGCCACAAGGCGCGCATCACGTCGTCCAGGCTGTGGGCGCTTTCGCGGCGCAGCGCTAAATCTAGGCACAGCGCCACCAAGGCGCCCTTAGTGTAGTAACTGACCGTGGCGTTGACCGTGTTCTCGTCGGGGCGGTAGAACTTGATCCAGGCGTCCCAACTGGCCTGGGCCACGCTTTGCACATGGCGCCCCGGTGTTTGCTGCACCTGCTGCAGGGTTTTCGCCAGCAGCTTGAGGTAGCGTGTGTTGTCCAGCAGGCCAGCGCGGCGCAGCAGCAGGTCGTCGTAGTAGCTGGTGAAACCTTCAAAAAACCACAGCAGCGAGGTGTAGTTTTCGCGCTGGTAGTCGTAGCGCATGAATTCCTGCGGGCGCAGGCGCTTGACGTTCCAGGTGTGAAAGTATTCGTGGCTGATCAAGCCCAGCAGCGTGCCATAGCCCTCGCTGGGGGCGCTTTGGCCTGGGCGAGGAAGGTCGCGGCGGCTGCAAATCAGGGCCGTGCTGTGGCTGTGCTCCAGCCCACCGTAGCCGTCATGCACGGCATTGAGCAGAAACAGGTAGCGATCAAACGGCGCAGGTTCGCCAGCAGGATGCCAGAACTGCATGGCCGCCGTGCAAATGCGCTGGGTATCGGCCAGCAGCCGGGCGCTGTCCCAATCGGGCGCAGCGCCTGCCACCACCAGGCGGTGGGGAATGCCCCGCACCTCGAAATGCGCGCTCCAAAAACTGCCCAGCTCGAAGGGGCTGTCGGCCAATTCGTCGTAGCTCAGGGCACGGTAGCGGCCAAAGCCGCGGGCATCGGTTTTTATGGGAAAAAGGGCTGTAGCGCACTGCCAGAGCGCGCAAGCAGCTATATTTTCAGGAGCAAGCAACTCGATGTCATGGGCTTGTTCTTCTTGCCCTAGTACCCGCAGGCACAGACTGGTGGGGTTGAAAAACCCCCGTGTGGCATCGAGCCAGGCGGTGCGTACGGAGCGGTCGTAGGCACAGACCTGGTAGCGCAGTTGCAGTGGCAGGCCCGCGCGGCAGGCAACGCGCCAGTGGTCTTTGCCCAAAGGCGTGAGTGCCACCGCCGTGCCGTCTTGCCAGGCCTGCAGGCCTTGCAGGTTCTTGGCAAATTCACGCACCAGGTAGCTGCCGGGAATCCAGGCGGGCAGTGCCACTTCTTGCTGCCCGGCAGGCGCGGACAAGGTGAGGGTGACGTCCCACAGGTGGGCATGCAGGTCGGCGATGGCGACCTGGTAGGTGATGGCCGCTGGGGTGAGAGAGGGCTCGGACATGGGGCGGCCGTTGGGGTTTACTGCGCTGTGGTGCTGCCCGCGTTGCCAGCGTTGTTGCTCGCTTCAGCCAGGCGTTTCTCTACTTCCTTGGCATTGACGGCGCCGGGTACGCGTGAGCCGTCGGCAAAAATCAGCGTAGGTGTGCCGGTGATTTTGTGCTTTTTACCCAGGGCCAGATTGCGTTGCAGTGCGGCGGTGTCGCAGCTGGCGCTTTCGGGGGCTTTGTCGCTCAGCATGTAGTCTTGCCAAGCTTTGGTGCGGTCTTTGGCGCACCAGATGTTGCGCGATTTCTCTGCCGAGTCAGGGCTCAAGATGGGATAGAGAAACAGGTACACCGTCACGTTGTTGACGTTTTGCATGTCGCGTTCAAAGCGCTTGCAATAGCCACAGTTGGGGTCTTCAAACACCGCCAGCTTGCGTGAACCGTCCCCGCGCACGATGGAGAAAGCGTCTTTCAGCGGCAGGTCTTCAAACTTGACTGCGGTGAGTTTGTTGATGCGGTCTTCCGTCAGGTTGCGCCGGGCCTTGGTGTCAATCAATTCGCCCTGGATGACGTAGTTGCCCTTGGCATCGCTGTAAAACAAATCAGTGCCCATGCGCACCTCAAACAGGCCTGGCATCGAGGTGGGGCGCACTTCGTCGATTTTGGCCAACTGCGGAATGCGCTCGGCCAGCGTTTTGCGAATGGTCGCTTCGTCTGCCTGGGCGCTACAGGCCAGGGCGGTCAAGGCGGCAGCCATCCACAGACGCGCACGGCGTGGGTGGGAAGAGGGAGTGGTGTGCATGCAAAAAACCTCAGGCCTTCAAGCCTATTGATCAGTGTGTTGTACCCATAGCCTGTCGGGCCATCCAGTGTTTCAGCGGCGGGCTGCGATCCAGGCTTTTCAGGCCCCAGTTGCGCAGCGCTTGCAGCGGTGCTTCGCGGCGTGTAAAGAGCTGCTGCAAACCATCCATAGCCAAGCCCATAGGCCACAGCGCGGCTTTGCGTTCACGCTCGTAGCGGCGCAGCAAACGCATGTCGCCAACGCTGCGCCAACCACGCGTTTGCACGCTGTGCGCAAGCGCCTGCACATCGGCCAAGCCCAGGTTTAACCCTTGACCTGCCAGGGGGTGAACGGTGTGCGCGGCATCTCCTGCCAGTACCCAGCTATGGGCCGATGTTCCGGCGAAGTGGCCGCACCATTGTTCGGCTTGCGCTTGTTGCAGCGGCCAAGCGGCACGCTCGCTGACCAGCTCCAGCGCGCCCAAGGCATCGTGGCTGGTGGCACGCACGTGTTCTGCAAAAGCCTGTGGATCGAGTGCCAGCAACGCTGGAACACGCTCGCTGGGCACTGACCACACAATCGCTACCGAGTTCCCGTTGGCACCCGCCAGAGGCAAGAACGCCAGGATGCTGCCGTCTGCTGTGAACCATTGGCGCGCCACTTGGCCATGGGCTTGCGCGCACACCAAGCGCGCTGCAATCGCCTGCTGCCCATAGGGCGTGACGGCGAAAGATACGCCCAGTTCGGCGCGCGTGTGGCTGGTGCGGCCTTCGCAGATGGCTGTCAGTGGTGCTTCCACAGGTGCAGTGAGCTGCTCAATTTGCGGCTGAAAATGCACGGCATCTGCCAAACGCGCTTGCAGTGCAGGGACATCGACGATCCACGCCAGCGCTTCGCTGTCGTATTGCTGTGCATCGAAATGGATGCAGCCATCCTGATCGCCATGCACCTCCATGCGCAGCACGGGCGTGGCGTGCTGGGCTTCTGGCCATGCGCGCAGCGATTGCAGCAGGGTGCGCGAGCCAGTGTTGAGCGCGTATGCACGCACATCGCCTTGGGAAGAAGGGGCTGCCGTGGGGGTCACCAAGGCCACGCGCAAGCGTTCGCGGGCCAGCAGCAATGCCAAAGTGTGGCCGACGATACCGCCGCCACGAATACATACGTCAAAGGTGTGCGCCATGGCCAAGATTGTAGGAGGGCGCCAGGTGGGCACGTGCCTGAGTGGTGGCTTGGCGGGTGGGCGTCGCTAAAATCGAGCGTTTGTCTCCAAATCTCTTGAAAGTCTTTCCATGAGTCTGAAATGCGGCATCGTCGGCCTGCCCAATGTGGGCAAGTCCACTCTTTTCAATGCCTTGACCCGCGCCGGCATTGCCGCCGAGAACTACCCTTTTTGCACCATCGAGCCCAATACTGGCGTGGTGGAAGTGCCCGATCCACGACTGAAAGCCCTGGCGCAGATTGTTCAGCCTGAACGCACCGTGCCCGCCATCGTTGAATTTGTCGATATCGCAGGGTTGGTGGCCGGTGCCAGCAAGGGCGAGGGCTTGGGCAACCAGTTTTTGGCCCATATCCGAGAAACCGATGCCATCGTCAACGTGGTGCGCTGTTTTGAAGACCCCAACGTGATCCACGTCGCTGGCCGTGTGGATCCGATTGCCGACATTGAAGTCATTCAAACCGAGCTGTGCCTGGCCGACTTGGCCACCGTGGAAAAAGCGCTGCAGCGCTATACCAAAGCGGCGAAAAGCGGTAACGATAAAGAGGCCGCGAAATTGGTGTCACTGCTGGTGCCGCTGCAAGCTGCACTCAACGAGGGCAAGCCTGCGCGCACTGTGCCCGTCAGCAAAGAAGATGCGCCCTTGCTCAAATCCTTGTGCTTGATCACGGCCAAGCCTGCCATGTTTGTGGGTAACGTGGCCGAAGATGGCTTTGACAACAATCCGTTGCTGGAGCGCCTGCGCGAATATGCCGCAGCCCAAAACGCACCAGTAGTGGCGATTTGCGCCAAGATCGAAGCCGAAATGGCTGAAATGAGCGACGAAGACCGCGACATGTTCTTGCAAGAAATGGGTTTGGAGGAGCCAGGGCTGAATCGCCTGATTCGCGCTGGTTTTTCTTTGCTGGGCTTGCAAACCTATTTCACCGCCGGGGTGAAAGAGGTGCGTGCCTGGACTATTCGTCAAGGGGATACCGCGCCGCAGGCTGCGGGTGTGATTCACGGCGATTTTGAACGTGGCTTTATTCGTGCGCAGACCATTTCGTACGAGGATTTCATTCAGTTCAAGGGTGAGCAGGGCGCCAAAGATGCAGGCAAGATGCGCGCCGAAGGCAAGGAATACGTCGTAAAAGATGGTGATGTGATGAATTTCTTGTTCAACGTCTGAGTGCTCTTGTAATGTTTCACATCTGTTCAGGTTGTTTCAATGTAGTTCATTAAAACATTTGAAATCAACAAGTTAGATGTCATTTGACGGCGCTTCGTGTTTCAGTACGTTGCGCCGTTTTTCATATCCATTCATGAAATTTTAGGTACATGAATGGGTATTTTTCTTGACGCTTGCTAGCCCTGGTGGGTATTGTTCAGCCATGCTTACTGACATGCGCTGCCGTACCGCTAAGCCACGTGAACGGCTTTACAGACTGAACGACCACAGTGGCTTGTATCTGGAGGTCAAACCAACAGGGGTTAAAGCCTTCCGGTTCCGCTTTAAGCTGGATGGCAGGGAGTCGATGATGGCATTGGGCGAGTACCCGGCCACCACCTTGTCCGAGGCCCGCGAGAAAGCCCAGGCTGCACGTAAGCTCGTCAAGGATGGGATCAACCCCGTACAGCAAAAGCAGCTTGTTAAGGCTCGCCAGGAACTTGACCGTAGCAACACCCTTGAGCTGATAGCGGCAGAATGGCTGGCAACCAAGGACTGGGAAGATGTCACGAAGAAACGGCGGCTGGACATGCTGCGTCGTGTGGTGTTTCCGACGTTGGGCAAGCTGCCGGTTCGCAACATCACCGCGCATCAGGTGCTTGCCATCTTGCAGGCCACACACGCACGTGCCCCGTCGGTTGCTGTAGAGGCTAAGGAATTATCCGTAAATAATATTAACGGGCAACCTGATCTTGCGCAGCGTAATGATGGCAGCGGCCAGGTGGTTGAGCGCCAAAAAGGTGTGCTCCAGCTTTTCGTAGCGCACCAACAGCTTGCGAAACCGGTTGAGC
>JAYRPZ010000008.1:0-52024 GCA_041910915.1 Acidovorax sp.
AGCTTTATCAGCGAAGCCCTCTACTTTAACACAACTTTGAAGCGGGAAAAGCAAAAAACCAAACTTTTTCAACACTTCGCAACCAACAGCCTCCAAAGAAGCTCTAAATCGCGAAGAGGCGCAAATGTAGCACAAAAAATCGACGCAGCAAAGAAAAATCACCGTTTTTGCAGCGCAGCCTCTAAAGCGTCGATGAACAAAGCCGCTACATCACAGCCCGTCTGCTCGTGGATTTCCTGGAAGCACGTGGGGCTGGTGACGTTGATCTCCGTGATGCAGTCGCCAATCACATCCACCCCGGCAAGCAACAAGCCCCGCTGCTGCAGTACCGCGCCCAAAGCGTCGCCAATTTCTTGATCGCGGGCCGACAAAGGTTGCGCCACGCCCTTGCCACCGGCGGCGAGGTTGCCCCGCACTTCATTGCCCTGGGGAATACGCGCCAGGCAAAACGGCACGGGGCGCCCACCGACAATCAGCACGCGCTTGTCACCTTGGGCGACGGCTGGCAAGAACTTCTGCACCATCACACTCTGCGCGCCATCGCGGTTGAGCGTTTCGATGATGCTGCCCAAATTCAAACCGTCCGGGCCTACACGGAACACCCCCATACCGCCCATGCCATCTAATGGTTTAAGGATGATGTCGCCATGCTCTGCGTGGAACTGGCGAATCTCTTGGCTGCTGCGGGTCACCAACGTAGGCCCCAAGAACTGCGGGAACTCCATCACCGACAGCTTTTCCGGGTGATCGCGCAGCGCACGCGGGCGGTTGAACACCCGAGCCCCCTCGCGTTCGGCCTGCTCCAGCAAATGGGTGGCGTAGAAATACTCGCTGTCGAAAGGTGGGTCTTTGCGCATCAGCACGGCATCAAAATCCGCCAACACGGCCACGCGCTCGGCCTGAACGGCAAACCAGTCTGTCGCTTGGCCTGTTAAAACAATATCACGCACATATGCCTGCACCCGCCCGCCCTGGCGCCACGACAAGACCTGGGGTGTACAGGCAGACAAGCGATGGCCGCGCTGCTGTGCCTCGCGCAGCATGGCGAACGTGCTGTCCTTGGCGATTTTGAAAGACTCCAACGGATCAGCAACGACGAGAAAATGCATGACAACAGCTCCAAAATAAGATCAACGATCGCGCCCGTACTGTTGCACAAACAGCGCAGCGCTGCCGGCGAGCACGCCCCAAAAGGCAGAACCCACGCCGGCAACCACCACCCCGCTGAGGGTGACAAGAAAAGTGATCAGCGCCGCCTCGCGGCGCCCTTCAGTGTGCAACGCAGTTGCCAAACCATTGGCCACCGCACCCAACAAGGCCAAACCAGCAATGACCACCACCAGCTCACGCGGGAACGCAGTGAGCAAGCCGGTAATGACCGCCCCAAAAAGACCAATCACGATATAGATCAGCCCACACGCAGCGGCAGCGGTATAGCGACGTGCCTTATCTTCATGCGCTTCAGGCCCCATGCAAATAGCTGCAGTGATGGCGCTGAAGTTCAGTGCAAAAGCACCAAAGGGTGCCAGTACCAGTGTGGCCACGCCCGTCATGGTCAACAAGCGCGAGACAGGCAAGGCATAACCCGTGGCGCGCATGACCGCCACACCTGGCAGATTCTGCGATGCCATGGTGACAACAAACAGTGGCAACGCCAAACTGACAAAAGCTGCCCCACTGAACTGGGGGGCTACGAAGACAGGCCGGGCTAGCTCGAATTGCACAGCAGACCATTGCATCTGCCCCTGCCACGCCACGTACAGCACGCCCACAGCCAAAGTCGCCACCACGGCATAGCGCGGGGCCCTGCGACGCACCAGCAGGTATGTGGTCAACATCCAAAACACCAACGGCAGGGCCGTGGTCGCCGCCCCAAAAGCCTCTAAACCAAAACGAGCCAACACACCCGCCAACAAGGCTGCGGCAATTTCTCCCGGAATCCGATCCATGATGCGCTCAAACCACCCCGTGACCCCCACCAATGTGATCAGCGCAGCACATGCCATGAACGCCCCCACAGCCTCGGCCATGGAAAAGCCCCCGACGAGCCCTGCCGAGGCCAGCACTGCGGCCCCGGGGGTGGACCAGGCCACCATGACAGGCTGGCGCAGCAGCAGTGAAGGTACGAGCGAACACAGCCCCATGCCCAAGCCCAAGGCCCACATCCACGAGGTGATGTGGGCGGGCGTGGCACCAAAGGCCTGTGCCGCCTGAAACACGATGGCTACCGAACTGGTAAAGCCCACCAGCACGGCAACAAAACCTGCGGTACAGGCCGACAAGCTCAGGTCTTGAAAAAAACGCATCCCACTATCCAGAGCACAAGGGGCTTGATTTTGCTTTCTTTTTCATAGCTGCTTGCGCTTGCCTGGTAAGGCCAAAAGGCAAAAAACATTCAAATTTCCACCTTGGAGCCTAGCTCCACCACCGCATTGCTAGGCAAGTGCAGGAAGTCTGCAGCGCCGCTGGCGTTGTGGTGCATCTGCGCAAACAACTTCTCACGCCAAGGTGCCATGCCGCTGGCCAAAGACGGGGTAACGACATCGCGCGATAAGAAATAGCTGGTACTCATGGGCTCCAACTCACACCCCCGACCACGCATCAACTGCAAAGCACGCGGCAAATCGGGGTCGTTTTTGAACCCATAGTGCACCGTCACTTGCCAGCAATCACCCCCCAAAGGTTCAATCTCCAGACGTTTGTTCATGCCTATCCAGGGGACTTCATGGTGATGCACAGTGACAAACAAGTTGTGCGCGTGCAGCACCTTGTTGTGCTTGAGGTTATGCAATAGCGCGTTGGGCACAACCCCGGGCTCAGCCGTCAAAAACACGGCCGTACCCTCGACCCGCACCGGTGGACTAGCCCACACAGCCGTCAGGAAATCGCGCAAATCCATCGATTCGCTTTGGCGCTTGTCGTGCAACAAAGCGCGCCCGCGCTTCCACGTGACCATCAAAACAAACACGCTAGCGGCAATCACCAACGGAAACCAACCCCCATGCAGCAGCTTGAGCATGTTGGAGCTGAAAAATGCCAGATCCACCAGAAAGAAACACCCCGTCGCGCCCAAGCACAGCCACCACGGATAGCGCCAGTGGTAACGCAGCACAAAAAACGTGAGGATGGTGGTGATGAGCATGTCCAGCGTCACGGCAATGCCATACGCCGCAGCCAAGTTGCTAGAGGAGCGAAACAGCACCACCGCCAACACAATGGCGACGAACAAACTCCAATTCACAAAGGGCAAATAGATTTGTCCCGTTTCCCGCACATTGGTGTGCTCAACGCGCAAGCGTGGCAGGTAGCCCAACTGGATCACCTGCTTGGTGACGCTGAACGCCCCCGTGATCAAGGCCTGCGAAGCAATCACCGCAGCCGCCGTAGCCAGCAACACCAAGGGCACCAGTGCCCAATCTGGCGCCAACATATAAAACGGGTTTTTGACCGCTTGGGGGTCTTCCAGCAACAAAGCGCCCTGACCAAAATAATTGAGTGTCAACGCCGGCATCGCCACACTGAACCAGGCCAGGCGAATAGGCTGTTTACCGAAATGACCCATGTCGGCATACAGCGCTTCGCTACCGGTCACGCACAACACCACCGCACCCAACAAAATGAAGCTGACTTTGGGGTTGGCCACCATGAAGTCGAGCGCGTAATGAGGACTCAACGCCCACAAAATTTCCGGGTGACTGGCAATTTGCACCACCCCCAGAGCGGCAATCACGACAAACCACAGGGTCATCACCGGGCCAAAAAAGCGCCCTATGCTGGCCGTGCCGTGTTTTTGCACCACAAACAGGCCCAGCAAGATGAGCAAGGTGAGCGGAATGACCGCCTCGCTCCACCCTGGAGACACCACCTCCAGGCCCTCCACCGCCCCCAACACCGTAATGGCCGGGGTGATGACGCCATCGCCATAAAACAAGCAGGCACCAAAAATACCCACCATCAGCAGCACCTGGCGCAAGCGTGGGCGCTCTTTCACCGCCTGTGAGGCCAGCGCCAGCATAGCCACTAAGCCACCCTCGCCGTGGTTGTCTGCACGCAGCACCAGCACCACGTACTTGAGCGACACGATGAAAGTCAGTGTCCAAAACAGCAACGACAAAATGCCGTACACATTGGCTTGCGTGAAGGGCACATGGCCCGAGCCAAAGACTTCCTTGACGGAATACAGCACGCTGGTGCCAATGTCGCCGTACACGACGCCGATGGCGCCCAGCGTCAGCGCACCCAGAGAGGATTTGGAGTGTTGCACTGCCTTGCCCGGGCACAGTGGTGCAGTTTCTGCACACAACTTGGCCCTGCGGGTTCCGTGGTTTGCGGGAGCGCTATTGTGCGCGTGCACGGGGCCGGGCGCAGCGACAGGCGCCAAGCTGTTGCCACAGGGCAACGTACCCTGGTGTCAGTCGTAGACCTCAGCTTCGGGATCGGTAGCTTCCAGCTCGTAGCTGGCTGCCAGCATGGCCAAGCGCGCCACCACCCCATACATATAGAAGCGGTTAGGCGCACTGGCACCAGGGCGCGCACCAGGCTGAGGCAGGTGCCCGCTTTGCGCAAACGCCAAGGGCACAAACGCAGCGCCTGGAGCATTCAGGTTTTCTTCATCGCCACGCTCGGCATGGATGCGATAAAACCCCCCCACCACATAGCGATCCATCATGTACACCACCGGCTCGGCCACGGCCTCGTGCATGCGCTCTTGCGTGCGCACGCCTTCTTGGATGATCACCGAATGCACTTGCTGGCCATCTTTGATCACCGCCATTTTGTTGCGGCCCTTGCGCCCCAAGTTTTCCAGCTCTTTGGCATCGTGGACGGTGGTGATACCCATGCCGTAAGTGCCGTTGTCGGCCTTGACGACCACAAAGGGCTTTTCATTGATGCCGTATTCCTTGTACTTGCGCCGCACCTTGGCCAACAGTGCATCCACCTGGGTGCGCAGGCAGTCCATGCCCTCACCCTGGGCAAAATCGACCTCACCACAGTGGGTGAACAAGGGGTTGATCAGCCACGGATCAATGCCCAGCAGCTTGCCAAAGCGCTTGGCAACTTCTTCGTAGTTTTTGAAATGCACGCTCTTGCGTCGCACTGTCCAGCCCGCATGCAGCGGTGGCAAGAGGTACTGCTCGTGCAAGTCTTCCAAAATGCCTGGAACCCCTGCAGAGAGGTCGTTGTTCAGCAAAATAGTGCAGGGATCAAAGTGCTTGAGCCCCAGGCGGCGCTTGCTGCGGATGGCAGGCTCGATGGTGATTTCATCCCCACCAGGTACGGTAATGCGCTGGGCTTTTTGCAGCTCCGGGCTGATCGAGCCAATGCGCACGTGCAAACCTGCCATGGTGAAAATACGCACCAGTTGCGCCAAATTGGCCCAATAAAACGTATTGCGCGTGTGGTTCTCGGGAATGATGAGAAGGTTGCGCGCCTCGGGGCAGATTTTTTCAATCGCCGCCATAGCTGCCTGCACGGCCAGTGGCAACATCTCCGGCGTCAGGTTGTTCCATCCCCCGGGGAACAAATTGGTATCTACCGGCGCCAGTTTGAACCCGGCATTACGGATATCCACCGACGTGTAAAAAGGCGGCGTGTGTTCCATCCACTCCAGGCGAAACCAACGCTCAATGGCAGGCATAGAGTCCAGGATGCGCTGCTCCAATTCGTTGATCGGACCCGTCAATGCAGTAATGAGATGAGGAACCATGGCAGCGTGCAGAAATAAAGCCAGGCCATTGTAGGGTGCCGCTGCAACCACCCTGCTCAAGGACAGGGATGAGCGCTTTATATTCGCGCCCATGGCCCTCCTTTCCACCCCTCTTTTGCGCTTGCACGGCTGGGTCGCCCTGTGCGTGCTGTGGCTGGCAGGCAGCCTGTGCGCGGCAGCCACGCCCACGCGCTGGCAGCCCCCAGTCAACAGCCTGCTGTCCATCATTTTCACCAACGTACCCAAGCAACTGCCCGATTTGCTGGCCGTGGTCGGCGAAGCCGATCTGGTGGAACTGGACGCCTTCGACGCCAAGGCCGACACCATCACCGCGCTGCACAACCGGGGCCTGAAGGTGCTGTGCTATGTGAACTTTGGCGCGCTGGAGACTTGGCGTGCCGATGCGGCGCAATTCCCCCCCGAAGTCTTGGGCAGCGCCTACAACGGCTGGCCCAACGAGTATTGGCTAGACATTCGACGCACCGACGTGCTGCTGCCGCTGCTAGCGGCACGCATCACCATGGCACGCGACAAGGGCTGTGATGGCATCGACTCCGACAACCTCAATGGCTACGAGCACGCCAGCGGCTTTCCCCTGACGCGTGCCGACCAGGTGCGTTTCAACCTCGCCCTGGCCGATACGGCGCACCAGCTCGGCATGCCCATCAGCATGAAAAACGGCTGGCAAATGGCTGCCGACATGGCCCCGGCATTCGATTGGCTGGTGCTCGAAAGCTGCTATCGCAACAACGGCTGCCGCCACTACGCGCCCTTTGTCCAAGCCAACAAGGCCGTGTTCCAGCTCGAATACGACAACGCTGACTTCTGGACCGAAGAGCTGTGCCCGTATGCCGCAGCACAAGGCACGTCCGCCATGATCGTCAACCGTGAGCTGGACGGCTGGCGCGCCGCCTGCAACCTGTCACTGCGCCAAGTGATGCGCTTTTTAGACGTCTTGCCCTCCATCGCACCACAACGCCCGGCGTGGCCGCTCACGCCCATCGAGTCGGCGCAGGCCTACACCTTTCGCTGCAGTGAACGCAACGGCGACTGCCTGGGCGTGCGCGGCGAACAGGTGTTTTACCGCGCCTCACCCAGCAGCCCTTGGGCGGCGGAAGGTCGCATTGAAGACATCGCTCCAGCTTGGCTGTGGACGCCTGTGATTTGCTTTGCCCCCGACATGCCAGCTCCCAGACCCTGGCTGGCACCGGTGATGCCCAGCACGATCACACAACCCACGCCCCACCTCAGCGCGGCCCCATAAGGCGACTCAACGGCGCCAAAAAGCCGGCGTCAGCAGCGCCATGAAGCTCAAAATCTCCAGCCGGCCGAGCAGCATGGCCAGGGTACAGACCCACACCTGAAAGTCCGACAGCGCAGCGTAGTTGGAGCTAGGGCCAATCGCCCCCAGGCCCGGGCCCATGCAATGCACACTGGCCAGCACGGCAGAAAACGCGCTCACGGGGTCTAAGTCGGTCAGCAGCAGCACCATGCTCAGCACAATCACCGTGGCGCCGTACACCAGCATGAACGCCAGCACGGAAAAAATCATGCGGTTATCCACCACGCGCCCACCCAGCACCACCGGCTGCACGGCGCGCGGATGCACCAGGCGCGTCATTTCGCGGCGCGCCTGCTGGATCAAAATCAACATACGCACCATCTTGATGCCACCACCGGTAGAACCCGCACTGGTGGCTACGCCCGACAGCAACAGCATGAACACGGGCGCAAACACCGGCCAGGCCAGGTAATCGGTGGTGGCGTAGCCCGTGGTGGTGGCAACCGACACCACATGGAACATGCCATAGCGCAGCGCCTGCAGGGGTTCGTACACATCCTTGGCCCACAACAGCAGCGCCACCACCAGGCCGCCGCCGATCAGGGCCACCATGGTGGCGTGCATTTCCGGGTCACGCCAAAACCCCTGCCAGTGGCCTTTGCGCAGCGCAATAAAGTACAGCGCGAAGTTGCAGCTGGCCACCAGCATGAAGGCCACCGCAATCACCTCCAGCAAGGGGGAATCGAAATAGGCAAAGCTGGCATCGTGTGAAGACAACCCACCCAGGCTGACGGTGGTGAACATGTGCATCACCGCATCGGCAAAGCCCATGCCCCCGGCCCAAAAAGCCAGCGTACACAGCACGGAAAACACCGCGTACACGCCCCACAGGCCCTTGGCGGTTTCGGTCATACGCGGGGTGAGCTTGGTGTCTTTGATCGGGCCAGCCGCTTCGGCCTTGAAAAGCTGGCTGCCGCCCACGCCCAGCAACGGCAGCACGGCCACAGCCAAGATCAGAATGCCCATGCCCCCCATCCACTGCAAAAACGTACGCCACATGTTCACCGACAAGGGCAGTGCATCCAAGCCCGTCAGCACCGTCGCGCCAGTGGTCGTCAGGCCCGAGACAGCTTCAAAGTAGGCGTGGGTGAAAGAGATGGGGCGCCCCAGGTACTGCATGGCCAGCCACAAAGGCAGCGAGGCACTGAGGGGCAACAGCACCCACGCCAGGGTGACCAAAATCACCCCATGGCGTGGCTGCAACTCTTTTTTGTAGCGGCGCAAACTGCCCCACAGGGCCAGGCCCAGGGCCAGCGTCAGCACCATGGCCACGGGATAGACCAGCCAAATGGCCTCGCCATGGCTCCAGGCCACACCCAGTGGCAACAGCATGGCCACGGCGAACAGGCACATGAGCATGCCCAGCACCCGCAGCACGGGGAACAAATCGGTCAGGGCCAGGCTGCGTTCGGCCCGCCGCCCCGGCGACCCCAGGAAGAAAAAAATGCGGCGCATGGCGTGGCGAAACAAAGGCCTTAGAAAAAAGTCGCACTGGGGCGAAAGAGCTTTTCCACCTCGCGCACCAAGCGCTTGTGCGGCAGAAAAAACACCACGTGGTCACCGCTTTCAATCACCGTGTGGCTGCGCGGCAAGATCACCTCAGGCTCCTCGGCCTGCACCGGCACGATGGCATCAATGGGCGGCGGCGGTGCCTCTTCGTCGGGCAAACCTCGGATGATCAAGCCCATGTGGACCTCCGGTGGCAAAGGCAGGTCTTCCAGGCGGCGGCCAATCACGCGCGAGCTTTTGCGGTCGCCACGCGCCACAATTTCCAGCGCCTCAGCCACGCCCCTGCGCAGGCTGTGCACCGCCTGCACATCGCCCTGGCGCACATAGGCCAGCAGCTCGCCCAGCATGGCCTGTGCAGGCGAGAGCGCAATATCAATTTGCGTGCCGTGCATCAAGTCGGCATAGGTGTGGCGGTGGATCAGCGCCAGCACCCGGCGCGCGCCCAGGCGCTTGGCCAGCAGGCAGGACATGATGTTGTCTTCATCGTCGTCTGACAGGGCCAGGAAAAAGTCCACCTCTTCAATGCTCTCCTCGCCCAGCAATTCCTCGTCCGAGGCCTCGCCTTGCAGCACCAGCACCTCTTGGGGCAGCACCGAAGCCAACGCCACACAGCGCTCGGGCTCGGACTCGATGATTTTGATGTGCAGGCCATCGCCCTGCTGCGCCAGCAAGCGTGCCAGGCGCTCACTCACCTGGCCGCCACCGCACATCATGATGCGGCGCACCGGGCGTGCCGGGCGCCCCGCCGGGCGCGACAGCGCTGCCAGCACCTGGGGAATGCGCTCGCGTGCAGCCAGGGCAAACACCTCGTCGCCGGGTTCGATGCGCGTGGCGCCATCGCAGGGCACGAAGCGGTCGGGCTCGTCGGCAAAACGCCGGTAAATGGCCACCATACGCACCGGCACGTCGGGCATTTGCTGGCGCAGCGCACCAATTTGCAAACCCACCGCCGGGGCCCCCACGCGCGCACGGCACGACACCAAACAGGCCCGCCCACCGGCAAAGGCACGCACCTGCAAGGCGCCGGGGTGCTCCACCAGTTTGGCGATGTAGCGCACCAGCGAGTCTTCCGGGCACAGGATGTGATCGACCGCAAAGCCATCGAGGCCCAGCAAATCGCTGCCGTCTTCGTAGCCGCTGGCGCGCACGCGGGCAATGCGCGTGGGCACGCCAAACAGCTTTTGCGCCACCTTGCAGCACACCAGGTTGGTTTCGTCCTGCGCGGCGCAGGCAATCACCAAGTCGGTATCGCGCGCGCCCGCTTCGGCCAGCACCTGGGGGTCCACGCCGTTGCCCACCACACCACGCAAGTCCAGGCGCGACTCCAGCTCGCGCAGGCGCTGGGCATCGGTATCAATGACGGTGATGTCGTTCTTCTCCGACACCAAGCTGGCCGCCACGCTCTGGCCTACGCGCCCTGCACCGAGGATGATGATTTTCATAAAAAATGGCCTCTAAGCCACACCAAGCAAGCGCAAGCAGCTATTAAAAAAAGAGCAAAATGCCGCAGCTTCAGCCGCGCACCTCGCCCTCGCCCAGCACCACGTACTTGAGCGAACTCAGGCCCTCGATGCCCACGGGGCCACGGGCGTGGAATTTGTCGGTGCTGATGCCAATTTCCGCCCCCAGGCCGTACTCGAAACCATCGGCAAAACGCGTGCTGGTGTTGACCATGACGCTGCTGGAGTCCACCTCGCGCAAAAACTGCTGGGCGTGCCGGTGGTCGGTGGTGAGGATGGCATCGGTGTGGTGGCTGCCATAGCGGTTGATGTGGGCAATGGCCTCGTCCACGCCCGCCACCACTTTCACGCTGATCACCGGGGCCAGGTATTCCTCGCTCCAATCGCTCTCGGTGGCGGCGCGCACGTCGGCACCGGGCACACTGTGCAGCAGCGCCAGGGCCTCGGGGCAGCAGCGCATTTGCACGCCCTTGGCGGCATACACAGCGCCCAGGCGTGGCAAAAATTCGGGCGCCACGGCGCGCGCCACCAGCAGGCTTTCGGTGGCGTTGCAGGGGCTGTACTTTTGCGTTTTGGCGTTGTCCACCACTTTCAGCGCCAGCTCCATATCACACGGGTCATCGACGTAGCTGTGGCAGTTGCCATCCAAGTGCTTGATGACGGGTACCTTGGCCTCGGCACTGATGCGCTCAATCAGGCCCTTGCCACCGCGCGGAATGATGACATCGACAAACTCTGGCATGGCAATCAGGTAGCCCACGGCGGCGCGGTCGGTGGTGGCCACCATTTGCACGCCGTGCTCGGGCAGGCCCGCCTCGCGCAGCGCCTGCGCCACCAGCCGTGCCAGTGCCTGGTTGGAGGCAATGGCCTCGGAGCCGCCGCGCAAGATGCAGGCGTTGCCGCTTTTGATCGACAGGCTGGCCGCTTCAATGGTGACGTTGGGGCGGCTTTCAAAAATCATGCCGAACACGCCAATGGGCACACGCATCTGGCCCACGCGGATGCCGCTGGGCTGCTGCTTGAGGCCGATGATCTCGCCCATGATGTCGGGCATGGCGGCCAGTTGTTCGCAGCCCTGGGCGCAGGTTTCGAGCACCGCCGGGGTGAGCTTGAGGCGGTCCACCATGGGCTCGGCCAAACCGGCCGCGCGCGCGCGCTGCAGGTCGAGCGCGTTGTCCGTCTGCAGGGCCTCGACGTTGGCGCGCAGCAGCCGCGCCAGCGCCCGCAGCGCCTGGTTTTTGGTGGCGGTGGGCGCCTTCGCCATCAGGGTGGAAGCGGCCTTGGCCTGGGCGCCAAGGGTGTGGGTGTACTGGGCAATATCGAGCACGTTCATGGCGTGCGATTGTGACGCAAGCGGCCTGCCTGCGCGCACGCGCGTCAGGGCGGTTTGGCGCGCGTGAGCCGCTCTGGGCGCTCGGCTGGCACGGCGCTGGCTGGGGTGCCCTCGGCCAGCACCACCCAGTCCAGCAGCGCCTGCAGTACCGGGCGGGCGGCGCCTGCATTGGGGTGGTTCACCAGGGCCACCACCACCCAGCGGCGGCCTGGTGCGGTGGTGACGTAACCGGCCTGCGCCATCACGTCGCGCAGGCTGCCGGTTTTCAGGTGGGCGCGACCCGTGGCGCGGCTTTGCTGGCGGCGCAAGGTGCCATCCACCCCGGCAATCGGCAGCGAGGCCATGAACTCGGGCATCACCGGCAGGGCCCAGGCCTGCTGCAGCAAGCGCCCCAGCTGTGCGGCGGTGATGCGCGCCTCGCGGCTCAGGCCCGCGCCGTTGTCCACTACCGGCGCGGGGGCGCCCAGGCGCTGGTGCCACCAGCGTTGCAGCACCTGGCGCGCGCTGTCAAAGTCGCCCCCCGTGCCCTGCTCGCGCCCCAGGGTGAGCAAGAGCTGCTGGGTCATGACGTTGTTGCTGAATTTGTTGATGTTGCGCACCACTTCGGCCAGTGGTGGCGAGCTGGTGCTGAAGGCGGGTGCCAGGCCCGCAGGCACGCGGCCTTCACGCACCTGACCGCTCAAGCGCCCCCCCACAGCGCGCCACATCCCTTCTACGGCGCGCGCGGCGAATTGTTGCGGCACCACGGCCACCGACCACTGGCGCTCGCCACACGCCGCCGGGTAACGCCCGGCCAGGCGCAGCCGCAGCGGCGCGCGCGGGGTCTGGGCGCCGTAGCCCGTCAGCAGGTCTTCGGGCCACTGCGGCTGCAGGGCCTGCTGCCATTCACCGCAGGGGGTGCCGGGTTCGGCCAGGGGCACGCTCTCGGGTGCCGACCACTGCGCCAGCGGCGGCAGCCAGGCAATGCGCGCCACGCCCGCCGCCACGTCGGGCACAAAGCTCAGGGTGAGGGTTTGGTAGTTGATGAGCAAGGCATCGGGCGCAGCGTTGTAGGGGCGCAGCGGTTCGCCATCGAACGCGGCCGGGTCGTGCGCGCCCAGCGGAAAGGCGGAGCGGTCGAGCACGATGTCGCCCTCAATCGCCTGCACGCCCTGGGCTTGCAAGCGCTGCAGCAGCAACCACAGGCGCTCGGCCACCAGTTGCGGGTCGCCCTGGCCCTGCACATAGACGTTGCCGCGCAGCACGCCGCCTTGCAGCGTGCCGTCGAGGTACACCGGGGTTTGCCAGGTGTAGGCCGGGCCCAGCAGGTCGAGCGCGGCCAAGGTCGTTACCAGCTTCATCACCGACGCGGGGTTCATCGGCTGGTGGATTTGCCAGGCCAGGCGCGGGGCTTGTTCGGGAGCCTCGGCGGGCAGCACCAGCACGGCCAGGGCCTCGGGCGGCAGCTGCGCTGCGGCGAGCGCGGCGCGTACCGTGGCTGGCAAGGTGGTGGCGTGGGCGGCGCTGTCGGCTGCGTGCTCGGCTTGGGCCGAGGCCAGGCCCGCCAGGGTCACAGTGAGCAAGGCGCCCAGTGCTTGGCGGCACCGGCGCGCCCACGGGGCAAGGGCAGCATGGCGAAACATCATGGGCCGTGAGTCTAAAGGCCCGCACACCCGGCACCTTGGGCGGTACAGAAACAAGTGGCCCGGCCGCAAAAAATATCAGCCAAATCGGCACCTAGGCCAATCAGATCAAGCGCGAGCAGCTCCTTTTTTGATAGTATTTTCCCCATCGCCACCTTGTGAAGAACGACCCCCATGCGCATTGGAGAGCTGGCCCGCCGCACCGGCACCACACCCAAGGCCCTGCGCCTGTACGAGGCCCAAGGCCTGCTCGGGCGCGTCGCGCGGGCAGGCAGCTACCGGCACTACAGCGAGCCAGACGTCGCCCAGGTGCTGTTGATACGCCAAGCACTGGCGCTGGGTTTTCGGCTGTCGCAGCTGCGGGGGCTGCACGCCCTGGACACGCCGCAAGGCTGGGCACAAATCGCCTCGCTGGTGGCGGCACGCCGCGCCGCCGTGGCACAGGAGCTGCAACGCTTGCAAGCCCTGGCCCAAGAGCTGGCGACGCTAGAGGCGCAATTGCACGCCTGCGAAGCCCACACCCTGCCGGGCAGTTGCGTTGCGCCCCCCTCTTGACTCTGCCCCATGGGGCAAGGTGAGGATGGCGCCCTCATGGCAGACACACCGAGGGATTTCATGGCGCAACGCATTCTCATTCTTTTAGGTCACCCTGACGCGAACAGCCTGTGTGCCGCCCTGGCCAGCGCCTACGCCGAAGGAGCCAGCGCAGCGGGCGCCGATGTGCGCTGGCTGCGCCTGGGCGAGCTGGACTTTGACCCCCTGCTGCACGCAGGCTACCGAGGCACGCAGGTGCTGGAGCCCGATCTGCAGGCGGCGCAGGCGGCAATTGCCTGGGCCCACCACCTGGTGTGGGTGTACCCCGTGTGGTGGGGGGCCATGCCCGCGCTGCTCAAAGGCTTTATCGACCGGGTGTTCCTGCCGGGCTTTGCCTTTCGCTACCGCCAGGGTTCGGCGCTGTGGGACAAGTTGCTGGCGGGCCGCTCAGCGCAGTTGCTGGTGACCATGGACTCGCCGCCCTGGTACTACCGCTGGGTGCAGGGGATGCCAGGCCACCGACAAATGCAGCGCACCATTTTGGAGTTCAGTGGCATCCGCCCCGTGCGCGTACACAGCTTTGGGCCGGTGCGCAGTGCCAGCGCCGCACGCCGCGCGCACTGGCTGCAGCAGGCCCAGCACTGGGGCCAGGTGCAGGGGCGCCAGTGCCGCCGCCAGGCCTAGCGTGGGGGTGCCTGCTCAGGCGCAGCGCTGGCCGTCTTGAAACACCAGCAGCTCACCGCTGGCAAAGGCCGTCCACTGCTCGTTGCAAGTCAGCGGTGCCGTGGCGATGACGGCTACGCGGTCGCTGGGGGTGGTGCAGGTGGCGAAGTCCAGGCTCAGGTCTTCATCGCTCAGGCGCGCGCTGGCAAAGGGGTGGCGCCGCTCGATGTAGTGCAAATGGGTGCTGGCGTGCGCCCACAGCGCTTCACCGTTGGAGAGCAGGAAATTGAACGTGCCGTGCGCCGCCAGTTTGGCGGCCAGCTCGCGCAGGGTGAGGGTCAGCTCGGGCACGCTGGGCACGCCCGCATGGGACTTGGCCAGCTCTTGCATGATCCAGCAAAAGGCGTGCTCGCTGTCGGTGCTGCCGACGGGGTGAAAGTGCCCGTGCAGGCGCGGGCGGTGGGTTTTGAGGTCGCCGTTGTGCGCAAACACCCAGTAGCGCCCCCACAGCTCGCGCACAAACGGGTGGCAGTTTTCCAGGTTCACCGGCCCCTGCGTGGCTTTGCGGATGTGCGCAATGACGTTGCGGCTGTGGATGGGATAGCGGCGAATCAGCTCGGCCACCGGCGAATCCACGGCGCGCTGGTGATCGACAAAGTGGCGCAGGCCCTTGTCCTCAAAAAAGGCAATGCCCCAGCCGTCGGTGTGGTCCGCCGTGTGGCCTGCGCGCTGGGCAAAGCCGGTGAAGCTGAACGTGACGTCGGTCGGGGTGTTGGCATTCATGCCCAGGAGCTGGCACATGGGGGGCGTGGCCTTCGCGCAAGAGAGGGGAGAAGAAAAAAATTCAGGTGCGCTCAAGCCACAGCTTGCCGCCGGTGGCCCAGTTTTCGCGCTTCACGTCGGTAATCAGCACATCCACCGACTCGGGCGAGCCGCCCAGCACCTCGACCGAGACACGGGTGATTTCCTCGACCAGCTTGCGCTTTTGCTCCAGCGTGCGGCCTTCAAGCATTTCAACGTGGTAGGTGGGCATGGGAACTCTCCAAACGGCGGGGGCGAACAAAAGCGGGCGATCATAGCGGCGCCGCGTGGGGCGGCGGCGCATCCGTCGGCTGGGCGCAATGGGCGCAAATGCAGCGGCGGCCACGCTCGGCCAGGGGCAGGCGCTGCAACGCTGCAGCAGCGATCGGCGTGTGCATACACCAGCAGCTTTCAGGCGCGTCACCTGCCGCCACGGCGCACTGGTTGGCCTGGCCACACAGCGGGCAGCAGCTGGCGTCGAAAGAATCAGCAGAGGCAGCAGAAGAAGCGCAGGGCATAGGCATGGTGCGCGCGAGTGTAAAGCGCGCCCACCCTCGCCTCTTGCCGAGCCTCCCGGCTCAGGCGCGGGCAGGTGCGCTGGCCTGTGTGACTGCTGCGCGTGGCGCCTGGCCCACACCCAGCCAGCAGGCCAGGGCGGGCAACAGGAAAATCGCACCCAAGGCGTTCACCAGGAACATAAAGGCCAGCAAGATGCCCATGTCGGCCTGGAATTTCAGTGCCGAGAACGCCCAGGTGCCCACACCAATCGACATGGTCACGGCAGTGAACACGGCAGCCGTGCCGCGCTGGCGCATGGCTTCATAAAACGCCTCGCGCAGCGCCAGGGCACGCCCTTGCATTTCATGTTGCATGGATTCGTAGATGTAGATGCCATAGTCCACGCCCACGCCCACGCCCAGAGCGATCACAGGCAGGGTGGCCACCTTCAAACCAATGCCCAGCAAAGCCATCAAAGCGTTGCACATGATGGTGACCAGCGTCAGCGGCACGACGACGCACAGCACGGCGCGCCAGGAGCGGAAGGTCAGCCAGCACAGCAGCGAGATCGAGGCGAAGATGGACAACAGCATTTGCACTTCGGCTTTTTCCACGGCTTCGTTGGTGGCGGCAGCCACACCGGCGTTGCCACCCGCCAGGCGGAACACGGCGTTCTGCAGGGGATGGGTGTCAATGAAGTGCTGCACCTCATCCATCACGTGCTTGAGCGTGCTGCCCTGGTGGTCGCTCAGGTAGATAGCCAGGTGAATGGTTTTGCAGCCATCGGTGTTGAGGCCGTTTTCCGGGTTGGCGGCACGCGCGCCCGCACGCAAGCCACCTTCGCTGCGCTGCAGCACGGCCCAGCGGGGATTGGCCTCGTTGTTGCCCGCCGCGTAGAGCTTGGTCAGCCCGGCAATGGTGCTGACGGACTGCACACCGGCTACGCCGCGCAGGTGCAGGTCCAGGCTCTCGATGGCGTTCATCACCTCCCAGTTCAGGCAGGCCTCCTCCAGGTTGACGGTTTCCACGTACACCGAGAGCACGTCCATGCCAATCGCGTAATTGGAGATGATGGTGGCGTTGTCTTGGTTGTAGCGCGACTCGGCACGCAGCTCGGGCACACCGGCGCCAATGTCGCCTGTTTGCAGCTGGCGCGAGTAGTAGGTAGCAGCCCCCAGCAGCACCAGCATCACAGCAAAAGTCGCCAGCGCGGGGCCAGGTTGTGCCAGGCCCGAAACTTTCCACCACAGGGGGTGGCGCTGCTGGGCGTTATCGGGGGCTTGCTGCGCCGCAAACTCCAGGCGCAGGTGCGACAAGATGATGGGCATGAACATCTTGTTGGTCATGATCATCAGCGCCACGCCCAGGCAGGCGGTCAGCCCCAGCTCATGCACGATGGGAATGTCGATCACCATGATCACCATGAAGCCCAGGGCATTGGCCAGCAAGGCCATGATGCCCGGGATGGCCAGCTTGCGAAAAGCGTTTTCCGCGGCCTGGCGGGCGCTGTAGCCAGCCATGACATCTTGCTTCCATGCATTGGTCATCTGCACAGCGTGCGACACGCCGATGGAGAAAATCAAAAACGGCACCAGCACCGACATGGGGTCGATGCCATAGCCAATCAGCGGCAAGATGCCCAGCAGCCAGATCACCGGCAACAGCGCCACAGCAATCGCCAGCAGCGTGAGCTTGAACGAACGCGAGTACAGCCACAGCAGCAGCGAGGTGACGGCAAATGCAATGGCAAAAAACAGCACCACGGTGAACAGGCCGCTCATCACATCACCCATCACTTTGGCAAAGCCGACGATCTGGATGTCGATGTCCTCCTGGGCAAACTCGCTGCGAATGCGCTCGAGCTGCTGCGCCACTTTGGCGTAATCCAGGTGCTCGCCCGTTTCCGGGTTGGTTTCCAGCAAGTCGGCCTGCACCATGGCGGAGCGCAGGTCTTTGGCCACCAGCTGCCCGACCACGCCGGACTTGGCGACGTTGTCGCGCACACCGGCAATGCTCTGGGCATCGGCATTGAAGCGGGCAGGGATGACCACATCGCCAGTAAAGCCCTCTTCCGTCACCTCGATGTAGCGCACGCTGGGCGCAAAAATCGAGCGCACGCTGCCGCGGTTCACGCCAGAGGTGAAGAACACTTCGTCATGCACCTTGCGCAGCACAGCCAGGAATTTGGGGTTGTAAATATCCCCCTCACCTTTCCACTGCACGCTCAGCAGCACGCGGTTGGCGCCGGAAAAAGTGCCCGAGTGCTCCAAAAACGCTGCCATATAGGGGTGCTTCAAGGGAATGAGCTTGTTGAAGCCGGGGTCCAGCCGCGTATTCAAGGCAGACACCCCCAGCCCCAAGGTCAACAACAAAAAGAACACACCCAGCGGCTTGCGCAGGTGAATCAGCGCCCGCGCCATGGTGGCAACAAACGCATCGGTACGAGACAAAGGTGCAAGGGAGGTCATGGGCAAGCGGGCGGCAACAAAAGCATGAAAGCAAGAGTGATGCCACCGCAGACAGTGGCGCGGCCATTATTCGGCGCCCCGGTATGCGGGCATCGTCCAAAAGGAGTAGCACGAGACAGGCGGGTTTTCCTGTAGTCCAAACGCGGTATGCCAGCTCCCCAGTGCGCTGGCATCGTCGGCGGCGCTTGCGCAAGCTGCCACCAGGGCAGCGGCAACGCGCCTACAAACAACCCCCCACAAAAAACTACCAAGGAGTGGAGCCATGGATTTTTCCTCCCCCGCCCGCCGGGGCACTGCGCCAGTGCGTACGCTGGTTGCGCAGGCAGCCGCGCTGGCGCTGCTACTGGGCAGCGCGGCTGCCCAGGCGGCGCCCACGGTGTACCTGTCAGACGACACCACGCTGGACTATTCGCTGACGCTGTCCTACGCCGCGTCGGTACGCACTTCTGCAGCAGCGGCCGAATACCTGGCTGACCTGAACAACGATGACGCCACGCGCAACTTCAAAAAAGGCGGGCTGATCAACAACCGCGCCAGCGCACTGGGTGAGGTGCGCATCAAGCACAAAAACCTCGGCTTCATGGCACGCGGCACGGGCTTTTACGACTCGGTGTACCGCGGCGGCAACCAAAACGATTCGCTGTCCACCGTCAACAAGATCGGCCCGGCCGACGAGTTTGTCTCGGAAACACGCAAGCGCAGCGGGCAAGACGGGCGCATCCTGGACTTTTATGGCTACGGCAACTGGGTGGTGGGCAACGACCAGCACCTCTCGGTGAAGCTGGGCCAGCACGTGGTGGCCTGGGGTGAAAGCCTGTTTTGGCCCAACATCAGCCAGGGCCAGCTGCCGGTAGATGCCACCAAATTCAACGTCCCGGGCACCGAGGCCAAAGAATCGTATTTGCCCGTGCCGCAAATCTCGGCCAGCCTGACCCTGACCGATGCACTGAGCGTGACCGGCTACTACCAATTCCAATGGAAGGAAACACTGCTCAACCCCGTGGGCGACTTCTTTGGCTCAGACATCTTCGGCCCCGGCGCACAGTTCATGCGCCTGGCCCCCGGCGCCATCTCCAGCCTGCCCGACCACAGCTTTGGCGTGGTCAACTTCGCTGGCGAAATGAAACCGAAAGACACCGGCCAGTGGGGCTTGGGCCTGCGCTACCAGGCGACCGACGCTCTGGAGCTGGGCCTGTTCCACTACCGCTACCACGACCGCGTGGGCGCCATGTTTTTTGACTTCACCGGTGGCACCCAGTACTCCTCGTTCAACAAGTTTGGCTCCCAGGCATCCCCTGGCAGCACGCCTTATTACAAGCTGGCTTACTTTGAAGACATCAAGCTGACCGGCATCAGCATGAGCAGCAAGATCGGCGACTCGGTGCAGTTTGGTGGTGACCTGAGCTACCGCGACGGTGCCCCCGTGTACCTGGACAACGGCGCTCCCACCCGGGGCAGCTACCTGCAAGCCAACGTCAACGCTCTGTACATGATGGGCCCCAGTGCGCTGGCCCACCAAACCACGTTCATGGGTGAACTGGTTCACCAGCGCATCATGGGCGCGGACACCCTCACCGTCACAGGTGGCGGGCCGGGCACGGATGGCCGCTTCTCCAACTACCTCTACGAAGGCCAAACCCGCGGCTCTACGCTGCTGGGCGCAGGCGTCATCCTGGACTACCCCAGCATCCTCAACGGCTGGGATTTGAGCACCAACGCCACCTGGACGCAGAACATCCAAGGCAGTGCTTTCTCTGGCATGGGCCGGGGCGAAAAACGCCTCACTTTGGGCGCCACGCTGAAGTACCTGGGCAACCTCTCGCTGGGCGTGACCTGGGTGAACTACCTGAGCTCGCCGAGCATTGCCGACGGTCGCACCATGGCTGACCGCGACTACGTCACGCTCAACGCCAAATACACCTTCTAAATCACAAAAAATCACCGAGGAACGCATCCCATGAGCATCCGATTGCACCGCATCTGGCTCGCTGCTGCGGCAGCCTGCCTGCTGAGCGGCCACGCCGCTGCCAAAGGCAGCGCAGAAGAAGTGGCCCGCCTGGGCAAAGACCTGACGTGTGTTGGCGCCGAACGTGCTGGCAACGCCGATGGCAGCATTCCTGAGTGGAGCGGCAAATGGCTGGGCAAGCCACCGCACGTCAACTTCAAGGGCACTGGCCACCACCCGGTGGATCCTTACCCAGAAGACAAGCCACTGTTTGAAATCACCGCCGCCAACATGGACAAGTACGCCAGTCGCCTGTCCGACGGGCAAAAGGCGCTGTTCAAAAAGTACCCGCAAACTTTCAAAATGCCGGTGTACCCCAGCCGCCGGGACTTCCGCTTCCCCGACGCGGTGTGCGAAATCACCAAGGAAAACGCCGCCAAAGCCGAGCTGGTGGACGACGGCGAAGGCATTTTGGCCACCACGGGCGGCATCGCTTTCCCATTCCCCAAAACGGGGCTGGAGCTGCTGTGGACCTCCTCGGTGTTCACCTACCGCCCTTTCACGGAAGAGCTGATTTCTGACAACGCCTACGTGCTGCCCGACGGCAAGATCAACTGGGGCCGGGTCAAATCACGCAACCTGGCACCCCACCTCGAACCAGGCAAACGCACCAACACGGCCGACAACAACCCCTCGTCCTACTACCTGAACGAAACCCTGTTGCCCGAGCGTGACAAGGGCGAGATCAACACCGGTATCGAGTGGTGGAACTTCAAAACCAAGCCACGCCAAAGCTGGCGCTACGACCCCGGCACGCGCCGTGTGCGCCAGTCGCCAGGCTATGGTTTTGACATGTCGTTCCCGGGCTCGGGCGGCTCTATCACCGTGGACGAAGTGCGCTTGTTCAACGGCACGGGCGAACGCTACCAATGGAAAATCGTTGGCAAGCGCGAGATGTACATCCCCTACAACGCCTACCGCCTGCACTCGCCCAACGTGAAGTACGCCGACCTGCTCAAGACCGGCCACGTCAACCCCGAACACATGCGCTACGAGCTGCACCGCGTGTGGGTGCTGGAAGGCACGCTGAAAGAGGGCTTTCGCCACCTGTACGGCAAGCGCGTGATGTACATCGACGAGGACACCCACTTGATGATGATGGGCGAGAACTACGACGCCCGCGGCGGCCTGTGGCGCACCGGCATGGTGAACTACTTCTACGCCTACGAAGCCAACACCTGGCAAGCTGGCGTGGGCCTGTACCACGACCTGCAAACCGGCTCCTACCTGGCGTTCAACCTGGTCAATGAGCAGCGCGGTGGCTACACGCTGAACACCGGCAAGATCAACGAAAAAGACTTTGGCGCCGAAGCCGCGCGCCGCGCTGGCCTGTAAACACACACCAGCAACACCACGCCAAGGCGGTCGGTCATCCCATGCGGTGGCCGACCGCCTTGTGTTTTTGGGCAAGAATCCCCAGCCTTAGCCGCCCTTGATTCCTTTGCCCCATGGCCCTGAAGCTGATTTTTGCCGGTACCCCAGAATTTGCCCGCACCGCGCTGCAAGCGCTGCTCGATGCCGGCCACGCCATCCCCCTGGTGCTCACCCAGCCCGACCGCCCCGCCGGGCGCGGCATGAAGCTGCAGGCCTCGCCCGTGAAGCAACTGGCGCAGGCCCACGGCATCCCCGTAGCGCAGCCGCGCAGCCTGCGCCTGGATGGCAAATACCCCGAAGACGCCGCAGCAGCGCAGGCGGCCATCGCCGCCGCCCAGGCCGATGCCATGGTGGTGGCCGCCTACGGCCTGATCCTGCCGCAGTGGGTACTCGATGCCATGGCCCAGCCCGGCGCGCAGGCCCAGGGCCGCCGCGGCCTGGGCTGCCTGAACATCCATGCCAGCGTGCTGCCGCGCTGGCGTGGCGCGGCGCCCATTCACCGCGCCATCGAAGCGGGTGACACGCACACCGGCGTGACCATCATGCAAATGGATGCCGGGCTGGACACGGGCGCCATGCTGCGGGTCGAACGCCTGCCCATCGCCCCCGACGCCACCACCGCCAGCCTGCACGACGAGCTGGCCGCGCTGGGCGGGCGGCTGATCGTGCAAACCCTGGCCCAGGCCGAACAGGGGCCACTGGCAGCCACGCCCCAGCCAAGCGAAGGCGTGAACTACGCCCACAAGATTGAGAAACACGAGGCCCTGATCGACTGGTCGCACAGTGCCACGGAGATTGCCCGGCGCATCCGCGCCTTCGACCCCTTCCCTGGTGCCTGCACCACCTTGCAGGGCGAAACCATCAAGCTGTGGCACTCTCAAATTGAGAGCTACTCGCGCTTGCCTGGTGAGGGTTTGAGGCCAATTTCATCTAAAAATCCCGGTGAAATTCTGTCTGCCGATGCCCAGGGCGTGCGCGTGGCCTGTGGCGACGGTGTGCTGTGCTTGACCACGCTGCAGCGCGCCGGTGGCAAGCGCCTGGCGGCAGCCGATTTTCTGCACGGCTTCAGCCTGCAGCCCGGCCAGGTGCTGGGCACATGAGGGCGCACGCGGCGCAGTGGCGGCGCTACGCGGCCCAGCCCAGCTTTCGCCTGGGGGTGCAAGACATGTTGGCCACGGGCGTGGGCATTGGCGCCTGGGGGCTGGTCACAGGCGTGGCCATGGTCAAGGGCGGGCTCTCTGTGCCCTGGGCACTGGCCATGACCTTCTTGGTCTATGCCGGCAGTGCGCAACTGGCCGTGCTGCCCCTGCTGGCCGCTGGCGCGCCGCTGTGGGTGGTGTGGTTGACGGCCACCTGCGTGAACCTGCGCTTCGTCATCTTCAGCAGTATGTGGCGCAACTACTTTGCCCACTTGCCGCTGCGCCAGCGCCTGGCACAGGGCTACTTCAGCGGCGATGTGACTTTTGTCTCCTTCCTCAAGCGCTACCCCACACCCCAGCCCGAACCAGGGCAAGTGCCCTATTTCTGGGGCGCAGCCAGCGTGAACTGGCTGGCCTGGCAGGTGCCCTCGGTCGCGGGCATTTTGTTGGCCAACACCATTCCGCTGTCGTGGGGCCTGGGCTTTGCCGGGGTCTTGGCCATTTTGGGGGTGCTGCTGTCTTTGCTGTTTGACCGCGCCACCTGGCTGGCCACCGGTGTGGCCGCAACGGCTGCGATTGCCGCGTTTGCCCTGCCGCTCAAGCTGAACATCCTGGTGGCCGTGGCCGCCGCCGTGGCCGCCGGGCTGATGATGGAAGCGCTGGAGCGCAGGCGCCAGCGCCCGCCTATCGAGCTGATTGAAACACCTGCCACCGCCACCCTATCCGCCCAGGCCCAGGCCGAGCCCACAGCGCAGGAGCGCCGCCCATGAGCGCGCTGAACCTGTCCTGGAGCGAACTCGAAGCCGCGCTTTATCCGCTGCTGGCCATCTTGGGGCTGGCAGTGATCACGCTGGTGACGCGCTCGTTTTTCATGCTGCCCGAGCGCGAACTGCCGCTGCCCGACTGGCTCAAGCGTGGCCTGAAATACGCCCCGCTGGCCGCCCTGACCGCCGTGATTGCCCCTGAAATCTTGATGACGCACGGCGCGCTGATCAGCACCTGGCAAGACGCACGCTGGCCCGCGACGCTGTGCGCTACCGCCTACTACTTTTGGCGCCGCGACATCCTGGGCACCATTGCCGTGGGCATGGCGGTGTATTTGCCGCTGCACATCGCACTGGGCTGGTAGTGCCGACCGGCCCGAGCGCCACAGCCACATCCCCCCACCTACAATCGGCGGCGTTTTTTCAGCCCCTTCACTCTCTTTGTTGCCATGCAAATTCTGCGTTTTTCCGATCTGTGTGCCCAGGGTAAAGCCCAAGGCCAGCGCGTCTTCATCCGTGCCGACCTGAACGTACCGCTCAACAACGCGGGCGAGATCACCGAAGACACGCGCGTGCGCGCCTCCGTGCCCGCGATCGAGATGGCCCTGCAGGCAGGCGCTGCCGTCATGGTCACCAGCCACCTGGGCCGCCCCACTGAAGGCGAGTTCAAAGCCGAAGACTCGCTGGCCCCCGTCGCCAAGCGCCTGGGCGAGCTGCTGGGCCGCGAGGTGCCACTGGTGGCCAACTGGGTCGATGGTGTGCAAGTGCAACCTGGCCAAGTGGTGCTGCTGGAGAACTGCCGCGTGAATGTGGGCGAGAAAAAGAACAAAGAAGAGCTGGCGAAAAAGCTGGCCGCACTGTGCGACATCTTCGTCCACGACGCCTTTGGCACCGCCCACCGCGCCGAGGGCACGACCTACGGCATTGCCCAGTTTGCCCCGGTGGCCTGCGCTGGCCCGCTGCTGTCGGCCGAGATCGATGCCATTCAAACCGCCCTGGCCAACCCGGCACGCCCGCTGGCGGCCATCGTGGCCGGTTCCAAGGTGTCCACCAAGCTGACCATTCTCAAGTCGCTGGCCGACAAAGTCGATCAGCTCATCGTCGGCGGTGGCATTGCCAACACCTTCATGCTGGCGGCGGGCCTGAAGATCGGTAAATCCCTGGCCGAACCCGACCTGCTGGAGCAAGCCAAGGCCGTCATCGCCGCCATGGCCGCGCGCGGCGCCGAGGTGCCCATTCCCACCGACGTGGTCACCGCCAAAACCTTTGCTGCCGATGCCGTGGCCACCGTGAAAAAAGCCACCGAAGTGGCCGACGACGACCTGATTTTGGACATTGGCCCGGAAACCGCCGCCAAACTGGCCGCGCAGCTCAAGCAGGCTGGCACCATCGTCTGGAACGGCCCGGTGGGCGTGTTCGAGTTCGAGCAGTTTGCCGGTGGCACCCAGGCCATCGCCCAGGCCATTGCCGAATCGAAAGCTTTCAGTATTGCCGGTGGTGGCGACACCTTGGCCGCCATTGCCAAGTACGGCATCGAGGACAAGGTGGGCTACATCTCCACTGGCGGCGGCGCTTTTCTGGAAGTGTTGGAAGGCAAAACTCTGCCAGCTTTCGAGATTTTGCAAAAGCGCGCGCAAGGCTGATGCGGGCCTGAGGGCCTGCGCCACCAACATCTGGCAACAAATACCGCGAAAGCGTCACAAGCGATCGCGCCAAAAACAACAATCCGCCAACTGCGGTGCGAAAGGGGCGCTATTTCCCCTTGTTTTTGCCGGGGCACACGCCCAAAATCGTCTGCCATTGCCAAAGCCCTGTGGGTTTTGGCGCCCTGATCCAAATCCGTAGGAGGGAACCATGTCCATTACCAAGGCCATCGGCATGACCGTTGTGGCCGGTGCAGCCAGCTTGCTGGTCGGTTGCGCCAACGCCCCCATTCCTGTGGCCTCGAACTTCGAGTACACCAGCCAACTCAAGGTGCGCTCTGCGGGGCACTGGGAGCTGGTCTCGCGCGACGTGGTCTCTCAAACCCTGGGTTCGCTGCACGCAGCGGGCGCCGAAGGCGCGCCGCTGTTCGTGGGCCTGCCGCCCAACCCCAGCACGTTTGACTACGCGTTCCGCGACTTCCTCATCACGCAATTCGTGCAAAGCGGCACCCCCGTGATGCAAGCTCCTGGCGATACGCTGGACGTGACCTACCAGGCCCAGGTGGTGCGCCACAACAGCGATCGCCCGCACTTCATTCCTGGCATGTTCACCATGCTGGCAGCCGGTGTGGGCGCCGCCTACGGCCTGCGCCTGGAGCACGTCGACACCAAAATCATCGCTGGCCTGGGCTTGGCGGTGGCTGCTGACGTGGCCAACAGCATCAACTCCGGTGGCCCCACGCACACCGAGATGATCCTCACCACCACGGTGTCGCGTGCAGGCCAGTACGTCGTGCGCAAAACCGACGTGTACTACCTCGAAGACGCAGACACCCCGCTGTTCATGCGCAAATCGCCCTATCGGCCCCAGCCTTTGAAAGTGGTCTCGCAATGAAAAAAGTCGCCCTTTTGACCACGCTGGCCGCTGCGGCCTTGCTGACTGGCTGCAACAGCGCACCACCCGCCACAGCCCGCGTAGAGCCCACCTACCAGGAAGCGGCCAGCGCCCCCATGCTGCAAAACAGCCGCGAAGCTGTGCTCAAACTCACGGCAGGCTTTGACATGGCCATGCTCAGCGACGGTGGCCCTTTGCTGGTGGCTACCGTGGTGAACGTGAACGACCTGGGGCGCTCGGCCCCCCTGGGGCGTACCCTGTCGGAGCAGTACGCCTCGCACATGTCGGCGCTGGGCTTTCACGTCAAGGAAGTGAAGCTGCGGGGCGACATTTTCGTCAAGGAAGGTGCAGGCGAGCTGCTGCTGTCGCGCGAACTCAAAGACATTGCACGCCAGCACAATGCTGCCATGGTGCTGGTGGGCACCTACTCGCCTGCCGCCAACTACACCTACGTCAGCATCAAGCTGGTGCGCACCGAAGACAGCCGCATCATCCGTGGCTACGACTACGCCCTGCCCAACGACCGCGACGTCACCCGTCTTCTGGCCAACCCACGCTGACCCCCAGCACCGGCCCCACGCGGGGCGCAGCTGCACACGCCGCCTGGCTCACCCCTGGCGGCCTTTTTTTGCCCGCCTAAAATCGCGCCCCATGACTTTTCTTGACATGCTGCGCGATGCCACGGCACGCAACCACTCGATGCTCTGTGTTGGCCTTGATCCCGAGCCCAGCCGCCTGCCTGGCGCCTGGCGCGGCGATGTGCACAAGATGTACGACTTTTGTGCCGCCATCGTCGATGCCACAGCCGATCTGGTGTGCGCTTTCAAGCCGCAAATTGCCTACTTTGCTGCCCACGGCGCGGAAGACCAACTGGAGCGCCTGCTACAGCACATCCGCAGCCACGCACCCCACATTCCCATCATTTTGGATGCCAAGCGCGGCGACATTGGCTCCACCGCCGAGCAGTACGCGCGCGAAGCCTTTGAGCGCTACGGTGCCGATGCCGTCACCCTGTCGCCCTTCATGGGCTTTGACTCCGTCGAGCCCTACCTGCGCTATCCAGGCAAAGGGGCCTTTTTGCTGTGCCGTACCTCCAACCCAGGCGGTGATGACTTGCAGGCCCAGCGCCTGGCCAATGTGGCGGGCGAGCCTCTGCTGTACGAACACATTGCCACGCTGGCCCAAGGCCCATGGAACCGCAACGGCCAACTGGGCCTGGTGGTGGGTGCCACCTACCCGCAAGAAATTGAGCGTGTGCGTACGCTGGCACCTACGGTACCGCTGCTGATTCCGGGTGTGGGCGCCCAGGGCGGCGATGCCCTGGCCACGGTACGTGCTGGCTGGCGCGCACAAGGGCCTATCGTTGTCAACTCATCGCGCGCCGTGCTTTATGCCAGCGGCGGGGAAGACTTTGCGCAAGCGGCACGCCATGCGGCACAGCAAACACGCGATACCCTGAACGCAGCCCTGTCTGGCGCTGTCCCCGGCTAAAGTCAGCGCTCTTCCTCATCCTCTGGAGGCTTCCATGTCCCTGCTCTCGCGCCTGTCGTTGCTGCAGAAATTTGCGGTGTTGGCCTTGGTGGGCCTCTTTGTGGCGGCTTGGCCGACCTATTTGCATGTGCGTGACGCCCTGCGCACCATCGACCATGCACGGATGGAAGCCAGTGGGGCGGCCCCCTTGACGGCCCTGTCCAAAGTGGTGTAAGCCATGCAAATCCACCGAGGATTGTCGGCCGGAATGCTGGGCGGAGATGCCGTGCTGGCAGCACGCCGCCCTGGTGCTGGCGAACGCGTCACCCAAGCCATGGAGGCTGCGACTGCACGGCTCGCCGGGGCACGCATTCCTGCCGAGCAACAGGCCGCTTGGCAACAAGCGCGCCAAACATGGCAGCAATTGGAAGCCAAGGTGGCACAAAAACAGCTGCAGCAAGCGCAAAGCACCGCACAGCACACGGCGCTGATCACCTCCATCATGCGCATCAGCGATGAACTGCTGCACTTCTACGGCCTGCAGGTGGAAACCGAAGTTGGGCCCCACGCGTTGATACAGGCGGCCCTGGTCAGCACGCCCATGCTGGGCGAAAAGCTGGGTATTTTGCGGGCCCAAGGTTCAGGCTTTTTGGCACGCCATGAACTGCCACCCTTCAACAAAGGCGTCGTGTCGTCGCTGCACCAGCGTGCCCAAGAGCTGCAAGCCCAGGCTTTCACGGACTTTGCTCGCGCCTTACAGGCCGAACCAGCCTACCGCAGCAGTTTGGAAGCCCTCACCCAACAGGCCCAAACACAAGTGCGCCAGGCACTGGAGCTGGCCACCCGCGAAGTGCTGGAAGCACCCGAGCTGACGCTGGCACCACAAACTTATTTCGACACCTTCACCCGCACCATCGACGGCCTGTATGAACTCAATGCTCAGGCGCTGACGCAGCTGGACGCTACCTTGCAACAACGCCAGGCCCGCTTGCAAAACATGCTGTGGCTGCAAGCAGTGGTGATGGTGCTGCTGCTGGTGCTGGGTGTGGTGATGATTGCCGCGTTTGCCAACTCCATGCGCGCGCCGCTGCTGCAAGCGGTGGAGCTGGCCGATGCCGTGGCCCAGGGCGATCTGGCTGGCCCCTCGCTGCCCACAGGCTCGGATGAAGTGGGCCATGTGCTGCAGGCCCTACAAGCCATGCGCAGCCAGCTCATCCAGGTGGTGCAGCGCGTGCGCCTGAGCGCCGACGGCGTGGCCACCGCCAGCGTACAAATTGCCCAAGGCAACCAAGACTTGTCGATGCGCACAGAAAACCAAGCCAGTGCCCTGCAAGAAACCTCGGCTGCCATGGAAGAAATGACGGCCACCGTCGGACAAAACGCCGACAGCGCCGCTCAAGCGACACAACTGGCAGCCAACGCCAGCCTGATTGCCAGCCACGGAGGAGAAGTGGTGACCCAAGTGGTGCAAACCATGCACGGCATCCACGCCTCATCGGGGCGCATGGCCGACATCATTGGCGTGATCGACTCGATTGCTTTCCAAACCAACATCCTGGCCTTGAATGCTGCCGTCGAAGCCGCACGCGCTGGGGAAGCAGGACGGGGCTTTGCCGTCGTAGCGGGTGAAGTGCGCCAACTGGCCCAGCGCTCTGCCCAAGCAGCGCGTGAAATTTCGGGCTTGATCAATGAAAGCCTGAACAGCGTGCAACAGGGCAATGCCCTGGCCGAGCGCGCCGGTCAAACCATGGAAGAAGTGGTGCAGGCTGTGCGCCGCGTCAGCGACATCATGGGCGAAATCAGCGCCGCGAGCCGCGAGCAAAGCCAAAGCGTGGGCCAGGTGGGCGATGCCGTAGCGCAAATGGACCAAACCACCCAGCAAAACGCCGCCTTGGTAGAGGAAATGGCCGCCGCCGCCAACAGCCTGCAAAGCCAGGCACAAGAACTGGTGCAAGGGGTGGCCGTATTCCGGCTGGCGGCACAAAGCAGCGCCTCCCGCGCACTGCGTTAAAGCGACGGCCCCAAAGTGCTGCGTGGGTGCCTAGCGCCCACGTTGCCTGGCCCCTGGTGCCTGGCGCTACTTCAGCCAGCCACGGCGGCGAAAATACAGCATCGGCCCGATGGCGCTGGCCACCATCAACGTCAGGGCGTAGGCATAGCCGTACTGCAGCTCCAGCTCGGGCATGAACTTGAAGTTCATGCCATACACACTGGCAATCAAGGTAGGCGGCAGCAGCGCTACGCTGGCCACAGAGAAGATTTTGATGATCTTGTTCTGGTTGATATTGATGAAACCCACGGTGGCGTCCATCAAGAAGTTGATCTTGTCGAACAAGAAGGCCGTGTGGCTGTCCAGCGAGTCAATATCGCGCAAAATTTGGCGCGCCTCCTCGAACTGCTCGGCATTCAACATCTTGCTGCGCATCATGAAGCTCACGGCGCGGCGCGTGTCCATCACATTGCGACGAATGCGCCCATTCAAATCTTCCTGGCGTGCGATAGCGCCCAGCACTTCGCTGGCCAGCGCATCCGTGACGTTGCCTGAAAGCACTTTTTTGCCCGCAATTTCCAGCTCGTCGTAAATACCCTCCAACGTATCGGCGGAGTACTCGGCATCGGCATCAAACAGCGCTAGCAGCACCTCTTTGGCGTCCTCAATCAGGCCCGGTGCCCGGCGCGCGCGCAGACGCAGCAAGCGAAATACCGGAATGTCCTCATCGTGGATGGAAAACAGCACACCCTTGCTGCGCAAATTGGGGTTGATCAGGTTGAGGATAAAAGCGACCCGCACCGAGCGTGGCTTGTCGTGGTCATCAACCAGAAAGTCACTGCGAATGTGCATCTCGCCGTTGTCTTCCTCGTAAAAACGCGCCGACTCCTCGATGTCTTCATCCATGGCATCTTCGGGAATGGACAAGCCGTAGTGCTGCTTGATCCAGCGCTTTTCTTCAGGGGTGGGAGACTCAAGGTCCACCCAAATCGGCTGAAAGCGCGCCAATTCTTCCAACGACTCGATCTCTTCCTGGACCAGTCGACCATTGGCGAGCGTAAAGATGTTGAGCATGGGCTCACTCCTGGGGGCGGTTGTGCAAAAAAGGCGGGGCGGGGTGCTTTCAGCCGCCAGCAGCAACAGGCCAGGACTGAAAGCTACCGACTAGGGTAGGTTTCCAAGGGAATGTCTCCAAAAAGGAAGGAACCGCCTTGAAGGCGGCTCCACAATTTTTTCACAGCCGTGTGACAACACCGCGAACGGCACACGCAGCAGACACACGGCAGCGCAGAATTATCGCACTGCAACAATGACAAGAGTGCCCTCAAGACTGGGCCTGCAGCCAGGCGTGGGCATGGCACCAATCGACCCACGCCGCCGCCTTCGCCTGGGGCGTGCGCAGCAAGTAAGCGGGCGCATAGCTGACCGCCACAGGCGTGCCATCGGCCATGCGCTGCAACTGGGCGCGCAAGGTGCGCAGCGGCGCATCTCCCCCTAACAAGGCCCGTGCCGCAGGCAAGCCCAGCGCCAACACCAAGTGCGGCCGCCATTGCTGCAGCAGCTCGTGTGCACTGCACAGTGGTACAGCAGCACTGGCGCCAGGGTGCCCAGGGGCGCACAGCGGCGCCAGCATCACATCGGCCCGCTGGGGCAGACCCAGGCTGTGCAGCATGGCATGCAGCAACCTGCCCGCGTCACCCGCCAGGGGTGCCTCTATCTGGGCACATTCAGCCACGATCAACCACGCAGGTCGCTGCCCTGGCTCAGGGGCACCAAACAAAGGCAGCGCTGGTGCAAACAAGGCATTGCCCGCGCCCTGCGCCCCCCTCGTCTGCGCCTCGTGTGCCAGCACAGGCTGCACTGGCGTACCTACCGGCACAGGTGCGCGCACCACAGCAGCCACCGCGGGGGCCGAGGCGGGGGCGGCAGATGGCGAAGGCACGGACGACTGCGCACGCGCTGCCAGTGGTGCAGCGGTGACTGGAGAGCGGCTGGCGGGCACAGCCGACGCAGCAGGCGGGGGCAGCCACAGGGTCAGCCCCATTTCCTGTAACAGCGCACGCTGGCGCGCATCAAGGTTCAAGGCCATAGATTCAGGCTCATGAGGATGGCATCTTCACGCGCACCGTCGGCCAGGGCGTAGTAGCGCTTGCGCACACCCACCTCCACGTAACCATGGCGGCGGTACAGCGCCAGGGCCCGGGTGTTGCTGGCACGCACCTCCAGCCACAGCTCGCGCGCCTGCTGGCTGCGCGCCCAGGTGTCCAGCGCCTGCAGCAACCTGCGCGCACCGCCCTGACCTTGGTGTGCCGGGGCCACCGTGATATTGAGCAAATGCGCCTCTGAGGCCCCCGGCATGGCAATGCAGTAACCCCACAGCCCGCCCGGCACGGCGGTGCTCCACAAGCCCTGGGCGTAGTAGCCCGCCGCCAGGGCATCGATGACATTGCCGCGTGTCCAGGGATGGCTGTGCGCCTGCACCTCGATGGCCAACAGCGCATCCAGATGCGCCACCGTCAAAGGCACCAGGGTGGAAGAAAGTGCAGCGTCTTGCATGGTCACGGCTCAGACAGTGCTGCGCGCGGCTTGGGCTGCTGCGCGCTCAGCGGTGGTCTGCGCCACTTTGTCGCGCACATACAGCGGCAAGGCCTGGGCCGCAGGCAGCGCGCCCCCTTGTGCCAGCAGTGCCGGGGCCAGGCGCAGCAAAGCAGCGGCACTGGGCCGGGCCGGCACATGCACCGCCTGCGGCGCCAAGCGCTCACCATACGCCGCTGCCGCATTGCCCGCCACGGTAAAACCAGCGGGCACGGGCAACAGCTCGGGGGCACACACACCGCGTGCGGCCTCGGTGTGCCAGCGCTGGCCCTGCCAGCGGTAGGCACCGTGGTACACCTCGCCCATGCGGGCATCGAGCACTGCCAGTACATCGCTCAAGCCATGGCGCACACGCGCATCCTCAGCCACGGCCAACAGGGTATCGACCGGCAACACCGGCACCCCCGCGCCCCAGGCCAGCCCCTGGGCAATGGCACACGCCGTGCGCAGTCCGGTAAAAGAGCCTGGCCCCTGCCCGAACACCACCGCCTGCAGCGCAGGCAGCGCCAGCCCAGCGTGGCCCAACAACGCCAGGATGTGAGGCACCAAGGTAGCCGAGGCCTGGGCACCGCCCGGGCCGTCGTACAGCCACACCTGCGCACCGTGCTGGACGGCAATGCTCAGGTGGTCGGTACTGGAGTCAAAAGCAAGCAAAGGCATGGCGCAGAGGATGGCGGCAAAGGGGAGAGATTATCGGCGCAGGGGGTGCTCGCGGCCACGGCCACAATGCAGCCCTCCTCCCACCAGCCAAGGCACACCCCATGCAAGACACACCCGCTGCCTCTCCCCTGCGTCCCCTGGGCCACCTCACCGCGGTATTGCGTGGCCGTGCGCTACCTTACCTACGCCCTGATGGCCAAGCCGGGGGCATGAGTGCGATTGCCAAGTCGCCAGTCAACGGCCCGGTGGCTGTCGGCCCTCTGGGGCTGGAAGGCGATGAGCAAGGCGATCTGCACGTCCATGGTGGCCCGGACAAAGCCCTGCACCAGTACCCCCAAGAGCATTACGCCGCCTGGCGGGCCGAACTGGGAGCCCAGGAGGTGCTGGAGATGCCCGGCGCTTTTGGTGAAAATTTGGCCAGCATCGGCCTGACGGAAGCCACCGTGTGCTGGGCAGACCAGGTACGCATCGGCACCTGCCTGCTGGAGCTGGCACAAAGCCGCCAACCGTGCTGGAAGCTCAACACCCGCTTTGCCACCGCCGACATGGCCCTGCGCGTACAGACCAGCGGGCGCACCGGCTGGTACTGGCGCGTGCTGCAAGCGGGCACGCTGCAAGCAGGTGACACGATCACCCTGGTACACCGCCCCCATCCCGAGTGGCCCCTGACGCGCGTCATTGCCCTGCTCTACGAGCGCGAACTGCGCCCGGCCGTGCTGCACAGCTTTGCCGCCCTGAACTTGCCACCCTCATGGCAACGCTTGGTACAGCGGCGCCTGCAGAGCGCACAAGTGGAGGACTGGAGCGCACGGGTACAAGGCTAAAAACAAAGTCCTTTTGGCACTTTAGCCAATACTGGCAAGCGCGAGCAGCTCCTAAAAAAGGAGTGTTTGAGCACCCCACCACCGCCCTCAACTCCACTACTGCGCCCGCGTCGGCTCGGCCCACAGGCGTTGCAGCGCCTGCACCACGCGCTGGGCGGTTTGGTGGCGCACGTCGCGGGCGGGGTTGAGTTCCATCACGTCCAGCGAGCCTACGGCGCCACTGGTGCGCAACAGGGCCAGGCAGCGCTGCAGCGTGCGCAGGCGCAGGCCACGCGGCACAGGCGTGCTCACCCCGGGGGCGATGCGCGGGTCGAGGCAATCCACGTCCAGGCTCAAGTGCAGGTGGGTGGTGGCGTCCACACCATGCAGCACCTGGGCAATGACGGCATCCACCCCCTGGGCGCGTAGCTGCGCCATGCTCCAGCTGGCCACGCCGTGCGCTTGCAGGTAGTGCTGCTCGTGTGCGTCGAGGCTGCGCAGGCCCATGAGGTAGAGCGGCGTGCCTTGCAGCGCGGGGCTGGCACCGGCCAGGGCGCGCAGCGCGGGCGGGCCATCGCCCAGCAGGCAGGCCACGGGCATACCGTGCAGGTTGCCGCTGGGGCTGGTGGCGGGGGTGTTGGCATCGGCATGGGCATCAACCCACAGCACGCGCAGGCGCAGGCCCTGGGCCTGGCAGTGCTGGGCCACGGCGCTGATGGAACCTATCGCCAAGCTGTGGTCGCCCCCCAGCAGCACAGGCACGCGCCCGGCAGACAGTGCCGCCGCCACCGCGCGGTACACGCGCCGGTTCCACACCAGCACCTGGGCCAGGTGGTGGCAGCCGGTGCGGATGTCCATGCCCATGCCGGTGCTGTGCGCTGGCCGGGCGGGGCCGCGCAGATCGCCGCCGTCGTGGACTTGCAGGCCCAGGGCGCGCAGCGCGGGCACCAGACCCGCCGCGCGCAAGGCCTGCGGCCCACCACACGCGCCTGCCAGGTTGGCGCCGCAGTCTGACGGGGCACCGATCAGCTCAACCGCTCTTGGCGCGCGTACTGCGGTGCTGCAAACGGGTGCTGACATACGACCTCCTGTGGCAGGCCGGGGGCAGCCCCCCGGCGTCAACGCACAAAGCCGTCGTAGCCCGTTTTCACAATCAGCGCACTGACCACGACGATGAAAATGCCGCGCACAAACCCCGTGCCGTGGCGCAGCGCCATGTAGGTGCCCAGCAGGCTGCCCGCCACGTTGGCCAGCGCCAGCGGCAGCATGAAGTGCCACCAGATATGGCCTTTCAGGGCAAACAGCACCAACGCCGCCAGGTTGGTGGCAAGGTTGAGCAGTTTGGCCGAAACCGAGGCATTGAGAAAGTCAAAACCCAGCAGGCGCACAAAGGCGAAGATGAAAAAACTGCCCGTGCCTGGGCCAAAAAAACCGTCGTACAGCCCAATGGCAAAGCCAATGGCACAGGCCAGCAGCATTTGCTGGCGCCCGGCAAAGCGCGGGGCGTGGTGCATACCCAGGTCTTTTTTGGCCAGCGTGTAAACCAGCACAGCGCACATCACCAGCGGCAGCAGCTTGCGCAAAAAATCAGGCGAGGCCAGCGTGACCGCCCAAGCGCCCATGAACGAGCCAGCAAAACCTGCCAGCGCTGCAGGCAGCATGGCGCGCCAGGGCACCTGCACGCGGCGGCTGTACTGCCAGGTGGCCATGGCCGTGCCCCAAAACGATGCACTTTTGTTCGTGCCCAGCAGCGTGGCCGGCGGCGCACTGGCAAAGGTGGCAAACAGCGCCGGTAACAAAATCAGCCCACCGCCACCGACGATGGCATCGACAAACCCAGCCAGCAGCGAAGCCAGCGACACAACAATCCATTCCATTGGGAGGATTGTCCCACCCGATCCAACCCCCACACGGGCAAAAAAAAGCGCCGGGCAGTGCCGGCGCTGGGGGGTCAAAAGCATCTCGTTGCGGATGCCTGTTCATATGTGGTGTGGTTATGGGGGGTGTCTCCTCGGGCTCCTCTCACGCGCACCGCAGTGCGCTATCGAGGGTTGCGAATGTACGTGCTTTTACGCATGGCCCGCATAGGGATTAACCCGCGTCAGGGTTGCCCCGGATGCGCCGCGCGCAGCCATTCGGCGGCTTTTTCTGCCAGCATGAGGGTGGGAGAGTTGGTGTTGCCACTGGTGATGGTGGGCATGGCCCCGGCGTCCACCACGCGCAACCCGGCGATGCCGCGCACGCGCAAACGGCTGTCGAGCACGGCCAGGGGGTCGTCGTCACGCCCCATTTTGGTGGTGCCTACGGGGTGGAAGATGGTGGTGGCAATGTCGCCTGCCAGGCGCGCCAAGTCTTCATCGCTTTGGTATTGCAGGCCGGGTTTGAATTCCTCGGGCTGGTAGGGCGCCAAGGCGCTTTGCGCGACGATGCGCCGCGTCACACGCAGGCTGTCGGCAGCCACTTTGCGGTCTTCTTCGGTGCTGAGGTACTGCGGTGCAATCGCGGGAGCGTCTTCAAAACGCGGGCTGCGAATGTGTACCGTGCCCCGGCTGGTGGGGTTGAGGTTGCACACGCTGGCGGTGAAGGCCGGGAAGCTGTGCAGCGGCTCGCCAAAGGCGTCGAGCGACAGCGGCTGCACGTGGTATTCAATGTTCGGGTGGGGCTGGCCGGGGTCGGAGCGCGTGAAGGCGCCCAGCTGTGAGGGCGCCATGCTCATCGGCCCGCTGCGGCTGAGCAGGTACTGCAGCCCTATGCGCGCCTTGCCCCACCAGGAGCTGGCCAGGGTGTTGAGCGTGGGCACGCCGCGCACCTTGTACACCGAACGAATTTGCAAATGGTCTTGCAAATTGGCGCCCACGCCGGGCAGCTCGCACACCACCTCGATGCCGTGCTGGTGCAGCAGCGCCCCCGGCCCGATGCCCGACAGCTGCAGCAGCTGCGGCGAGTTCACGGCCCCGGCGCACAGCAGCACCTCGCGCGTGGCACGCACCGTTACCAGCTCTTGACCCCTGCACACCTGCACGCCGGTGCAGCGACGCTGGCCGTCGGCCTGGCGCTCGGTGAGCAAGCGCGTGGCCTGGGCCGAGGTCCACATTGCAAAATTCGCGCGGCCATAGCAGGTGGGGCGCACAAAGGCCTTGGCGGTGTTCCAACGCCAGCCGCTTTTTTGGTTGACCTCAAAGTAGCCCACACCCTCGTTGCAGCCACGGTTGAAATCGCTGGTGGCCGGAATGCCCGCCTGCTGCGCGGCCTGGGCAAAGGCGTCGAGCACATCCCAGCGCAGGCGCTGCTTTTCTACGCGCCACTCGCCCGTGCTACCCAGGCAGCGGTGGCCATGCAGGCGTTGAAAGTCGGCATCTGCCGTGTGGCTGGCGTCCAGGCGCCAGTGGTCTTCGTGGCGGCGAAAGGCGGGCAGCACGTTGTCCCAGCTCCAGGTGTCATCGCCGGTGAGCTGCGCCCATTGTGCGTAGTCGCGCGCCTGGCCGCGCATGTAAATCATGCCGTTGATGCTGGAGCAACCGCCCAGCACCTTGCCGCGCGGGTAGCGCAGGCGCCGCCCGTTCAGGCCGGGGTCGGGCTCGGTTTGGTAGAGCCAATCGGTGCGCGGGTTGCCAATGCAGTACAGATAGCCCACGGGGATGTGAATCCAGTGGTAGTCGTCTTGGCGTCCGGCCTCGATGAGCAGCACCCGCTGGCGGGCGTCGGCACTCAGGCGGTTGGCCAGCAGGGCGCCCGCCGTGCCGCCGCCGATGATGATGTAGTCAAAAATGGTGTCGCTCATGGCGCGCCAGTGTGTGCGCAGGGGGGTCGAGCTGTCGAGGCAGGGAATCCCTGATTGCTTCTAAAACAATAGCTGCTTGCGCTTACTCAATAAGGGCCAGAGGCAGTTTTTGCCATCAATTTAGCGCCCTGCCCTTGGCCAGCCGGGCACAGGGGGCTGCAGCGGGGCAACTGTGGCATCATCCCCGCCCATCCACCGCCGCGGCCAAGTTCCCTGCGGCGCTTTTTTCATTTGCCTGGCCTGGTATGTCCCCTTTGCCGTCTTTGCCGCAACTGCAGCGCACCGACACCCCGCAAGGGCCTTGCGTGGTGCTGCGCGGGCGCTGGGGTGCGGCCGAGCTGGGCGAGCGCCGCCACGCTCGGGCCTTGCTGCGCCAGCTGGCCCAGCAAACGCCGCAGGCGCAATTGGGCTGGGACCTGAGCGCCGTGCAGTGGCTCGACCATGTGGGCGCGCAGCTGCTGTGGCGCCACTGGGGCCACGCCTGGCCGCAGCAACTCACCGCCACGCCCGCGCAGCGCGCCATGCTGGAGCGCGTGGCGCAATTGAGCCAGGCCGAGCCCGCCAGCGCGCCGCCGTGGAGCCTGGTGGCCGCCCTGATCCACCTGGGCGAGCTGGTGAACCATGCGCGCACCCACCTGGTGTTTGGCACCACCCTGATCGGCCAGTTGCTGCTGGATATGGTGCGGCTGCTGCGCGCACCGCAGCGTGGGCCGTGGCGCGATATTTCGGGCCACATCTACCGCATGGGCGCCATGGCGCTGCCCATCACCGCGCTGGTAGGTTTTTTGATTGGTGTGGTGCTGGCCTACCTGATGGCGTTGCAGCTGCGCCAGTTCGGCGCCGAGGCTTTCATCGTGAACATTTTGGGCATTTCGCTCATCCGTGAACTCGGGCCCATGCTGGCAGCGATTTTGGTGGCCGGGCGCTCGGGCTCGGCCATCACGGCGCAAATTGGCGTCATGCGCGTCACCGAGGAGCTGGACGCCATGCGCGTCATGGGCATCAGCCACGGCTTTCGCCTGGTGCTGCCGCGTGCGCTGGCGCTGGCCGTGGCCATGCCGCTGGTGAGCGTGTGGACCACCCTGGCCGCGCTGGTGGGCGGCATGTTGGCGGCCGATCTGACCATGGGCGTGACGGCGGGCTACTTCATCGAAGCGCTGCCGCGTGCCGTGGAAGAGTCCAACCTCTACCTGGCGCTGGGCAAATCCACGGTGTTTGGCGTGGCCATTGCCCTCATCGGCTGCCATTGGGGCCTGTGGGTCAAGCCCAACACGCAAAGCCTGGGCGAAGGCACCACGGCCTCGGTGGTCACGGCCATCACCGCCGTCATCATCATCGACGCGCTGTTTGCCGTCGCCTTCAAGAGCGTGGGAATTTGAACGCATGAGCATCCCGGCACGCACCCGCACGCCAGAGCCCCCTGTGGTGCAGATCGAAGGCCTGTGGTCGGTGTTCGGCCAGGGGGCCTCGGCCTACGCCGTACACCAAGACCTGAACCTGAACGTGCAGCGCGGTGAAATGCTCTCGCTGGTGGGCGGCTCGGGCACGGGCAAAACCGTGCTGCTGCGCCAAATGCTGGGGCTGCTCACGCCCGCACGCGGGCGCGTGACGGTGCTGGGCGGGCCAGCTTCGGAAGTCTGCCGCGAAGGGGCCTCGGCGCGCGTGGGCATGTTGTTTCAGCACGGGGCGCTGTATTCGGCCTTCAACGTGCTGGACAACATTGCCTTTGCCCTGCGCGAGCAAGGCACGCTGCCCGACGCCGTGGTGCGCGAAGCCGCGCTGGTGAAGCTGCAAATGGTCGGCCTCAAGCCCGAACACGCCAGCCGTATGCCCGCCGACCTCTCGGGCGGCATGATCAAGCGCGTGGCGCTGGCACGCGCGCTCATCATGAACCCGCCGCTGCTGCTGCTCGATGAGCCCACCGCCGGGCTCGACCCCAACAGCTCCGACGAATTTTGCGCCCTGCTCACCGAACTGCACGCCGCCCTGGGCCTGACGCTGGTGATGGTGACGCACGACCTGGACACCCTGTTCGCCCTCTCTAGCCGCGTGGCCGTGCTGGCCGACAAAAAAGTCATCGTCACCGACACGCCGCAGGCCGTGGCACAGTTTGACCACCCCTTCATCCACCATTTCTTCCAGGGCGAACGTGGCCGCAGGGCCATGGCGCCCGTGTAGGTACCTCCCATGGAAAACAAAGCCCATGCTCTGGCGGCCGGCATCTTTTTGATTCTGGTCTCCACCCTGCTGGCCGCCTTGACCTGGTGGCTCACGCGCGACAACACCCACTACACGCTGTACGAGCTGTCGAGCAAGGAAAGCGTCAGTGGCCTCTCGCCCCAGGCTGCTGTGCGCTACAAAGGCGTGGCCGTTGGCAAGGTGCAAGACATTGGCTTTGACCCGATGACGCCGGGCAACGTGCTGATTCACATTGCCGTCAGTGCCGAAGCCCCCATCCGCCCCACCACCTTCGCCGTGCTCGGCTACCAGGGGGTGACCGGGCTGGCGCACATCCTGCTCGACGACAGCGACAAAACCTTCCCCCCCCTGCCCGTCGGCCCCAGTGGCATTGCGCGCCTGCCGCTGGAGCCCTCCAACCTGAGCAAAATCGCCGAACGCGGCCCCCAGGTGCTGGCCCAAATCGAGCACTCCATTGACCGTATCAACGCCCTACTGGACGAAGACAACCAGGCACAGCTGATGCGTACCGTGGCCCACATTGGTGACGCGGCCGCGCAAATCACGCAATTGAGCCAGCGCCTGGACAAAACCATTGCCCTGCGCCTGGACCCCGTGCTGGCCTCGGTGCCCGCGCTGGTACAAGACACCCGTACCACCCTGGGCGTGCTGCAGCAAGCGGGCAGCAGCGCCGCCAAAGCCCTGGAGGCCACGGCGGGCACGGCGCAAAGCATTCAGCAGGTCACACAGCGCCTGTACCAGCCCGGGGGCTCGCTCGAACAGCTAGAGCACAGCGCCCAAGCACTGACGCTCACCGTGCAAGACGTGCAAACGCACACCCTGCCGCGCGTGTACCGCGCCAGCGATGAAGCCACGCGCGCGGCTCGCACCCTGGGCCGCCTGGGCAACAGCGTGGCCGACAACCCGCAGGCGCTGCTGTACGGCCCCGGCAGCGGCCTGCCCGGGCCGGGCGAACCCGGCTTCGTCGCCCCCTGAAACACGCGCCGCACCTCGCCGTACTTCGCCGCACCTGTGGCCCCACCCCAACGCCGATGAAACACGCCATGAACGCCCTGCCCGCCCTCGCCTGCCGCGCCTGCCTGCGCCGCGCTGCCGTGCTCGTATGCGCCGCTGCCCTCGCGGCCTGTGGCGCGCTGCCCCAGCCCCCCCAACAGCCCCAGCTCTACGACCTGGGCCTGAGCAGCGCAGCGCCCGCCAGCGCCAGCCCGAGCAGCGCCCAGGCGCTGGCCCTGGACAGCATGGAAACCCCCGCGGGCGTGGGCCTGGACACCACGCTGTACTACCGCCTGGCCTACGCCAACGACCAGCAGCTGCGCCCCTACCAGCGCGCGCGCTGGAGCCAGCCCCCGGCCACCTTGGTGCAGCAGCGCCTGCGCGAGCACCTGGGGGCACAGCGCAGCGTGCTCTCCAGTGCCGAGCGCACCATCGTGGGCGCGGGCGAGCCCGCACCACCCGTGCTGCGCCTGGCGTTAGAAGAATTTGTGCAGGTCTTCCCCGAGGCACACAGCAGCCACGGCCTGCTGCGCCTGCGCGCCACCCTGCTGCAACCGCAGGCACGGGGCGAGCGCCTGCTGGGCCAGCGCCTGTTCACCGTGCAGCGCCCGGCATCCAGCGCCGACGCCGCAGGCGGTGTGCGCGCCTTGAGCGAGGCTACCGACCAGGTAGCCCAGGAACTGGCGCAATGGCTGGCCAGCCTGCCAGCGAGCGCGGCAGCAGCGCCTGCGCCAGCCCCCACTTCAGTGCCCTCAGCAGCGCAGTAGTCGCTCCTTTTTTAGGAGCTGCTTGCGCTTTCTAGGCATGGCTTAGAGGCCAATTTTTACCTCAAAAACACTTGACCAGAACGCCTGCATGGCCACTACGGGCTGGCACAGCACGCCTGTGGCCTGCGGCAGGACGAAAAATCAGCGTCAAAACCGTCTCTAAGGCTTATGTAGCAAGCGCAAGCAGCTCTCTTTTCAGGAGCAAATCTGGCAGTTTTACAGCGTCTCGCGCTGCACAAAGCCGGGGGCCAGGGTGGCCAGCTCTTCGGCGGCGGCAGGGCTGACCTGCACGCGCTCCACGCGCGCGGCCTCGGGGCCTTGGTGGGCCCAGGCGATGAGTGTTTGCACGGCGTCGGCAGGGCCTTGCACCAGCGCTTCCACGCTGCCATCGCTGCGGTTGCGCACCCAGCCGTGCAGGCCCAAGCGCTGGGCCTGTTGGATGGTGGAGTGGCGGTAGTACACGCTTTGCACCAGGCCATACACACGCAGATGGCAGGCCGAAGTGGATGAAGAAGGGGTGGCAGCAGCAACAGTCATGGCGAACGCAGCAAGCAACGAGCAACAAACAAGCGCGCGACTGTAGCCCCGGCGGGCCACCCTGGTGGCGTGGTCGGGCTCTGGGCAGGGCGTGGTGGCGCGCCTCAGCGCGAGGCGGCATGGCGGCACAGCACGGCGGCATCGAGCACCAGCAGCAGGGAGCCAGGCGCGCCCTGCGGCCCCGATTCCAGTGCCAGCGCGCGCAGGCCAGGGCAGCGGCAACGCGCCGCCAGTACCGCAGGCAAAGGGTGAATGTGCGCGGCCGCCAGGGCCTGCAGCTCCAGCGGCGCCTGCACGCTCAGCAGCTGCGCCGTGGGCTGGCCGGGGGGCTGCAGCCACAGGCCATGGCGTGGTTGCTCTGGGTCGAATGCGCCGGGCACGGTGCTGGCTGCGGTGCCTGGGTCATCGCCAGGGTCAGCGGCGGGCAGCAAGGCCTCGATGGGCAGCGCCGCTTCGCCCGGGGCCAGGCGGTAGCCGCCGCGCACGTCGCGCGCGGGCAGGGCCAGGTGCCAGGGGCCGCAGCGAAAGCGCACGACCTCCAGCACCAGGGTGTCGGCCAGTGCATGCACGGCACTCACCCCAGCGTTTGGACGTAATCGCCCAGCAAGCGCTCCAGGTCGAGCAGCGTCACCGCCTGGCCTTGCAGCGAGAGCACGCCCAGCACCAGCGTGCGCAGCGGCGCCGCCAGCGTGGCGGGCGGCGGCTGCAGGGCGCTTTGCGGTAGATCGACCACGTCGATCACCCGGTCCACGCGCAGGCCGCTGCGAACCCCAGCGCCTTCGCCCAGCACAATCGAGCTGCCCGTGGGGTTGGCCGGTGCCGGCAGGTGCAGCAGCTCGTGCAGGCGCAGCACGGATTCGATGTCGCCACGCACATGGATCACGCCTTCGAGCGAGCTGGGGCAACCCGGCACGAAGTGCACCGTGGGCTGCGCCAAAATTTCGCGCACGCTGCTGCCGTGAAAAGCGAACCATTGGCCGCCCAGGGCGAAGACGACGAGTTTGAGCTGGGGCTCATCGACGTTGACCACGGCGCGCTGGGCGTCGTGGCGCTGGCTCAGGATGTCATCCAGACTGGTGGGCGTGTGCATGGCAACAACGGGGGGCTAGACCACGACGACGCAGTTGCGCCCCTGGTGCTTGGCACGGTAGAGGGCGTCGTCCGCCGCCTGGCGCAAGGCCTCCAGGCGCTGGTACTGGGGATAGGTGGCAATACCGGCGCTGAAGCTGCAGCGAAATTCCTGCTCGCCGCTGTAGAACACCAGGCGACTGAAATCTTCGCGCAGGCTGTTGAGCAGGTGCTGCGCCTGCGCTTTGCCGGTGCTGTGCAGGGCAACGGCAAATTCTTCGCCGCCGTAGCGCCCGACGATGTCGGTGCTGCGCAGGCGCTGCTGCAGCAGGCGCGACAGGCCCAGCAGCACGCGGTCGCCCGCCGGGTGGCCGTAGCTGTCGTTGATGGCCTTGAAATGGTCCAGGTCGAGCATGACGAAACTCAGCTCGGTGCGGTTGCGCTGCGCCAGCGCCAGGGCGTTGTCCAGCAGTTGCGTGGTGGTGGTGTGGTTGAACAGGCCGGTGAGGCTGTCGCGTGCCATCAGCGTGCGCAGGGTGCGCATACGTTCGGCACGGATGGCGACGGCGGCAATCAGCTCATCGGGCACCACGGGTTTGGACAAAAAGCCTTCCACGCCAATGCGCATGGCGGAAAAGAGTTTGCGCCGGTCGGTCTCCGAGGTCAGATAGACGATGGGCAGGGCGATGTGGTGCGCCTCTTGACGGATGATTTGCGCCACCTCGCGGCCCGTGCATTCGGACATGTACATGTCCATGAGCACGATGTCGGGCTGGAACACGCTCAGGGTTTGCAAAATGGCGCGCGGGTTGTCGATCTCTTGGGTCACCATGCCCGCTTCTTGCAGCAGCAGCGCGTGGTAGTGGGAGACGGCTGGCTCATCGTCCACGATCAGCACCCGGTAGGGCTCGTGCGTGGCTGGCCGGGTGATGTGGTCGAGGGCGCTGACCAGGTCGTTGGCACGTACGGGCTTGACCAGGTAGGCACTGCCGTGCGCGCGCACCGCACCCAGGCGCACATCAAAGTCGCTGTGGGCCGAGACAAAAATCGCCGGCACAGCGCTGCCGGTTTCTTCTTTCAGCGCCAGCAGCACGTCAATACCGGCCTTGTGGCCCTGAGGGAAGTGGATGTCCATGACCACGGCCGCCGGGCGGCGCTGCAGCACCGCCGCACGCAGGGCCTGGGGGTCGGTGAAGCTGCGCGTGGCGTAGCCAAAGCAGGCCAGCTGGGCGGTGAGCTGCTCCAGCATGAACACTTCGTCGTCACAGACATAGACCAGCGCTGGCTCGGCAGGTGCGGGCGCTGGCACAGGGCCCGACACCAGCGTAGGCAGCGCAGCTGGCCCTTGTCCGGCACACGAGGTGGCGTCGGGGGCGGCCGTCGCGCCCGGCGGCACGGGTGCCACAAACGACGCGCCGGGGTATTGCCCCATGGCGTGGGCCAGCTGGTGCAGTTGCTGCCACTGCTGCAGCTGCTGCAGGCAGGTGCGCAGCTGGCTTTGCCAGTCGGGCGGCAGCTGTGGGCCTTCGCTGCTCAGGCAAGGCTGCAACAGCTCCTCGCCCAGCGCCGCGCAGTCGCCCAGGGCACTCAGGCCAAACGAATGGCTGGTGCCCTTGAGGTTGTGCAGCAGCCGGTGCAACTCCAGCGCCTGTGGGTCGGCAGCAGGGGGTGGGTGGGGCAACGCGCACAGCTGCTGCACCAAAGCCTGCACCTGGGCAATGCGCTCGGGCAACTGCTGCAAGTAGCGCTCGCGCAAGCGTGCAACTTTCTCGCCAAACGAGGGCAAGGTCACGGAATGGGGAACGGGGGCAGTCATGGCTGGCTCGTACGGGGGCCGGACGGCGCACGCGCCAGCACCTGATCCAAAGTAGTAGGAAGTGCGTCGGGCAGGGAAAAATCTTTCGCCAGGCAGGCATCCAGGCGCGGCTCCTGGGCGAACAAGGTGCCCGGCTCGTCACCCGTGAGCAAGATGAAAGGCAGCTGGCAGCCCTGCGCGCGCAGCTCCTGAAACAGCTCAATGCCACTGAGCAAGGGCATGTGCATGTCGCTCACAATGAGCGCAATCTCTGGCTCGGCCTGCAGGCATTCAACGGCCTGCATGGCGTGCTCGGCCAGCACCACGCTGTGGCCCAGCTCTTGCAGCACGGCGGCCACCATCTCGGCGGCCATGGCGTCGTCATCGACGACCAAAATTTTCATTGCTTGCATCTCGCTTGCATCTCTCTCGCATTCTTCAGACAGCACCCATGCCGATCAGCCTAGCAGGGTGCGCAGTGTCTCGACCAAATTACTCTGGTCAAAGTCCCCCTTGACGATGTAGGCATCTGCGCCCACTTGCATCCCACGGCGTTTGTCTTCTTCTTTTTCGCGCGAGGTAATGATGACGATGGGCGTGCCCTGGTACTGCGGCTGCTGGCGCAGCTGTGCCGTGAGGGTGAAACCGTCCATGTAGGGCATTTCCACGTCGGTGAGGATGGCGTCGAAAGGCTGGGCCAGCGCTTTGCGCAGACCGTCTTGCCCGTCTTCGGCCAGGGTCACGTCGTAGCCATAGGCTTGCAGCACGTCTTTTTCGATTTCGCGCGTGTTCAACGAGTCGTCCACCACCAGCACGCGGTAGGGCGCCCGCGCGCTGGCCACCACCACCGGTTGCACGGCAGCGCGCTGGCGCCGCGCCTGCTCCAGCAGCGCGGGGGCGTGCAGCACGCTCACCAGGGCATTGCTGCCGGTGGTCACCATACCCGACACCAGGGGCAGGCGGCGCATGTGCGGGGGCAGGGGCTGGATGACCATGTCGCGCTCGTCCAGCAGGCTGTCCACGCACACGGCGATTTTGTCGTGGCGCACCTGCAGCACCACCAGCAACATGCTGCTCTCAGCGGTGCCAGGTGCTGCCGGTGTGCGCGCGCCAGCCGTGGCGGGCAGTTGCAACAGCGCGTCCAGCGCCACCACGGGCACGAACTCGTTGCGCACAATCACAGCCTCGCGCTCGGCCATCGGCAGCAGGGCGCTGCGCGGCAAACGCACCAGCTCGGCGACGTGCTGGGCCGTGAAGCCGAACGCCTGCCCCTGCACCTGTACCAGCAGCACGCGCAGCATGGCCAGCGACAGCGGCAGGCGCAGGCTGAAGGTGGTGCCCATACCACTGCGCGTGTGGACGCTGACACTGCCTTGCAACTCATCGAGCACGGTTTGCTTGACCACATCCATGCCCACGCCCCGCCCCGACAGGTCGGTGATCATGCTGCTGGTGGAAAAGCCGGGCAGAAAAATCAGATCAATCGCCTCCTGGTCGCTCAAGGCGGCGGCTTTGTCGGCACTGAGCAGGCCTTTTTTCACGGCTTTGTCGCGCACGGCCTGCAGGGCGATGCCAGCACCATCGTCCGACAGCTCAATCACCACCCAGCCACCGTCCTGGCGTGCCGACAACTGCACGCGGCCTTGGGCCGGCTTGCCTGCAGCACGGCGCACGTCGGGGGGCTCGATGCCATGGTCCACGGCATTGCGGATCAGGTGAATGATGGGGTCCGCCAGCTGGTCGATGAGCTGGCGATCGAGCTCGATTTCACTGCCGCTGACCTGGCACTCCACCTCTTTGCCCACCGAGCGTGCCAGCTCACGCACCAGGCGCGCCGCAGGCTCAAAGACGATGGCCAGCGCCAACATGCGCATGACCAAGGTTTTGTCGTGCAGCTCGTGCATCAGCCCCTCTTGTGCCTGAACGTCGTCTTTGAGCTGGCGTTCAAAAACCAACAGGGCGGGCGGCGGCGCCTCGCCCAGCTCCCGCAGCAAGGCCTGGATATCGGCCAAGCGCTGGCGCAGGCGGGCGTGGCTGGCGACCACTTCGCCCATGAGCTTGACCAGGCCATCGAGCTTGTCCAGGCGCACACGCACCGTCTGCGCAGCCTGCAATTGCGGTGGCGCATTGACCGGTGCGACGGCTGGCGCAGCACCAGGCCCCACCAGCGGTGCAGGTGCAGGTGCAGGTGTAGATGCAGGTATAGCTACAGGTGCAGCCTGCGGGGGCATCGCAGGCACTGGCGGCGCAGCCACCTGCCCCACATCTTCTTGCGGCCCTGTGGCTGGCTGCCCTGCCTGCGCCAGGGCCTGGCACAAGGCCTCGTCGGCAGGGGGCAGGCTGGCAGCGTTGCCGCTTTGGGCCAAAGCGTCTACCAGCGCAGCCAGGTGGTCCACCGCACGGTAGAGCAACTGCCCCAATGCCGGGGTATAGGTTTGACTGCCTTCGCGCAAGCTGCCCAGCACCTCTTCCACCTGGTGCGCCACGGCAGTGATACTGGCCAGGCGCAACATGCGCGACGAGCCCTTGATGGTGTGCGCCGAGCGAAACAGCGCGTTCACGCCTTCGCGGTCGCTGTGCCCGGCGTCGAGCTGGGCCAGGCCCTCGCCCAGCCGCCCCAGGTGTTCGCGCGCTTCTTCGATGAAGCGCAGAATGAATTTTTGTAAGTCCAGCGCCATCGTTTAGCCCTGCCCCGCAGGGCCTGTGGCGCCGACCACCCCGGCGTGCTGTGCCAGCAAACGCTCGCACACGCCGCGTGCCTCCTGCACCGACAGCGCCAGCGGCAGGTAGCGGATGCCCGTCTCGGCCTCGGGCGCTGCCGCTTGCTGCAACACCACGCGCCAGCTGCGACACGCCTGCTCCAGCGCCCCCTGGGCGCGCAGCAAATCAGCCAGAAAAAAGTGGGCAGGCCAGCACCCCGGTTGGGCGTACAGCGCCTGGCGCAACCAGCGGATGGCCTGCGCCGCCTGGCCCTGCCATTTGGCGGCCAAGCCCAGCAGCAGGCAGGCGTCAACGTTCCAGGCATCGCGCTCTAGCACCTGCTGCGCCACGGCCTGGGCTGCGGTGAACTCCTTGCGCTCCAACAGCACGTAAGCGTGCAGTACCTGGGCCTCGGGATGCTGGGGCTGCGCCGCCAACACCGCCTGCAACAGTGGCCAGGCCGCAGCATCGTCTTTTTCGCGCACCAACTGGCGCGCCTGCGTCAAAGCCGACTCCCAAGAGGACGCGGCTGCAGACGGCGGCAGCGCCCAGCCCTGGGGTAGGCTCAGCGGGGGGGGCGGTGCAGATGGCACAGCCGATGCGGGCTGGGCGGCAGGAGTGCGCAGCACCAGCGCAGCAGGGCCCGCGTGCGAGGGCTGGGCGGCTTGGTGCAGTGGCCCGTCCAGCGGCCCTTTGGCGAAATAAAACAGCCCGGCATCTTCCACCAGGGGCAACACGCCCAGGTCGTTGGCCAGGGTTTCAGCCAGGCCAATCACCAGCACCCCCTCATCGCGCAGCAAAGCTGCCAGCCCCTGCTGAATGGTGCGGCGCGTCGGCGTATCGAAATAGATCGAAACGTTGCGGCAGAACACCACGTCACAGTCTTGCAGGGCCCCATCGTGCGCGGGGGCCAGCAGGTTCAACTCGTGAAAAGCCACCATCTCGCGCACGGGCTGGGCCAGCTGCCAGCCCTGGGCTGTGCGGGTGAAGTGGCGCTGGCGCACTTGCTCAGGTACGCCTCGGAAAGAAAAATCGGAATACAGGGCTGCACGGGCACGGGCCAGGGCGTGGCTGTCGATATCGCCGCCCAGCACCGTAAACCAGCGGGCGGCATGGTCACCGTATTTTTGCCACAGCGCCAAGGCGATGGAGTAAGGCTCCTCGCCCGTAGAGCACGCCGCCGACAAAATGCGGATGGGCCAGGCCCCCTGACTGCACGCCAGCAAACGCGGTGCCAGGTGCTGCACCAACCAATCGATTTGTGCCGACTCGCGGAAAAAATAGGTTTCGTTGATGGTCAGCAGGTTCACCAGCTCTTGCAGCTCGCTGGCACTGCGCTGCACCAGCGCCAGGTAGGCAGGCAGCGCCAGGGCGTGGTGCGTGCAACGCTCGTGCAAGGCCTGGGCCAGGCGCGTGGCGTCGTCGCCCTCAAACTGCAGGCCGCAATGCCCCTTGATCAACTGTTTGAAAGGCTCCAGCCCCCCGGCAAGGCCTGCTGCGCCCCCCACCGGCGTGCCCACCATTGCAGCCCCCCCATTCATGCCCGCGCTCCTGCCCAACCACCCCAGGCACCGGGTGTGTCCAGTGGTGCTGCGGCCAACTGGCGCATGGCCGCAGCCATCTCACCCACGGGCAACACTTGCTGCACGGCGGCACGCTCAATGGCCACGCGGTTCATGCCAAAAATCAGCGAGCTGGCCTCGTCTTGCGCCAAGGTGCAGCCCCCGGCAGCCCGGATGGCGGCCAGGCCACATGCCCCATCGTGGCCCATGCCTGACAGCACGATACCCACCGCCTGAGCGCGAAACACTGCCGCCACGGAAGACAGCAGCACATCGCACGAGGGGCGGTAGAGGTCTTGCGGCAAACGCGGACGCCATTGCAGCTGGTGCTGCGCGGTCACTGCCAAGTGGTGCTCGGACGGGGCGATGTAGATATGGCCCGGGCGCAGCGCCTCGCCATCGCACGCCAGCCGCACGGGCAGCGGACACAACGAAGCCAGCCACTGCGCCATGCCTTGGGCAAAGCCATCGGAGATGTGCTGCGCCACCAGCACCGGGCAGGCAAAGTCTGGCGGCAACGCGGGCAGTATCTGCGCCAAAGCCTGTGGCCCCCCCGTGGAGGCCGCCACAGCAAAAACACGCGTGCCTGGCAGCAGCGCCCCCCCCACGCAACCAGGCACCAGCGCGTGCGTGAGCACGGGCGCAGGCGCAGGCGCAGGCGTGGGCGCTGCGGTTAGCACGCCAGGAGCAGCCTCGGCCAAGGGGCTGGGTGCAGCACTGGAGCGCGCCCGCAAACGGGTGATGACCGACACCCCCGCCAGCAAACGTGCACGCGCCAACAAGTGGGCGGCGGCCTCGGGCGTGGTATCGGGCTTGGGTACGATTTCCAGGGCGCCATGGGCCACGGCATCGAGCGCGCGCGGGGCATCGGCCACGCTGCTGACAACCAAAATGGGCACGGCACGCGTACACATGATTTCTTCTACTGCCGCCACGCCATCCATCAGCGGCATTTCCAGGTCCATCGTCACCAAATGAGGGCGCAGCTGCTGCACCAGGGCCACGGCTTCGCGGCCATTGCTGGCCTCACCCACCACCTCCATGCCAGGCTCGGCCTCAAAAATGGCACGCAGCAAATCACGGGCCAGGCGGCTGTCATCGGCAATCACGACACGGATGCGGCCCATGGTGTACGTACGGCGTTAACGCGGCGCAGGGCCATCACCGTGCCACTTGAACTGCTGCACCAGCGTGTCCAAGCGGGCCGACAGATCGGCCATTTCTTTGCTCACCTGCGAAATGCGGGTGATGGAATGCGCCGTCTGCGCACTCGCCGTGACGATCTCGCGCAGCGCAATCACCACCTGGTTGCTGGCGGTTTTTTGCTGCTGGGTGGACAGCGATATCTGCTGCGCAGCGCTACTGGTCTGGCTGGCTGCCTGCACGATGGCATTGAGCCGCTCGGTGGCATGGGCACTGGCTGCCAAACCGGCAGAAATACCGCTGGCACCCTTTTCCGACGTGATCACCAGGCGGGCAATCGAGTCCTGGATTTCGCTCACGCGTGTTTCGATGTCGCGCGTGGAATCGGTCACGCTGTCGGCCAGGCGGCGAATTTCACTCGCCACCACCGAAAAGCGCTTGCCTGCCTCGCCTGCGCTGGAGGCCTCCAGCGCCGCGTTGAAGGCAATCAGCTTGGTTTGGTCGGCCACGGTGTTGATGATCTCCATCACGCGGCTGATTTGTTTCGACTTGGCCCCCAGCGCCACGATTTCTTGCAGGCTGTGCTGGTTGTCGTTACGAATGTCGTCCATGCGCCCGAGCACGGTTTGCATGGCTTCCGAGCCCTTGCGTGAGCCTTCCAGGGTCTGGTTGGCAATGTCCACCACCGAGCGGGAATGGTCGGCAATCTGGGTGGACGAGGCCGACAGCTCCTCCATGGTGGTGGTGATCTCGGCCACCGAGGAGGACATCTGCGTCGAAGTGGCTGCCTGGCCTTCGACGGCAGCGGTGATCTCTTGCGCAGCGGCATGCACCTGCGCTGCATTCGTGCTCACCTCTGCCACCAGGGTACGCAGTTTTTCCTGCATGGCATGGGTGGCCTGGGCCAAAGCGGCAACCTCGTCCGCCCCATCCACCGTGATGTTGCTACGCAAATCGCCGTGGGCAACGTGGTTGACCTCGTTCGTCACAGCATGCAGACGGGCCACGATGTGACGTGCCAACCACTGCGTGAGCAACAGGCCCAGCACAATCGAGGCCACGCCCACCACCAGCGCGGTGATGCGAGCGCTGTCCAGCGCTGCCTGGAACTCGCTCGCATCCATGGCGATTTCCACCACGCCAATGGGCTTGTCGGAAAAGTCGTGCAAGGCCGCCGCATACAGGGCAATGGCCCGGCCCTGCACCGTGCGGTGCTCCAGATGGGGCTCGCCCGCGAGTACGCGCTGCAGCGTAGCCGTATCAAGCAGTGGCTCTTTGCCCAGCGTGGAGGCCAAAGTTTTGAAGTTGTGCGCCGCAGCATCGGCCACATACATGCCCACATCGACACCATTGTGTTTTTTGAACTGCTCAAAAAACGCCTGGCCCAGACCCATACCAAACTCCACCGTGCCCACATGGCGCCCGTGGTGCTGTACCGGCACCACGCCACGCACACCCAGCCCTGCCACGCCCCCTTCCAAGCCACGCACGGGTTTTTGCGTTTGGTTGGACTGCACCACGGTATGGCGGAAGGTGGAAAGATCGTCGCCAAACTTGGCGGGCAAATGCACGCGCAGCCAGGAGGTGGCCGGGGCCGTGTGGAATTGGAACTGCTCAATGCCCACATCCTGCACCAGGCTCTTGAAGCCTGGCACGAACACATCGCTCAAGGCCTTGCGATCACCAGCGTCGAATTTCTCCTGCACCAGCGGCATGCTGGCCACCAACGAAGCCAGCGCCTGGGCAGTGCGGCTCTCAGCTGCCACGGCATTGGCGATGGCCTGGTAGTGCGCGCTCAAGGCGCTGCGTTCGGCGTGCTGCACCACGCGCGTGAGATTGGTCAGGTTGGTGAACGTGAGCACGGCGCCGACGCCACCAATTGCCAGGCCCATCATCAACATGATCTTGGTCCACAGGCGCAATCGGTCGAACATGGCACTCCTTCGGTCAGCAGCAGTCAGGCAGGGAAAGGGCAGGCGCTCGGCGCACGCACGGTGAAGCAGCGCACCAAGGCCGTGCAGTCTAACGTGCCGCGCAGCGCCTGTGGGCTGGGTGCTGTGCTGGTTTTAAGAGCGTGTTCACGATCTCGCGCGAAGGGGTGCAGGATGCGGATCGGGATGGGCTGCTAGGCGCAAACCGCAGCAATAGCCTTGCTATTGCGAGGATTTGCAACAACGCAGACCGCCCGATTCCGCGCCTGCACA
>JAYRPZ010000009.1:0-1613 GCA_041910915.1 Acidovorax sp.
CCAGTAGCCCATGTCGTAGCCCTTCACCCCGGCTTCGTCGATGGTGGGCACGTCAGGCAGCTGGGTGCTGCGTTTTTGCGTGGAGTAGCCCAGAGCACGCAGCTTGCCAGCCTTGACCTGGGGTACGCCGGTGGAGGTGTCAGTGATCATCAAATCAATCTGCCCTCCCAGCAGGTCGGTGATGGCCAGCGGGTTACTTTTATAGGGCACATGCAGGATGTCCACACCCGCCAGTTGCTTGAGCATTTCGCCCGCCACACGGCTGGAGGAGCTGCCGCTGCCAAAGCTGAGCTTGCCCGGGTTCTTTTTGGCAAACGCCACCAGATCGGCCACGGTTTTGTGGGGCGACGCGGCATTGACCACCAGCACCTGCCCCCCTTTGCCCAGGCCCGACAACGGCGCGAAATCCTTCACCGGGTCGTACGAGAGCTTCTTGTACAGATGCTCGTTGGCAGCATGGGTGGTGTTGGTGGTGATGAGCACGGTGTACCCATCCGCCGGGGCCTTGGCCACGGCGGCGGCAGCAATCATGCCGCTGGCGCCCGCCTTGTTGTCGATGACCACGGGCTGCTTGGTGTCGTTGGTGATGGACTGGCCGATGGCGCGGGCCAGCTGGTCGGTGGCACTGCCTGCGGCAAAGGGCACCACAAACGTGATGGCCTTGGCAGGGTATGCGGGCGCCTGGGCCAGCGCGGCGGTGCTATGCAGCGCGCCGAGCCCCAGCACAGTGGCGGCAGCAGCCGCCAGCACATGGCGGCGTGCAGAGCGGGAGGATGGGTGGAAGGTGTTGCGGTTCATGTTGTCTCCTGGTTTAGTTAGTTAGTTGGTTGGCTGGTTAAGTGAGTGGGTCGGCTGCCTGGACATCGGAACGGGAAGGCGGTGGCCCCGCCAGGTGCGACGCCAGCGCGGCAGGTACCTCAATGGGCAAATCAAGAAGCAGGTAGCTCAATGCCTTGCCATGGCTGTCAAGGTTGAGGGAGTCGTTCACGCCACCGTCCAGCACCTCGTCGAGCACGATGTTCATGGCCTGCAGCTGGGGCAGCAGGTAGCGCGTGACCTGGCGCGGATGGCGCTGTGCAAACTGCTGTGCCACAGCGGCTTCGGTGACCTGATCAACCAGCACATTCCACAGCGCGGGGTGCCAGGCGATGACGCTGATGTTGGAGCGGTTGCCTTTGTCGCCAGTGCGGCTGTGGGCCAGGCGATAAAGCGGAACGGTGATGCTGGGGGGGGTCGTCATGGCGTGTGCAGCTCCTCAATCAACCATCTCAAAATGCACGGCCACCGCTTCGCGCGGCACCAGGCACGACACGGTGCCCAGGCGCGGGCGCATGGCGGTGCGCACGCCACCGCCGCCTGCGGGGCCGCAGGTGTAGAGCGCCGTCACCTCGCGCACCAGGCGCTGGGCGCTGGCGTGGTCGCGGTGCTGCAGGGCCACGCGCAGGCGCACATCGCGGGCTTCGTCCAGGCCGGCGGCGGGCGCATCCAGCCAGGTGCTGGCGTCGTCGCCCAGCACGCTGGTCACGCCAATCAAATCCACGCGCACGGGGCCCAGGCCCTGCAGCCGCTCGCGCAGCACCTGGCCTGCCAGGCGGGCGCGGGCCTCGGCGCGG
>JAYRPZ010000010.1:0-3207 GCA_041910915.1 Acidovorax sp.
GCGTGGTGCACCTGCCTCCGGCAGCGGGCCAGCCGCGCGCACTGTGGGTGGCCCCGGCCGCCGAGCCCCTGCCCGCTGGCACCATTCTCGACCCCGCACTGTGGGCCTGGGGCGAGGTGCACAGCGGCGTGGCCACGCTGAGCGCACCCCTGGTGGATGCCTATGTGCCGCAGATGCTCAACTACGAGTCGGTCGATGGCGTGAGTTTCAAGAAAGGCTGCTATCCCGGCCAGGAGGTCGTGGCGCGCAGCCAGTTCCGCGGTGCCATCAAACGCCGTGCCTACATCGCCCATGCCGATGCGCCGCTGAACGTGGGCGCCGAGGTGTTCAGCCCCCAGGACGCCGAGCAGGCCTGCGGTACCGTGGTGCAGACAGCGGCTGCGCCAGGCGGCGGGTGGGACGCCATCGTTTCGCTCCAGATCGTCGCAGCCGAAACGGGTGACCTGCATGCAGGTGCCCCCGATGGCCCCGCTCTGACCCTGGGCACCCTGCCCTATCCCTTGCGCGACGACCTCTGATGCAACCGCCTGCCTCCGCGCCGGGCGCCAGCCCCTGGCGCATGTCCGTGGCGCCCATGATGGACTGTTGCTAAAACACAGCATTCATGCGGATTTTTTGAGTATCGTGTGCACTGTGTGTGCACTTTTTTTCTGCATTTCGGTGTTCCGCACATGGCCACAGTCAGGCGCAAACGTCCGGTCTCGGGCCATCCAGCGGCTTGAGCCTACTCCTCAAGCGCCTTCCTGATGCGATAGCGTAGGCGCCTCTCCAGATACTGCTGCAGGTCGCCGTCCTTTGCGATCTTCTCCACGCCCAGGCGCGGGCGGTAGTTTGCGTCTCGTACAAAAACCAGCACAGGGCCGGGCGTTGTTCCAGCTGCGCTCAGGCCACCCAGCGGCCTGTGCGCAGCAACTCGCCCGCCACGGCCTCCACATCAGCCCATTGCGCCAGCAGGACGTGCAAGGCCACTTGCTGGCTGTAGGCGTGTGCACCACTTGCGTGACGGCCAAAGGCCGGGCGCAGCATCTCGTCGGCTCGCTGGTAGTCGGTGGCGTCAGCGTAGTGAATCGGCCCTGCCCAGGGTGCGCCAGACTCGATCAGCTCTGCCACGATGCCCGCATGAATAACTGCTGCAGCCGTGGCGGCCAAAACCCCGGATTCGTCCGGGCCGGGGTCTGGTAACTGAGCGAAGCTCTCAGGTGCAGGCCAATGCGCCTCCCCGGTCACGCGCCCGTCGTCGGTGGCGGCAATGGTGGCCTCGGGGGGCAGTAGTCCAACCCATTGCATCAGAACGATATGCCCAGCCTCATGCACAGCCGCCTGGCGCAGTGCGTCGGGAAGATTGGGCCGGGTCTGCCAGGGTTGCGCGCGGCGCAGGGTGGCGTGGTCGGGGTAAGGGTGGTGCGTCATAGCGTTGTGGCCTCGGTGAACCAGTGCACAGCGTTGGCGGCAATGGCAAGCTGAGCGTGGCGCCGCGCCCAATAGATGGCATCTGCCGCACTGCCCACCGCAAGGCATTGGGCCAGGTTGCGCTGCGCCTCGCGCTGCTCTGACCGTAGCCAGGCGCCCAGGTGTTCCAGGCTTGGGTGCCCAGGGCTTGCGGTGGGTGTGCTGGGGGCGGTGTGTTGCATTGCGGGGTGGTGTAGGTGAACCGCTCGCAGCGCCAAAGGAGCAGGCGCGTCCGCTGCGGCTCATGGCCTGGTGGCGCTCAACCATCACCACCAGGCCACGGTGCCCTGTGAGGGCTTCCCCGTGGTCACGCCAGGTCGCTGCCGCCTCGCACTATGCCGGTGCGGCGCAGGAATGCCGCGCCCATGTCGGCAGTGACGCGAATGCCGGTGCCGTCCGTGTCGAATGAAACTTTGTGTTCCAGGCGCAGCGGGGTGGGTGTTCCTTCCAGGCGCAGCACGCACACCACAGGGTGGAAGGCGGGGTCAGGCAGCACGAACCAGCGTGCTGCAGGCAGTCCAGCTAGGGCGGCTACCTTGATGGCAACAAGGCCTGCGTCCAATACGGCCTTGCGCGCGGCGTATTCCAGCTCTGGCGAAACCACAAGGTGCGCGGCGCGCAGGTTCAGGGCGTTACCGGATGGACTTGCCTGGTTGCGTAGCATGCCCATGGCAGCGCCCAGGGCGGCGCCGTCCAATGCGGTCTTGGTGGTGTTTGCGTCGTTGAACATCGCGGCGCCATCATCCATGATGGGATTGCTGCCCAGGGTGGCGGCGACGATGGCGGCCTCCTTTTGTGCGGCGTGGGCACCGACAGCAGCAAACACGGTCTTGAGGGCGCCCAACTGGTCGTTGATGATCAGGTGGCGCGAAGCCCAGACGATGCGGCCAAAGGTGGTCAATTGAACGGCTGCGCCACCTGCTGCGACAAACGCGGCGCCCTGGGCAATCTCCGCAAACTCGCTCATGGGCTGCATGTCGAGGTCACCATCAATGGATGGGAGCGTTTCAGCCTTGAAGCCCTCCACGGGCGTCACAGCGGTGAATTGCAAGTGCTCTTGCGCAGCGGCATCAAAGGCTGCGACCGTCACATTTCTGGCGCCGTTTGCGAGCAGGCGGGCAAAGTCGGCAGAGCGCAGGCCACGGGCCATAACAACCAGGTCGCTTTCGATGTCGGTAGGCTTGCGCAGCTTGGCGCCGATGGCGTACGCGATCTTGCGGGCGCTGAGCGTTTCGGCCAGTGGGTGCGTGGTGCTGTTGGGTGCCGCGCCCATCTGCAGGGCAAAGAAGTCGGGCGCGGCGGCCAGAATTTCGGCGGGTTTGATGGAGGTGGGAAGCATGAGGGTTCCTTTCAAGTGGTGCCCTCATGTTCCTGTGAATCAACTTACCGCGCTGCTGTTTTTGGTTAATGTGGAAGACACCCGCCACCGGACGTGCAGATACCTGACCTGAGGCAGGCCAAGGCCGCAAGGTCAGCGGGCAAGCGAGTCTCAGGCGGCAGCGGGCGTGGCGATGAATCCGTGCTTGCGCAGCATTTTGATCCAGCGCGGCGCGTTGCGCTGAACGTTCAGCGCCTCGTAATCGACCTCCTTGTCCTGGTAGTGGCTTGCGTTGCTGAGCATGGCGTAGATGGTGCGCAGCATCTTGTGGGCCAGCGCCACCACTGACTTCTTGTGGCCCTTTCGGATGGTCAGCGCGTCGAACTTGGCCTTGAGTGCGCAGCGCGTTCGTGCTGCAGCCTGGGCGAACTCGCACAGCA
>JAYRPZ010000011.1:0-5842 GCA_041910915.1 Acidovorax sp.
CAAAGGCCGCAATCGCTTCACTGATGCGCGCGGCCGGGTTGCTGGCGGTTTTGTCAAACACTGCCACCGCCAGCTGCCCCCCCATGCGCGAATGGATATCGTCGATGCTGCTGCGAAACGCATCCACCGCGCTGAGCAGGCGCAGGGTCTCGTCATACACCCGCTGGCCCTCGGCCGTCAGGGCAAACCCCGCGCGCCCGCGCCGGCACAGCGTTAGGCCCAGCCGCGTTTCCAGGTCTTTCATGTGGCGGCTTACGGTGCTGGTGCCAATGTTCAATTCCAGCTCGGCCGCCGCCATGCCTCCGCACTCGGCCACGCTCTTGAATACCTGCAGCAGGCGCAGGTCCATATCGCTGAGTTGGCCTAGCACGGCACGTTCACGGGCGGAAGGGGTGGGCATGGGGTGTGGTAACGAAATATGCAGCGGCTTCAAGACTATCAGCTCAAGAGCCAGTCTTGAGTGCTGGCGCAATAACCTGAAAAGGCTATTTCCCTACTCCAAAGCGGTACTGATGCTGAGGCCCTTCGCTCTTTACGATCATCCCAAAGGCTTTGCCGACCAAGAACAACATCCATAAACCCATGAAAAACCCCCTCCATCATCCCTCCACCTTCGTTCGCCGTGCGGTTCTATTCGGAGCATTGGCGGGTATTTTCGTGGGCACCTCGCCAGTGATTGGGCAAGCGATTGAGGCAGCGGTGGGCGCGCAGTCCCAGCATGGGGTGGAGCCGCAGGTCATTGATGATCTGCCTGCCAATTACGCAGCCGATTTGCCACCCGAGCAACGCAGCCTGATCGAGCGCGGTCGTTATGTAGCCCGCTTGGGTGATTGCGTGGCCTGCCATACGGGTAACAAGTCCCAACCCATGGCTGGTGGACTTGCGTTGGAAACACCTTTTGGCAAGCTGTACTCCACCAACATCACGCCCGACAAGGCCACGGGCATGGGCAGCTATAGCTTCGAGCAGTTTGACCGCGCCATGCGCAAGGGCGTGGCGGCAGATGGTCGCAACCTGTACCCCGCCATGCCTTACCCCTCATACGCCAAGATGACGGCAGAGGACATGCAGGCGCTGTACGCCTACCTGATGCAGGGCGTGGCCCCGGTAGAGGCCCGCAACAAAGACTCGGAGATGGGGTTCCCTTTCAACCAGCGTTGGGGCTTGTCGCTGTGGAACTGGCTGTTCCTGGATGCCACGCCATTCCAGCCCAGCGCACAGCAAACGCCGGAGTGGAACCGCGGAGCCTATCTGGTACAGGGCCTGGGCCATTGCGGAGCCTGTCACACCCCCCGGGGCGTGGCTTTTCAGGAAAAGGCCATGACCGGTGAGGGCAAGAACGGCGCTTACTTCTTGGCGGGCGAAACGGTGGAAGGCTGGCGCGCCCTGAGCCTGCGAGACCTGTGGACAGCCCAGGAAACCGCCGAGATGCTGAAAACCGGGCGCAACCGCCACGGTACGGTCTCGGGCAACATGGTGGACGTGGTGCAGCACAGCACGCAGTACATGAGCGATGCCGACCTGCTGGCCATCGGTACGTACCTCAAGTCCCTGCCCGCTGGCAAGGACGATCTGCCCATGCAAGTGGCCCAAGGCCCTGCGCCGCGCATTGCGATTCCGGCGCGCACCCTGGGCAGCACCCAAGCTAATGCTGCCGATGCTGCGCACTACAACGTGCCTGCCGACCTGTACACCAGCCGTGGTGGCTTGGGCTACTTGCAGTTCTGCGCGGACTGCCACCGGGCCGATGGCGGCGGCGTCAAGGACGTCTTCCCGTCCCTGGAGGGCAACCGCTCGTTGCGGGCAGACAATGCCAGCACGCTGATCCACATCATGCTGACGGGCTGGACCACACCTGTCACGCAAACCCACGCGCGGCCAATGACCATGCCTGCTTTTGCCAAGCTGGGTGACCAGGAGATTGCTGACATCCTGAACTTCACCCGCCGCAACTGGGGTAGCAAGAATGCCTCTGAAATCAAGGCTGCGGACATTGCCAGCCAGCGCAAGCAGCTCCACGCGCAGCCCGACAACTCACGGCCTTTCGAGACCCCCCGCCTGGCCGCCATGCTGGATGAGCCCAACGCCAAGCAGCTGGTTTACGGAGCGCGGCTGAACATCGAGACGCGCGACCTGCTGCCCAAGAATGTGGGCAATGCGCTGAACTGCGCCAGCTGCCACCTGAACGCTGGCACCGTGGCCGATGGTTCGCCATACATCGGTGTCTCGGCTTTCTTCCCCAGCTATGCACCCCGCGCAGGCCGCACCATCAAGCTGGAAGACCGCATCAACGGTTGCTTCCTGCGCTCTATGAACGGCAAGCCCCTGCCTCTGGATTCGGATGAGCTCAAGGCCATGGTGGCGCTCTTTGACTGGATGCGCCGAGAGACCAAGCCTGAGGACAAGGTTGAGGGCCGGGGCGTGGGCAAGATCAGCCAAAGCATCATTCCCAACGCCGAGAACGGCAAGAAGCTCTACCAGGCCCAGTGCGCGGTGTGCCATGGCGCTGATGGCGAAGGCATCAAGAATGCCAAGGGCCAGTGGGTGTATCCACCCCTGTGGGGCGACGAGTCGTTCAACATTGGCGCTGGCATGGCCCGCACCTACACGGCAGCCGCTTTCGTCAAGCGCAACATGCCGATCGGGATGCACAACAAGTTCCCGCTGGGCCAGGGTGGCCTGACGGATCAGGAGGCCGTGGACGTGGCTGAGTACTTCAGTCACCAGCCTCGCCCAGACTTTGCCGGTAAGGTCAAGGATTGGCCCAACGGCAAAAAGCCTGCTGACGCCAGGTATTGAGCTTCGGGAAAACCTATCAGCAGCGGCTTTGTCCGCTGCTGTTTCCATTTGAAAACCCCGCAATGGCGGGTGGTGCCGTCCAGCTACAAGGCGTGGCTTCAGTCTTCGTCCAGGCTGTTGGGGTCGGCCCGCAGGATCAGCCGCGCCAAGTCTGCGGCGTGGCCGCTGCCAGTTTTTTCAGTGATGCGCTGGCGGTGTACATGTACGGTGTGGTCGCTGATGCTGAGTTGCCGTGCCACTTCTTTGTTGCTCTGGCCCAAAGCCAGCAGGCGCGCTACGTCACGTTCGCGTGGTGACAGGCGCCCCAGCACTTCCTGTGCGGCGGCGCGTAGCCCTTGCTGGCGCTGCGCTGCCAGGTTCGCATGAACGGCATGATTCAGCGCATCCAGCAGCGCCTGTTCACGGAAGGGCTTCTGCAAGAAGTCGACGGCCCCCGCGCGCATCGCCTGCACGGCCTGGTCGATGTCGCCGTGGCCAGTCATGAACACGATGGGAAACTCCCGACCCATGGCAGACAAGCGCCGCTGCAGCTCCAGCCCGCTGATGCGGGGCATGCGTATGTCCAGCAGCAGGCAGCAGCCCTGCGGCGCGGGGACGGGGTCGGCATCCAGAAAATCTTGGGCCTGCGCGTAGCCTACAGGCGCAAACCCCAGCCCTTCCACCATGAACAGGGTGGAGCGCAAAAAGGCGGGGTCATCGTCCACCACATGGACGACAGGAAGGGGTGCAGTCATGGTGCAAGATCCTGGGGCGTGGGGGGCAGGCGGGTCGCCGTGGGTGCCAACGGGAGCAGCAGTTCAAACACCATACCGGGCTCGCCCGCTGCGCCAGCCGGGCGCGCCTGTAGCGCGCCACCATGGGTTTCGGCAATACCGCGGCAAATGGCCAGGCCCAGGCCCAGGCCGTCGGGGCGGGTGGTGTAGAAGGGCTCGAACAGCCGTGCGCGCTCCGCCTCACCCAGGGGGGCGCCCTCGTCTTTCACGGCCAGAGCCAAGCGGTCTCCCTGGGGCTCGATGGAGATGGTGATGGGAGCATCTGGCCGCCCCGCAGCGCGGTGGGCGTCCAGTGCATTCTTCAGCAGGTTGAGCAGCACCTGCTGGATTTGCTGCGGATCACCCGGCACGCGCAGACCGGCGTTGTCTGGCTTACATTCCACGCGAATCGGCGGCGCCTGGCCGAGCAGGCCACAAAACAGTGCCACGGCTTCGTGGGCCAACGCCACGGGGTTATTGAGTACGCGCACGGGCACCCGCTTGCGCGCCAGGGCGCGAATGCTCTCTATCACGCGGGTGGCCCGCTCGGTCTCCTGGCCGATGTCCTGCAGCGCCAGAGCCAGCGCATCGGGTGTGAGGTTGCCCCGCGTGGCCCGCCGCTGCACGCTGGCGGCGTAGTTGGCGATGGTGGCCAGCGGGTGGCTGAGTTCGTGTGCCAGCCTGGCCGACAACTCGCCCAAAATGGACAGGCGCGAGAGATGGTCCATGGCCTCCTGCCCCTGTGCAATCTGCTGCGCTAGGCGCTCGCGCTCGTGCAGGCTGCGTGAAAGCTCAGCCGTACGGCGCTTGACCAGTAACTCCACATGCAGCATGTAAGCCGCACCCAGCAGCAGCAGGGCCACCATGCCAGCCAGCCAATACCAGTAGCGGCCCAGCAGCGCCTGCGGGCGGGTATCGCGCAAGAACGCATAGGGTTCGACCTGCAGCGCACGCAGCACATCGTGCACGCGCTGGTAATCGGCAGGTACGGACCAGCGGCCACCCAGCGCATCGGCGGGTTGGGTCAGCAGCGCCAGCAGCACGCTGCGGCCCAGGTCGGGCGGTGTGCTGGCCAGCGCGGCAAAGGCCCAGCCGGGGTAGAGCGGTGTGGACGACTGGCAGTGCGCGAGCGCATCGGGCCGCGCGCCTACCACCACCAGCGTGCCGGGGGCCACGCGGCCGGTGCGTTCGAGTTGCTCCAGCACGCAGGTGCGCAGAATGCCTGCGTCGGCTTGGCCTGCCAGCACCGCATCGGCCACGCGCTGCATCGGAAAGCCGGTGAACACGCGCTGCACCGCGCCCGCCTCCGCGTCCAAGCCGTTACGCAGCCATTCGCGAGCTACCAGCTGGTAGCCCCCAAAGGCATCTTCGGCCACCGCGGCCACGCGCATGTCGCGCAAGGACTGCAGCGTGGCGGGTATTGGGGTGCCTGCGCGCACCACCACGGCCGAGCCCACGGTGTGGGCAGGGTCGTCGGTTTCCGGCGGGGTGCGGGTGGCGATGCGCGTGGTGCCGTGGCGTGCCTCCAGTCGCACGTAGTGCCCTGGATTCGTCACCACAAAATGCAGTGCACGCTGCGCCACTGCGGCGTCAAGCGCATCGGGGTCTAGCACCTGCAGGTGCACGCTGTGACCTGGCAAGGCACGGGCCAGCCCATCGGCCAGCGGTTGCCACAGGCGCTGCGTGTCTTCGCCGTCGAGCACGGTGAGCACACCAATGTCAATGCGGGCTGGCGCGGCGGCGGGTACTTCAGCAGCCCCCGCCAGCGGCGCGGCCAGCAAGCACGCCAGCGCCAGCCAACGCCGGGCCACGCTGGCGCATCGGAGGGAGGTGAACCTGCGCATGGCCAAATTGTAAGCAGGGCGATTGCGTGCTTCCAGTCAAAACTGGCAATAGCGCCCATCCAAAAAGCGCAAGCAGCTATGTATTTAATAGCAAATTGAAAGCTATGCCACTGCGGTATGGGTGACGGATACTTGCATCAACTGGCAAGTGAACATTGATATTGCTCTCTTTGAGCAATCTGTCACCAACGCAACAATGGCGGCTCCATGGCCCACGTGGGGCCCCTTTTGTACCGGAGACTTCCCATGAGCTTTGCTCCCATCGACACCCCTGCCGCCAGTGTTGCACCCCGCATGGACGCCCAGTGGCTCGACGCCCACTGGATGCCCTACACCGGCAACCGCCAGTTCAAGGCCAACCCGCGCATGATCGTGGAGGGCAGCGGTGCCTACTACACCGACTCCGAAGGCCGCAAAATTTTCGACGGCCTCTCGGGCCTGTGGTGC
>JAYRPZ010000012.1:0-28876 GCA_041910915.1 Acidovorax sp.
AAGGGGTGCAGGATGCGGATCGGGATGGGCTGCTAGGCGCAAACCGCAGCAATAGCCTTGCTATTGCGAGGATTTGCAACAACGCAGACCGCCCGATTCCGCGCCTGCACACCCGCGTGGAGATCGTGAACACGCTCTTAAGCTGCCGGGGCCGCCGCCCCGCTGCAGTGCGCCCGGTTGCGGCCCGCTTGTTTGGCCTGGTACATGGCCGCGTCGGCTTGGTCGAGCAGTGCCTCGGCGCCGCTGTGCAGGCCGGCAAACAGCGCCACCCCGGCGCTGGCCGTACAGCGGTGGGTAATGGGGCCATCGCCCTCTGTCCCCTCCAGCTCGTAGGGTTGCGACAGCCGCTCAATCAGCTTGCCTGCCAGCTGCAGCGCTTGCGCCTTGGCCTGTTCAGCATCGTTGCCCAGGTCATCGAGCAGCACGACGAATTCATCTCCCCCCAGGCGGGCCACGGTGTCGCTGGTGCGCACGCTGGTGCGTAGCCGCAGCGCTACTTCTACCAAGAGCTGATCGCCTGCCTGGTGCCCATGCTGGTCGTTCAGGGGCTTGAAGTTGTCCAGATCAAGGAAAACCACGGCTCCGAAGCTGGTGTTGCGCTGGTTGCGTGCCATGGCCAGGCGCAGTTGGTCGATGAGCAGGCGCCGGTTGGGCAGGCCGGTGAGGGCGTCGTGGTAGGCGAGCTGGTGGATTTGCTCTTCCAGCGTGCGCCGCTCGGTGATGTCGGTGAAAAAATTCAGACCTGCAGGGCGGCCATGCCAGTCGATGCGTACGCCGCTGATCTCAAACCAGCGCAGCGTGCGTTGTGGGCCCGTCAGCACCCGCACGGCGTAGCGCAATGCGTCGGCTTTGCCCTCAATGCGCAGTGCGTAGTTGTGGCGTACCAGATCCCAGTCGTCGGGGTGGATCAGCTCCAGAATGGGGCGCTCTAGCAGTGCCTCTTCGGGCAGGCCAAACAGCTGGGTGCCTTTGGGGTTGATGTAGCGAAACACGCCGTCTTGCAGCACGCAAATGCCTTCGTTGGCGGCTTCGACCAGGCGCCGGTAGCGCCATTCACTGCTGCTCAGAGCCTGTTCGACGCGCTCTTGCGTCATCATCAGCAGGCCCAGTGCCAGCAACAGCACGCTCAGCAGCACCATCAAAAACGTCCAGATCACGGTGGGCGTGGCGTCGTGGAGGGAGCGTGCGCTGTCCATGCCCAGCACATAGGCGGCGCTGCGTTGCACCATGGTGGCGCACACCACCAGCGCGGCACACAGCACCAAATACTGCCCGCGCCCGGCGGTGTGGCGCCGCCGCTGCCACAGCAAAAGAGCCATGTGGGCAAATTGGCACAGCGCGACCAGGGAACTGAGCAGCCTGCGCCCGGTGTAGTTGTCCAGCAGCAGGGCCATGCCCAGGCCCACGATCAGCACCGGCAGTGCCAGCAGCCACCAGTGGGGCGCGCGCTCTTGAAAGCGGTACAGCGCCAGCAGGTACAGCGCCGCTGCCAAGGTGATGCCCAGGTTGCCACCCAGGATGGACAGCAGCAGCGGAATGTCGCCGCGCAGGCCCAGCAGGGCGTAGCCCGCGCCATGCACCAGCAGGCCCAGGGCTGTCAGGCGCAGCGCCCGGTGCTGCGCCGGGGCAAAAAATGCCAAGCCCATTGCCATGACCCCAAAGGCCACCACCAACATCAACAGCATGGTGGGGATATGAAAGTGCATGCTGCCGATGTTGGGGGGAGCTGGGGTGTGGATGGTACGGCAAAGAGCGCGCTGCTAGGGCATGGCTAGGCCCCGGCGCCGTAGGGGGTGAAGCGGCTGTGGTTTTCGTCCACGTCCAGCGCGCGGCCAATGTAGGGGAAAGCGCGTTGCGGGCAGGCCTGGCGTTCGCAGACCTTGCAACCCATGCCGATGGGCGTGGCTGCTGCCGGGGCGTGCAAGTCCAGCCCCTGGGCGTACACCAGATGGCAGGCGTGGCGGATGTCGCAGCCCAGCCCGACCGAGAAGGTCTTGCCCGGTGCGCCGTAGCCGCGCTGCCCGCCACTGACGGTGCGCGCAATCCACAGGTAGCTGCGCCCGTCGGGCATGGTGGCGATTTGTCGCAGCACCCGTTCGGGCTGGCCAAAGGCTTCGTACACGTTCCACAGCGGGCAGGTGCCACCCGTGCGGCTGAAGTGAAAGTGGGTGGCTGATTGGCGCTTGCTGATGTTGCCAGCACGGTCCACGCGCACGAAGAAAAAGGGCACGCCCGGCGCCTCGCTGCGCTGCAGTGTGCTCAGGCGGTGGCACACGGTTTCAAAGCCCACGCCAAAGCGCTGCTGCAGCAGTTCGATGTCGTAGCGCAGCGCTTGTGCCGCAGCCAGAAACGCGCCATAGGGCAGCAGCAGCGCACCGGCAAAATAGTTCGCCAGGCCCAGCCGCGCCAGTTTGCGCGCCGAGGCGCTGGCTGGTGTGCCGGGCTGTGCCAGCGGGGGGGCATCCAGGCAGGCCGCAATCGTGTCGGCCGCTTCCAGCAGGGCCAGTTGGGTGGCCAGTTCAAAGGCTTGTTGTGCGGGCAGTAGGCTGTCGGCCAGCGCCAGGGTGCGTGTGCCCGGGTCGAAATAGCGCTTGCTGCCCCCCGGGTGTGCGCTGCCTTGCACCCGTACGCCATGGCGGCTGTGCAAGCGCTCGGCCAGCCAAGGCACCAGGGCTCCGCTGCTCAGGCTGGGGGCTTGCTGGGCCAGCGCCTCGGCAGCGCGGTCCACACTGTCGAAGTAGTTTTTGTGGGCAAAGAAGAAGTCGCGCACCACTTCGAAGGGCATGGCAGGTGGCAGGGCCGCATCGCTGCGCCCATCGCCCAGGCGCAGCGCCAGGGTTTCCAGGCGCTCTTGGGCTTGTTGGTGGCGCTGGTGCAGTGCCAGGATGGCTTGGCCCAGGGCTGGCATTTGTGCCACCACCTGCTGCAGCTCGGGCAGTGGTACGGGCTGGGGGGCATCGGCCAGGGCCTCGCGCAGGGCTGCCAGCAGGCGTGCTTCGTCGTCTTCGGAAAATTGTTGGATGTCCACGCCCAAGGCGCGGTGCAATTTGAGCAGCACCTGCACGGTGAGCGGGCGCTGGTTTTGTTCGATCTGGTTGAGGTAGCTGGGCGAGAGGTCCAGGGCTTGTGCCAGCGCCGTTTGCGATAGGCCCCGCTCGGCACGCAGGCTGCGCAGCTTGACGCCCATGAAGATTTTTTTCATTGTGCTTGATTTGCTCTTTTTTTAGGAGCTTCTTGCGCTTGCCTATCAAGGCTTAAAGCCGATTTTGATGCCTGAAAATGCGGCGTTCGGGCCGACCCTCTGCGGCTGTGACCTGTGCTGGTGCCTGGCGGCGCTTTCTGACAGGATTTTTTTGTATCAAATAGGCCTCTCAGGCTTACCAGGCAAGCGCAAGCAGCTATGAAAAAAGGAGTTGAAAAGAAGGAAAAAGGTCAGGCCTAAGCAGCCAGTACGCGGTTTTTGCCTGCACGCTTGGCCAGGTACATGGCTTGGTCGGCGCGGCGAATGGCATCGTTGCCGCTTTCCTGTGCGTCCAGTTCGGCCACGCCAGCGCTGAAGGAGATGAGGATTTTTTCGGTGGTGTGCAGGCAAAAATGCGGGGTCAGTTCACGCTGCAGCCGCTTCATGGCTTCCACGCCCTGGGCCTGGGTGGTGTCGGGCAGCACGATGACGAACTCTTCCCCGCCGTAGCGCACCAGCATGTCTTGCGGGCGCATGGCGCGGCGGGCAGTGTGTGCCAGGTACACCAGGGCGGCGTCGCCGGTTTCGTGGCCCAGGCGGTCGTTAATGGCTTTGAAATTGTCCACGTCCAGCAGCGCCAGGCACAGCGGCCCGCCGTGGCGCCCGGCGCGGGCGATTTCGCGCTCCAGCACTTCGTCCAGCCCCTTGCGGTTCAGCGCGCCGGTCAGTGGATCGTGGCGTGCCAGGGCGCTGGCACGGTCGAGTTCTTGCTGCAGTTTGGCAATTTCTGCGTGCTTGGCATCGGTGCGCGCGCGCAGGTCTTGCAGCTCTTCGTGGGCCACGCGGCTGTCTAGCGCCATGGCGCGGGTGGCACTCATGACTTCGTGCAGCACGGGAGTGATGTCTTCGAGCCGATCGGCGCGGCCAATCAGCTCGGCACAGCGCTCCAGCGTGCCGTGGAATTGGTCGTTGGAGTGGCTGATTTTGGCCAGGCGGTCAATGAAGTGCGCCAGCAGCTCTTTCATCTGCTCTTGTGCTTCGTCGGCACGTGCGCGCGCTTCGGTTTGCTTGAAGATCACGTCTTTCAGGCGCCGCTGCACATCGTCGAGGCGGCGCAGCGTCAGCGGCGGCGCGGTGGCGGCCATCAGTGCTTCCGCTTGGCCGCGCAGCCATTCGTCGTTGGGGCTGAGTGCGGCAATGTTGTCAAACACCATGTGCAGCAGCTGCAGCAGGGTCAGGCGCACGCTGGCCTGGTCTTCTGCGCTGAAGGACAGGCGGTAGGTGAAGTTGTTGAGCAGCAGCACCAGCGTGGAGGCCGGCACGTGGCCCTCACGCAACAAATTGATGATTTGCACCGCCATGTCGTGGATGCGCACGTCATCCTCGCTCAGGCAGGCCACCACGCTGTCGAGCACCCGCGCTAGTTGCTCGCTCAGGTCGTCGGGCAGGATGTGGGCTGGCTCGGAGGCGGGCGCTGGCACGGCAGTGGCCACGGCCTGTAGGCCAAGGTTGGCGTAGCCGATCATGACGTTTTGCAGCGCACTCCACTCTTTGCGGTTGATGGCGGCGCCCAGTTGCTCAATCAGGCGGATCTGCTGTGGCGTTTGCGCTGGCAGCACGCGCAAGATGGCGCGCAGTTGCTGCTCGGGAAAGCCGACCGTCTCAGCGGGCAGACCTGCCACTTCGGCAAAAATGCTTTGGTAGTTGTCGGGCGTGGGAGCGAGCCTGCGCAGCGCTAATTGTTTGAGTGTTTCGCGTGCGATGCTGGAGATGTTGCGATCTGCCATAGGCCGGTAGGGGGTGCGGTGAGGACGAGCAAAAGGCCCAGGAGTGTGACAGAGCCGGGCCGCCTTGTGAACCGCGGTGCGAAATCGCGGGGTTGGCAGGGCTGGCTGCGGGTGAGGCTTGCCTACAATCGCTGCCAACTTGCACAGACCATGAAAATCCTCCTCTCCAACGACGACGGTTACCAGGCGCCCGGCATCGTGGCCCTGTACGAGGCCTTGCGCGGTATCGCCGAGGTCGATGTGGTGGCGCCCGAGCACAACAACAGCGCCAAGTCCAACGCCCTGACCCTGAATGCGCCGCTGTACGTGCATCGCGCGGCCAACGGTTTTCGTTATGTGAATGGCACTCCGGCCGATTGTGTACACATTGCCCTGACAGGGCTGCTGGGCTACCGGCCAGATTTGGTGGTCTCTGGCATCAACAACGGTGCCAACATGGGCGATGACACGATTTATTCCGGCACTGTGGGCGCGGCCATGGAGGGGTATTTGTTTGGTATTCCCGCCATCGCCTTTTCGCAGGTGGACAAGGGCTGGGGAGAGCTCGATGGTGCGGCGCGCCAGGCGCGGGAGATCGTGCAGCAAATGCAGGCCCAGCAGCTGCTGGGCACCACCCCTTGGCTGTTGAATGTGAACATTCCCAATATGCCCTACGAAGCGTTGCGGCCCATCAAGCTATGCCGTCTGGGGCGGCGCCATGCCGCCGAGCGCGTGATCGTGCAAGAAAGCCCGCGTGGTGAAACCATGTACTGGATTGGCGGCGCGGGAGCGGCCAAAGATGCTTCTGAGGGCACAGATTTTCATGCCATTGCCCAGGGCCATGTGGCCATGACGCCGTTGCAGGTGGATTTGACCGACCACGATCGCCTGGCCTATTGGGCTCAGACGGCAGCACGCCTGAGCACAGGCATGGCGGGGCGCTGAGATGCAGTCTCGCCGTCCAGGGTTTCCTGCCCGTTTGCCTTCCACGGCCGCGCCAGCGCCTGTCCGTGCTCCTGTGGCCATGCCTGCCGTTGCGCCGCGTGTCGCCAGCCTGCCACCACAGGGTGTGGGTTTGGATTCTGCGGCAGTGCGCGCTCGTATGGTGCAGCGCGTGGCTGCCACGGGTATCACGGCAGCAGCTGTATTGCAGGCGTTGCAGGCGGTAGAACGCCACCGTTTTGTCGATAGCGCGTTGGTCAACCAGGCCTATGAAGACACCAGCTTGCCCATTGGCTTGGGGCAGACCATTTCCAAGCCTAGTGTGGTGGCGCGCATGTTGCAGCTGCTGTTGGGGGCACCGGGTGCCAAAGGTGGGCTGGGCCGGGTGCTGGAAATTGGCACAGGTTGCGGCTACCAGGCGGCTTTGCTGGGGCAGATGGCACGTGAGGTGTATTCCATGGAGCGTCTGCGTGGCCTGCACGAGCGGGCCCGCAGCAACTTGCGTCCCCTGCGCCTGACCAATGTCCACCTGATCTTGGGTGATGGTATGCAGGGCTATGCACCTGGAGCGCCTTACGCCGCCATCATTGCTGCAGCTGGTGGTGAAGCGGTGCCGGCACCGTGGTGCGATCAGCTCGCACGGGGTGGGCGCCTGGTGGCTCCGTTGGCCGACGCTTCAGGACGCCAGGCTTTGCTGGTGATTGATAAAACTGAGCAAGGCTTCAAGGAAGTGGTGCTGGAAGCGGTACATTTTGTCCCCCTAAAATCGGGGATTGCCTGAAGGAAAGCTTTTATGTGGTGTGTGCGTGGTCTGGGTTTCTGGAGTTCGGTGGCAGTTGCAGCAGCGGTATTGAGTGGCTGCGCCAGCTCTGGGCACAAGGCCCCTGTGGAAGACCGAGGCCCATCGAGCCGCGCATCGTCGGGCGCTGTGCCGGGCCAGGTGGTTGAGGCGGCGCCAGCACTGCCTGGCGCTGAAAACGCCGGTAAACCAGGTTATTACACCGTCAAACCGGGCGATGCGTTGATTCGTATTGGTCTGGAAAACGGCCAGTCGTGGAAAGACATTGCGCGCTGGAACAACCTGGAAAATCCCAACTTGATCGAAGTGGGGCAGGTGCTGCGTGTGGTGCCTCCATCCCAGGTCGCTACCGTTGTGGTGGGGAGCGATAGCGCTACCACCTCGCGGCCCGTGACCACGGCCACGCCTGCCCCTGTGGCAACGTCGCCTGCGGCCTCGTCTGGTGGCGGTAGTGTGAGTGACGATGGCCTGGGCTTCATGTGGCCTGCTACCGGGCCGCTGCTGGCGGGTTTTGACGAAGCGCGTAACAAGGGCTACGACATCGGTGGCAAGGCCGGTGACCCCGTACTGGCGGCAGCCGATGGGCGTGTGGTTTATGCCGGTGCAGGCTTGCGTGGCTATGGCAACTTGGTCATTCTCAAACACAACAACACCTTTTTGACAGCCTACGCGCACAACCAAACCTTGCTCGTGAAGGAGGATCAGTCAGTGCGTAAGGGCCAGAAAATTGCTGAAATGGGCAGCACTGATGCCGATCGCGTGAAGCTGCACTTTGAAATTCGACGCCAGGGCAAGCCGGTGGATCCTGCACGCTACCTGCCCTCGCGGTGAGCACGCTGCAGCCTTTGGCCCAGGGCGAAGCGGGGCCTGCGTCCACAGAGGCGGACGAAGCTGATCCTGAGGCGATCCAAACAGAATTGCGCACCCTGACAGTGGGTGCCGCTCAGCATGGCTTGCGCCTAGATAAAGCCTTGTCTGATTTGGTGCCTGAACTCTCGCGCAGTTATTTGCAGCAATTGCAGTCCCTGGGCTGTGTGCGCCTGGATGGCCAAGTGGTGCTCAAACACGCGCACAAGGTCAAGGCTGGTGAAGTGCTAGCGGTGGAGATTCGGCCCACCGAACAAAGCCAGGCGTTTCGCCCAGAGCAGATGCCGTTGGATGTGGTCTACGAAGACGCTCATTTGCTGGTGGTGAACAAGCCGGCAGGTTTGGTGGTGCATCCCGCACCGGGCCATTGGAGTGGGACCTTGCTCAATGGCTTGCTGGGGCGTGATGTGCGGGCGCAGCAGCTACCGCGGGCGGGTATCGTGCACCGCTTAGACAAGGACACCAGTGGTTTGATGGTGGTGGCACGCGAGCGCTCCACCATGGACGCTTTGGTGCGTTTGATTGCCGCGCGTGCGGTATCGCGCCAGTATCTGGCGTTGGCACACCGTGCCTGGCAGGGCCCACTGCAGCGTAGCGTGCAGGCCCCTATGGGGCGCGATCCGCGTAATCGCTTGCGCATGGCGGTGGTAGATTTGGCGCAGCACCCTGGCAAAGAGGCGCGCACCGATGTGGCCTGTGTGGCCAGCCAGGCCCAGGGCTGCCTGGTGCGTTGCAGCTTACATACCGGACGCACACACCAAATTCGTGTTCACATGGCTCATTTGGGCCATCCATTGTGGGCGGATGCGCTGTATGGAGGTACGCCGCTGCATGGCTTGCAGCGCCAGGCATTGCACGCGTTTCGTTTGGCGTTCGCGCACCCGGTGACGGGACAGGCGCTGGAGTTGTTCGCACCCTTGCCTGACGATTTTCGCCAAGCCATGCAGCAGGCAGAACTACAGCCTGCGGCCCAGGGGCTGGAGCAGAGCTTGTTGCAGGTGCTGGGCTACAATTGAGCCCTTTTCGGCCCGTGGGCCGTTTTTCTTTGGCCTGCCAACGTTGCAGCGCCCCTGGCCCAGCAGCGGTGCGCTCTGGCTGCCCTTCACACCACACCACACCATGAACGCGCTGGACGCCACTCGTGTCCTCGAAACCGCCCTGATTTGCTCGCCCCAGCCTTTGAGTCTGCGCGAGCTGCGCCTGCTGTTTGATGATGCGCTCGATGCTTCTGCCATCAAGGACTTGTTGCAGCAGCTGCAGCAGGCTTGGGAGAGCAGGGGACTGGAGCTGGTGCAAGTGGCTTCGGGCTGGCGTTTTCAAAGCCGTCCGCACATGCGGGTGTATTTGGAGCGTTTGCATCCGGAAAAGCCACCGCGTTACAGCCGTGCAGCGTTGGAGATTTTGGCCATCATTGCCTATCGCCAGCCTGTCACGCGCGGCGATATCGAAGACATTCGTGGTGTGGCTGTCAATGGGTTGCTGATCAAGCAATTCGAGGAACGTGGCTGGGTTGAAGTGGTTGGCCATCGCGACACGGTGGGGCGTCCCGCCTTGTTGGCCACCACGCGGCAGTTTCTGGATGACTTGGGTTTGCAGTCCTTGAGCCAATTGCCGCTGTTGGAAGACCCCCATGCGCCACCTGCCATCGAACCATTGAACACGCTGTTGGCTGCGCCCGACGCTGCCGCGCCCGAGGGGGCTGCCCCTCACCCTGAACAGGCTGTCGCCAACAGCCCGGAGAATTTGTTATGAATCCACGTCCTCGCCCCGCCTCTTCGCCCAAGGGTGGCAATGCCCCCCGCAGTGGTGCACCTCGCCGACCCCGCGCGCCGGATGCGGCCCGCCCGCCACGTTCTGCAGCCGTCGTGCCACAAGAAAGTGTCGAAGCACTTGTGCCTGCTGAGGCTCCTGAGGCCGTGCCCGTACCCGGTTATGACTTTGCCGACGTTGTGGCAGGTGTGCTAGATGCGGACGAGTCGCGTGTTGACTTGGCACCACCCAAGCGCGTGCTCCAGCCGTTGCCCGAATCTCCCAAGCTGCACAAGGTGCTGGCGCAGGCTGGATTGGGGTCGCGCCTGGAGATGGAGCAGATGATTGTGGAAGGGCGCATTTCGGTGAATAACCAGCCTGCCCACGTGGGCCAGCGGGTGCAGTTTGGCGACCAGGTCAAAGTCAATGGCAAACCGATTCGCCTGCGCATTGAGCCCGCACCGGTGCGCGTCTTGGCTTACCACAAGCCCACGGGTGAGGTGGTGACGCATGACGATCCGCAAAACCGTCCCACCGTGTTTCGGAAGTTGCCGCGCTTGCAGCAGGGCAAATGGCAGTCTGTCGGGCGGCTGGATTTGAATACGGAGGGGTTGTTGCTGTTGACCAGCTCGGGAGATTTGGCCAACAAGCTGATGCACCCGCGCTTTGGTCTGCAGCGTGAGTATGCCGTGCGCGTGCTCGGTCCTCTGAGCGACGACGAGCGCCAGAGTTTGCTCGATGGCGTACAGCTTGAAGACGGCCCTGCTGCCTTTGGATCGATTGAAGATGGCGGTGGCGAAGGCGCCAACCGTTGGTACCGTGTGACCATCTCCGAAGGGCGCAACCGCGAAGTGCGCCGCATGTTTGAAGCCGTAGGCCATGCCGTCAGTCGGCTCATTCGTATTCGTTACGGTGCCATGGTGCTGCCGCGTGGTCTCAAGCGTGGTGCGTGGATGGAACTCGATGAGCACGATATCCGTGCGCTGATGCAGGCTGCAGGGATGCCCTCTCAGCCTCGGCCCCAGGCAGCGCCCGGGCGCAGCCGCAGTGCAGCAGACCGTGGTGGTGCGCGCCCTGCGCTGCGCAGCCGCCCGCCGCAGCGCAGCGCGAGCACATCCCAGCCCGACCCCATGAAGACATCGGTCGGCTATATCGGTGCCGACAGCCTCGCGCGTCAGCGCCAAGACCAGCGTCAGGCGCAAAAGCGTGCCGGGCGCCGCAGCGCCCGCTAAGGTTTGGCAGGTAGCTGGCAGGTGATGGGCTGCGCAGCCGTGGTGTATGCCACTTTGCGCGTTCACAGGTAGCCGGGCCGGTAAAATCGCGCGTTTTGCCTGACAGGGCAAAAAAACACTCTCAACTTTCCAAGGAAATCCACATGGCCATCGAACGTACCCTCTCCATCATCAAGCCCGACGCAGTTGCCAAAAACGTCATCGGCCAAATCTACGCCCGCTTTGAAGCCGCTGGCCTGAAGGTGGTGGCTGCCCGCATGATTCACCTGTCGCGCCTGGAGGCCGAGCAGTTCTACGCTGTGCACAAAGAGCGTCCTTTCTTCAAAGACCTGGTCGATTTCATGATCTCCGGCCCCGTTATGGTGCAAGCGCTGGAAGGTGAAAATGCCATCCTGAAAAACCGTGAACTGATGGGCGCAACCGACCCCAAGAAGGCTGAGCCCGGCACCATTCGTGCTGACTTCGCTGACAGCATTGATGCCAACGCCGTGCATGGCTCCGATGCCGCTGAAACCGCTGCTGTGGAAGTGGCGTTCTTCTTCCCTGGCCTGAACATCTATTCGCGTTAATGCGCGACGCCGCCATGCCCCAGCCGGGCAGGGCGGCCCAACCGGCTGTGGGCATGACGACAAGCAATCTTCTGGATTTTGACCTCGATGGTTTGGCTGCTTATTGCGAGCAGTTAGGGGAAAAGCGTTTTCGCGCCACGCAGCTGTTTCGCTGGATTCACCAGCGTGGTGCCAGCGATTTTGATCAGATGACCGATCTGGCCAAGTCCCTGCGTGAAAAATTAAAGTGCTGCGCTCACATCAGCGGGCTGAATGTGTCCGCGCAGCAAGAATCGCAAGACGGCACGATCAAGTGGCTGTTCGATGTGGGTGGCGGCAATGCCGTAGAGGCTGTATTCATTCCCGAAGATGACCGGGGCACGCTGTGTGTCTCGTCTCAGGCGGGGTGTGCGGTGGGTTGCCGCTTTTGCTCCACGGGTCACCAAGGTTTCAGCCGCAACCTCACCACGGGCGAGATCATCGCCCAGCTCTGGTTTGCCGAGCACTACCTGCGCCAACACCTGGGGCGCAGCGAGCGTGTCATCTCCAACGTGGTAATGATGGGCATGGGCGAGCCGCTGCAAAACTACAACGCCTTGGTGCCCGCACTGCGCGTCATGTTGGACGACCACGGCTATGGCCTGTCGCGTCGGCGTGTGACGGTGTCCACCTCTGGCGTGGTGCCGATGATGGATCGCTTGGCTCAAGATTGTCCGGTGGCTTTGGCGGTTTCCTTGCACGCCCCCAACGATGCGCTGCGCGAGCATTTGGTGCCGCTCAACCGCAAATACCCTTTGGATGAACTGTTGCAAACCTGCGTGCGCTACCTGGAGCACGCACCGCGCGACTTCATCACTTTCGAATACTGCATGCTCGATGGCGTGAACGACCAGCCCGAGCATGCCCAGCAACTCATCGCCTTGGTGCGCAAACATGGCCAGGGCAAGGCGTGGTGCAAGTTCAATTTGATTCCTTTCAATCCCTTCCCCGAGTCCGGTTTGCGGCGCTCTTCTTCGGCCCAGGTGACGGCGTTTGCCAAAATCCTCAGCGATGCAGGAATAGTGACGACGGTGCGCAAAACCCGTGGGGATGACATTGATGCAGCGTGCGGCCAGTTGGCTGGTGACGTGCAAGACCGCACCCGTGCGGCTGAACGCATGGCGCGTCGGCGCACCATCGAAATCAAACCACTCTGAGAAACAGGGCGCGGTGCGGTGCGGGCCGGTACGGCAGCGCACTGGCCCTCGGCCCGCACGACAAGGAGGCTGTGCATGACGGTAGGAACAAGGGCAGAGAAGGTGCTGCAGTGGCCAGGGCTGCGTGGCATGGCTGCGCTGGGCCTGGTGGGTTTGGCGCTGCTGACGGGGTGTGCCACCTCGTCGGGTACAGGCTTTGCGCAGTCCCAGGAAGAGGCAGCCACGGCGGCTGCCTCGGGCGGGGAGGGCGAGAGCGATGCCCAGCGCCGTGCGCGCATTCGATTGGAGCTGGCTGCCAGCTATTTCGAGCGGGGCCAGTTCAACGTAGCCCTGGATGAAATTCGCCAGGTGCTGGCCATCAATCCCAATTTGGCCGACGCCTACAACCTGCGTGGCCTGGTGTTCATGCGCTTGGACGACCAAGCCATGGCGCAAGAGAGCTTTCGCCGCGCCGCCAGTCTGCGCCCCAACGACCCCGACGTAGCGCACAACTACGGCTGGCTGTTGTGCCAGCAGAAAAATTACGTTCAAGCGCAGCAGCAGTTTGAGCAGGCGCTGGCGCAACGCAATTACAACGCCCGCCATAAAACCTTCATGGCCCAGGGCCTGTGCTTGCAGGCCGAGGGCAAAGAAGCACCCGCCTTGCAAGCCTTGCTCAAATCGTATGAGCTCGACCCAGGCAACCCTGTCGTCGGCTACAACTTGGCGCTGCTGTTGCGGCGCCAAGGTGACTTGGAACGGGCGCAGTTCTACATCCGGCGCTTGAACAACAGCGAGTTGGCCAATGCCCAGTCGTTGTGGCTGGGCATGAAGATTGAACATGCCTTGCGCAACGATGTGGCCCTGCGCCAGCTCAGTGAACAACTACAGCGGCGCTTCCCACAATCGCCTGAGGCGGGGTTGTGGGCGCGGAGGGCCTTTGATGAGTGAAACGATGCACACAGGAGGGCCACCGCAGCAGCCCCCGCCGTTGGAACAAGCTGGCCCCAGTGCTGGCGTGCTGCTGCGCCAGGCGCGTGAAGCGGCCGGTATGGATATTGCTGCGCTGGCTGCGTCTTTGAAAGTGACCATCCCCAAGCTGCAGGCCTTGGAAGAAGATGACTATGCCAGCTTGCCAGACGCTGTATTTGCGCGTGCATTGGCTTCCAGTATCTGCCGCACGCTGAAAATTGACCCGGCACCTGTGCTGGAGCGCCTGCCTCATGGCGTGATGCCGCGGCTGTTGCCGGAAAAGCCTGCGCTCAACACCACTTTCCGCCAGCCTGGTGAGCGGCGCATGGCCTTGCCTGCTGTGCCGCGTGGCGCTGCTTTGGCTGTGCTGGCCCTGTTGTTTGGGGCTGCAGCCGTGTATTTTTTACCTGAGGGCGTACTGCGCTGGGACCATGCCAGCGAGGAGGGCGCCACCGTTGCCACGCCGCCAGCAGGCAGTGCCTTGCCGCTGCCCGCTCAGGCGCCCGATGTGCAAGAGCAGTCTGACACTGCCCCTGCGGTGCCCTTGCCCATGGCTTCGGCTGCGGACGTGCCTGCCCCTGCGGCGGCTGAAACGGTTGCGGCCAGCCGCCCTCTGGGCGCTTTGCCTGCACCAGTGCAGCAGGCCATGGCGACGTTGCCCACTCCGGTGGCAGCCCCCAGCGCTTCTGCTGCGGTGGTGGCAGCGTCTGTTGCCAGCAGCGCGCTGGTGGGCGAGTCGGTGTTGCAGTTTGTGGCGCGTGAACAGTCGTGGGTGCAAGTGCGCAATCCGGCGGGCGCCGTGGTCTTCGAGCGCGTGTTGCGACCGGGCGAATCCGCCCAGGTGCCAGGCCAGCCGCCCTGGGCGGTGGTGATCGGCAATGCCAGTGCGACCGAAGTGCGCGTGCGTGGCCATGTGTTCGATACCAGCAGCGCCACCAAGGTGAATGTGGCGCGCTTTGAGGTGAAATAACCGTGCAAAACAACCCTAGCGGCGCCGACTTCGCGGCTGCTCCCATTGCCCTGGCGGCACCTGTACTGCGGCCCACACGCCAGGCGCGCATCGCCTGGGGCGACCACGTCGTCACCGTGGGTGGCGGCGCGCCCGTGCGTATCCAGTCCATGACCAACACCGACACGGTGGACGCCATTGGCACCGCCATCCAGGTCAAAGAGCTGGCCTTGGCGGGCTCAGAGCTGGTGCGCATCACCGTCAACACCCCCGAGGCCGCACAGGCCGTGCCCCACATCCGTGAGCAGCTCGACCGCATGGGCATTGCCGTGCCCCTGGTGGGCGACTTTCACTACAACGGCCACCGCCTGCTGAGCGACTTTCCCGCCTGTGCCCAGGCGCTCTCCAAGTACCGCATCAACCCTGGCAACGTCGGCAAGGGCGAGAAAAAAGACCGCCAGTTCGCGCAAATGATTGAGATCGCCGCGCGCTACGACAAGGCCGTGCGCATTGGCGTGAACTGGGGCAGCCTTGACCAAGAGCTGCTAGCGCAGTTGATGGACGCCAACGCCCAGCGCACCCCGCCCTGGGACGCGCGCCAGGTGATGTACGAGGCGCTCATCACCTCCGCCATCACCTCCGCCCAGCGCGCCGAGGAGCTGGGCCTGAAGGGCGAGAACATTTTGCTGTCGTGCAAAGTCAGCGGCGTGCAAGACCTGATTGCGGTGTACCGCGAACTGGCGCGCCGCTGCGACTATGCCCTGCACCTGGGCCTGACCGAAGCGGGCATGGGCACCAAGGGCACGGTGGCCTCTACGGCAGCGCTGGCCATCTTGCTGCAAGAAGGCATTGGCGAGACCATCCGCGTCTCGCTCACACCCCAGCCCGGCGAGGCGCGCACGCAAGAAGTGGTCGTAGCGGCGGAAATTTTGCAATCCCTGGGCCTGCGTGCGTTTGTGCCCAGCGTCACCGCCTGCCCGGGCTGTGGCCGCACCACCAGCACCACTTTTCAAGAGCTGGCCAAGCGCATTGACGACTACCTGCGCGCCCAAATGCCCACCTGGCGCACGCGCTATCCCGGCGTAGAGAGCATGAAGGTGGCGGTGATGGGCTGCATCGTCAACGGCCCAGGCGAGAGCAAACATGCTGACATCGGCATCAGCCTGCCGGGCACCGGCGAAGCGCCCGTGGCGCCGGTGTACATCGACGGTGAAAAAACCCACACCTTGCGCGGCGAGAACATCGTGCAGGACTTCCAGGTGCTGGTGGAACATTACGTGCAGCAGCGCTACGGTTCGCTATCGAAAACATAGCTGCTAGCGCTTATCTGGTGCACCTTGGAGGCCAATTTGGCTTGAAATTTTAGCCCTGGGCAGCTGCGCTACGGCCACTCAGGGCTGTACGCCGCGTTGTAGTGGCCTCTGGCACGAATTTTTAAGGGTCAAATAGGCCTCTAAGCCTTGCCAGTCAAGCGCGAGCAGCTATTTATTTAAGAGCAAAAATTCATTTATGGCTAAGAACGAGAAACTCCACGCCGTCAAAGGCATGAACGACATCCTGCCCGGCGAGTCCGCCCGCTGGCAGTGGCTGGAAGCGCAGGTGCGCGAGGTGATGGACAGCTTCGCCTACCGCAATGTGCGCACGCCCATCGTCGAGCACACCCAGCTGTTTGTGCGCGGCATCGGCGAGGTGACCGACATCGTGGAAAAAGAGATGTACTCGTTCGAGGACCGCTTGAACGGCGAGCAGCTCACGCTGCGCCCCGAGGGCACAGCCAGCCTGGTGCGCGCCACCGTTGAGCACAACCTGTTGTACGACGGCGGCAAGCGCATGTGGTACATGGGGCCGATGTTCCGCCACGAGCGCCCCCAGCGTGGGCGTTACCGCCAGTTCCACCAGATTGGCGCCGAGGCGCTGGGCTTTGCCGGGCCAGACGTAGACGCCGAGCTGATTTTGCTGGCCGTGGCGCTGTTCCAGCGCCTGGGTTTGACGCAGTGGCGCCTGGAAATCAACAGCCTGGGCCAGCCCGCCGAGCGCCAGGCGCACCGCGCCGCGCTGATTGCCTACCTGGAGCAGCACCAAGAGGTGCTTGACGAAGAGGCCCGTCGGCGCATGTACACCAACCCCTTGCGCGTGCTGGACACCAAAAACCCCGCCATGCAAGAGCTGGCCAACCAGGCGCCCAAGCTGCTGGACTACCTGGGCGAGGAGTCTTTGGCGCATTTCAACGGGCTCAAGGCCATCTTGGATGCCAATGGCGTGCCCTGGACGGTCAACCCCCGTTTGGTGCGCGGTCTGGACTACTACAACCTGAGCGTGTTCGAGTTCGTCACCGATCTGCTGGGCTCGCAGGGCACCATCTGCGCCGGTGGGCGCTATGACGATTTGATTGCACAAATTGGTGGCAAGAGTGCGCCCGCCGTGGGCTGGGCGCTGGGCGTGGAGCGGGTGCTGGAGCTGGTGAAAGAGCTGGGCACGGCCATTCCTGAAGTGCAGACCGATGCCTATGCCATCGTGCCCGATGCAGCCGCCATGCCCCAGGTGCTCAAAACCCTGGGCCAGCTGCGTGCCGCCGGTGTGCGGGTGCAAATGCACGCTGCGGGCGCCGAGGGCATGGGCAGCATGAAGTCGCAGTTCAAAAAGGCCGACGCCAGCGGCGCGCACTTTGCCTTGATTTTTGGCGCCGACGAGCTGGCGCGAGGGGAAGTGACGGTCAAAGCGCTGCGCGATGGCCAAGGCGCCCAGCAGTCCCGCCCCCTGGCCGAAGCGGCCCAATGGGCGGCCCACCTACAATCGCACGCTTGATTTTTGAACACAGGCCATGGCAAACCATCTCGACCTCGAAGAACAAGAGCAGCTTGACCAGCTCAAGCATTTCTGGAATACCTGGGGCACGCTCATCAGCGCCATTGCGCTGGTCGTCTTTGGCAGCCTGGCCGCCTGGAATGGCTACCAGTACTGGCAAAAGCGCCAGGCCGTGCAGGCGGCGGCGTTGTTCGATGCGGTAGATGCCGCCGTGGCCGCCAAAGACAGCGCCCGCATCCAACAGGCCCTGGGTGATTTGCAGTCCGGCTATGGCCGCACGGCGCAAGCCGGGTTGGCCAGTTTGCAGGCCGCACGTGCCCTGGTGACCGAGGGCAAGCTCGACGAAGCCAAGGCCGCTTTGCAGTGGACGGCAGACAACGCCAGTGACAAGGGCCACCAGGCCCTGGCCCGTCTGCGCCTGTCCGCCGTGCTGGTGCAGCAGCAAGCCTACGACGATGCGCTCAAGCAGCTCAGTGCCAGTGTGCCGCCTGAGTTTGATGCCCTGGTGGCTGACCGCCAAGGCGACATTTATGCCTTGCAAAACAAGAAGGCCGAGGCCATTGCAGCTTACGAAAAAGCTTACAAGCGCCTGGAAGAGGGGCTGGACTACCGCCGTCTGGTGGAAGCCAAGCTCAATGCTTTGGGCGTGCAGCCGTCTGTGGTGGCCGCCGCACCTACGCAAGGAGCTGCGCAATGATCGCCCGCCATTTGCGTGTGCGTGCCAGTGCGCTGGCGCTGGGCGTGGCGGCCTCGCTGATGCTGGGGGGCTGCTCGATGTGGGGCGGCACGAATCAAGCCAAGCCCCTGGAGTTGGGCCCCATGGAGCCCGTGCTGGAAGTGCGCCAGGCCTGGCGCGCCCAGGTGGGCGAGGTGGGCGTGTTGCCCTTGACGGTGCAGGTGCAGGGCGACAGCGTGCTGTTGGCCTCGCTGGATGGCCAGGTGACAGCGCTTGATGCCCGTACGGGTCAGACACAGTGGCGCGTGGCCCTGGGTGAGCCGCTGCTGGCGGGCGTGGGCAGCGATGGCCGCCACACTGCCGTAGTGACGCAGGGCAATGCGCTGGTCGGTCTGGCCCAGGGGCGCGAGCTGTGGCGCCAAAATTTGACGGCACAGGCGTACACAGCGCCTCTGGTGGCTGGCGAGCGTGTATTTGTGCAAGCCGCCGACCGCTCTTTGGCGGCTTTCGATGCTGCCACTGGCAAGCGCCTGTGGCGCCAGAGTTACCAGGCACGCCAGGGCGAAGCGCTGGTGCTACGTCAGTCGGGCGTGTTAATGGCTGTAGGCGACACCTTGGTGGTCGGTTGGGGTGGGCGCTTGGTGGGTGTGCACCCTGACAATGGTTCGGTGCGTTGGGAGGCCCCGGTCGCTACGCCACGTGGCACCAATGATGTGGAACGCTTGGTGGAGCTGGTGGGCCCCGTGAGCCGTGAGGGGCGCCAGTTGTGTGTGCGTGCCTTCCAAGCAGCAGTGGCCTGCGTGGATGCCAGTCGGGGGCAGACTTTGTGGAGTGAAAAAGCCCAAGGTGCAACCGGAGTGGCAGGCGATGCACAGCGGCTGTTTGGCACAGAGAGCAATGGCATCGTGCAGTCTTGGCAGCGCAGTGACGGCAAGCGTGGCTGGAGCTACGAAGCCTTGCAGCATCGCAAACTGACGGCGCCCTTGTTGCTGGGCCGCTCCGTGGTGGTGGGCGATGACGCGGGCTGGGTGCATTTGCTGTCTGCACAAGACGGCCAGCCTTTGAACCGCCTGGCCACCGATGGCTCGGCCATTACCGCCACGCCCGTGGTGGCAGCCAATACCTTGGTGGTGGTCACCCGCAAGGGGGCTGTCTATGGTTGGCGCCCTGATTGAGTGCGGGTCTATCCTGCACACGGCCCGCGAGGGTGTGATTTTGATGAATGAAAGAGTGGCTGCATGAAGCCCATCATTGCCCTGGTAGGGCGCCCGAATGTGGGCAAATCGACGTTGTTCAACCGCTTGACCAAGTCGCGCGACGCCATCGTGGCCGACTTTGCCGGACTCACGCGCGACCGCCATTACGGCCAGGGGCGCCAGGGCAAGCACGAGTACATCGTCATAGACACAGGTGGTTTCGAGCCCGAAGCCACTGGCGGTATCTTCCATGAGATGGCCAAGCAAACCCGCCAGGCTGTTGCTGAAGCGGATGTGGTGATTTTTGTGGTGGATGTGCGTGCAGGCCTGTCAGCGCAAGACCACGACATTGCCTCGTACCTGCGGCGCCTGGGTAAGCCTTGTGTGCTGGTGGCCAACAAGGCCGAGGGCATGCAGTCGGGCATCCAGTTGTCAGAGTTTTATGAGCTGGGTTTGGGCGAGGTGTACCCTGTGTCTGCAGCCCATGGTCAGGGTATCCGGGGGCTGGTAGAGACGGCCCTGGAGCCTTTGAACCTGCCGGAGCCAGAAGGGGATGAGGCTTTGGCCGACGGTCTGGGGCCGATCAAATTGGCAGTGGCGGGGCGCCCCAATGTGGGCAAATCCACGCTTATCAACACCTGGTTGGGTGAAGAGCGCCTGGTGGCGTTTGACATGCCCGGTACCACGCGCGATGCCATCAGCGTGCCTTTTGAGCGCCAGGGGCAAAAATTTGAACTCATCGACACCGCAGGCTTGCGTCGCAAAGGGCGTGTGTTTGAGGCCATTGAAAAGTTCTCGGTGGTCAAAACCTTGCAGGCCATTGAGTCGGCCAACGTCGTGCTGCTGTTGCTCGATGCCACCCAGGGGGTGACCGATCAGGATGCCCATATCGCCGGTTACATCCTAGAAAGTGGCCGTGCGGTGGTTTTGGCTGTGAACAAATGGGACGCCGTGGACGATTACCAGCGCCAGCTGCTGGAGCGCTCGATTGAAACGCGTTTGTCGTTTTTGAAGTTTGCCAACCTGCACTTCATCTCAGCCCAAAAACGCCAGGGTTTGGCACCCTTGTGGACATCGATCATCCAGGCCCATAAAGCCGCTACTTGCAAGATGCCGACGCCAGTGCTCACGCGCTTGTTGTTGGAGTCGGTGCAGTTTCAAACGCCCAAGCGTGTCGGTGGCTACCGTCCCAAGCTCCGTTATGCTCACCAGGGCGGTATGAATCCCCCTTTGATCGTGGTTCACGGTAACTCTTTGGAGTTGGTGACTGAGGCCTATAAGCGCTTTTTGGAAGGCCGTTTTCGCAAAGAATTCAAGCTGGTGGGTACGCCATTGCGCATTGAATTCAAAACTTCCCATAACCCGTTTGCCGATAAGGAATGAGCCTTGTCGGGCTGGAAGCTGACTTTTGTGCAGACTTTCCAGCCCCTGACCCGGTAGGTCGTAGCCTGCTGTGGTAAGGTGGAGCATTACAACAACACTTGAACACGGAGCATATCGTGAGCAATAAAGGCCAACTTCTGCAAGATCCCTTCTTGAACGCACTGCGCCGCGAGCATGTGCCGGTGTCGATTTATCTCGTCAACGGTATCAAGCTGCAGGGTCAGATCGAGTCGTTTGACCAGTATGTAGTGCTGCTGCGTAACACCGTCACGCAAATGGTTTACAAGCACGCCATTTCTACCATCGTGCCGGGCCGTGCGGTGAATTTCTCCACCGCAGAGCCTGCGGACGGCGAAGCTGTAGGCGCCTGAGTTTTGGTGCGTTTTTGCCCTCCCTTGTGGGGAGCTTGTCATCAAGGATGCACCAGTGGATTCTGAGCGGTCCAAGTCTGCCAAGCGTGTGGGCGTTGTTTTAGTCGGTGTCGATTTGGGGGTGCCTCACTTCGATGCCGAACTTGAAGAGTTGGGTTTACTGGCGCAGACCGCAGGTTTGGAGCCTGTCGCTCGTCTGAGCTGCAAACGCAAAGCGCCCGATGCGGCGCTTTTTGTTGGCAGCGGCAAAGCCGACGAAATTCGTTTATTGGTTCAGATGCATGGTGCTGCTGAGGTGTTGTTTGATCAAGCCTTGAGTCCGGCGCAGCAGCGCAATTTAGAGCGTTATCTGGAAGTGCCGGTGTACGACCGCACGTTGCTGATTTTGGAAATCTTTGCCCAACGCGCGCGCAGCCATGAAGGCAAGCTTCAGGTGGAATTGGCGCGTTTGCAGTACCTGAGTACGCGCCTGGTGCGTCGCTGGACCCATTTGGAGCGCCAACAAGGCGGTATTGGCCAGCGTGGTGGGCCTGGTGAAACTCAGATCGAACTCGATAAGCGCATGATTGGCGATGCCATTAAGCGCACAAAAGAGCGTCTGGAAAAAGTCAAGCGTCAACGTAGCACCCAGCGCCGTCAGCGTGAACGTCGCGAAACATTCAATATTTCTCTTGTGGGTTATACCAATGCGGGGAAATCGACCTTGTTCAATGCCTTGGTGAAGGCGCGAGCGTACGCAGCGGATCAGCTGTTCGCCACTTTGGATACCACTACGCGGCAGCTGTATTTGGTCGATGCGGGGCGTTCTGTGTCTCTATCAGACACGGTGGGTTTTATTCGTGATCTGCCACACGGTTTGATAGATGCCTTCCAAGCTACGCTACAAGAAGCTGTAGATGCTGATTTGCTATTGCATGTAGTGGACGCTGCTAACCCTCATTTTCCCGAGCAGATTTCCCAGGTGCAAAGGGTGTTGTCTGAAATTGGTGCAGCAGATATCAAACAGGTATTGCTTTTTAACAAACTGGATGCACTTGCGCCCGAGCAACGGCCCCAGGCACTAGAAGACAGCTATGAGATGGATGGTCGTCCGGTGTCGCGCATTTTTGTCAGTGCCCGCACAGGGGAGGGCCTGGACACGTTACGCCACAGGTTGGCAGCCATCGTGTTGGCTGTTCATGGCCCGAGCATGACCCTTGGGCTTGCACCCGATTTACCGCAAGCTCTGGATTGATTAGGCACAATCACCCGTTCGCTTGCCTCTAACCACGCTGAGACATTGCATGATTTTTCCTCTTCGTGCCCCCCGCTGGGCTTTGCTACCGCAACGTATCCGGGGTGTTTTCAACTTGAATGATCCTCGCTGGGGCCGAGGTGACGAGCCTGTCGGTGGAGATGGGCGCCAGGGCGAGCCTAAACAGCCAGATCGCCGCCCCAGTGGTTCAGGTGGTCAGCCCCCGGACCTGGATGAGTTGTGGCGTGACCTTAATCGCCGCCTTTCTGGCCTGTTTGGCGGTGGGAACGGTGGTGGACCGCGCCAACCTGTGGGTGGTGGTGGTTTTCAGCCGGACATGAAAAATGCGGGTGTCGGCTTGGGCCTTGCTGTAGGTGTTGCGCTGGCAGTTTGGTTGGGCACAGGCGTTTTTATTGTGCAAGAAGGCCAGCAGGCCGTGATCACCCAATTCGGTAAATACAAGACCACCGTGGGTGCAGGCATCAACTGGCGTTTGCCTTACCCGATTCAACGCCATGAGTTGGTGTTTGTCACGCAGATTCGCTCTGCTGATGTGGGCCGCGATAGCGTGATCAAAAGCACTGGTTTGCGTGATTCTGCGATGTTGACTGAAGATGAAAACATTGTAGAAATCAAGTTTGCAGTGCAATACCGCTTGAATGATGCCCGCGCTTGGCTTTTTGAAAGCAAAAATCCGGCAGATGCTGTAGTGCAGGCTGCTGAAACTGCCGTACGCGAGGTGGTTGGAAAGATGAAGATGGATACTGCTCTGGCGGAGGAGCGTGACCAGATCGCCCCCCGTGTACGTCAGTTGATGCAGACTATTTTGGATCGCTACAAGATTGGCGTGGAGGTGGTGGGTATCAATTTGCAGCAAGGTGGTGTGCGTCCACCTGAGCAGGTTCAGGCTGCTTTTGATGATGTCTTGAAGGCTGGTCAAGAGCGTGAGCGTGCAAAAAACGAGGCAGAAGCTTATGCCAATGATGTGATTCCACGAGCAACCGGGACGGCTTCGCGTTTGAATGAAGAGGCGGCAGCTTACAAAGCACGCATCGTTGCACAGGCACAAGGCGATGCGCAGCGCTTTAGCTCATTGTTAACCGAGTACCAAAAAGCCCCCCAGGTCACCCGAGATCGCTTGTATTTGGAGACGATGCAGCATATCTACAGCAACGTCACAAAGGTATTGGTGGATTCGCGGCAGGGCTCGAACTTGCTTTACTTGCCGTTAGACAAGATCATGCAAAGCGTTGCGCAGCAGGTAGCGCCGGAGAGTGCTGCTGGTCAGGTAACTGCTACGCCAGTGGTTCCTGCAGCCTCTGGTGTGGCTTCTGATCCGCGTGCTCGTGACAACAGCCGTTCGCGTGAACGCGAATTGCGCTAGGAGAAATTTGTGAACCGCATTGGTTTTTTGCTTTCGACCATTCTGGTGTTATTTGGAGTGGCTAGTTCGATGCTGTTTGTGGTTGATCAGCGTCAATTTGGTGTGGTGTATGCGCTGGGCCAGATCAAGGAGGTGATCACAGAGCCAGGCTTGAACTTCAAGCTGCCGCCGCCTTTCCAGAATGTCACTTACATCGATAAGCGTCTGCTTACTTTGGATAGTTCTGATACCGAGCCGATGTTGACGGCTGAAAAGCAACGAGTGGTTATTGACTGGTTTGTGCGTTGGCGGATTTCTGATCCATCGGAGTACATCCGTAACGTTGGTATGGACGAAAACGCTGGGGCGTTGCAACTTAATCGTGTGGTGCGTAACGCATTCCAAGAAGAAATTAACCGGCGTACCGTGCGTGAGCTTCTTTCGACAAAGCGAGAAGCATTGATGGCTGACGTCAAAAAAGAAGTGTTAGAGACCGTGCGTGGTGCCAAACCTTGGGGTGTAGACGTTGTTGATGTACGTATCACGCGTGTGGACTACGTCGAGGCGATCACAGAGTCTGTTTATCGACGTATGGAAGCCGAACGTAAGCGTGTAGCCAATGAGTTGCGCTCCACTGGTGCGGCAGAAGGGGAAAAAATCCGTGCGGACGCAGATAGGCAGCGCGAAATTACTGTGGCCAATGCGTATCGTGATGCACAGAAAATTAAGGGCGAGGGAGATGCTGAGGCCGCCCGTATCTATGCCGAAGCTTTTGGTCGTGATCCTCAGTTCGCGCAGTTCTATCGCAGCCTAGATGCTTACAAAGCGAGCTTTAGCAAGAAGAGTGATGTGATGGTGCTTGATCCGTCCTCTTCCGAGTTTTTTAAATCGATGCGTGGTGCCAGTACGGTGTCTGCTAAGCAATAAAACTCCTCGGGTTGCATGAATTGGTCAGATCAATGGCTTGCTGCATGCGCTATTGTCTTGGTGCTGGAGGCGCTTTTGCCCTTCTTGGCTCCTGCAACATGGCGCAGGGTGTTCCTGAAAGTAGCCCAATTGCGTGATGGTCAGATCCAATTTTTTGCCTTGTGCGCCCTTGTCTTAGGTCTTCTTCTGTTGTCATGGGTGTGATGCTGCACTTGTTTTTTTGGACAAGTCTATCTATCACCGCCCAGTAGAATCCCTCTTTTAACAGCAACACCTTCTCTCATGTCCGCCTGGGTTCTGCCGGATCACATTGCCGATGCCTTGCCATCGGAAGCACGGCATATTGAAAAATTGCGTCGTGGTTTGCTCGATACAGCGCGCAGCTACGGCTACGAGTTGGTGATGCCGCCATTGTTGGAACATTTGGAGTCGCTCCTGACTGGTTCGGGGGAGGCCCTCGATCTCCAAACGTTTAAGCTCGTCGATCAGCTTTCCGGTCGTACTTTGGGTTTGCGTGCCGATACGACTCAGCAAGTTGCACGGATTGATGCGCACTTGCTGAACCGTTCATCTGTGACACGCTTGTGTTATTGCGGATCCGTTCTTCATACTAGGCCCGACAGCCCGCATGCTACGAGAGAGCCTCTCCAGTTTGGTGCAGAAATTTATGGTTACGAGGGAGTAGAAGCTGATTTAGAGGCCTTGCATCTGGCGCTCGATTGTTTGAAGTCAGTTCAGGTTCCAGAGATTAGTGTTGATTTGGCAGACGTGCGTATCGTGCGCAGTTTGTTGGCTGGAGTCATTGTTGATGAGCAGGTTTTGCGTGCCGTGCATCGTGCATTGGCTGCCAAAGATGCGAGTGAGTTGCAGCAGTTGACGCGTCACTTTCCTCATGTCGCACGCGAGGGTTTGCGTGCATTGCTGTCTCTTTACGGCGATGTTGAAGTGCTGAGTGAAGCAGAGAAAGTTTTGTCTGCAGTGCCTGGCGTGCGTCACGTACTCACGGAGTTGCGTGCTGTGTCTGAAAAGCTCACAGATGTTCAGGTCACCTTCGACTTGGCCGATTTGCGTGGTTACACCTACTACAGTGGCATGCGGTTTGGCATTTACGCCCAGGGTATCAGTGATGCGTTGGTGCGTGGTGGTCGGTATGACGAAGTGGGTGCGGTATTTGGGCGCAATCGTCCTGCTGCTGGTTTCAGTCTAGATGTCAAACAACTGGCGGTTGTGGCCGCACCGCTTGTGTCTGAACGTGTGATTCGAGCGCCTTGTATTGACGATGCTGGGTTGCAGGTATTGGTTGCTGCATTACGGTCGCAGGGTGAGGTTGTGGTCACTTGTTTGCCTGGGCAAGAGGCTGTCACGGATGAGTTTGGCTGTGATCGGGAATTGGTGCGTGTGGCAGGCCAATGGGTGGTCCGTGTCTTGTAAATCATTCAAAAATTAATTGGATAAGAGCATGAAAGTGAACAAAGGTCGCAACGTTGTCGTAGTTGGAACCCAGTGGGGTGACGAAGGTAAGGGAAAACTAGTTGACTGGTTGACTGAAAGTGCGCAGGGTGTTGTGCGTTTTCAGGGTGGGCACAACGCTGGCCATACCTTGGTGATCAATGGTGTAAAGACTGCACTGCACCTCATCCCTAGCGGGATCATGCGTCCGGGCGTGAAGTGTTTCATTGGTAATGGCGTAGTGCTCTCGGCGGCGAAGCTATTTGAAGAAATTGAAGGCCTTGAAAAAGCTGGTGTGGAGGTGCGATCGCGTTTGCGGGTGAGTGAGTCGTGCCCGCTGATCTTGCCATTCCATGTCGCTTTGGATGTCGCACGTGAGGCTGCTCGTGAACAAGGTGGGGCAGAAAAAATTGGTACGACTGGTCGTGGGATTGGTCCTGCTTACGAAGACAAGATTGCACGTCGTGCTTTGCGGGTGCAAGACCTCAAATACCCAGAACGCTTCGCGCAGAAATTGCGCGAACTTTTAGATCTGCATAACCATGTACTGACGACGTTTCTTGGTGCAGCTGATCAGCCCTTTAGCGAAGCGCTGGCTGCATACATGAAAGATGGTTCAGTGCAATTTGAACCGGTTTATGCCGAGGCAATGCGCCATGCTGAACTGCTCAGACCGATGATGGCAGATGTTTCGCGTGAGCTGAACGAGTTGCACTTGGGTGGTGGGAACTTGCTGTTTGAAGGGGCGCAGGGTACTTTGCTTGATGTCGATCATGGTACTTACCCCTACGTTACGTCTAGTAATTGTGTCGCAGGGAATGCTGCAGCAGGTGCAGGAGTAGGCCCCGGTTTGTTGCACTATGTACTAGGTATCACCAAGGCCTATTGCACCCGGGTGGGTGGTGGGCCATTTCCTACCGAGCTCGATTGGCAAACCCCAGGCACTCCTGGCTACCATATGAGTACGGTTGGTGCGGAGAAGGGTGTCACGACTGGGCGCAGTCGGCGTTGTGGATGGTTTGATGCTGCTTTGCTCAAACGCAGTGCTCAGGTGAATGGTCTTTCTGGACTCTGCATTACGAAACTTGATGTCTTGGACGGTTTGCAGGAGCTGTGTCTTTGTGTAGGTTATGACCTTGACGGTGAGCGTATTGACTTGCTGCCGACGGGTGCTGATGAGATAGCGCGTTGCAAACCCGTATATGAAGTTATGCCTGGTTGGAGTGAGTCTACCCATGGGGTCACTGTATATGCGCAGCTTCCTCAGGCTGCGCGTAATTACTTGGAGCGTATTTCGGAGGTGACGGGCGTGCCCATTGCCATGATCTCAACCAGCCCTGATCGGGCCCATACCATCATGGTGGAGTTCCCTTTTCAGGCGGCTTGAGTATCAGGACGGAGTTATCAATGCTGACTGAAGATGGTAAGCACCTCTACGTGAGTTATGACGAGTATCACCATTTGGTAGAGAAACTTGCTTTAAAAATTCATCGTTCGGGTTGGGAGTTTGATACTATCCTGTGTTTAGCTAGGGGAGGTCTGCGTCCAGGTGACTTGTTGAGTCGGATTTTTCGCAAACCTCTGGCTATTATGTCAACAAGTTCTTATCGTGCAGAGGCTGGCACTGTTCGTGGTCACTTGGATATTGCTCGTTTCATCACAACGCCACAGGGAGAAGTTGGTGGAAGGGTGCTTCTTGTCGACGACTTAGCGGACTCAGGCCACACGCTTGATGCTGTGATTAAGTTGCTTAGGGCCAGCTACGGTTCTATCACTGAATTGCGCAGTGCTGTTCTCTGGACAAAAGCTGTTTCAGTTTTTACGCCTGACTACTCTGTGGAATTTTTGGCTACCAACCCTTGGATTCATCAACCTTTTGAGGTTTATGACAGCTTGCGACCTGAGATGCTCTTAGAAAAATGGAAGCTGTGAACTAGGTAACCTTTGCATAATCCGATTTCAAGCGTGATAGTGCCTGACCGAGCGTGATGCTCCCTTGCCTCAGGCCCTCTAGATGCCCGCGTTTCGCGGGCATCTAGCTTTTTAAGCACCCACATCAGGCTTGGACTAGCTGTTTGCTAGCAAGCGGCCACGGGCCATCCACAAGTTCGTCAAGGCAAACGAAGTGTGCAATTGCTGCGTGTTCTTTCTCAAGCCTCGGTATCGAACTTTGACGTGACCAAACTGACGCTTGATGACTCTGAATGGGTGTTCCATCTTGGCCCGGATTCGGGACTACACCTGCTCAAGCTGCTCTTGCATGGCCGATATCGGGTGCTGATGGTCTAGAGCTTTGCGCTGGCTGCGCTTCATGGCGATATGCCATTGGAATTTACGCTCAGGTTCTGGCGTTGGCATGTTGGGGCGTTTATCTGCACCTTGGTAGCCTGCATCACCATAGCCATCAACCTCTTGGCCGTTCAGCAGGTTGTTGGCTTCAACGACATCATTGACGTTGGCCGATGTGCCCCGCACGGTATGCACCAAGCCAGAATCGGCATCCACGCCAATATGGGCCTTCATGCCGAAGTACCACTGATTGCCCTTCTTGCTCTGGTGCATCTCAGGATCACGAGATTTGGTGCTGTTTTTTTGTCGAACTGGGCGCTGCAATCAGTGTGGCATCCACGATGGTTCCCGTGCGAAGCAGCAGCTTTTTACTCTCCAGCAAGTGCGTAACCGTCTTCAGTATTTGCTCGGCCAGCTTGCGTGTTTCCAGTAGGTGACGCAACCGCAAGATGGTGCTCTTATCAGGCGTGGCATGGCCTCACGACAGGCCAACGAATTGCCGAAACAAGGACATGTCATGCAGCGCTTCTTGCATGGCTGGATCACTGAGGTTGGACCACTGTTGCATGAAGTGAATGCGCAGCAGCATCTCAACAGGAAACGGTGGCCGCCCTTTACCCCCTTCGGGTGCATATGGCGCAATCAAGTCCACCAACTCTTGCCATGGCACGACCTGCTGCATCTGCTCCAGGAATGCGCGTTTGCGTGTTTTTTTGGTGGAAAGGTTCAGGCCAAGATCAAATTGCTGCATGGGCCGCGACGTTGCCGCACCCGGCACGTATGTGCAAGCACATGCGCTGGGGACTTATGCAGAGCTTTCCTAAGGGAGCTGCGTAGTTTTTGCATTTTTCTTCGCTGCGTTGATTTTTTGTGCTACATTTGCGCCTCTTCGCGATTTAGAGCTTCTTTGGAGGCTGTTGGTTGCGAAGTGTTGAAAAAGTTTGGTTTTTTGCTTTTCCCGCTTCAAAGTTGTGTTAAAGTAGAGGGCTTCGCTGATAAAGCT
>JAYRPZ010000013.1:0-48980 GCA_041910915.1 Acidovorax sp.
CATCGGTTCGATCCCGTTTACCTCCACCAAAGAAGAGATTCTAGGTTTTGACCCTATCGTCTAGAGGCCTAGGACATCACCCTTTCACGGTGAGTACCGGGGTTCGAATCCCCGTAGGGTCGCCAAGTTTGGCTGCACTTGAGCTTAAAAAAAGCTGCAAAGCAGCTACCACGCGGAGTGGTAGTTCAGTTGGTTAGAATACCGGCCTGTCACGCCGGGGGTCGCGGGTTCGAGTCCCGTCCACTCCGCCATTGCTAAATTGAAAATTATCTTGTGAAATAAAAACCACCTTAAGGTGGTTTTTTTGTTTTTAAATTCCGCTGTGGCTCGGGACAACCTCCAAAACCTCTATCTGAGAATTTTGGTGAGATAGATGTTAGTACCCAGGTTTTCTGGTGGGGCGGCGTTGTGCAAATAATCCTGTGGTGCGTGTGCCCTGGCGTGCGAAGCGTTCGCGACGTGCTTGTTTAGGGTCAGCCAGCAGTGGTCGGTAGACTTCCACGCGATCACCCATTTGCAGTACGCGTGTGCGTGGACTGGGCTGGCCCCAGATGCCGCATTCAACATGTGGGGCAATCGATAAGCCACTGGCTGCTAAGGCGTCTGCCAAGCACGCCCCAACGGGTAGTTGCACCGCGATTTCTCGCACCTGTCCAGCTGCTAGATCGGCGCATACCTCCACTCGAATTTCAACCATACACTTGTTCTGCGCGCTTAATGAAGGCATCTACCATGGAGCTGGCAATGCGGTCAAATACTGGGCCTACCAGGGCTGCCAGGGGTTTGCTATCGAAACCGTAGCGCAAGAGCAGCTCTACGCGGCAAGCACGCTGTTTACCGTCACCAACTGGATGAAAATGCCAGTCACCTTCAAGTTTGGAAAAAGGCCCACGTACCAGCTGCATTTGTACTCGTCGACCAGGCTCGTGCTGGTTATTCGTGACGAACGACTGGCGCAAACCAGCCAAAGCAATACCTACTTCGGCAGTCATGCCTTGTTCACGTTGCTCTAGAACCTGGGCATGGTCACACCAGGGTAAAAAATCGGGGTAATGTTGCACGTCCGTCACCAAGGAAAACATCTCCTCGGGGGCATACCAGATCAGGACGGACTTGTGGACGGTTTTCATGAAAAGATGACAGCCTGCACTCGAATCTAAAATCCAACAAATCCGCAGATTGTAAGGAAGCCCCTTTGTCCGTTGCGGCATCACAGCATTGATTACATGGCTAAAAAACCCGATACCTCCTCACGCATTGCCGACAACAAAAAAGCGGCATTCAATTATTTCTTTGAAGAACGTCATGAAGCAGGCGTCGTTTTGCACGGTTGGGAGGTAAAAGCGTTACGAGAGGGTAAGGTACAACTCACGGATGGCTATGTGATCATCAAAGAAGGGGAGTTGTTCTTGATTGGTTGTCAGATCAACCCGTTGAAAACAGCTTCGACCCACGTCAACCCAGACGCCACACGCATCAAAAAGCTGTTGTTGCATAAAAAAGAGATTCTTCGCCTGATTGGCAAGGTGGAGCAAAAGGGCTACACCTTGGTACCGTTGAATTTGCATTGGAAAAATGGCTTGGTGAAGTGCGAAATTGCGTTGGCCAAAGGCAAGGCAGAGCACGATAAGCGTGACACCATCAAAGAGCGTGAGGGCAAGCGTGAGGTTGAACGCGCCATGAAGAGTCGTAACCGCTGATGGAGCAGGGCAGTGCTGTCGCTACGGCAGACATCGATGCCTTCATTGATAGCCTATGGCTTGAAGATGGGTTGGCGCGCAATACCTTACAGGCCTATCGCAGCGACCTACAGGGCTTAGATGCTTGGTTGCGTGTGCAATCGGGTCAACTTCTGTACGCCAATGAAAGCCAGTTGACGGCTTATTTTGATGCCCACCATGCTCACACCCGTGCCACGACGGTGAATCGGCGTTTGGCGGTATTCAAGCGCTTTTACCGCTGGGCTGTACGTCAGCAGTTGATTGAGGTTGATCCCAGTTTGCGTTTGCTGGCAGCCAGACGTCCAGTGCGTGTCCCTCAGACGCTCACTTTCGTGCAGGTTGAGGCCTTGCTCAACGCCCCTTGCGTTGACGAGCCATTGGGCTTGCGCGACCGTGCCATGTTGGAACTGTTGTATGCGAGTGGATTACGCGTGACTGAATTGGTGCAATTGCAGATGCACCAATTGAGTCTGGCGGAATGTGTGCTGCATGTGCAAGGCAAGGGTGGTAAAGAGCGCTTGGTACCGTTTGGCGAAATGGCGCAAGAATGGCTGCAGCGTTATTTTGCACAGGCCAGGAGTGTGATTTTGTCGGGGCAGCAAAGTGACGATGTGTTCGTCACCCAGCGTGGCGCAGGTATGACACGGGTGATGTTCTGGCACTTGGTTAAAAAATATGCACAACAAGCGGGTATCACTGCGCCTCTGTCTCCGCATACCGTGCGACACGCTTTTGCGACCCATTTGCTAAACCATGGGGCGGATCTGCGTGTCGTCCAGTTACTCCTCGGGCATGCAGATATTTCAACGACACAGATTTACACCCATGTCGCACGTGAGCGCCTCAAGGTATTGCATGCCAACCACCATCCGCGTGGTTGAACGATTGGGTGGACGCTGCGCTTAATCCACCGCCGAAAGGTTTTCGGCCCACAGCAAAGCATTCATGTGCGCCATGTTGATTTGATGGTTGGATAGGTGCAGTGCCTCTGCGTTGCGGGCAAAGGCCTCGTCATCACCACTTTCGCACGCTTTTGCCAGCTCCAAGAATGGTGCAAACACACCCTGGTTGTGTAGCAAGGCATCCAAGACGGGCTCTGGCAGTGCCACAGACTCCAACGCACGCTCCAGTGACATGCCCAGCATGGTGTCAATGAGTGAGAACACGCCAACCACGAATGCGTTGTCACATTCTTCGGGGGGAAGTAACTCGGCAGCGAGCAGCTCCATCAAGCGACCGCGCACGACGGCCGTTTGTCCTACCGCAGGGGGAGCACCGTCTTTGCGTGAGGTGGTTAGCAGCAGGGCGGCCCAACGGAAGAGCTTTTTCAAGCCCAAAATCATGACTGCATGACGAAACGAAGTGATCTCACATGACAAGCCAAACCCTGAGCTATTGATAAAGCGCAGCAAATTAAACGATAGCGTGGGGTCTTTTTTCAGCAGCTCTTCAATTTCTGCCGAACTGGCTTGTTTGCGTACCAGATTGATCAGCTGAATGATGGTCGCTTGCGATGGCCGTACGGTTTGCGCCTTCACGATGGATGGCTTGGCAAACCAATAGCCCTGAAAAAGCTTGACCCCCAGTTGCGCCATGCGCTCGTGTTGATCTGCTGTTTCTACTTTCTCGGCCACGATCTGTGCCTTGGGAGCATGTTGATGCGCATATCTGACCAACGGCGCTGCCAACTCCTGCTTGAAGGCGGATAGGTCAAGCTTGATGAAGTCGGCGTGTGGGAGCCAAGATGCGTAGGCAGGCATCAAGGTGTGCTGGCTAAATGCCAAGCGAAAGCCTCGCTGGCGCAGCGCAGAAAACCCTGGAATGCGAGCTGCAATCTCTTCTGCGCTTGCATCTTCGGCCAGAGGTGGGATTTCTAAAACCACTTTGTCTGGATGGATCAGCTCCAAGTGGCCTGCGGCCAAGCTCTCGTGTGTGCAGTTGATGAACACATTTTTTTTACCAACCAGCGCTTCAGCACCGGCATAGGACAGGGCGTTGAACAGCAAAGCGGCATCGCTGGCTGCGGTGTGGGCATCGTGTGCCGTGGAACGGTCGAACAGTTCATAGCCGTACACATCGCGTTGTTCATCCAAGATGGCTTGGCGAGCAATGATGGCGAAATCACCCTGTGGCTCCTGTGCAGTGGCAGCGGTGGATGTGGTGAGAGAAATATCAGAAGCCGAGGGACTGGTCATGGATAAGGCAACGAAAAAGAGTTCTGTAAGGATTCTAGAAGACCCCCAGCTTCTAGCGCTACTAGCCAGAAATGTTCACAAAAAAAGGGGCTTGCTTACAGATGTACTGCAAGAGCCCCCCGATGCTTCATCACCTTCTTGCCTTGTAGGGCAAGGCTATTTTTCATGTGTCGATCAGGTGGTCCACCCAGGCCAGCGCTTGCAAATGAGCAAAGTTGATCTGTTGGCTGCTTAAATGCAGCGTGGCTGCGGTGCGGTCAAAAGCCGCATCGTCATTAGACTCACAAGCCTCGGCCAAAGTAAGTAGCTCACCCAGCGGGCCTCGGCGGTGCTGCAGTGCGTCGGCAACAGGCTCCGGTACCGACAGCAACTTCAATGCCTCGTCCATAGGCATGCCCAGCATCACATCAAGCAGTGAGAAGATACCTGTCACAAAAGCCTGATCTGCTTCTTCTGGGGGCATGCAGTCTTGCGCCAGCAGCTCCATGAGGCGCCCGCGCACCACGGCGGTTTGCCCCAGGGACGACGGCACTCCACCCGTGCGCGATGCCGTGAGCAGCAGCGCGGCCCAGCGAAAGAGTTTTTTCAGCCCCATCAGCATCACGGCATGGCGAAACGAGGTAATTTCCCGCGTGACGCCAAACCCTGCGGAATTGATCAAGCGCATCAGGTTGAATGCCAATCCGGCGTCCTTTTTCAGCACTTCTTCAATTTCGTCGGTGCTCGCCTGTTGGCGCACCAAATTGATCAGATGCACGATGCTGGCCTGCCCAGGGGCCAGCAGTTTGGCCTGTACCAAGGAAGGGCGGGCAAACCAATAGCCTTGGAATAGTTGTACGCCCTGGCTGGAAACCATGTCGTACTGCTGCGCCGTTTCCACTTTTTCTGCAATCAATTCGGCCTTGCAATGCCGCCCGGCGTAGTTGATGAGCACGGCCACCTGGTCGGGGGCCAGCAAAGACAAGTCCAGCTTGATGTAGTCCGCCAGGGGCAGCCAGGGCGCATACGCTGATTCCAGTACCGTGTGGTTGAACGCGAGGTGGAAACCGCGTTCACGCAGGCCCGTCAAAATCGGCAGGCGCGCGGCCACTTCGTCTTTGGCAGCATGGCCCAGGGGGGGGATTTCCAGCACTACCTTATCGGGGTCGAGCAATTCCAGATGCCCGCCAGCCAGGCTCTCGTGTGTGCAGTTCACAAAAATCAGCTTCTTGCCCACTAGCTCTTCCGAGCCTGCATGTGAGAGGGCTGTGAATACCAAAATCACGTCAGAGGCCGCAGTGTGGCTGCTGGCGTTGCGTGAGCGGTTGAACAGTTCATAGCCAATGACTGCGTGCTGCGCATTCACGATGGCTTGACGCGCAATCATCGAGATCGCAGAGCCGCTGGCACCAGCAGGGGCCGTTGTGGGGGTAGAGGAGAGGGACATTCGAGACCAATGCGCGCTGAATCTGGAGAGGCTCCGTCGCCGGAGAGGGGTGGGGCATTGTAAAAAAGAACGCACCCGCTTGGCGCATCAGGGAGTGTCGGTACGCGGCGTGGGTTCTTCCTGCGTCTGGCCATATTCCAGCCACTGCAATTCGGTGGCACTGAAGCCCGCTTGCAAGCGGGCGGCGTGGTTCAGGGGCGGCTTGGGTCGGGGGGCTTCGTAGCGCTGGGTGAGCAGGGCGTAATGCGCCTGCGGCTCCAACCCCTGACGTTCGCACAGCCATGCGTACCAATGGTTGCCAATGGCCACATGGCCTACTTCCTCGCGCAAGATGGTGTCCAAAATCGTGGCCGCAGCCAGGGCATCTGGGCTGCCCACCTGGCGCAGCTTGTGTTGAATCAGTGGCGTGGCATCCAGCCCACGCGCTTCCAGTGTGCGTGGCACCAGCGCCATGCGGGCGGTGATGTCGTGGGCCGTTTTTTCGCACATCGTCCACAGCCCCTGGTGGGCGGGAAAATCGCCATAGTCCCATCCCATGCTGCGCAGATGGTCGCGCAGCAGGCCAAAGTGTTGGGCTTCTTCCGCGGCGACTTGCAGCCAGTCGCGGTAAAAAGCAGCTGGCATACCAGTAAAGCGCCACACAGCATCGAGTGCCAGGTTGATGGCGTTGAACTCAATGTGCGCAATGGCGTGGATCAGCACCGCTCGCCCTTGCAAGGTGGCAGGCGAGCGCCGCGCCACGGCGGTGTGGTGCTGCAGCTCGGGGCGAGCAGGGTGGCCTGGCAGCTGGGCCGAGGCAGGCAGCGGCAGCACTGCATCGGTAGCTATTGAAATAGTAGCTGCTTGCGCTTGAAGGGCAAGGGTTTGGGCCGATTTTTCTTCGGGATTTGTGAGGCACAAAACCTCTAAAGCGCGGTGGCGTAGTTCCATCTCTACAATTGTAAGTTTTGCTTTCATTCGCGCTTCGCACCAGGCGTGCGCGGCAGGAGAGACTTCCCAGCATGGCAATTTATGAACTCGATGGTGTGGCCCCCCAGGTTCACACACAGGCCTGGGTGGCCCCCAGCGCGCAGGTGATGGGTCAGGTCAGCGTAGGCGCGGGCGCCAGCATCTGGTTTGGCACCGTCGTGCGTGGCGATACCGAGCGCATCACGATTGGCGCGGACAGCAACATCCAAGACGCCAGTGTGCTGCATGCAGACGCTGGCCAGCCGCTGGTGATTGGCGAGCGCGTCACCGTCGGGCACCAGGCCATGCTGCACGGCTGCACCGTGGGCGACGAGAGCTTGATTGGCATTGGTGCCATCGTGCTCAATGGCGCCAAGATTGGTAAGAACTGCCTCGTGGGCGCCGGCGCGCTGGTCACCGAGGGCAAAGAGTTTCCAGACGGCAGCATGATTTTGGGCAGCCCGGCCAAGGTGGTGCGCCAGCTCACGCCTGAACAAATCGAAGGCCTGCGCCAAAGTGCGCAGCATTACAAAACCAATGCGCAGCGCTTTGCCAAGACGCTGCGCCCCCTCGCGTAAGCGCGGGCACACACAAGCACCAGGCGGTATGTCGCAATTTCACACTTTTTTATTTGAGGGCCTGCCCGTGCGTGGGGCCATTGTGCGTTTGGACGAGGCATGGCAGCAGGTACAAAGCCGCCGCGCCAGCAACAGCGAAACCGGCGCCTACCCGCCCCCTGTGCGGGCGCTGCTGGGCCAGATGCTGGCGGCAGGCGTGCTGATGCAGTCGGGCTTGAAATTTAACGGTGCGCTCATCTTGCAGGTGCAGGGCGACGGGCCGGTGAAGCTGGCCGTGGCCGAAGTGCGCTCCGATCTGGGGCTGCGGGCCACCGCTACCTTGCAAGGTGATGCAGCCAGCCTGGGCACCGACCCAGCGGCCAATTTGGGCGCCCTGGTGAACGTGGGCGGCGCTGGGCGCTGCGCCATTACGCTCGATCCGCACAACCGCCAACCTGGCCAGCAGCCCTACCAGGGCATCGTACCCCTGAGCGATGCGCAGGGCCAGGCACTCACCAGCCTGAGCGCGGCGCTGGAGCACTACATGCGCCAGTCCGAGCAGCTTGACACCACCGTGGTGCTGGCAGCCAACGACCACACCGCTGCAGGCCTGCTGGTGCAGCGCATGCCGCTCAAAGGGGAGGGCAATCTGGCGGCCAACCTGGGCGAAGCCGAAGAAGCCGACCGCCTGGGCCACAACGAAGACTACAACCGCATTGCCCACCTGGCAGCCAGCCTCACTGAGCAAGAGCTGCTCACGCTGGACGTAGAAACCATCTTGCACCGGCTGTTCTGGGAAGAAAAGCTTTTGCGTTTTGTGCCCGAGCCCCAGCACGCCCTGGTACCGCACTTTGCCTGCGCTTGCTCACGTGAGCGCGTGGCGGCCATGCTGCGCAACCTGGGCGAGCAAGAGCTGCAGTCCATTTTGTCTGAGCACCCGCACATTGAAGTAGGTTGCGAGTTCTGTGGCCAGCAGTACCAGTTCGACCCGGTGGATGCCGCCCAGCTCTTTACCGCGCCGCTGCAGCAGCCACCTGCGTCTCAGGCCATCCAATAAACCGGTGTGTGTGCTGCACTTTTCAGGGCTGGAGAAATGACCAAACGGTGACAATCCAGCCCTTTGCTGTTTTTCGGCGCTTTTTCACGCTTTCCCCGCTCCCACAAGGAAATCTTCATGCGTAAAACCCTGTTCGCTTTGGCTGCCACTACCTTGGTCAGCTCCGTCTTTGCCGCTGAATTGCGGGTGGGCCTCAATCCGGCCTACGAACCTTTTGAATCCAAAACCCCCAACGGCGAGATCGTGGGCTTTGACGTAGACATTGCCAACGCACTGTGCGAACAAATTCAACGCAAGTGCGTCTTCGTCGAGTCCGAGTGGGACAGCATCATTGCGGGCCTGCAGGCAAAAAAGTACGACGTCATCATCAGCTCGATGTCGATCACACCTGAGCGTGCCCGCGTGGTGGACTTCACCCAGCGCTATTACAAAACTCCCAGCGCCATCGTGGTGAAAAAAGGCACGGCTTACGAGAGCCCGGCATCGCTCAAAGGCAAAAAAATCGGTGTGCTCAAAGGTAGCACACAGGAAAAATGGGCCTTAGGCGAGCTCAAGCCCGCAGGCGTCACCGTGGTGCCCTACCAGTCGCAAAACCAGGTGTATTTGGACATCAAAGCTGGGCGCATCGATGGCACGGTGGCAGACAAGGTGGAAGTGCATGGTGGTTTCCTGCGCAAACCCGAAGGCCAGGATTTCGGCTACGTCGGCCCCGATCAGTACGACCAAAAATACTACGGCGATGGCATTGGCATTGCCATGCGCAAAGGCCAAAGCGAACTGCAAAAACAGCTCAACGAGGCCATTGCCACCATCCGCAGCAACGGCACGTACGACAAGATCGCCAAAAAATACTTCGACTTTGATCCTTACGGCAAGTGAAGCAGGGCGCCTCGGTAGCTATGGCTGCCGGGGTAGCACTTGCGTGATTTATGCGTGACTACTACATCGCCATCTTGCATGGCTCACTGCTGACGGTGACGGTGTCGCTGGCCTCTTTGGCTGTGGCCACGCTGCTGGGTCTGGCAGGTGCTGCAGCCAAGTTGTCCGGTCGGCGGGCGCTGGTGTGGACGGCCAGTTTTTACACCACCGTGGTGCGCGGCATTCCTGAGCTGCTCATGATGCTGCTGATTTTTTACGGTGGTGCTATTGGCATCAACCATGCTTTAGAGCTGCTGGGCTACGACCAGGGCATTGACCTTGATCCGTTCGTAGCTGGCGTTTTCACCATTGGCTTCATCTACGGTGCCTACATGACAGAAACCTTCCGGGGGGCCATTTTGGCCATCCCGAAAGGCCAGATGGAGGCCGCTTGGGCCTTTGGCATGGGGCGGCTGCAGACTTTTGTGCGCATTACCCTGCCGCAGATGGTGCGCTATGCCTTGCCCAGCTTCACGAACAATTGGCTGGTGCTCATCAAAGCCACTGCGCTGGTGAGCCTGATTGGGCTGCACGACATGACTTACTTGGCCAAGCAGTCCAGCGCAGCCGTACGTGCACCTTTTGCCTTTTTCCTGTTCACGGCTGCCCTGTACTTGGCTTACACCTCGCTGTCGCTGTGGGTGCTACGGCGCCTGAGTGCGCGCTACAGCCTGGGCACCGACAAAATCCAGCTGTAAGGCCTTCTTGCCATGAACTGGAGTGTGATTTTTGAACCCGGCACCCTGGCGCTGTATGGCGAGGGGCTCTTGATGACGTTGCAGCTGACGTTTTACAGCCTGGGCATCGGTGCCGTGCTGGCGCTGGGCTGTGCGCTGGCACTGGTCAGCCCGCGTCTTTGGTTGCGTTGGCCTGCACAGGCGTTTACCTACTTTATGCGCGGCACGCCACTGCTGATCCAGGTGTATTTGATTTACTACGGCGTAGCCCAGCTCGAATGGGTGCAAGCCCGTTGGGATGAGGTGTGGCCCTGGACGCAGTTCAAAGAGCCTTTTTTCTGCATCCTGTTGTCCTTCAGCCTGAACACTGCGGCCTATACCGCCGAGACGCTGGCCGGCAGCATCCGTGAAACCAGCAAGGGTGAAGTAGAAGCTGCCCGGGCCATGGGCATGGGCCACGGGCTGATGATGCGCCGTATCGTGCTGCCCAGTGCCATCCGCCGTATGTTGCCAGCCTACGGTAACGAGGTGGTGATGATGCTGCACAGCTCCAGCCTGGCCAGTACGGTGCCTGCACTGACCGACCTCACCGGTGCCGCTGGGCGCGTGTATTCCGACTTTTTCTTGCCGTTTGAGGCCTATTTGTTTGCTGCTGCGATTTACTTGGGCATTACCTTTGCGTTGCTGGGAGCTTCCAAGCTGCTGGAGCGGCGCTACCTGGGTTACCTCGCACCGCGCAAACATTGATTGTTCATTGGCCTTCCCGGCCTCCTGCCATGTCCCACGACCGCACTGCCTCGCCGGCCTCGTCCGCGCCCGTCAAACTCGAAGTTCACGACATTCACAAACGCTACGGTGCCCACGAGGTGCTCAAAGGCGTGTCGCTCACGGCCCATGCGGGTGATGTGATCAGCATCATTGGCAGTTCCGGCTCGGGCAAAAGCACCTTGCTGCGCTGCATTAACCTGCTGGAGCGCCCGCAGCAAGGCCGCATCGTTGTGGCTGCAGAGCAGCTGCAGCTGCGCCTGGGGCGCGATGGTGCGCTGGAGGCCAGCGACCCCCGCCAGTTGCAGCGCCTGCGCACCCGCCTGGCCATGGTGTTTCAGCATTTCAACCTGTGGGCGCATATGACGGTGCTGCACAACATCATTGAGGTGCCCGTGCAGGTGCTGGGTTTGGCGCGTGAAGAAGCCATTGAGCGGGCGCGCAAGTATCTGCGTCTGGTCGGCCTGGAGGGGCGTGAAGACGTGTACCCCGGCCACATGAGCGGTGGCCAGCAGCAGCGCGTAGCGATTGCACGTGCATTGGCGGTGGAGCCAGAAGTAATGCTGTTTGACGAGCCCACCAGCGCGCTCGACCCCGAACTGGTGGGCGAAGTGCTGCGTGTGATGCAGGTGCTGGCTCAGGAGGGCCGCACTATGTTGGTCGTCACGCACGAAATGGGTTTTGCGCGTGAAGTCTCCAACCAGGTGATTTTTTTGCACCAAGGTTTGATTGAGGAGCAGGGCCATCCACGCGAGGTGCTCTCGCGCCCGCGCAGCGAGCGTTTGGCACGCTTTTTGTCCGGGAATTTGAAGTAAATACAAGCCAAATTGGCCCCTAAGCCACGCCAGATAAGCGCAAGCAGCTATCAAAAACAAAGCACATGACCACACCTTCTACCCCCACCGAAACGACCCACCTGCCTGATTCCTTGGCCACCCCCGAGGCCCTGCCGCCCGCACCGCCCCCCGCAGGCGTACCCGACAACGCACTGCAGGTGCTCTCTATGGACATGGATGCCCAAGGCATTGCGCGCAAAGCCGATGGCAAGGTGGTGTTCATTGATGGCGCACTGACGGGTGAGTGGGTCAGTGCCAATGTCCACCGCAAGAAAAACAACTGGGAAGCCGCCAGCCTGCTGGCCGTGCACCGTGAATCGTCCCAGCGCGTGCGCCCGGGTTGTGTGCATTTTGGTCTGCACGCCGGGGCTTGCGGCGGCTGCAAGATGCAGCACTTGCACGCCAGCGCCCAAGTCGCCAGCAAGCAGCGTGTGCTGGAAGACAACCTGTGGCACCTGGGCAAGGTGAAGGCGGAAACTTTGCTGCGCCCCATTGAGGGCCCTACCTGGGGCTACCGCTACCGCGCGCGCCTGTCGGTGCGCCATGTGGTGAAAAAAGGTGTGGTGCTGGTGGGCTTTCACGAGCGCAAAAGCCGCTACATCGCCGATATGCAAAGCTGCAAAATCCTGCCGCCGCATGTCGATGCCTTGCTGCTGCCGCTGCGCGCCTTGATTGCAGGTCTGCAAGCGCGCGACACCTGCCCACAAATTGAACTGGCCTGCGGCGACAGCGTCACCGCCCTGGTGCTGCGCCACCTGGAGCCACTGTGCGATGGCGATCTGGCACAGCTGCGCACCTTTGCCCAGACCCACGGCGTGCAGTGGTGGCTGCAACCCAAAGGGCCAGATACGGTGCATTTGCTCGACCCGCAAGAGGCCGCACCGCTGTCCTATGCGCTGCCAGACTTTGGCATCACCATGCCGTTCAAGCCCACGGATTTCACCCAGGTGAACCCGCACATCAACCGCGTGCTGGTCAGCCGCGCACTGCGCTTGCTGGACGCGCAGGCGCACGAGCGCGTGATCGATTGGTTTTGCGGCCTGGGCAACTTCACCTTGCCGATTGCCACTTGCGCGCGCGAGGTGCTCGGGGTGGAGGGCAGCGCCACCTTGGTGGCCCGGGCGCAAGAAAATTATGAGCAAAATCAGGCCCAAAGGCAGGTGGGGCAAGCGCTAGCAGCTACTCATTTCGTAGCGCGCAACCTGTTCGAGATGACGCCTGAGATGCTGGTGCAAGATGGCGTGGCCGACAAATGGCTGGTCGATCCCCCACGCGAAGGCGCGTTTGCCCTGGCCAAGGCGCTGGCCGACATTCACCAGGCGCGCATCGGTGCCGAGGGCGCACCGCCCCTGCCTGCGGGCGCTGCACAGTGGCAGCCCCCTCGGCGCATTGTGTATGTAAGCTGCAACCCGGCGACGCTGGCGCGTGACGCGGGTCTGCTGGTGCATCAGGCAGGCTACCGCTGCACGGCTGCAGGGGTGGTGAATATGTTTCCGCACACGGCGCACGTCGAGAGCATGGCGGTGTTTGAGCGCGCTGAAAGCTAAGGCACTGCGGCGCCAGGGGGCATGGCTGCCCCTGGGCCAACCTGGATCAGGCCCCTGGGTCAGACTTCTTCGTCGTCGGGGTCTTTGCGCCGTCGGCGCTTGGCTTCCGCTGCGGGGTCTGCCTTGGTGATGACCGAGGGCGTACCTTCGAGCTTGTTCTCTCGCATGTAGGCATCCATCTCTTTCCAGCCTGCATACACCGCTGCCTTGGGGGCTTTAGGGTTGAGAGTGAAGCAATCTTCCAAGCCACGCATGGCATGGCGGCAGGCCCCGCCAACGGCTTGGGCTTCAGCTTCGCGTTGCAATTCCTGGGCGCTGGGGCCCAGGCCCGGAATTTCGCAGGCGCTCAGCAGCAGCGGGATCGCAAGGGCAACAGCCAGGCGACGGTAGGGGGGGCGGTGAGATGTCATCACCCTCGCATTATCGGCAGCCTTGCGGGCAAGTGAAGCCCTGGCAGGCAAAAAGAAAGGCCCCATCGTCTGGGGCCTTGGTGTGAACTGCTTCGGGGGCACACGAGTGTGCCGCCGTGGCTATGCGTCAGTCGCGCTCGCCACCCATGATGCCCAGCAGGGCCAGCAGGCTTTGGAAGACGTTGAACACATCCATGTACAGCGCCAGGGTGGCGCTGATGTAGTTGGTTTCGCCACCGTCGATGATTTGCTTGATGTCGTACAGCATGTAGGCGCTGAAGATACCCATAGCGGCCACCGAGATGGCCATCATGCCCGCCGAGGAGCCAACGAACACGTTGATGATGGCACCCACCATCAGCACCACGGCGCCCACCATGAGCCACTTGCCCATGCCCGACAGGTCACGCTTGATGACGCTGGCCAGGCTGGCCATGACCAGGAACACGCCTGCCGTGCCCGCAAAGGCGGTCATGATCAGTTCACTGCCGTTTTTGAAGCCCAGCACCGTGCCGATCAGGCGCGACAGCATCAGCCCCAGGAAGAAGGTGAACGCCAGCAACACGCCCACGCCCAGGGCGGAGTGCTTGGTTTTTTCAATGGCGTACATGAAGCCAAAGGCGCCGACCATGAAGACGATCAGCCCCAGGCCGCCGCGCAGCGATGCCGTAATGCCCGTGGCCACACCCAGCCAAGCCCCCAGCACGGTGGGCAGCAGGCTCAGGGCCAGCAGCCAGTAGGTGTTGCGCAGCACTTTGTGGCGCTCGCTGTGCGCGAGGGTGGCGCTGCCTGCGCCCCAGGCGGTGAGGTCGTTGTGCATGGTGTCTCTCTCGTGGTATCGGTTAGGTCAGAAAAAAGGCACCGAAGGGTGCCCAGCTGGGCATTGTAGAGACAGTGCCCAAGGCACCGGCCTACGCAGGCGTGGAACGTTGTAATGGGCCAAAGTTCCAGGTGTTGGCAGAAAAAAAGCTGCCCGGCTGAGCGCACGGGCAGCTTGGCAGCGTAGGGCGGGTGCGTTAAACGCGCTTGCGGTATTCGCCGGTGCGGGTGTCGATTTCGATTTTGTCGCCTTGATCGACAAACAGCGGCACGGACACTTCAAAGCCGGTAGCGATTTTGGCTGGCTTGAGCACTTTGCCTGAGGTGTCGCCCTTGACGGCGGGTTCCGTCCAGGTGATTTCGCGCTCGACGCTGGTGGGCAGTTCCACCGAGATGGCCTTGCCGTCGTAGAACACCACTTCAGCGGCCATGCCGTCTTCGAGGTAGCTGATAGCGTCGCCCATGTTGGCGGCTTCCACTTCGTACTGGTTGTAGTCGGTGTCCATCCACACGTACATGGGGTCGGCGAAGTAGGAGTAGGTGCACTCTTTCTTGTCCAGGATGACGTTGTCGATCTTGTCGTCAGCCTTGAACACCACTTCGGTGCCCATGTTGGACAGCAGGGCCTTGAGCTTCATGCGCACGGTGGCGGCGCCGCGGCCACCACGGGCGTATTCGGTTTTCAGCACGATCATGGGGTCTTTGCCCTGCATGATGACGTTGCCTGCACGGATTTCTTGAGCGATTTTCATTGCGTAGTGCCTAGATAAAGGCCAAAGGTGGCCTGTGTGTGCCGCTCCGTGTGGAGCCAGTTGCAGTGGGCGGTAAGACCTGGGTAGGCTGGCGCGCAGCGTGGCGGCGAAGGGACACAGAAGGCTTAAGGTGTGCCCGCTGCATCAGGTGAAAAACCTGAGATTTTAGCTTTTTCGCCCACAAAGCCTAGAAGTTGGGTCAATAAATCTGGTTGTGTCAGCAGCCGCTGGCGCGCATGTTGTATGCATTCACGCCAGCTGTGCAGCGTGGCGGAGTCGAGCACGGGGAAGTCGCTGCGTTCAGGCGTGCTGTCGGCGCTGCCGGGCAGGCCATTCCACAGCCAGTGAAACTGCCGCAGCGACGGCGGGGCCTGCAGCCAATCTAAAAAGGCCTGCAGTTTGGCGTGGTGCGCATCGTCATGCTGTGGGTAGATGTGCCACACCAAGGGCTGTCCGGCCCACAGCGCACGCACCAGGGAGTCTTCGCCCCGCACGCAATTGAGGTCACAGGCCCACAGCAGTTCATCGAACGCGGTTTGGCTGCAGTGCGCTAGCTGGCTGGTGGCTAGCTGTGTCGGCGCAGCAGCGGCCACCACGGCGGCGCTGGCCCGACCTGCCGTGACCAGCAGGTGGGCCGCGGTGCCACCTTGTGCCGGGCGCTGCGCCAACTGCATGAGCCAGGCAGGCAACAGCGCGGGCTCGTAGCAAAACAGCGAAATGGCCAGCGCTTCGGGGGCGATGCCGTGGCGCGTGCGCCAGGCTGCACGCTGATGCGTGTGAAAGTGCTGCTGGCGCTGCAGCAGGTCGGGTTCGCGCAACAGGCCGCCGGTGGCGGGGGTGAAGCCGGGGTAGAAAAACCAGCGCGTCAGCCCTGCGCCGGGGCCGCTCATCACGGGGGAGGGCAGGCGGTGGCAGCGCTCCACGTAGCCCTCGGCGCTCAGGTACTCCAGGTTAATCCATAAGGTTTTTTGGCCTCCAGCCCTTTGCTGGTAAGCGCAAGCAGCTATAAATTTAGGAGCAATTTCGCAGCCAAAGGCTTCTATCAGCACGTCGCCTACACCATCCGCAGGGGCTTGCTGGGGCCAGGGCAGCACCTGCACGCCGGGGCTGCCCTGCGGTGCCATCCAGCTCAGGGCGCGGGCATCGTCCACCCACAGCCGCACTTGCTGGCCGCGCGCGCCCAATTGGCTCGCCAGGCGCCAGCACACGCCCAGATCGCCATAGTTGTCGATCACCTGGCAAAAAATATCCCAGCGCAAAGAGGGCAGCACAGAAGGGGTATGAGCAAAAGAATGCAGCGGCATGGTGAGGGGTGAAGCAAAGTGGACAGCACAAGGGTGGCGACAATAGCGCCATGCCAGATGTACCTGCTGATACTTGGGACACATTGCTCGCTCAGGTGGCCACTTTGCCTGCGCTGCCTGGGGTGTACCGCTACTTTGATGCTGCCGGCGTGCTGCTTTACGTCGGCAAGGCGCGCAACCTGAAAAAGCGCGTGGCCAGCTACTTCAACAAACAGCACGGGGGCACGCGCATTGGCCACATGGTGGGCAAGATTGCGCGGCTGGAAACCACGGTGGTGCGCTCCGAAGCCGAGGCTTTGCTGCTGGAAAACAACCTCATCAAGACCCAGCACCCCAAGTACAACATCTTGTTCCGCGATGACAAGAGCTACCCTTACTTGAAAATTTCCGGCACGGCGGCTGGCGATGGTCAGGGCGAGGCACCCGCGCAGCGCTTTCCCCGTATGGCCTACTACCGTGGGGCCACCGACAAACGCCACCGCTATTTCGGCCCCTATCCCAACACCTGGGCGGTACGCGAAACCATCGAGCTGCTGCAAAAGGTGTTTTTGCTGCGCACCTGTGAAGACACGGTGTTTGCCCATCGTAGCCGCCCCTGCTTGCTCAACCAAATCAAGCGCTGCAGTGCGCCGTGCGTGGGTGCCATCAGCGCCCAAGCGTATGCACGTGACGTGGCCAGCGCTGAGGCCCTGTTGCGCGGTGAAACCCAGGAGGTGCTGCAGGCGCTGGAAGCACGCATGCTCGGCCATGCCGAACGCTTGGAGTTCGAGCAGGCAGCGCTGGTGCGCAACCAAATTCAGGCGCTAGCGCGCGTGCTGCACCAGCAGGCCGTGGATACGGTGGGGGAGCAAGACGTGGATATTCTGGCCGTGCGTGTGCAGGGCGGACGCGCCTGCGTTAACCTGGCCATGGTGCGGGCAGGCCGCCATCTGGGCGATCGGGCTTATTTCCCCTCACAAATCGAAGACGCTACAGCCATTTTTTCCCCCGAGAGCGCACCAGAAGACGGTGCTGCACTCCCCAGCGTAGCGCAGCAGGTGCTGGCGGCGTTTGTGGCGCAGCATTACGTGGCTGTGCCTGTGCCGCCCTTGCTGCTGCTCACAGAGGTGGTGGAGCCCGCCTTACTGCAGGCCTTGTCGCAGCAAAGCGGGCAGCGCGTGCAGGCGATGTACCAGCCCCACGGCCAGCGCCGCGCCTGGCTGGAGATGGCGCAGCACAACGCCGATTTGCAGCTCGCGCGCTTGCTGGCCGAGGAGGGCTCGCAGCAGGCCCGTACTCGTGCCCTGGCCGAGGTGCTGGAGCTGCCGGGCGATGCATTGGAGAGTTTGCTTATCGAGTGCTTTGACATTTCTCACACTGCTGGCGAAGCCACCCGTGCGTCGTGCGTGGTATTTACCCAGCACCGCATGCAGCCCAGCCAGTACCGGCGCTACAAGATCGAAGGCATCACCCCAGGCGATGACTACGCTGCCATGCGCCAGGTGCTGCAGCGGCGTTACCGCGTCCTGGCGCAGCCCGTAGAAAGCGATGAGGAGGCGGACGATTCTTCAGGTGGCAAGGACGCCAAGGCTGGGCCAGCACGCTTGCCCGACGTGGTGCTGATCGATGGCGGCAAAGGCCAGGTGGCCATGGCGCGCGAGGTGTTTGCCGAGTGGGGCCTGGATTTGGCCTGCATCGTGGGCGTGGAAAAGGGTGAAGGCCGCAAGGTGGGGCTGGAGGAGCTGGTGTTTGCCGATGGGCGCGCCAAAGTCACACTGCCTCCCAATTCAGCGGCACTGATGCTGGTGGCGCACATTCGTGACGAAGCCCACCGCTTTGCCATCACCGGTATGCGGGCCGCACGCGCCAAGGTGCGCACAGGCGGCAGCCGCTTGGAAGATATTCCCGGCATTGGTTCCAAGCGGCGCGCCCGCTTGTTGCAGCGCTTTGGCGGCCTGCGTGGCGTGCAAGACGCCAGCGTGCAGGATTTGATGGCGGTGGAGGGCATCTCGCAGGAACTGGCACAGACCATTTGCCAAGCGCTGCGTTGATGGCGTGCCACAATCGCGCCCCATGTTTTGGACCATTCCCACCCTGATGACCTGGGCGCGCATTGTGGCGATTCCCTTGATTGTTGGAGTGTTTTACGCGCCGTTCGATCCGGCTTCGCGCAACACGATTGCTGCGCTGTTGTTCATTGTGTTTGCCGCTACCGATTGGCTCGATGGTTTTTTGGCACGCAAGCTCAACCAGGCTTCCGCCTTTGGCGCGTTTTTAGACCCAGTAGCGGACAAATTTTTGGTCTGTGCCTCGCTGTTGGTGCTGGTGCACCTGGGGCGGGTGGATGTGTTCGTGGCGCTCATCATCATTGGCCGCGAAATTGCTATTTCCGCCCTGCGTGAATGGATGGCGCAAATTGGCGCCAGTAAAAGCGTGGCGGTGCACATGCTGGGCAAGCTCAAAACGACCGTGCAAATGGTGGCCATCCCGTTTTTGCTCTATGACGGCATGGTGTGGGGGGTGCTAGACACCGGTGTATGGGGCCTGTGGTTGATCTGGCTGGCAGCGGTGCTGACGGTGTGGTCCATGGTCTACTATCTGCAAAAGGCCTTGCCAGAGATTCGTGCCCGCGTGAAGTGAGGTGCAAATGCGTCTAGAATCCGGCCCTCGCGTTGTTGGGCGTTAGCTCATTGGGCTAAGAATCCAGCCGCCGTTTACGCTTTCCGAGAGGCATCTTGTGAATAAAACCGAACTCATAGAACACATTGCAAACAATGCCGACATCTCCAAGGCTGCTGCGGCGCGTGCCCTGGACTCCATGGTCGAAGCAGTGAAAAAAACCTTGAAAAAAGGTGGTACAGTATCGCTGGTTGGCTTTGGCACTTTCGCAGTGGGCAAGCGTGCTTCCCGTACGGGTCGCAACCCACGCACAGGTGATACCATCGAAATCAAAGCTGCCAAAGTTCCTAAATTCCGTCCGGGCAAAGCATTGAAAGATGCTTTGAACTGACATCCAGGTTAAGGTGGGGTGCTTAGCTCAGTTGGTAGAGCGGCGCCCTTACAAGGCGTAGGTCAGCGGTTCGACCCCGTTAGCACCCACCACCAAAACTTCAAGAAAATCAAGGGCTTAGAGAAATCTAAGCCCTTTTTCTTTGCCTACTCCAGCGCCATTCCACAAATGGCAGGAAAGCATCTACCCACCACCAGCAAACCTGCGTGGGCGGGTGCGACCAGAGTGGCTATCGCATGGTGGCTGGCTCTTGCATGCAAGCAAGGTCAGCGTGACAGCAGCCGCGCCAACCAGCCTTTTTTCTGCTGGCGCTGCTCCAGCTCTTGCAGCAACTCGGCTTTGAGTTTTTCTTTCTCGTTATTGGCACCGCTTTGGCGTGCCATGCGCAAATAGGCTTGGGCTGCATCCACGTAGCCATGGTCTTCGTTGCGAATGTGGTTGAACAGCCAGCGCGACAGCATACCGTGCAGCTCGGCGGCAATGTCTTCTCCAGCATCAAAACGTGACTGCATTTCTGCCACGCGGCGCGTGAACAGTTCATGCACTTTCTTGTGCGGGCCGGCAAACATGTAGCCGGCGTTTTCAATCAGCGATTCTTCAAAAACAAAATGCGACAAGGTGTAGTCCACCATCTCGCCAATCACATCGCCCAGGGCCTCACGGTCAGGAGAGCTGCGCAATTCGTACAGCCGATTGATGTACTCCACGATGCGCCGATGCTGTTTGTCGATTTCTTCAATGCCAGTGTCAAGTTCCGGGACCCAGACCAGAATGGCCATGCCAATCTCCAAAAATGATCGATATGAATGCAGTATGTGAGCCTGCTGGGGGTGGGGATTTGACGCATGTCATGCCCCCACCACCTGTTTGTCCCCGTGCTGGCACCGTTGCGCAGCGTGGGGACGTGTGGCTTACATACGCTCAAAAATGGCGGCAATGCCTTGGCCGCCGCCAATGCACATGGTCACCAGGGCGTAGCGGCCCTGGATGCGCTGCAGCTCGTACAGCGCCTTGACGGTGATGACGGCGCCCGTGGCACCAATCGGGTGGCCCAGCGAGATGCCCGAGCCGTTGGGGTTGACCTTGGCGGGATCGAGTCCCAGGTCTTTGCTTACGGCGCAGGCCTGGGCGGCAAAGGCCTCGTTGGCTTCGATCACGTCCAGGTCGGCCACGGTGAGGCCCGCTTTCTTCAGCGCCAGTTGCGTGGCGGGCACGGGGCCAATGCCCATGTACTGCGGATCGACCCCGGCGTGTGCGTAGGCCACCAGGCGGGCCAGCGGCTTGGCACCACGGGCCTGTGCCACCTTGGCATCCATCAGCACCACAGCGGCAGCGGCATCGTTGATGCCCGAAGCGTTGCCTGCCGTGACGGTGCCGTTTTCTTTGACGAACACCGGCTTGAGCTTGGCCATGTCTTCCAGAGTGGCATCCGTACGGAAATGCTCATCGGTGTTGTAAGCGACTTCGCCTTTTTTGCTCTTGAGCATCACCGGCACGATTTGCTCTTTGAAGTAGCCAGCTTCGGTGGCTTTTTGTGCGCGGCGGTGGCTTTCCACGGCCAGTTGGTCTTGCTCTTCGCGGCTGATACCCCACTTGGCGGCAATGTTTTCTGCCGTCACGCCCATGTGGATGGTTTGGAAGGGGTCGTGCAGCGCGCCCACCATCATGTCCACCATTTTGGTGTCGCCCATGCGCGCACCAAAGCGCGTGGCCAGGCTGGCGTAGGGCGCGCGGCTCATGTTTTCGGCACCAGCGCCGATGGCGATGTCGGCATCACCCAGCTGGATGACCTGCGCTGCCGACACGATGGCCTGCAGGCCCGAGCCGCACAGGCGGTTGACGTTGAAGGCGGGCGTGCCTTGCACGCAACCACCGTTGATGGCGGCCACGCGCGAGAGGTACATATCTTTGGGTTCCGTGTTCACCACATGGCCAAACACCACATGGCCCACGTCTTGGCCAGCCACGTTGGCACGGGCCAGCGACTCGCGCACCACAGTGGCGCCGAGCACGGTAGGGGGAACATCTTTGAGGCTGCCACCAAAGGTGCCAATGGCGGTACGCACAGCGCTGACAACGACGACTTCACGGGTCATGGATTGCTCCTAGAGGGTTGAAAAATAATGATGAAAAATGGCTCTAAGCCTTGTGTAGAAAGCGCAAGCAGCTATGAAAAAAAGAGCTTTCAGTGGGGCTGCGGCGGCAGGTGGCGCACATCGGCCACAGGCTCGCTGCCAAACAAGGGGTGTTGCAGCCAACTCAGCACCTGCCGGGCGGCTTGCTCGGCGCTGCTGAGCATGCCTGCGTGCTGCAGTTGGGCGAAGTTGGGGGCGTCAGGAAAGTCGTGCGCGCTGGCGCTGCGCAGCTGCACTTGCATGTCCGTGTCGATGACTCCAGGGGCCAGGGAGCACACCCGCGCGCCGTCGGGCTGGGCTGCTTCATCGAGCGCCAGGCAGCGGGTGAAGTGGTCCATGCCCGCTTTGGCGGCGCAGTAGGCGGCTTGCGAGCCCATGGGGCGGCGCCCCAGGCCAGAAGAAATGTTTAGCACCTTGCGCGGCACCTCCCAGGCGCGCGTGGCCTGCAAGAACACCGCGCACAGCAGCAGCGGCGTTTCCAGGCCCACACGCAGTGCGCGCGCTTGCTCGGCCAGGGCCTGTGCGCCGTGCAGGCTGCCCAGGGGCGCAATGTGTGGAATGACCCCGGCGTTGTTGATCAAACTGGCACTGGCGTAGCGGCCTGGGCCTTGCTGCAGCAGCCAGTGGTGCAGGCGCTCGGCGGCCTGTGTGCCGTCGGCCAGGTCAAGCTGCCACTGCTCTAGGTGGGCGCCGGGGGGCGGCTGCAGGGCGTTGCTGGTGTGGCGGGCCATGCCTACCACGGTGTGGCCAGGCTGCAAGAGCTGCTGCGCCATGGCCAAACCCAGGCCACGCGAGTGGCCGGTGAGGATGAACAGATGCGATGGAATCGTCATGCCCCCATGGTAACTGCAGCGCGGGCCACGCCAGCGCGCCGTGGCATTGCGCTTGTGCTCACACTTGCATGGGCAGCGCAAACGGGGCGGGTAGCTGCCACTGCAGCCACTGCCCGCTCACGGGGTGGTGCAGGCCCAGGGTGCAGGCGTGCAGCAGCAGGCGCGGCGCGCGGGCGCAGGTGGCCGGGTCGGCGTAGAGCGCGTCGCCCAGTATCGGGTGGCCCAGGCTGGCCAGGTGCAGGCGCAGCTGGTGCGAGCGCCCGGTGACGGGTTCCAGCAGCAGCACGCTGGTGTGTGCTTGTGCGTCGTAGGCCAGCAGGCGCCAGCGCGTTTGGCTGGGTTTGCCGTGCAGAAAATCCACCTTTTGCCGGGGGCGACGGGGCCAGTCAGCGATCAGGGGCAGATCAATCAGGCTCCAGCCCTGTGCATCCACGGTGGGCGGGGCGACTGGGCGGCCACGCACCACCGCCAGGTAGCGCTTGTCTACCAGGCGCTGGGCAAAGGCGGCGCTCAAGGCGCGCTGCGCTGCAAGGTGGCGTGCCAACACCACCAGCCCCGAGGTGGCTTGATCCAGCCGGTGCACGATGCGCACGCCCGGCCACAGCGCGTGCGCGCGTGCGCTCAGGCAGTCTTGTTTGTCCGGGCCTTTGCCGGGCACGCACAACAGGCCGCTAGGTTTGTCCAGCACCAGCAGGTCGCTGTCCAGGTACAGGCAGCGCAGCGGTGCGGGTGCGGCTGCAGGCAGCGCCCACTCAACGCGCGCCATGAATGAGCTGGTCCACCGTGGTGCACAGCTCCTCCACATCGTTGGGCTTGTGGATGAGGGCGCGCGCGCCCGCAGCCAGGGCGGCTTGCTCGATTTCGGCAGTGACGTAGCCCGAGGCCAGCGCCACCGGCAGATCGGCACGGATTTCGCGCGCGGCCTGCAGTACATCCACGCCCGAGTAGCCGGGCATGTTGTAGTCGGTCACCAGCAGGTCGTAGCGCTGCGGTTCGGCACGTAAGGCGGCGGTGGCCTCGTGCGGGTCGGTGAAGCCGCTGACTTCGTAGCCCCGGCGGCGCAGCAGGCGCTGCACTAAAAACACCAGGGCCTGGTCATCGTCCACATACATCACATGGTGGGTGGTGTGTGCGCGTGCCGGTGTGGCAGGCTGGGGCACTGGCGGGTTGGGCACGGGGGCATGGGCAATTTGTGCCTGGTGGGCCACCAGCACGGTAGGAAAGTACAGCGTAAAGCGTGTGCCCTGGCCTGGGGTGCTGTACACGTCGATGGCACCGCCGTGGGTACGCATCACGCCATGCACTACCGGCAGGCCCAGGCCCGTGCCCTGGCCCACCGGCTTGGTGGTGAAAAACGGCTCAAAAATGCGCGACAGCGTGGCACTGTCCATGCCGGGGCCGCTGTCGCTCACCTCCAAGGCCACGTAGGGCCCAGGCGGCAGGCCCAGGCGCTCGCACAGGTCGGGGGCGGGCTCGACCAGCAGCGCTTGCATCAGCACGGTGCCGCGTTTGTCACCAATCGCGTGGACGGCGTTGGTACACAAATTCAGCAGTGCCTGCTCAATTTGCGTCACGTCGGCCAGCACGGGCGGCAGGTGCTCGGGGGCGCGCACCTGCAGGTCGATGGCGGGCGGCAGTGTGACGCGCAGCAGGCGCTCGGTGTCGTGCATCACCTCGGCCATGTGCACGGCGCCGCGCTGCAGTGGCTCGTTGCGGCTGAAGGTGAGGATTTGCCGCACCAAATCGCGCGCGCGGCGCCCGGCTTTTTCAATTTCGCGCAGGCTCTCCAGAATGGGCGATTGCGCATCCTGGGCCAGGGCATCGGCCTTGGCCAGCTCGACGTTGCCCAAAATGGCGCTCAGGATGTTGTTGAAGTCGTGTGCAATGCCGCCCGCCATGGTGCCAATGGCTTGCATCTTGTGCGATTCGCGCAGCTGCGCTTCCAGCTCGTTGCGCCGCTGCTCTGCTTTTTTGCGCCCGGTCAGGTCGCGCGCAAACACGGTGATGGTCTCGCCCTCGCTGTGGCGCTCAAAGCTGATGCTCACCTCCACCGCCAGGGTGCGCCCGCTGGCGGTGCGCGCCGTCATCTCGCCCAGCACGGCCTGGGTGGTGAGGTGCTTGAGCTGCAGCGCCTGCGCCACATCGGGCAAAAACCGCTCCAGCGTGCTACCCAGCGCGTCGTGCGTGGTGCACTGGAACAGCGCGGCTGCGGTGGGGTTGAACACCGTGATGCGGTGGTGCTGATCGACGCAAATGATGGCATCCAGCGCCGAGTTGATGATGGCCTCCAGGCGCCGCTCGCTGGCGTGCAACTGTTCGTTGCGCTGCTGCAGCGTTTGGCGCTCGGCAATCAAGGGGCCCTGGTCAATCACTGCGCACAGGTACTGGCGCAGCGGCAGCAGCGTGCCTTGCTGGGTTTCGATGCAGGCAATATGCAAATCACCCGTCATGCGGCTGTTTTCGCCAATGTTGAACACCACTTCCGAGGTGTCGCTGCGCCCCTGCGAGCGGGCCGCCGTGAAAGCGCGGCGCACCCGATCTACGTCTGACGGGCTGACGAAGGGCATGAGCGAAATCAGGTGTGGGTCGCTCTCGGTGGGCTGGAACGAGCGGTGCGCCATCGAGTTGGCCTGCACCACCATGTCGTGCTCATCAATCACCATCAGCGCCAGGGGCACGCTGGCAAACAGCGCCTCAAAGCGTTCGGAGGCACTTTCTGCCGCCGCCTGGCTAAAGCGCAGCACCTTGTTTTGCGTCTCCAGCTCAAACTGGTAGTTGCGCAGCTCGTTGACCAAATCGGTCATCGGATCGCGCGCGGCGGCGCTGCTGGGTTTGCTCGCAAGGGGGGCGCTGCCTGTATCGCCCGCGTGCAGCTGCTCGCTGGCATCCTCGTCGTGTTCGTCGGGATTCCAGTTCTGGAACAAAAAAGACAGGTCAGGGCGGCTCATGGCAGGCGCACGGTGGGAGCAGGCAGGGCCAGCTGCGTTAACGCTGCACGGCAATCAGTTCCACTTCAAACTGCAGCGTGGTGTTGGGCGGAATCACACCACCTGCACCACGGCTGCCGTAGGCAATGGCAGCCGGGCAGGTCAGCTTGGCCTTGCCACCCGGCTTCATGCGCTGCACGCCTTCTGTCCAGCAGGGAATCACGCGGTTGAGCGGAAATTCGGTGGGCGCGCCGCGCTTGTAAGAGCTGTCGAACTCCTTGCCATCCAGGAACATGCCACGGTAGTGCACCTTCACCGTGTCGCTGGCCTTGGGCGATTCGCCCGTGCCCTCTTGCAGCACCTCATACACCAGGCCAGAAGCCGTGGTGACGGGCGCAGTGGCAGTCGTGTTTTGCGCCCAGGCAGCGGGCGCGAGGAACAGGGCAGAGAGCAAGAAAGCAGGCAAGCGCATGGCAAACATCCGAAAAAAGCAAAGGCCCGATGGTAGGGCCTTTGGGGATGCCGCCGTGGCAGGCAGGGCTGCGAGCCGCACCGAGCAAGCGCCACTCACTCCACAGGCTGGCGCCGCGCTGCACGCCAGGCCATGCCAACGCGGTAGGTGAACAGCACGAACGCCACGCACACCCCCACGTACAACAGCGCGTACAGCGCAAACGCCCCCGGCTGTTCAGCCCAGCTCATGTGCGTGGGCGCGGTGGCATTTTTGGCGTACACCGTGATGGCACCACCCAGCAATTGGCCCGCCGTCCACATGACCATGGCCACAGAAGACACCAAAAACACGCCAAAAAGCACCAGCAAGGCGTGGGCGCCACGGGGTGAACGGGGTGGGTGGGTGCAAGCGGGCATAGGGTCAGGCATAGCCACCATGGCTGGCGCGCACTGTGCGATGGGGCCGTGCTACTGCTGGGGCAGGGTGTATTTCTTTTGGTACTCAGCCACCCACGCCTGCACACAGGCCTCCAGGCAGGAGCCGTTGGCACTGAAGGTATCCGGTACGGTTTTTTTGCACAGGTTCAACGCCGCCTGTGGATGCTGCAGCTCTTGGGGGCGGGTGGGGTCAAAAATTTTCCGGCCCGCCTGGTGGCAGACCGCTCGCTCATTCCCCGGCGCGGCAGGGGCATCGAGCGTGCTGCGCGAGGCCGTAGCAGCGGGCGCTGCCTGTGCTGGTGCAGCGCCCGTGGTGGGCTTCAGGATGGCTTGTGCATCTGAAGGCGCACACGGTTTTTCTTGAAATGCCACGCCACCACCCACCTGTTTGCATTGGTAAATGGGGGCTGCCTGCACCGCGGGCCAGGCGGCGACGGTAAGCACCGCCAAGCCAAGGAGCACGCCACGGGCCTGAGGCGGGACGAACAAAGATGCAAAAGACATAGCAAGCAAGGGCATGGCACACAAAAAACTGCAGACAACCTGCAGCAAGACACGGGCTGGCAATGCAGCCGCAAACGCCCCACGATCAAATCCACGTGACGCTTCAATAATGATAGCTGCTAGCTCTTGCCTGGTAAGGGATAGAGGCCCAAAACGCTTAAAACAGACACACCCCACGCATGCGAAGCCCGGAGAAACGACAAACCCAGCGCTGAACAACGCTTGAGAAATTGAATGCCGTTTGAATAAACATAGGCTTGAATAAAGCGGGTTTTCTTCGGTGCTAACGAATAAGCTAAGCCGCCCGCAGTATGCGGGTCGGCTTGAGTGGCGGGTTAGCTTGTCTTAGACCTCCATTGAGCACCGATCTCTTCGCAAGCGGCTTCAATATCAATCATTCTCTTTTTCCCCGCTTTAGGCGCAGGAATAACACTTGAAGAAGGCACATCAACTACGATACATAATTTATGATCAATTGGATTTTCTGTGCCTTCTTGTAAAAATGCCTTTAAAGCGGTTGCAACATATTCTCCAGAATTTTTATCCAGAGGATTGGATTTTGGAAAGTGAAGTTTTAATGCGCCAACCACTTCGTCATTGTCATTTTTTATATAGGCATCGGGACGAATTGAAACATCAACACCTGCTATTTCTATAGTTGATTTTTCATTGGCGGGCACTTTTTCAAACTTGTAATTGTCTGGTAGTTGATCGGATATTTCAAGAAAGCTATCTATGGCATCAGCCGATAGATTTTTATCCTGTGCAGTAAATTTGCTTTCATATTCTTTTTCTCGCAAATCTTCTGCTATCTGAGTTAGCTGATCTTCGGAAATTTTCCCTGCAATGCAGTCGATAATACTTTCGCGTGCATCGGTGTATCGAGCTACAACAAAATCCTTCGGCGCAATCTGATCTTCGATGATGCGTCTCCGTCTTGCCGGAGTGGCATTCATGTATTCACCAAGCTTATTTAAACTGATTTTTGGAGCTGACATTGAAAGCCTTTCAAAGCTAACGGACGAGGTAAGCCGACCGCAGAATGCGGGTCGGCTTGACCGAAATGTTAGAGCCAGAAGCTAAAACCGATAACTTGGATTTGGCGACGGGCGCTAACTGCAAAAAAGCGCAGCACCACCGAGGCGGCACAGCACTGCAAAAACAATAGCTGCTTGCGTTTACTGAAAAATGACTAGATGCCAAAAATGCTGGAAAACGATGGAGCGCGAGCAGGCGAAGCCCGGAGAAACGGCAAACCCAGCGCTGAACAACGCTTGAGAAATTGAATGCCGTTTTAATAAGCATGGGCGAAATAAATTTGGTTTCTGTGGTGCTAACTAGAATTAGACGACAACTCTACACGAGAAGTCAGTCCGATAAAACCGCAATCATCCTACCTCATACATAGGAAAACACCAATAGTCTTTTGTTTAGGCAAACCTAAAATTTTGCGGATGCCGATGCCTGCATACCATCCCAACGTCGATACCCAGCGCTCCCCCAAACTTTTGGAGCGTATGCGTATTCATCTGCGTACGCGGCACTACAGTATTCGCACCGAAGAGGCGTATATCGATTGGGCACGGCGCTTTATCTTGTTCCACGGCAAACGCCACCCGCGCGATATGGGTGCTGTCGAAGTCGAGGCTTTTTTAAGCCATTTGGCCGTGGAGCGCCATGTTTCTGCCTCCACGCAAAACCAGGCCAAGGCGGCATTGCTGTATTTGTACAAGCAGGTGCTGGAAATAGATTTGCCTTGGCTCAATGAGGTGGTGCAAGCCAAAAGACCCAAACGTTTGCCCGTGGTGCTCACCCCCACCGAGGTGCGTGAGCTGCTGCTGCATATGGATGGCACCACGGGCCTGATTGCGCAGTTGCTCTATGGCACGGGTATGCGCTTACTCGAGGCGCTGCGCCTGCGCGTGAAAGACGTGGAGTTTGCCCGCCGCGAAATCGTGGTGCGTGAGGGCAAGGGCAACAAAGACCGGGTGACGGTGCTGCCTGAGAATTTGATGGCTCCATTGCAGGCGCAATTGCAAAAAGCCCGCCTCCTGCACGAGAAAGACTTGGCTGCTGGTTGGGGGCGTGTGTATCTGCCGCATGCGCTGGCTGCCAAATATCCCCAGGCCGACCAGAGCTGGGCCTGGCAGTGGGTGTTTCCCTCGCCGGTGCGTGCGGTCGATCCACGCCCCGATGCCCGCACGGGCGAGCTGCTGGAGCGGCGCCACCATGTGTACCCGGAATCGGTGCAGCGCGCCGTGCGCGAGGCGGCGCGGCGCACGCAGATTGCCAAGCCTGTGTCTCCGCATGTCCTGCGCCATTCGTTTGCCACGCATTTGCTGCAAGCGGGCTACGACATTCGCACGGTGCAAGAGCTGCTGGGCCACGCAGATGTGAGCACCACCATGGTGTACACGCATGTGCTCAACAAGGGCGGGCGCGGCATTTTGAGTCCGCTCGATGCGCTGTAAAGCACAAAGGCCCGTCACCGGGCCTTTGGTTGATGACGGAGAGGGCGGGCAAGGCACTACTACTACCGTGTGAGCGGTTGTGGCACCAGTTTTAAGCCTAACGCCTGCATGACTTTGACGATGGTGGCGTAACTCGGGTTGCCGCTGGCGCAAAGCGAACGGTAGAGCGCTTCGCGTGCCAAGCCCGTATCACGTGCCAGTTGCGTCATACCTCGGGCGCGGGCCACGTCGCCCAAGGCGGCTGCCAGCAGTGCGGGGTCGTTGTCTTCCAGCACCACAGTCAGGTATTCGGCAATTTTTTCTTCGCTGTCGAGGTAATCAGCAACGTCGAAAGTTTTGAGGTCGGCAATTTTGGTCATGGGTCAGTCCTCCAGCGTTTTAGATAAGGCTTTGGCTGCAGCAATATCTTTGTCTTGTGTGGATTTGTCGCCACCGCCGAGCATCACCACGATGACCGTGCCGCGCTGGGCGTAATACATACGCCAGCCCGGCCCAAAATCCTCGCGCATCTCGAAAACGCCATCACCTACAGGCTTGACATCGCCCAACAGCCCTAGTTCGACTTTTTTCAATCGTTTCAACAGGCGCACCTGCACTTTGAAGTCGCGCAGGCTGCCCATCCAGTGTTCAAAAGCTTCGTGCTTGCGGATCGTGAACATTGGTGAAATGTAACCTATAGATTACGAAATGTCGGTGCTCGCCGCTGGGAGAGTCCAAGGCTTTGGCGCGCTTTACGCCAATTCGCTTACCGGCACGCAGCTGCAAAACAGGTTGCGGTCGCCATACACGTTGTCCACGCGGCCTACGGGGCTCCAGTATTTGGTATGGCGCAGGCTGGCCACGGGGTAGGCGGCGGTTTCGCGCGTGTAGGGGTGGGCCCAGTCGCCTGTGAGCAGGCTGGGGGCGGTGTGCGGGGCGTTTTTCAGCGGGTTGTCGTCTTGCGGCCAGGTGCCGTTTTCCACTTGGCGCACTTCCTCGCGGATGGCGATCATGGCGTCGATGAAGCGGTCCAGCTCGGCCAGGGTTTCGCTTTCGGTGGGCTCCACCATCAGCGTGTTGGCCACTGGGAAGCTCAGCGTGGGTGCGTGAAAGCCGTAGTCAATCAGGCGCTTGGCCACGTCTTCGGCCATCACGCCGCTGCTTTCCTTCAGGCCGCGCAGGTCCAGGATGCACTCGTGCGCCACATGGCCGTTGGCGCTGGCGTACAGCGTGGGGTAGTGGTCTTTCAGGCGCGCGCTGATGTAGTTGGCGCTCAAGATGGCGGCCTCGGTGGCGGCCGTCAGGCCCTCGGCGCCCATCATGCGGATGTACATCCACGAGATGGGCAGCACTGCGGCGTTGCCCAGCGGCGCGGCGCTCACGGCGCCGGTGCCACCCGCAAGGCCTGCCGTGGCGTGGCCGGGCAGGTAGGGCACGAGGTCTGCCACCACGCACACCGGGCCCACGCCGGGGCCGCCGCCGCCGTGCGGAATGCAGAAGGTTTTGTGCAGGTTCAGGTGGCTTACGTCGCCGCCAAACTCGCCGGGCGCGGCCACGCCCACCAGGGCGTTCATGTTCGCGCCGTCCACGTACACGCGGCCACCGTGGCGGTGTACCAGCTCGCACAGCTCTTTCACCTGGGTTTCAAACACGCCGTGCGTGCTGGGGTAGGTAATCATCACGCAGGCCAGGTTCTGGCTGTGCTGCTCGCACTTGGCTTGCAAATCCTGCATGTCCACGTTGCCGTTTTCATCGCACTTGGTAACGACGACCTGCATACCCACCATCTGCGCGCTGGCCGGGTTGGTGCCGTGCGCGCTGCTGGGGATCAGGCAGACGGTGCGGTGGCCCTGGCCTTGCGCCGCGTGGTAGGCCTTGATGGCCAGCAGACCGGCGTATTCGCCCTGGCTGCCCGCGTTGGGCTGCAGGCTCACGCATGCGTAGCCGGTGGCCTGGCACAGCCAGGCGCGAAGTTGCTCGTCCAGCTGGCGGTAGCCCTGCAGTTGCTCGGCGGGGGCGAAGGGGTGCACGTTGGCAAACTCGGGCCAGGTGATGGGAATCATCTCGCTGGTGGCGTTGAGCTTCATGGTGCACGAGCCCAGCGGGATCATGCTGCGGTCCAGCGCCAAGTCTTTGTCCGACAGCGCGCGGATGTAGCGCAGCATGCCCGTCTCAGAGTGGTGCGTGTTGAACACCGGGTGCGTCAGGAAGCTGCTGGTGCGCGCCAGGCTGGCCGGGATGAGGCTGGCGACGCTGGCCTCCAGCTGTTCCACGCTGGGTTGTGCGGCTTGCGGGGCAAAGGCCTGCCACAGCAGCGCCAGGTCAGCGCGCGTGGTGGTTTCGTCCAGCGACACGCCCACGCATTGGCCGCGCAGGGAGCGCAGGTTGATGCCCGCGTCTTGCGCGCGCTGCAGCACGGCCTGCGCGGCGGCGGCGCTGCCCAGGTCCACGGTGAGGGTGTCGAACGCGCTGGCGTGCAGCGGCGCCAGGCCCAGCTGCTTCAGGCCTGCCGCCAGGATGGCGGTGAGGCGCGCCACGCGCTGGGCAATGCGCGTGAGGCCCTGCGGGCCGTGGTACACGGCGTACATGCTGGCAATCACGGCGGGCAGCACCTGCGCGGTGCAGATGTTGGAGGTGGCTTTCTCGCGGCGAATGTGCTGCTCGCGCGTTTGCAGCGCCAGGCGGTAGGCGGGCTGGCCATGCACGTCCACGCTCACGCCCACCAGGCGACCGGGCAGGCTGCGCTTGTAGTCGTCACGGCAGGCCATGAAGGCGGCGTGCGGGCCGCCCGCGCCCATGGGCATGCCAAAGCGCTGCGTGGTGCCCACCACAATGTCGGCGCCCATTTCGCCCGGGGCCTTGAGCAGCGTCAGGGCAAGCAGGTCGGCGGCGAGGATGAAGGCGGCGCCCTTGGTGTGGATGAGGTCGGCGCTTTGCTGCCAGTCGGCCAGCCAGCCGCTGGAGCCGGGGTACTGGTTGAGGGCGGCAAAGTAGTCGTCTTGGGCAATGGCGGCCAGCCATTCGTCGCCCGAGTGGATGACCTTGACGCTGATGCCCAGCGGCGCAGCGCGCGTTTGAATCACCTCAATGGTTTGCGGGTGGCAGTCGCCCGAGACGATGAACACGTTGCCCTTGGCCTTGACCGAGCGCTTGGCCAGCGTCATGGCTTCGGCAGCGGCGGTGGCTTCGTCGAGCATGGAGGCGTTGGCAATCGGCATGGCGGTGAGGTCGCACACCATGGTCTGGAAGTTCACCAGCGCTTCCATGCGGCCTTGCGAAATCTCGGCCTGGTAGGGCGTGTAGGCGGTGTACCAGGCGGGGTTTTCCAAAATGTTGCGCAGGATGACGCCCGGTGTGTGCGTGCCGTAGTAGCCCTGGCCGATGAAGTTTTTCAGCAGGCGGTTTTGGCTGGCGATGGCTTTGAGCTCAGCCAGCGCGGCGGCTTCGGTGACGGGGGCGGGCAGGTCCATGCCACGGCTGCGCGCGATGGAGCGCGGCACGATGGAGTCGATCAGCGCGCGGCGCGAGGCTTCGCCGATGACGGAGAGCATGTGCGCTTCGTCGGCGGCGTCGATGCCGATGTGGCGGGGCTGAAATTCGGCGGCGTTTTCCAGCGCCGACAGGGGCAGGGCAGGGGAAGTCATGTGGATTTTGCTATGAAGATAAGAGCTGCTTGCGCTTTACTAGCAAGGGTTTGAGGCCATTTTGGTGCTGAAAATGGCTGGTGCAGAGGGCTGCCAGGGCCGTCTGGGGGCTGCAGCGCTGCGCTCACGGCATGAAAGAGGGGTCAAAGGCCTGTTTTGAAGAACAAAATCGGCCTCTAGCCCTGATGTAGCAAGCGCAAGCAGCTATGAAATAAGGAGTGAAATTCCCTGCCAGGGGCTGGCAGGGATGGGGCAAGTGCTTAGGCGCTGGCGGCAAAGTTGCCGTAGGTGGTTTCGTCCATCAGGGCGTCCAGCTCGGCGGGGGCGCTGAGTTTGACTTTGAAGAACCAGCCTGCGCCCAGCGGGTCGCTGTTGGCTAGCGATGGGTCGGCGCGCAGGGCTTCGTTCACTTCCACCACTTCGCCGGACACGGGCATGTACACGTCGGCAGCGGCTTTCACCGATTCCACCACGCCTGCCACTTCGCCTTGCGCCAGGGTGGCGCCCACTTCGGGCAGATCGACAAACACCACGTCGCCCAGCGCATCTTGCGCGTGCACGGTGATGCCCACCACGGCGGCAGCGGCGTCGGCAGAGTTGACCCATTCGTGGTCTTTGGAGAATTTGAGGCTCATGGAAAAAGCTCCGGTACAGAGGGAAGAAAAAGAATCGGTGTGAGGGTGCGTGCCTTAACCACGGTAGTAGCGCGTGGGCACAAAGGGCGTGGCCGTGACCACCATGGGCACGGGCTTGCCACGCACCATGGCAAACAGCTCGGTGCCCACGGCGGCGTAGTCGGGCTGCACATAGGCCAGCGCCACGGGCTGGTTCAGCGTGGGGCTGAGCAGCCCGCTGGTGACTTGGCCCACGTTTTGGCCGTCCATGTTTTCCAGCACGGCAGGCTCGCGCACGGGCACACGCTCTTTCGCCACCAGGCCCACACGCTTGCGCGTGAGCAGCGCCGGGTTGTCCAGCTGTGCCAGCACTTTCTCGGCACCGGGAAAGCCCCCAGCGCGCGCCCCGCCGGTGCGGCGCACTTTTTGGATGGCCCAGTTCAGCGCGGCTTCGGGCGGGGTGGTGGTGGTGTCCATGTCGTTGCCGTACAGACACAGGCCCGCTTCCAGGCGCAGCGAGTTGCGCGCGCCCAGGCCAATCGGGGCCACTTCGGGCTGGGCCAGCAGGGCGCGGGCCAGGGCTTCGGTGTGGGCTGCGGGCACCGAGATTTCAAAGCCGTCTTCGCCGGTGTAGCCACTGCGGGTAATGAACAGCTCCACCCCTTGCCAGGTGAACAGGCCGCCGCTCATGAACACCAGCGCTTGCACGTCCGGTACCAGGCGCGCCAGGGCCTGCACGGCTTGCGGGCCTTGCAGTGCCAGCAGGCCTTGTTCGGGCAGCGGCTGCACTTCGCACAGTTGGCCAATACGTTCCTGGATGTGGGCGATGTCAGCCACTTTGCAGGCACCGTTGACGATGAGAAACCAGCAGTCTTCGCTGTGGTGGAAGAACATGAGGTCGTCCAGCACGCCGCCTGCGTCGTTGAGCAACATGCCGTAGCGCTGTTTGCCCACGGGCAGGCCCAGCACGTCCACGGGCATCAGGCGCTCTAGTGCGGCCCCAGCTTCAGGGCCGATGAGCTTGAGCTGGCCCATGTGCGAAACGTCGAACAGCCCGGCGTGCGCGCGTGTGTGCAGGTGTTCGGCCATGAGGCCACGGGGGTATTGCACCGGCATGGAATAGCCCGCAAAGGGCACCATGCGCGCACCCAGTTCGAGGTGCAAGGCGTGCAAAGGGGCGGTGAGCAGGTCGGGAGTGGACAAGGTGGTTTCTCCAGGGCAAATGGCCGCCATGACCGCCATGGCCATGGAATTTGCCCTGCTGTCCTCTTTACCTGAGAGATTCGCCCCGGGATGGCGGGGGTTGCTCCTTCGGTGGGCCGGGTGCGCGTGGGCGAGCCTGGCCTCTCTCCAGCAAGGAACGCCCACCACCATGTGGCGGGCGCTTCTGTCAGTCCTTTTGCCTGAGCGTTTGGCGATGGGCCTGCGCCTTCGGCGGCCCAGCGCGTGGCGGGCTCTCTCCTGACGAATCGCGCGAGTATAGCGGGCGCAAATAGGCACGCTCAGGCACGCTCAGGCGTTCACCACACTAGGTCGCTGGCCAGCGGTGGCAGGCCGTGGCGCTGGCGCGCGCGCTGGCAGGCATCGCTGCCCGCGGCAAATTCCTGGCAGGGCGAAGGGCGCCACTCGTAAATGCCACAGGCCACCCGCTGGCCCACCTGGCCGGTGAGGGCGGCGCAGCGTGGGCGGGCGTGGTCGGTGCCGCGCATACGCCGCAGCTCGGTGGTGACGGGTACGCACAGCCCATCGGGCACGCTGCCGCCATCTTCTTGTGCTTCGTAGCGGGAAAAGTCCACCCGAAAGCTCGCGCAGCACGCGCCGCAGTGCAGGCAAGGGTGGGAGGCAGTGGTGTCAGGCATGGGTGCAATGGAAAAAAGCATCCGGGCGTGCCCCTGGTGCGTGGGAGTGCGGGCAGGGGCACGCCCGAGGGGGTTACGCCGCTTTCAGGGCGCCCGCTTGGGTGAGCTTGTCAGCCACCAGCAGTTGTTGCATGTCTGCTTGGCTCATGATGCCCAGCTCCTCGGCCACCTGGGCAATCGGCTTGCCACTGGCAATCGCCGCTTTGGCGATGGAGGCGGCTTTTTCGTAGCCAATCAGCGGATTCAGCGCGGTGACCAGGGTGACGGATTCGGCAATGCGCTCACCCAGCAAGGCGGTGTTGGCCACAATGCCTTCCACGCAGTTCACCTGCAGGGTGTGGCAGGCCTGGCTGAGGTGGTGCAGGCTTTGGTGCAGCGCCCAGGCCATCAAAGGCTCAAAGGCATTGAGCTGCAATTGACCGGCTTCGGCAGCCATGGAGATGGCCACGTCGTTGCCAATCACCTGGAAGCACACCTGGTTCATGACTTCAGGAATCACCGGGTTGACCTTGCCCGGCATGATGGACGAGCCCGCCTGGCGTGCGGGCAGTTGAATGTCGCCCACACCGGCTTGCGGGCCGGAGGAAAGCAGGCGCAGGTCGTTGCTGATTTTCGATAGCTTGACGGCAATGCGCTTGAGTACGCCCGAGATGTCGGCAAACGCGCCAGTGTCGGCGGTGGCGGCAATCAGGTTGCCCGCGGCCTTTACGGGCACGCCAGACAGTTGCGCCAGGGCAGGCACCACCACGTCCACATAGCCCACCGGGGCGTTGATGCCGGTGCCGATGGCGGTGCCACCCATGTTGATTTCGCACATCAGGTAGCTGGATTCGCGCAGGCGCTTTTCGTCGTCGGCAATCATGGCGGCGAAGGCGGCAAATTCCTGGCCCAGCGTCATGGGCACGGCGTCTTGCAACTGGGTGCGGCCGATTTTCAAAATATTGGCAAATTCTTCGGCCTTGGCTTCAAAGGCACCGCGCAGCGCGGCCAGCGCGGCCAGCAGGTTCTGGATGCCAAAGTAGGTGGCGAGCTTGACGGCCGTGGGGTAGGCGTCGTTGGTGCTTTGCGAGGCGTTGACGTGGTCGTTCGGGTGGATCACGTCGTAGCGGCCTTTGGGCAATCCCAAGTGCTCTAGGGCACGGTTGGCGATCACCTCATTGGCGTTCATATTCGTGGAGGTGCCCGCGCCGCCTTGGATCACGTCGGTGACGAACTGCTCGTGCAACTGACCGGCAATCAGGTCGTCGCAGGCTTTGGCGATGGCGTTGGCTTGGGTGTCGTTGATCGCGCCCAGTTGCAAATTGGCCTGGGCGGCTGCCTTTTTCACGAAGGCAAAAGCCCGGATCAACGCGGGCATGTGGGCCACCGTCTGGCCCGTGATAGGAAAGTTCTCAACGGCGCGGGCTGTATGCACGCCCCAGTAAGCGTCGGGAGGAATGGTTTTGATACCGATGAAATCGTGTTCTTGGCGCATAGCGTTTAAGTTCCAGAATAAAAAGAAAAGCACCCCGTTCGCACACGCTGCACCTGCGCAATGCGCAAGAGCTGCAGGCGAAAGGGGGCCAGCCGATTATTGCCCGGTGCCACGCTCCCACCCGGCGGCTGCAAGCAGCTGCCAGGTGGCTTGGCCAAGAGGGGAGCGCCTAGTCGTGCTCGAAAAACCGTGTGAAAAACTGCTTGAGCTGGTGTTCCCAGGCGCGCTTGTCTGCTTCGGGGGCAAAGCTGGCTTCAAAGCTGTTGAAGGCCAGTTGGTAGGCGTGGCGCGCCGTCATGCCGGTGGCGGCGAAAACCTGGGTGAAGTTGTCGTTGATGTAGCCGCCAAAGTAGGCCGGGTCATCTGAGTTCACGGTGGCGGCCAGGCCTGCATCGAGCAGGGCTTTGAGGTTGTGGTCTTTCAGGTCGGGGAAAACGCGCAATTTCTGGTTCGACAGAGGGCACACCGTCAGCGCCACGCGCTCGTGCGCCAGGCGCTGCACCAGCGCCGGATCGCGCAGCGCCTGCACGCCGTGGTCAATGCGCTCGACTTTCAGCACGTCCAGCGCGCTCCACACGTAGGCCGGTGGCCCTTCCTCGCCTGCGTGCGCCACGAGGTGAAAGCCCAGCTCACGGCAGCGCGCAAAGACGCGTGCAAATTTTTCCGGGGGGTGGCCGACTTCGCTGCTGTCCAAGCCAATGCCAATGAACTTGTCTTGCAGCGGCAGCGCCTGCTCCAGCGTTTGGAAGGCATCTTCTTCGCTCAAATGGCGCAGAAAACACAAAATCAGGCTCGATGAGATGCCCCATTCTGTGCGCGCATCTTCGCAGGCGCGGTGCAAGCCATGGATCACAGCCTCAATGGGCACGCCGCGTGCGGTGTGGGTCTGGGGGTCGAAAAAAATCTCGGCGTGGACGACGTTGTCTTGCACAGCGCGGCGCAGGTAGGCGCGGGCCATGTCGTAAAAGTCGGCTTCGTGCAGCAGCACGCTGGCACCAGCGTAGTAAATGTCCAGAAAGCTTTGCAAATTGCTGAACGCATAGGCTGCCCGCAGGGCCTCCACGCTGGGGTAGGCCAAAGGCACCTGGTTGCGTTCGGCCAAGGCAAAAATCAGCTCGGGCTCTAGCGAGCCTTCAATGTGGATGTGCAATTCCGCTTTGGGCATACCCCGCAGCACAGCGGGCAGGCGGTCGGCGGGAAGGGGGGGAATTTTGAACATACGCAGCGCCTCCTGGAAACAACGGTGGGGGAATGGCAGCCATTATTCAAACAATCTTGCGCCACCCACAGCGCCGGTCGGCGACTTCAGTCGCCTGCTTGCATGTGCAGTGCGGCGTTTTTCCAGGCCTGTGCTGCGGCGTCCATATCACCGCGTTGTTCTGCCAGATAGCCCAGGTGGCGCCAGGCGCTGGCGCGCAAGCTGGCGTCTTCCAGATGCTGTGCCGCCTGGCTGAACAGCTGCTGGGCTTTGCCCCAGAGCTGGCGTTGCAGGCACACGGCAGCCGCCAGGTAGCTCAGGCGGGCGTTGCGCGGCTGGGCTTGCTGGGCGGCTTCGATGCGCGCCAGCCAGGCGTTATCTACGGCATCCAGTCCCATTTCCAAGGTTTGCACCAAGCGCAGGGCCTGGGCATCGGGCAGCTTGTGGTGCTCCATGCGTTCCCACACGGGCAAGAGCCACTGGCGCGCCACAGCGCTCTCGCCGTCGAGCTTGAGCAGGCGCTGGGCTGCGTGCAGCGCCAGTTCTGGCATGGCGCGTTCCGTGGCATCCAGGGATTGCCATACCTGCTGCAAGGCTGAGGCGTCGTTGGCTTGGCTGATCAGCTCCAGTGCCAGGCCACGCACCAGGGTTTGCGCGGCAGCGGCAGAAAACGCACGGTGCTTGCCCAGCAGGCGCGCCGTTTCCATGGCGGTTTGCGTGTGGCCCACCAGGCGCGAGGCCTTGAGTTTGATGCGCAGTGCTGCGGTGCGCCGTGCCGCACCGTGGGGCAGGGTGTGCAAGTGTTGGAGGGCGCCTTGGCTGTCGCGCTCATCCAGGCTCCAGCGGGCGGCGCGAATCACCAGCCCCTCACGCAGGCCTTGTGCCTGGGGGCTGCTGCCTGCAGGCAATTCGGCCAGCGCCTGTTGCCAGTGGGTTTCGCGGTCATGGCTGTCTTGCAGGGCGTGCGAGCAGTCAGCAGCCACCAGGTGGGCAAAAGCGCGCAGCTGCTGGTTGTGGGGAATCTGCACCCCGCTGTCGGCCAGGCTTTGGGCCTGGGTGAGGGCGCTCAAGGCGGCTTTGCGGGCGCGCAAAAAGCGCCCAGCCAGCAAATACGACAGAGCCTGCAGCAGCGCTTCGTGCATGGCACGCTCTTTTTGCTGCTGGCGCCAGCGGCGGGCCTGGCGGGGCAGGGCCAGCAGGGCGCTGGTGGCGCGCAGCGCGGCATGCAGCAGCACAAAGCCACCGAGCAAACCCACAACCACGAGGTTGAGCGACAGGTCCACCCGCCAAGGTGGCCAAAACACCGTGACGGTGCCCTGGTGGTTGCCTACAAACAACGCCACGGCCACCGCCGCGCCGAACAATCCGACAAGCCAAAGTGCTGCACGCATAGGGCAATTCCTGAAAGTCAGCGCCCGGCGGCCGCCGTGGCCAGGGCCGCCAAGGTGTCATCCAGGCGTGGCGCCTCGTTGTTCTTCATGTGGGCTTGGATTTGCTGCAACAGGGTTGCAGCGTTTTGGGTACGCCGTGAGGCGGGATCGAAATACTTGTTCAGCGCTGCGGTGGCGTTGCCCAGATCGGAGCGTGCCGCCTCGGTTTGGCGTGCCAGCACGGCCAGGCGAGCATTGAGCAGCTTGAGCTTGAGGTTTTCGCGCAGAAAAAAGGCCTGGTCGGGCGCCAGCAGCAGGGCGTCGGGCTGGTCAATGCGGCTGATGCGCAGCAGGCCCCGGGCCTCGTCGCGCAGCGCTTCCCAGGCGCGTTGCAGCGCGGGCTGCCACCAGGGTGGCGGCTCGGCAGGGGCCGCAGCCGCAGGTGCTGGTGCGTCGGCACTGCCGGGGCGGCGCATGGTGGCGGCCTGGGCCACGGCGTTCAGCGTGGGCAAATCGTCCACCAGGCGCACCAGCTCATCGAGGCGGGCCAGCAGGCCAGCGGTGTCGGTGACGTGGGTGCGCGCCAGCACTTCCAGGTCGCGTTCAATGGCACGTTGCACGGGCGTCAGGCGCGGCTGGGCGGCGCGTTCGATGCGTTGCTGCGCGCTTTTCAGGGCCACCACCAGCGGCTGCAGGTTGCCCGCCAGCTCGGCCTGCTGCTGCGCCAGGCGCAGGGCGGACTCAATGTCCACCACCAAGGTCTCGTCGCGCGAGCGCGACAGGCTTTGCATCAGCTCTTCCAGCTGCGTGCGCTGCAGGGCCACTTCACCCAGGCGGGTTTCGGCCACCGTCAGGCGAGCAGCCGCGTCACGCGCCAGGTCTTGCGCCTCGCGCGCTGTGGCTTGGGCTTGGTTGGCCAGGGCACCGCTGTCGGCACTTTGGCGTGCTAGCTGTTCTTGGATGTGGTTCAGTTTCTGCCACAGCAGGGCGCTGCTGGCCAGCCCGCCCACGGCCAGCAAGGTGGCCAGCGTGAGCGCAACGTAAGACGTTCCCGAGGCGGAGGCACCGGAAGGGAGACTGCCCGCAGAAGCGGCAGGCGGCGTCGGCAGGGCCGAGGTGGACGGGGGCATGTCGCTCATGGCAGCGATTTTATCGACGCCACGACGGCCTCCAGGGCCGGTTTGCAGTGATGCACCTTGCCAAAGCCTGCCGCGTGCGCGGCTTGGGCAATGCGCGGGTGCGTAGTGAGCGCGCGCGCGTGCTGCCAGTCTTGGCCGGGCAGCAGTTGGCGCAGGTGGCCCACGGCTTCGGAGCTGCTGAACAGCCACAGGCTGCCATCGTGCGCCCCTGCCTGGGCCAGGCGCTGTTCAGCGGCGCTCAGGCATGGCGCGGCGCGTTCGTAGGCCACCACGAAATCCACTTGCGCACCTGCCTGGCGCAGTTGCTGGGCCAGCCAATCGCGGCCCAGGCCCAGGGCGCTGTCTGCGCCCGCAGTGGTGCCGCGCACAATGAGCACGCGCATACCCGCACGCACCTGGGGGTGGACGCGCTGCCACAGCGCTTCGGAGTCGAACTGCGTGGCGTCGGCGGCGGGGCCATCGATGCAGGCGGCTGGCACACCACAGGCACGCAGCACGCGAGCGGTGCCGGGGCCGGGCGTCCATGCTCTTGTATCTATAGCTGCTTGCGCTTGCCAGTCAAGGGCTAGAGCCGAATTTGGCTCAAAAAAATAATGGGCGGCATTGCCGCTGACGAACATTACCGCCTGGTACTGCGCCAGCTGCGCACGGGCCTGCTGCACCGCCGCTTGGTGGCGTGGGCTGGGGCCGATGGCGATCAGTGGCAGGGCCTGGGCGGTCAGGCCCTGGGCCTGTAATTGCGCCACCCAGTGCTGCGCCTCAGGAGCCGGGCGGGTGACGAGAACGGGGGCAGGCATAGGGCTGGCTGGGTTCAGGCACCCAGGGCGCCGCCCGCGCGCAACTGTGCGGCCACGGCGTTGCCCAGGGCTTCGGCCTCGGTCAGGGTGGCCAGCGGTGCCTGCGCTTGGGCGCGCACCAGGGGGCGGCGGCCCTCGGGGTCACCCCAGGCGGCTTGCAGCAGCAGGGTTTCTGGCGCGCCCTCTGTGGCGTTGTGGGTGGCCGGTGGGGCGCTGGTCAGCCATTGGCCATGTGCGGCCAGCGGCATCGAGCAGCTGCCCCCCATGGCGCGGCTGACGGCGCGCTCTGCCGCCACACACAGCCAGGTGCGGGCATCGGCCAGAGGGGCCAGCGCGGCAATCACGTCGGCGCGCTCGCCGCGCACTTCAATGCCCAGCGCACCTTGGCCTGCAGCGGGCAGCATGTCCTCCGGCGAGAGCACGGCGCGAATGCGTTCGTGCAGCCCCAGGCGCTTGAGGCCGGCTGCGGCCAGCACGATGGCGGCGTACTGCCCTTCGTCGAGCTTGCGCAGCCGGGTGTCGAGGTTGCCGCGCAGTGGCTCAATGCGCAGGTCGGGGCGCAGCGCTTGCAGCAGGGCCTGGCGGCGCAGGCTGGAGGTGCCCACCACTGCGCCCTCGGGCAGCTCGGCCAGACTGGCGTAGCGCGGCGACACCAAGGCATCGCGCGGGTCTTCACGCTCCAGCACACAGGCCAGGGTGAAGCCGCTGGGCAGCTCCATGGGCACGTCTTTGAGCGAATGCACGGCCAGGTCGGCGCGGCCTTCTTCCAGGGCCACTTCCAGCTCTTTGACAAACAAGCCTTTGCCGCCCACCTTGGACAGGGCGCGGTCCAAAATCTGGTCGCCCTGGGTGGTCATGCCCAGCAGCGTCACCTGGTGACCTTGCGCCTGCAGCAGGGCGCGAACATGCTCGGCTTGCCACAAGGCCAGGCGGCTTTCACGGGTGGCGATGGTCAGGTGCAAGGCAGTGCTCATAAGGTGAAAGAAGGCAGGTGTGGGAGGGCGTAGGCCGGGCCGTTGGGAAGCGCTTGGCCAGCGGCTGGAGGGTGGCTGGGGATGCTAGCATGGTGCGCTGCAATAAAACCCCTTTGAAAGGCCTGGCGTTATGACCCCGCAGCCCCGCTCCCCCGCAGGCAAACATGCCAAGGAGGCGCAGCCCAAAGACAGCGCAGCGCGCAAAACGGACAAAGACCTGCCGTTGATCCAAGACATTCGCCTGCTCGGGCGCATCTTGGGCGACGTCATCCGCGAACAAGAAGGCCCTGGGGCGTTTGATTTGGTGGAGCAAATTCGCCAGCTCTCGGTGGCCTTTCGCCGCGATGCCGATCAAGAGGCCAACCGCGCCCTCAAGCAGTTGCTCAAAGGCCTGAGCGCAGACCAGACCGTGAGCGTGATTCGCGCCTTCACGTATTTCAGCCACCTGGCCAACCTGGCCGAAGACCGCCACCACATTCGCCGCCGCGCGGTGCATGAGCGCGCGGGCAACACGCAAGAGGGCAGCATCGAGGTGGCGCTGTCGCGCCTGCGCTGGGCGGGCATTGCGCGCAACCAGATCGTCGAGACGCTGGCGCAAAGCTACGTCTCGCCCGTGCTCACGGCCCACCCCACCGAAGTGCAGCGCCAAAGCATCCTCAGTGCCGAGCGCGACATCGCCCAGCTCTTGACCGAGCGCGACACCATTGCCGAGCGCGCCCAGCTCTACAACAGCGCCCGCGACGCCTTGACGCCGCGCGAGCTGGCACGCAACGAGGCGCAATTGCGCGCGCGCGTCACCCAGTTGTGGCAAACCCGGCTGCTGCGCTACTCCAAGCTGTCGGTGTCGGACGAAATTGAAAACGCGCTGTCGTACTACGAAGCGACCTTTTTGCACGAAATTCCCAAAATCTACGCCTCGCTGGAGCAGGAGCTGGAGTGCGAGCCCGTGGCCAGCTTCTTGCGCATGGGCCAATGGATTGGCGGCGACCGCGATGGCAACCCCAACGTCACCGCCGACACGCTGCAGCTGGCGCTGTCGCGCCAGTCGGCGGTGGCGCTGCGCCACTACCTGCACGAGGTGCATTTGCTGGGCAGCGAGTTGTCGCTGTCGGCGCGCCTGGTGGATGTAGCACCGCAAATGCAGGCCCTGGCCGAGCGCTCGCCCGACACCAATGCCCACCGCGAAGACGAACCCTACCGCCGCGCCCTCACTGGCATGTACGCGCGCTTGGCGGTCACGCTCAAAGAACTTGGCGCCGAAGAGGCGGCACCCCACGCCGTGGCGCCCTGCCAGGCCTACCCCGATGCGCAGGCGTTTTTGCAGGATTTGCGCACCATCGAGGCTTCGCTGCGCGCGCACCATGGCGCTGCGCTGGTGCCCCAGCGCCTGCAGCCGCTGATCCGTGCGGTGGAGGTGTTTGGTTTTCACCTGGCCACAGTGGACTTGCGCCAAAGCTCCGACCAGCACGAGGCCGTGGTGGCCGAACTGCTGGCCACCGCCCGCATCCACAGCGACTATGCCGGGCTGGATGAAGAGGCCCGCCAGACCCTGCTGCTGCGCCTGCTGCAAGACGCGCGCCCGCTGCGCGTGGTGGGCGCCAGCTACTCGGCGCTGGCACGCAGCGAACTGGCTATTTTTGAAACCGCCGTGCAGATGCTGCAGCGCTACGGGCGCGCGGCCATTCGCCACTACATCATCAGCCACACCGAAACCGTGAGCGACTTGCTGGAGGTGCTGCTGCTGCAAAAAGAGGTGGGCCTGCTGCGCGGCACGCTGGACGAAGCGCCGGTGGTGGACCTGATTGTGGTGCCGCTGTTTGAAACCATTGAAGACCTGCGCAACGCCGCGCCCATCATGCGTGCCTTCTACGCTCTGCCGGGCGTGGCTGCGCTGGTGGAGCGCTCGGGCGGCGAGCAAGACATCATGCTCGGCTACTCCGACAGCAACAAAGATGGCGGCATTTTCACCAGCAACTGGGAGCTGTACCGCGCCGAGCTGGCGCTGGTGGAGCTGTTTGACGAGCTGCCCCAGATTCGCCTGCGCATGTTCCACGGGCGCGGCGGCACAGTGGGCCGTGGCGGTGGCCCCAGCTACCAGGCCATCTTGGCCCAGCCGCCGGGCACGGTGCGCGGGCAAATTCGCCTGACTGAGCAGGGCGAGGTGATCGCCTCGAAATACGCCAACCCCGAAATCGGTCGGCGCAACCTGGAAACCCTGGTGGCGGCCACGCTGGAAGCCACGCTGCTGCAGCCCACCAAGCCCGCCACCAAAGCCTTTTTGGCGGCGGCGCAAGAACTCTCGAATGCCAGCATGGCCGCCTACCGCGCCCTGGTGTACGACACCGCGGGCTTTGCCGACTACTTCTTCAGCGCCACGCCCATTCGTGAAATTGCGCAACTGAACATCGGCTCGCGCCCCGCCAGCCGCAAGCCCAGCCAGCGCATTGAAGACCTGCGCGCCATTCCCTGGGGCTTTAGCTGGGGCCAGTGCCGCTTGACGTTGCCGGGCTGGTACGGCTTTGGCTCGGCGGTGGAAGCCTTCGTGAACGCCCCGGGCAAACAACCGGCAGCGCAGTGGGCGCTGTTGCGCAAGATGAACCGCCATTGGCCGTTTTTCAGCACCTTGCTGTCCAACATGGACATGGTGCTGGCCAAGAGCGATATTGCGCTGGCCTCGCGCTACAGCGAACTGGTGAGCGACACGCGCTTGCGCAAAAAAGTGTTCGCCGCCATGGAGGCCGAGTGGCAGCGCACCGCGCAGGCCCTCTCGCGCATCACCGGCGAAAAAGAGCGCCTGGCCAACAACACCGCCCTGGCGCGCTCTATTCGCCACCGCTTCCCCTACATCGACCCGCTGCACCACCTGCAAGTGGAGCTGATTCGCCGCTGGCGCGACGGCCAGCACGATGAGCGCGTGCAAACCGGTATCCACATCAGCATCAACGGCATCGCCGCCGGGCTGCGCAACACCGGTTAAGGGCGCTGTATTTGCTATCTTTCAAGGAGCTGCTTGCGCTTGCTGGATAAGGCTGAGAGGCCGAAAAGACCTTGAAAAATAAGCCCTCCGGCCTGCCTGGGCACCCACAACCTGCCCCAGGCAGGGCGCGGCGGCCCCGGCAGGGGCATTGGGGGCTAGAAAAATGGGTTAAATCGGCCTCTTGACCTTGCTGGGCAAGCGCAAGTAGCTATGAAAAAAGAAGCAAATTTGCGCTGCTGATCCAGGCGGTGCTTACCGTGCCCAGGGCCCGCGCCCGCGCCATCGTGCAAACTGGCCTGGGGATGGGGCGTTATTGCGCAGTACGTGCATGTGGGCTTGGCTCTACCATCGCGCGCATGGCTTTTTTCACCTTTTCCTCTGCCGCTGTGCGGCGCGTTGGCGTCTGCACAGCAGGCGTGTTGGCGGCCGCTTTGAGCGTGGGTTGCAGCACGCTGGACGTGCCGCGTGCCGACAACTACCCTGCCACGGGCCAGAAAAAAGCCCGTGCCATGCACCACTGGGACGTGCTGGCCGATGACGTGGCCCAGCGCGTGGTAGAAAAAATTGCTGCCTGGCCGCAGGGCGAGGAGCCCATTTACGTCAGCGTGCCCGACCAATCCAGCTTCAACCAGAGCTTTCTCAAGCTGCTGCGCGTGCGTTTGCTTGATCGCGGTGTGCCACTGGCCACCGGGCCATCGCGCGTAGAGCTGCAAATTCAAACCCAGGTGGTGCAGCACCTCTCGGCGCAGCCGCGCAAGCTGCCCGTTCCCCTGCCCCTGACGACGCTGGGCACGGGCATTGGTGTGTGGCGCGACTGGGAGCTGCACTACAGCGACCGCACCACGCTGCCCGGCGTGGGCGTGGCCATGGGCTTGGGTGCTGGCTTGGCGCTGGATTTGATGAACATGCACACCGAGGGCCTGGCCGCTGGCGGGCCAACCCGCACCGAAGTGCTGGTGACCACCGAGCTGCGCACGCAAGAGCGCTACCTCGCAGGTTCGGCAGATTTGTATTACATCGAGGCGCCCGACGCGGCCTTGTACCTGCCGCCACCGCCGCCGCCCATGCCAGCGCCCATGCCTGCCAGCAAGCAGTGGAAGGTGGTGACCCCATGAGCGCAGCCCGTTTTGTATTGCTGCCCCGCGTCTCGGCCTGGCTGCTGGCCTTGACGGCTGGCCTGTCCACAGGCTGCGCCAACTATTACTACGGTCCACCGGGCCAGGGCGAGCTGCCTGGCCACAGCCGTCAAAGCGGCCCTGGGTTGGGCGGCATGTTGCCGACGCCGCTACCCGCCGACGTGTTGCAGGCCAACGAGCAAGCGGCAGATGCGCTGCTGGAGCGCTCGGGGCTGGATCTGCGCAGCACGGTGTTGGTGGCCACGCTGGTGGGGGTGGACCGCTTGAATGAATCGTCCCGGCTGGGGCGCTTGTTCAGCGAGCAGATTGCCGGGCGCCTGGTGCAGCGCGGCGTGCGCGTGAGCGAAGTGCGCCTGCGCGAAGGGCTGGCGCTGCAGCCGGGCCAGGGCGAGCTGCTGCTGTCGCGCGAGGCCTACGAGGTCAGCCAGGTGCAGCAGGCCCATGCGGTGGTGGTGGGCACGTATGCCGCTTCGCCGCGCCAGGTGTATGTGAACCTGAAAATCGTTGTGCCTGAGGGCAACCGGGTGCTGGCAGCACACAACTACGCCCTTCCGATGAACGAGGAGCTGCGCGCTTTGCTGATGGCGCGCTAGGATGGAAAAAAAGCTGCACGCCGGTGAGGGCGGTGCAGCTTGGCAAAACTTGAAGCGAAAGGGTGCGCGCAGCGCCAACGGGCGCAGGGCGCGGGGCTCAGTGCAATTGCAGTGCGCCAGCGGTTTTGCTTTTACCTGCGCGTGCCGGGGGGTTGCACAGGCCGCACTGGTAGTGGCGTGCGTTCTCGTAGGGTTCGGTGACGAACAGGCCGCCACACTCGCTGCACTTGGTGCGGCTGAGCATGTTGGCATCGACGAACTTCACCAGGCGCCAGGCCCGCGTGAACGAGAGCAGGGGCTCCAGGCCAGCGCTGTCGATTTGCTCGTTGTACAGGCGGTAGGCCTTGGTGAGCTGCTCCACGGAATCCAGGCTGGCACCCTTGGCCAGGTATTCGTAGATGTTCAGAAACAGCGAGCTGTGGATGTTTTCCTGCCAGGTCAAAAACCAGTCGGTAGAAAAGGGCAGTTGACCTTTGGAGGGCGACTTGCCCGCAATTTCCTTGTACAGGCGGATGAGCCGCTCGTAGGACAGCGAGGTTTCCGATTCCAGCACCTGCATGCGGGCGCCCATTTTGATGAGCAGGGCGGCCCGTTCGATCTGGCGCGATTCATCCAGAACGCTCTTGCTGGGCTTGGCGGCTTTGGGGCTGGCTTCAAGGGTGGCAGCGGTCATGTCGGTCTCCTGGCAATTGCGGGGGAAGTTCGCAGCGGTGGCAACACGCTTAGATGACTTCGCTGACGCGGCTGGCCATCAAGATGTTGGCGTGCAGCGTGTTGGTGGCTTCGTTGCCCACCTTCTTCAGCGAATGGTTTGTGAGCAAGCTCCACACCAGATCGTCGTCCACACGGAAGCTGCACAGCAGGGTGTTGCGCGAGGCCAGCTTGAGCACCTGGGCGGCTGACAGCGTCGCCAGGATGTCGCAAGCGTCTTCGCTCATGCCCAGGCGGAACACGGCCTCGGCTCTGTCGTGGCGGATCAGGTTCTGCGCCAGCATCAGGTAGGTGAGGTTGGCTTCGCGGATCTCGGCGAGCAGTTGGTCGTTGGTCATGGTGCAATCCTTCTTTCAAGTGCTGTCTGCGACAAGTTTCAGGGTCTGAACATGGCGCGATTCGTTGAAATGGATTGTGATTGCGGCCCAATCGAAAATTAAGTCAGGGATTGGCGGTGTGTGTTGTCAGGTTTTGCGCTGCGGCGTGTAGGAATTTGCCTGACAAGACTGCTGGCGGCGAAGGGCTTGGCCCTGGGGCCGCCGTGCTGCTGGAGGGGGTGCAACAGCAGCGCTGGAGTGCGTTGGGGCGTCAGCCGCGCTCCACGGGGCGTGTGGCGTCGGCACACCACTCGCTCCAGCTACCGGCAAACAAAGCACTGCCGCCCAGGCCCGCAATTTCCATGGCCAGCAAGTTGGGCAGGGCGCTGACGCCGCTGCCGCAGTAGTGCACCACGCTGGCGGGCGCGCGCTCGTGCAGCAGCTCTTGCCATTCAGCCTGCAGCAGCGCTGCGGGCTTGAAGCGGCCATCCAGGGCGATGTTGCTGCTGAACGGGCGGTTGAGCGCCCCCGGAATGTGGCCTGCCACGGGATCCAGGGGTTCGGTCTCGCCACGAAAGCGTGCCGGGGCGCGGGCGTCGATCAGGGTTTGCTGCGGCTGGCCCAGGGCGGCCAGCACCTCGGCGCTGCTGCGCAGCAGGCGCAGGGGCGCTTGCAGCTGAAAGTGGCCGGGAGCCGGGGTGGGCGCTTCACCTGTTTCCAGCTTGCCACCTGCTTGGCACCAGGCTTGCAGGCCGCCATCGAGCACGGCCACGGCGGCGTGGCCCGCCCATTGCGCCATCCACCACAGGCGGGCGCAGAAGTTGCAGCCCTGGCGGTCGTACACCACCAGTTGGGTGTCAGGGTTCAGGCCGCGCTGGGCCAGCCAAGCGGCCACCTGTGCGCGTGCGGGCAAGGGGTGGCGGCCACCGCTGGCTGTTTCAGCGTGTGCGTCGTGGCTGCTTAGGTCGTGGTGGACATCGGCAAACTGTGCGCCGGGCAGGTGGCCAGACAGGTACTGGGCGCGTCCGGCTTGGAGGTCGGTGAGGTCAAAGCTGCAGTCCATCACCAGCACAGGGGCCCCGCTGGCTTGCAGGGCTTGGAGTTCGCTCACTTGGATCAAGGTGGTGAAGGGCATGGCAGGAGCTCAGCAGAGACAAACAAAAGCAGCGCACAACAAAACAAACTGGGGCGATTGTCGGCGCTGCGGCGGGCAGGCGAAGGTACGAGCATCGTGGGCTCTACCGTCTATTTGTACTGTTTTAGCGCGGTGTGCGCGGCGCGCGCAGCCAGGTGGCACCAATGCCGCTGGCGCAAATCAAGGCCATGCCCAGCCAGGCCGAGAGGGGCAGGGCGTCGCCAAACAGCCACACGCCGTAGAAGCTGGCAAAAATCAGCCCGCTGTACTGCAGGTTGGCCACCACCAGCGTGCCGCGTGTGGTGGGCGCGCGGGTGTAGGCCAGCGTCATGCACATTTGTCCGCCAGCGGCAAACAGGCCCAGGGGCAGCAGCCACAGCG
>JAYRPZ010000014.1:0-2197 GCA_041910915.1 Acidovorax sp.
GCAGGACTTCTCCAGCTTCTTCTGGAGCGAAGACGAGATCAACGCCCGCCTGGTTCGCATCATGCAAGAGGCCTTTGCGGGCATCTGGCAAGTGGCGCAAGAGCACAAGGTGAGCCTGCGCACCGCCACCTTCATCGTGGCGTGCCAGCGGATTCTCCATGCCCGCGAAATGCGCGGCCTCTATCCATAAGCCCTGCGCAACGCTGTAGAAGCCTCAGTAACCACCGGCCACATCGCGCCGGTGGCCAGCCCTCAAAACCGCCCGATGCCGCAACCCGGCTCTGGCGGTTTTTTTGTGTGGCGAAGCATTCGGCCGCGCAGGTCAGGCCAGCGGAACGGGCCCCACGGGCTCGGGCGGCAGCACGCCACGCAGTGCCAGACAAAAAGGCTGCTCGCACGCAGCCCGCGCCGCATACGGGCACCCCACGGTTTCACACAGGCCCGACGCACCATTGCGCGCACGCTCGTCCTCGCGCGGCACCTGGCCGCTGGCTTGCAGCACGGCCATCTGGGTCCACGGGTCAAGACGGCCCGTTGTGGCCTGCTGCAGCATCTCGCGGCCGTACACGGCGGCGGCAAGCTGAGGCTGCAGGTCCAGCACCAGCAGCGCACTGGTGCGCGGCGCCGCCGCGTCCATGCCCTGCAGCACCAGGGCCATCACGCCGGACTGCAGCGCCTGCCCGCCCCCGGCAAAAGGCACCTGCAAGGCGCCCGCTGCACTGGACTGCGCCACCACCGCGCCAGCCGCTGGCGGCGCCTGGGTGGCCAGCCAGGGCACTGGCGCGCGCAAGGTCATCGCCAAGCCGCGCTGCCCCTCGGGCGTCAACACCACGCCCTGGCGCACCAGCCAGGTCTGCAGCGGCGGCTGGTCGGCATCCAGCGCGCCGCTTTCCAGCGCCTGGGCCATGCCGATGGGCCACGGCTGCGCGGCCACCACGCGCTGCGGCACCCCGGCCTGGGCCGTGACCTGCGCCACCAGCGCGCTGACCAACCGCAGCAGCGGTGCGCTCAGCCCCGATGCAGGCCATGCCGCCCCGCTGGCCGCCGTCGCCGCCTGTGCGCCGGTGCTGGTGGGCGGCGCCGGTGGTGCACCCGGCAACGCGCCATCCCCCCGCGAGCCCTGCAAGCGGCCATCAGCCACGCCGCCCCGGCGCGGATCAAACCCCGCCGCCAGCTGCTCGCGCGCCTGGGGTGAAAAGCTGGCCTCGTCGGCCGGTGCAGGCAGCGGCCCAGCGGGTGGGCTGGGTGAGTGGACCGAGGGCGGCGGCGCGCTCGGGTCGACCCCTAGCAACGGCGCGGGCGCAGCGACAGGCTTGGGTTTGTCGAGCCCCAGCAACGCCGACTGCCGCTGCGATGCCGCCTCGGCCAGGAACTGGGCGACGGGCGTGAGGGCGCTGCGAGTGGGGTCGATGGGGAGGGCCATGCGAGGCAAACAGTGAATGCCGGATTCTTTAGGCGTGCATCCTGCGTGAAAACACCCCCCCTGCTGATCGCCCGGACTGCACGCAAACGCTATATTTTAGATAGCATCCTGCGCATAATCCACTTGCGCCATGCTTGAATTCCATTCAAATCTTTGTGGTGCTAGCCCAAACGGTGAACTTGTGGGAGCCACCCTAAAAAAAGGGAAATCTTGACCCAAATTACCCCAGAAATACAGCGCCGATAGGCGATCAAATGGAACGAAAAAGTAACGTCGCAGTTTAAGAGTCGATCAGTTGCAGTTCCACATGCTGCCTGTTCGATGACATGTTCTTCCGTTCGGACCGGTCATGACATCTGGACCAGCCTTGTGATAAACGCCCCCATTGTTGTCGTAGCAGAATCCGGGATCGCAATGCGTGATATTGGTTGGCCGAACGATGACCTTGGGAGGCTCCTGCATCAGCTCAGTCTTGGAGCCACAACTTGCGTTGACGTTTGTAATAGCCGCATTTGTGCGAAGGCGCTTTTCGTTTTGTGGAAGGGTACGGATGCTCGAAACAAACTCCAGCTCCTTTTGCGCCGCCTTGCATTCACGCGACGAAGCAAGGTTCTGTGGAACTGGCGGGTGGGTGTTTAACAGGCCGTTGAAAAATCCCCCGCCGACGCTGGCGTCGGCCAGTACGATCTGAAGCCATCGGCGAACAACCCAGACGAGGACGATGAGAGGCAACCAAGACTTCCAGGGGGCGATGTTCAGCTACATCAGCCTTGA
>JAYRPZ010000015.1:0-131065 GCA_041910915.1 Acidovorax sp.
AGGGGTGCAGGATGCGAATCGGGATGGGCTGCTAGGCGCAAACCGCAGCAATAGCCTTGCTATTGCGAGGATTTGCAACAACGCAGACCGCCCGATTCCGCGCCTGCACACCCGCGTGGAGATCGTGAACACGCTCTTAGCGGCTGCTCACCACTGGCCACGGCCAGGCTGGCGGCGGCGGATGGCAGCGCCAATCTCTTGCACCAGCTCCTGGCGCTCGGCGCGGCGTGCGAACTGCACAGCCGTGAGGCCCAGTTGGTTTTTGATAGTGGGGTCGGCCCCTTGCTCCAGCAACAGCAAGGCCACTTCGCGCGGGCCATACTGCGCCGCCAGCATCAGCGGCGTGCTGCCGTTGGGTGAAGCGGCGTCAATGTAGGCATGGTGCTCCAGCAGCAACTGCACCATGGCCACCTGGTGCTCGCTGGTGCCCGAAGCGGCGTAGTGCAGCGGTGTCCAACCCGTTTTGTTCACATCGGCCTCGGCAGCAATCAGCTGGCGCGCCAGTTCCACATGGCCTTTGATGGCTGCCAGCATGAGGGCCGTTTCGCCGTGCGCGTTAGTGGCGTTGACGCGCAAACCGCGCGCTTTCAGCAGCTCGGCCACCACCTGCCAGGACTCCAACTGCACCGCCAGCACCAAGGCGGGCCGCCCCTTGGCATCGACCGTGTTCGGATCGAACCCCCGGCGCAGCCATGACTGCACCTCCACGGCATGGTTGCGGTGAACCGCAGTGAAGAAGTCTTCGAAGGAACCCGCCTGTGCCTGGGGCACAGCGACCCAAGCCAAGGCGGCTGCGCTGGTGGCGAGGCAAAAATGGCGTCGTTGCATAGCAGTTAGGTACGGAAAAACAACTGGTCGAAATTGCGGCTGCTGGCCTCGGCCAGCGCTTCCAAGGGCATGTGGCGCACCTGGGCCAGGCATTCGGCCACCTTGGCCACGTAGGCGGGCTGGTTGGTTTTGCCACGGTAGGGCACGGGGGCCAGGTAGGGGCTGTCGGTTTCAATCAGCAGGCGCTCCAGCGGCACGTAGGCAGCCACGTCGCGCAGTGCCTGGGCGCTTTTGAAGCTAACGATGCCGGAAAACGAGATGTAAAAACCCAAATCCAGCGCCGCGCGCGCCACTTCCAGCGATTCGGTAAAGCAGTGGAACACGCCACCTGCTCGGTTGCTGCTGCCGTCTTCACCCTCCTCGCGCAAGATGGCCAGGGTGTCGGCGGCACTGCTGCGGGTGTGGATGATGAGCGGTTTGGCACAGCGGCGCGCGGCACGGATGTGGGTACGAAAGCGCGTGCGCTGCCACTCCAGATCGGCAATGCTGCGCCCGCCTTTGCGATCTTCCATGCCGTAGTAGTCCAGCCCGGTTTCGCCCACGGCCACCACCCGCGCCAGGGCAGCGCGCTGGCATAGCTCGTCTTCGCTGGGCTCGTGGACGCCTTCGTTGTCGGGATGCACGCCCACGCTGCACCAAAAATTGTCGTAGGCCAGCGCCAGGGCGTGGACGGCGTCAAACTCTTCCATGGTGGTGCATACGCACAGCGCGCGCGTCACCTGGGCCGCAGCCATGGCGGCGCGCAGGGCGGGAATCTGGCTGGCCAGTTCGGGGAAGGTCAGATGGCAGTGGGAATCAGTGAACATGCACAGCAGCACACCCTGGCGGTCTGAGCGCCAAGGCGTGAGAACAATTTAAAAAAACAAAACATCGTGGGCCCCAGGCCCAGACTGCGTAGGCAGGCACCGTGGCAGCGCCACCTGCGCGCGCACGGTCAAATCGTCTGGGTGGGCTTTTCCGAACCCACGGCGGTACCGAGGATTTCTTCAATGCGTGCGCGCAATTGGCGCGATTTTTCATCTTTCGGGAAATGGATGCCCACGCCCTGGGCACGCGTACCGCCAATGCTGGCGGGGTTGACCCAGGCCACCCGGCCCGCCACGGGGTAGCGCTGCGTGTCTTCCGGCAGAGTCAGGAGCACATACACATCGTCACCCAGGTGGTAGTCGCGCGTGGTGGGAACAAAAATGCCGCCCTCGCTGAACAGGGGAATGTAGGCGGCATACAAGGCGGCTTTTTCCTTGATGGCCAGTTGCATGACGCTGGGGCGCGGGGCAGAGGCAGGCGGGATGCTCATGGATGGGTTTTCAACGGGCGTTGGGGTGGCGCTGAGTGTAGTGTCTGCTGCGCTTGGGCCACAAGCGCCTCTAGCATCAGCCCGGCATTGAAAGGATGTTCTGCCGTGCGTGCCGCCTGTACCAACGACTTGGACCACTGTGCCAGGGCCGCCAGCGGCGGCGCGGCGGGCAGGTCACTGGCGACAAAGTAGCGCGGTGCGGCACCACAGGCATGGGCCAGCAGGTCGTGGCAGAGTTTTTGCAAAGCATCGACCGCCTGGGGCGGGCTGTAGTCGGCCAGGGCGGCCACCTCGCCACGCGCCAGGGCCTGGGGCAATTGCGCCCAGGCACGGGTGCTGCGCCCAGCCTGGGCGCGCTCCAGTGCGTCTTGCGCCCGCCCACCGGCGGCGCGCAATTGCGCCTGGGCTTCTTCAGCGCTCAAGCCCTGGGTTTGCAGCCAGGCCAGCGCCTGCTGCGGCTGGGGCCAATGCAAGGTGTGGCCCAGGCAGCGGCTGCGGATGGTGGGCAGCAGCAGGTGCGCCGCCTCGCTGGCCAGCACAAAGCGGCAATCCCCGGGTGGCTCTTCCAGGGTTTTCAGCAAGGCATTGGCCGTGACGCTGTTCATGTGCTCCGCCGGATACACCAGCACCGCCTTGCCGCGCCCGCGTGCGCTGGTGCGCTGGCTGAATTCAATCGCATCGCGCATGGCTTCCACGCGGATTTCCCGGCTGGGCTTGCGTTTTTTATCGTCAATGTCGGCCTGGGCTTTTTCCGGCAGGGGCCAGCCGCGCGCCAGCATCTCGGTTTCAGGTAGCAGCACGCACAAATCGGCATGGGTGCGCACGGCAATGGCGTGGCAACTGGCGCACTGGCCGCAGGCACCGCGTACCGCATCAGGCGCCTCGCACAGCCACGCTGCCGCCAGCGACAGCGCCAGCTCGTACTGCCCCAGGCCCGACGGCCCCTGCAGCAGCCAGGCGTGGCCACGCTGGGCCAGCAATTGCGCGCGCTGGGCCGCCAGCCAGGGGGCCTCTGCGGCCAGCGCAGCACGCTCTGGTAGCTCGGGTGCTACCTGTGGCACCTGGGTTCGGGCGCTCATGGTGCCGCTTTCAACCAGCCCCGCTGGCACAGCGCCTGCTGCAATTGCTGTGCCACCTGCGCCAGGCTTTGGGCGGCATCAATACGCACAAAGCGCTGCGGTGCCTGTGCGGCACGCGCTGCATAAGCAGCGGACACACGTTCAAAAAACGCCTGCGACTGGGCCTCAAACCGGTCGGGGCTGCGCGCACCGGCCAGGCGCTGGGCGGCTACGGCCACGGGCAGATCGAACCACAGCGTGACATCGGGTTCGCACAGGCGCTCGGGTGTGGGCGGCAGGCCGGTTTGCACCATGTGCTCCAAGGTGCTCAGCATGGCCAGGTCAAAACCGCGCCCACCGCCCTGGTAGGCAAAAGTGGCATCGGTAAAGCGGTCGCACAGCACCACCTCGCCACGCGCCAGTGCAGGGGTAATCACCTGCACCAAGTGGTCGCGCCGCGCGGCAAACACCAGCAGCGCCTCGCTCAGGGGGTCCATGCTGTCGTGCAGCAGCAGGGTGCGCAGCTTCTCGGCCAGCGGCGTGCCGCCGGGCTCGCGCGTGCGCAGCACCTGGCGGCCCTGGGCCGTGAAGGCCTGGGCCAAGGCGTCGATGTGCGAGCTTTTGCCCGCACCATCCACGCCTTCAAAGCTGATGAAAAGTCCGGCGCTGGGGTGGGTGCTGTGGCTCATTTTTGCCCTCGTTGGTAACGGTTGACGGCACGGTTGTGCTCCTCCAGCGTAGCGCTGAAGTGGCTGGAGCCATCGCCACGCGCTACAAAATACAGCGCACGCGTGGCCTGCGGCTGCACCGCCGCCAGCAGCGCCGCCTTGCCCGGCATGGCAATGGGTGTGGGTGGCAGACCCACACGGGTGTAGGTGTTCCAGGGGTGGTCGGTTTGCAGGTGGCGCCGACGCAAGTTGCCATCGAACTGCGCACCCAGGCCGTAGATCACGGTGGGGTCGGTCTGCAGCAACATACCGATGCGCAAACGGTTGGCAAACACGCCCGCAATCTGCGCCCGGTCGCTGGCCAGGCCCGTTTCTTTTTCCACGATGCTGGCCAAAATCAATGCCTCGTCGGGCGTCTTCAGCGGCAAATCAGGTGCGCGCGCAGCCCAAGCTGCGGCCAAGCGGCGGTCCATGGCGTGCATTGCGCGGCGCAGCAAGGCCACATCGCTGCTGCCTTTGGCGTAGGTGTAGGTATCGGGAAAGAAGCGCCCTTCAGGGGCCACGCCCGGGCGACCGAGCTGCTGCATCAGCGCGGCATCGTCCAGGGCGTTCAGCTCGTGGCGCAGGCCTTCTTCACGCGCCAGCGCGGCGCGCACCTGGCGCCAGTTCCAGCCTTCCACCAAAGTGAGGGCGCGCAGGCTTTCCTCGCCGCGTGCCAGCTTGCGCAACAAGCTCACAGGCGTGGTGCCTGGCTCAATTTCGTAGTTACCGGCCTTGATCTGGCGGTCTTGTCCCGAGAGGCGAAACCACGCGTACAGCAGCCGTGCATCGGTGCCCACCCCGGCGGCCACCACCGCACGGGCCACGCCACGCGGCGTGGTACCGGGCTCAATTTCCAGCTCCAGCGCCTGCGCGCCCACGGCCAGCGGCTGGTGCAACCACCAGGCAGCGGCCCCGCCCAGGGCGCAGACGATCAGCAGCATCCAAGTCAGCAAACGCGCCACAACCCCGTACCCCGTAAGAAAAAAACCGCGCATGATAATTCACCGCCATGACCACCCTACTCCACGGAATCACCCCCCTGACGCACCTGGGCGTCATCCGCGCCCAAGGCGATGAGGCCGCCAAGTTTCTGCACGGCCAACTCACGCAAGACTTCGCCCTGCTCGGCCCGCAGCAGGCCCGCCTGGCAGCCTACCTCTCGCCCAAGGGGCGCATGCTGGCCAGCTTCATTGCCTGCCAACGCAGCGCCACCGAGGTGCTGCTGGTGTGCAGCCGCGACCTGCTGGCCGCCACGCTCAAGCGCTTGTCCATGTTTGTGCTGCGCACCAAGGTCAAGCTGACCGATGCCAGCGACGAGTTTGCACTCTACGGCCTGGCCGGAGACGCTCTTCTTTCCATAGCTGCTAGCGCACAGCCAGCTTGGGTAAAAGCCGATTTTGACTCTGAACAAGCGCGCAGCCACCTGGTACACCTCTACCCTGCGGGCGGCCAGCCCCGGGGGCTGTGGCTGGCCCCGGCCCACGCCCCGGCGCCCAACGCCGCGCCGCTGGACGCCGCCCTGTGGGCCTGGAGCGAGGTGCAGGCCGGTGTGGCCACACTCAGCGCGCCGCTGGTCGATGCCCTGGTGCCGCAAATGCTGAACTACGAATCGGTGGGCGGCGTGAACTTCAAAAAGGGCTGCTACCCCGGCCAAGAAGTGGTGGCGCGCAGCCAGTTCAGGGGCCAGCTCAAACGCCGCACCTACCTGGCGCACAGCCCCAGCGCACTGGCCGTGGGGGCAGAAATTTTCACCGCCGAAGATGCCGAACAAGCCGTGGGCCTGGTGGTGCAAAGCGCCCCCGCACCCGCTGGCGGCTGGGATGCCCTGGTGTGCCTGCAAACCCACGCCAGCAGCGCCGACCTGCGCGCAGGCCCAGCCCCCCTGGCGCTCCAGCCCCTGCCCTATGCGCTGCTGACGGATGTGTAGGCCACGCGGCTACAGCCCCAGCACCATGGTGATGTGGGCAATGCCCACCTCGTCGAACGGTTCACCCTGGGCCACAAAACCGGCGCGGCGGTAAAACGCGGCGGCGCTGCTTTGTGCGTGCAGCAGCACCTCGCGGTCGCCCCGGGCGCGGGCGGCCTGCACCAGGGCGTCGAGCACCACACGGCCCCAGCCCTGGCCCCGCTGCGTGCGTGCCACCGCCATGCGGCCCACACGCGCCTGGCCAGCTTGCGCGGGCAACAGCCGCCCAGTGGCCACGGCTTGGCCCTGGGGGCCGTAGGCCACGGCGTGCAGGGCGAGGGCATCCATCTCATCCACTTCTAGTTCAGCGGGAATGCCTTGCTCCTGCACAAACACCGCCATGCGCAAGGTGGTGGCCTCTGCGCCCAGCGTGGCCCAGTCGCCCAGGCGCAGCGTGGGGCACGGGGTAAAGCTTGTGGTTGCGGTCATGGTGCATCACTCCAGGGCAAAAGCGTGGCGCAAAGCGCGTGCGGCGTGCTGGTGGGCTTGGCGTGCCTCGGGCAGCACGCGGCCCATTTTGATGAACTCGTGCGTCACGCCGCGGTAAATCTCTAAATCCACGGCCACACCGGCAAGGCGCAGGCAGTCGGCATAGGCCACGCCTTCATCGACCAGCGGGTCGTACTCCGCCAGGCCCAGCCAGGCGGGGGCCACGCCCTCGTGCTCCGGCGCGCGCAGCGGGGCGAAGCGCCAGTCTTCGCGCTGCGCACGCTCGGGGATGTAGAGGTCAAAAAACCAGTCGATGGCAGGGCTCTCCAGCACCAGCCCGTGGGCGTAGCGCTGATGCGAGGGCGTGTCTTGGTGCGCCGTGGTGCCGGGGTAAAACAGCAGTTGCAGCGCCAGCGCCAACCCGGCATCGCGCGCTTGCAGGGCGCAGGCGGCAGCCAGGGTGCCCCCGGCGCTGTCGCCCCCCACGGCCAGGCGCTGTGGGTCAGCGCCCAGGCTGGCGGCGTGCTGGGCCAGCCATTGCAGCGCGTCCCAGGCGTCGTTGTGGGCGGTGGGGAAGCGGTGCTCGGGCGCCAGACGGTAGTCCAGCGACACCACCATGCAGCCGCTCAGGCGGGCCAGCTCGCGGCACAGCACGTCGTGGGTGGCCACGCTGCCAATGGTGAAGCCGCCGCCGTGCAGGTACAGCAACAGCGGCAAAGCGGCCTCGGTGCTGGGGGCGTACAGGCGCGCGGGCAAGGCCACGCCGTCACGCGCGGGCAGGTGCAAGTCTTCGACCCGTGCCAGCGGGGCGGGCGGCAGTTCCAGCACCTGGGCACCGGCCTCGTAGGCAGCGCGCGCTTGCGCTGGGGTCAGGCTGTGCAGCGCAGGGCGGGCTGCGCGCGCCATGCCTTGCAGCACCTGGCGCATGGCCGGGGTGAGGTGGGGCGCGTGGGCGGGGGCCACGTAGGCAGCCGGAGCGGGGGCGTGCGCGGGGTGGTGGGGCTGCGTGGGCGGATGGTGGCGGCGGTTGTGGTGGTGGTGCGAGGTCACGGCAAGCGGTAGATCAAGAAAACAATGGCGCGATGCTATCCGCTGGCATGACCGCTCGATGACAAGGCCATGCCCCCCGCCCAGCGGCATGAAATGCTCCTTATTGAGGAGCTGCTTGCGCTTACCCAGAGCGGCTGAAAGCCCATTTTGATGCAGCTGGGGGGCTTTGTTGAGCCTGCAGGGGCGGCTGGAACGCGCTGCCAAGGCCCCAGCGCCCGCGCGCAGGGCTTACCGCACCTAAAAAAGAGGGTCAAAAAGGCCTCTAAGCCTTACACAGCAAGCGCAAGCAGCTCCTTTTTCAGGAGCAATTTCTCGCTGACGCGGCACTAGTTACAAATCGGCAAAGCCCTGCCCTTGCGCGGCCAGGCGTTGCAGCAGCGGCGCGGGCTGCCAGAAGGCGGCGTCTTCGGGGTCGGTGTGGGCCAGGTGTTCCAGGCGGCGCACCACCTCGGCCAGGCCCAGCTCCTGGGCGTAGTGCATGGGCCCGCCCCGGTGCAGGGGGAAGCCGTAGCCCAGCACATAGACCACATCGATGTCGCTGGCGCGGCTGGCAATGCCCTCTTGCAGCAATCGGGCGCCTTCATTGACCAGGCTGAGCACCAGGCGCTGCACGATGTCGGCATCGCTGAAGCTGCGGGGCGCGCGGCCCAGGCTGCGGCGGTGGGTGTCCAGCAGGGCCTGTACGGTGGCGCTGGGTTGGGCCTGGTGGCTGCCGGGGGCGTAGTCGTACCAGCCTGCCGCACTCTTTTGCCCCCAACGGCCCTGGGCGCACAGCAGGTCTGCCGTGGCGCTAAAGCGCATCGACGAACCCTCGGCAGCGCGGCGCTGGCGCACGGCCCAGCCGATGTCGTTGCCCGAGAGATCGCTCATGCGAAATGGCCCCATGGCGAAACCGAAGTCTTCCAGCGCATGGTCGATTTGCGCGGGCGTGCAGCCCTCGTCGAGCAGCAGGCCCGCATGGCGCAGGTAGTGTTCGACCATGCGGTTGCCGATGAAGCCGTCACACACCCCGGCGAGCACGGCGGTTTTGCCCAGGCGCTTGGCCAGGGCCATGGCGCTGGCCAGCACGTCGGGGGCAGTGGCCTGGCCGCGCACCACTTCCAGCAGCCGCATGAGCGGCACGGGACTGAAAAAGTGCAGGCCCACCACGTCGTGCGGGCGCTGGGTGACGCGGGCCAGGTGGTTGAGGTCGAGCATGGAGGTGTTGGAAGCGAGGATGGCCCCAGGCCGGGCGCTGGCGTCCATCTGGCGCAGCACTTCTTCCTTGGCGGCCATGTTTTCCCACACGGCTTCAATCAGCAGGTCGGCGCGGCCCAAGTCCGCCCAGTCCAGGGTGGGCTGCAGGCGCGCCCGGGCTTGCTCGCGCTGCGCCGCACTGAGGCGGCCTTTGCTGTGCTGGGCAGCCAGGTGCTGCTCGATGGCGGCCACGGCCTGTGCCAGGGCAGCGCTGTCGCGTTCCAGCAAAACCACATCCAAGCCCGCCTGCAGGCAGGTGATGGCGATGCCCCGGCCCATGGTGCCCCCGCCCACCACGGCCACTTGCTGCACGCTGCGCCGGGGGGTGCTGGCAGGTACGCCAGGGATTTTGCTGGCCGCCCGTTCGGCAAAAAACAGGTGGCGCAGGGCGCGCGATTCGCTGGTTTGCACCAGCTCGACAAACAACTGGAGTTCATAGGCCAGGCCCTCGGCGCAGTCGGTGCGGGTGGCAACTTCCACGGCATTGATGCAGCGCTGTGGTGCGTTCAGGTGCGGCCATTGGGCGCGCAGACGGGCGCGCGCCTGGGCAAAAAAATCGGCCTGAGCAGGGGCCACGCAGGGCCAGGCTCGCACCTGTGGCAAGGGGCGCACGGCAGCCACGCGCTGCGCCAGCGCCAACGCTTGTGCCTGCAAGGTGGCGGGGCTTTCGGCCAGCACGTCCAGCAGCTTTTGCCCTGGCAGCGCGGCCAGCGTTTCGCTGCGCTCGAAGGTGCCGCTGGTGATCATCTGCAAGGCCATGGCCACGCCCTGCTCCACTCCCAGCGCACGCGGCAGGCGCTGGGTGCCGCCCGCGCCCGGCACGATGCCGAGCTTGACTTCCGGCAAACCGATCTGGCAGCCCGGCGCCGCAATGCGGTAGTGGCAGGCCAGCGATAGCTCCAGCCCGCCGCCAATGCACACGCCGTGCAACGCCGCAATGACGGGCTTGGGCGCCGCTTCCACCGTGGCAATCAGGCTGTGCAAATTGGGCTCTTGCAAGGCCGTGGGATGACCGAACTCCTGGATGTCGGCGCCGCCAGAAAACACCTGACCCGCGCCGGTGAGCACCAGGGCCTGCACCTGGGCGTCTTGCAAAGCTTGCTGCAAGGCAGCCATCAGCGCCTCGCGCATGGCCAGCCCCAGGCTGTTGATGGGGGGGGCGTCCAGGGTGATCACGGCCACCGGGCCATGGAGCTGGTAATGAACGGTCATGCGCTGCCTTTCTGTGGGGCGAAGAAAAGCACGATCGTACTTTTAGTCCTGCGCACTGGCCAGCCCCACAGGCTGCTGAATGCGGTTTTCGCTGGCACACGGCACGGGCCAGCCGTCACCCACGCGACAGTGGCAAGCGGGAGGCGTTACGCCGGGCGCGCGGCAGATTTAGGACGAAAGGCTTTGCAGACCTCGTCGTGCGTCTGCAGGTAGGGGCCGCCAATGAGGTCGATGCAGTAGGGCACGGCAGCAAAAATGCCGGGCACCAGCTGCTGGCCTTGGGCGTCTTTGAGGCCTTCCAGAGTTTCCGCAATCGCTTTGGGCTGGCCCGGCAAGTTGATGATGAGGCTGCGCCCACGCACCACCGCCACTTGGCGCGACAGGATGGCCGTGGGCACAAAGCGCAGGGAAATCTGGCGCATTTGCTCGCCAAAACCGGGCAGCTCTTTGTCGGCCACCGCCAGCGTGGCTTCGGGGGTAACGTCGCGCAGCGCCGGGCCGGTGCCGCCCGTGGTGAGCACCAGATTGCAACCGGCATCCACCAGCTCGATCAAGGTGGCGCTGATGCGCGCTTGTTCGTCAGGAATGAGGCGCGGCTCAAAACTCAGCGGGTTGCGCAGCGCGCGCTTGAGCCAGTCGTGCAGCGCGGGCAAGCCTTTGTCTTCGTAGCTGCCACTGCTGGCGCGGTCGCTGATGGAGACGATGCCGATCTTCACCGGCGCACAGGGTTCGGGGGCACGGGCTGTCATGGTTCACTCCTCGTCAACGGGCTGCTGGGTGTCGTCCGCCTGGCGCTGCGCAGCAGCCATGGCGGTGCGCACCAGCTGGAACAGCTCGCGGTAGGCACGGCTTTTGCGCGGGGCCTGGCCTGTGGATTGCGCCACCTGGGCGCTGTGGGCATCGGGGGCGTCTTTGCGTGCCTGGCGAATGAGGGCGCGCAGCTGCTGAATGTCGGTATCGGGGTACTGCTGCAGCCAGGCGGGCAAGGCCTGGTCGTCCGCCAGCAGGCGATCGCGCCAGTGTTCGGCCTGGTGCAGGGCCAGCTTTTCGGTGGCCGAGCCATTGCGCTGCACCTGCAGCGCTTCTTCAATGGCCGCCACCTCGTCGTCGGTGAGTTTGCGCATCAGCTTGCCAATGAACTGAATTTGGCGGCGCTTGCCCTCGAAGTCGGTGATGCGCTGGGCTTCGCGCAGTGCATCGTGCAGCTTTTCCGGCAACTCCAGGGCGGTCAGCAAATCGCTGCGCAGGCCCATCAGCTCCTTGCCCAGCACCTGCAGTGCCGTGCTTTCGCGCTTGAGGTCGGTCTTACTGGCCTCGGTCGTGCCTTTGAGTTCGGCCTTGTATTGCAGGTCGAGTTCGCTGCCTTCGGCAACGAAGCGGCCTTTCACAAAATAGCCTTTTTGGGGTTTGCGTGACATGGTGTGCGAAGGGGGGTTTCGAGAAGGCAGGGCAAAGCGCAGGGGGCAAGTATCATAGCCGCCGCTATGAAAACGAATACCCCCGCCACCGCCTCCCAGCCCGACAACGGCTTTAGCTACAGCCGCGACCACTTTGAAGCCCTGGTCGATCATGCGCTGGCGCACGCGAAAAAACTCGGTGCCAGCGATGCCGGTGCCGAAGCCTCGGAGGGCTGCGGCCTGTCGGTGAGCGTGCGCAAGGGGGCGCTGGAAAACGTGGAGCGCAACCGCGACAAATCGCTGAGCGTGACGGTGTACCTGGGCCAGCGCCGGGGCAATGCCAATACCTCTGATTTTTCGCGCGGTGCCATTGAACAAACCGTGCAAGCGGCCTATGACATTGCCCGCTTCACCGCCGAAGACCCCACCGCTGGTCTGCCAGATGCCGAGGACATCGCCCCCACTCACAGCCACCGCGACCTGCAACTGTTCCACCCCTGGAGTGTGGACAGCGAAGAGGCCGCGCGCCTGGCGCTGCGCTGCGAGGCGGCGGCGCTGGCGGTGGACAAGCGCATCACCAACAGCGAAGGCGCGGGCGTTTCGGCCCAGCAAAGCCACTTTTTCACGGCGCACACGCGCGGCTTTCGCGGTGGCTACGCCAGCTCGCGCCACAGCATCTCGGTGGCGCCGATTGCCTCGCTGCCCGGGCGCCACGGCGAAATGCAGCGCGATGCCTGGTACAGCTCGCAGCGCAATGCGCTGGAGCTGGCCAGCCCCGAATCGGTGGGCCGCTACGCCGCGCAGCGCGCGCTGTCGCGCCTGGGCAGCCGCAAAATCGCCACCACCGAATGCCCGGTGCTGTTTGAGGCACCCCTGGCTGCCGGGCTGCTGGGCAGCTTTGTGCAGGCCGTGAGCGGCGGTGCGCTCTACCGTAAGAGCAGCTTTTTGCTCGACTCGCTGGGCCAGCAGGTGTTTCCCGAACACATCGACATCAGCGAAGACCCGTTCATCCTCGGCGGCAAGGGCAGCTCGCCTTTCGATGAAGAAGGTGTGCGCGTGCAGGCACGCCAGGTGGTGGAGGCCGGGCGCGTGCAGGGCTACTTTCTGTCGAGCTACTCGGCACGCAAACTGGGCATGAAGACCACGGGCAACGCGGGCGGCTCGCACAACCTGCGCCTCAGTTCGCGCCTGACGCGCCCGGGCGAGCACCTGGACGAAATGCTGCGCAAGCTGGGCACGGGCCTGTTCGTGATCGAGCTGATGGGCCAAGGCGTGAACTATGTGACGGGCGACTACTCGCGCGGCGCCAGCGGCTTTTGGGTGGAAAACGGCCAGATTGCCTACCCGGTGCAAGAAATCACCATCGCGGGCAACCTGCGCGAGATGTTCCGCGACATCGTCGCCGTGGGTGCCGACGCCTACAGCTACGGCGCCAAAACCGTGGGTTCGGTGCTGATCGAGCGCATGAAGATTGCCGGTAGCTGAGGTTCCACCAAGGCCTCAATCGCTCCTTTTTTCATAGCTGCTTGCGCTTGCCCAGTGCGGCCCAGGGGCCATTTTTCCTTAAAAAATAAACGCCTCTTACCTGGTCACGCTGCGAGAAAAAGGCTGAAAATGGTCACTCTCCAAGGAGTTGCACCATGCCCACTGCCTGCCTGCCCTTGCGCCGCCTGTTGCCGTGGCTGCTACTGTGTACCTTGGCCGCCCCCGGGCCGGGCGCGCTGGCCCAGGTGCTGCGCTGCACCGACCCGGTGACCGGCAAAGTCAGCTACACCGATGGGCGCTGTGACAGTGGCAGCCAGGCGCTGGAAATTGAACCGCGCAAAAGCCCCGAACAACTCCAGTCGGAACGCACCCAGGCCGCCGAGGCCCTGGCGCGCGAGCAAGACCGGCGCGAAGCCGACGAGGCACGGCGCACACGCGAAGCGCTGCTGGAGCGCGAGCGCCTGCGCAGCGAACGCCAGGCCGAAATGGAGCGCGAGCGTGAACGCGCCTGGGAGCGTGAGCGCCAGCGCCTGCAGGCACTGGAAAATCCCTACCCACCGCCCACCTTGTGGTACCCGCCGCCACCACCGCGCCCGCACCCACCCCGGCCACCGCGCCCGGGCGGCGCTGGAACCCAGGCGCCCATCACCCACTGCAACGTCTTTCGCTGCTACGACGCCCAAGGCGGGCAACACCCGCGCTGAAAGGTGCCTGCGCCTGGGGCACGGGCAACGGCCTATTGCGGTGGGTCGGGGTACTGCTGGGAGATGCGCCAAAAATCGGCAGCAATCTCCATGAAGGCATCAACGATGTCGGGGTCGAAATGCGTGCCACGCCCTTTCACCAGCGCCGCACAGGCCTGTTCGTGGGAAAAGGCGGGCTTGTACACACGGCGGCTGATAAGGGCGTCGTACACATCGGCCAGCGCCATCAGGCGTGCGGACACCGGAATGGCGTCGCCACGCAGGCCCTCGGGGTAGCCGCTGCCGTCCCATTTTTCCTGGTGGCTGTAGGCAATTTCTTTGGCCACAGTCAAAAACGCCACGCGCATACCCAGGCGCCGCTCGGCCTCTTCAATGGCACGGCGCCCCAGCGTGGTGTGGGTTTTCATGATCTCGAACTCGTCCACCGTCAGCTTGCCGGGCTTGAGCAAGATGGCGTCAGGAATGCCGATCTTGCCAATGTCGTGCAGCGGGGCGGACTTGTAGAGCAAATCGATCATGCGGTCGGTGAGCACATGGGCAAAGCGCGGGTGCTCGCGCAGGTGCTCGGCCAGGGCCTTGACGTAGAGCTGAGTGCGGCGGATGTGGTTGCCCGTTTCCAGGTCGCGCGTTTCGGCCAGCGAGGTCATGGCCATGATGGTGACGTCTTGAATGGCCTGCACCTCCAGTGTGCGCAGCGCCACCTCGCGCTCCAGATAGGCACTTTTGCTGCGCAAAAAGTCGCTCGATGCCTTCAGCGCCAGGTGCGTGGCCACACGCGCCAGCACAATGGGCGCAACGATAGGCTTGGTGATGTAGTCCACCGCGCCCAGTTGCAGGCCCTGGCATTCGTCGTCGATGTCGGCACGCGCCGTGAGGAAGATGACGGGGATGTGGCGGGTCTGCGCATCGGCTTTGAGCTGGCGGCAGACTTCGTAGCCGTCCATGCCGGGCATCATGATGTCCAGCAAGATGAGGTCGGGGGCACCGGCAGCCGTGCGGGCAATTTTCAGCGCCTTTTCTCCCTGGTTGGCTACTTTGACGTGGTAGTGCTCGCGCAGCAGCGCACTCATCAGGGTGAGGTTGTCGGGCGTGTCATCGACCACCAGCACAGTGGCAATGGGTTTCTCCACCAGTTCCTGCCGAGGAGGGAAAAGTGCTGCGGCGGTGTCCATGGGTTGTCTCCTTGGTTTTTTTTATCACGCTTGCGCCGCCGTACTGGGCAACAGTTCCAGCGCGCACTCAAAGTCAAAAGCCTGCACGCTGGCACGCACACGCTCCCACGCTGGGCCCAGCGCGGCTTGCAGGGCGCTGTGGTGGTGCTGCAGGTAGTCCACGGCGGCAGGGTCGTCACTGTGCAGCAGCTGGCGCAGCGTTTGCAGGGCGTGGGCCTTTTCGGCCTGCGTGACGCTCGGGGTGGTGGCCTGGCCCGGGGGCGCGGCTTCGGCGCAACGGCCTTGCTGCCAGGCCTCTAAGGCCTGCAGCAGGGGCTGCAAACTGGCCTGCACCGCTTGCCACGGTGCCTGCAGCTCGGGCGCTTCGGGGGCGGGCCGGGGGGTGGCACGCACGGCCAGCTCCAGCACCTGGGCCTGCTGTGCCAGGGCGTGCGCGCCAATGTTGCCCGCTACCGCGCGCAGCGTGTGTACCAGGCGTTCGGCCTGCACAGCATCCCCGGCAGCCCATGCGGCGGTGAACGCCGCGGCGAAGTCGCGCTGGCCTTGGGCAAAGCGGTGCAGCATATCGGCATACAGCGGCGGGCGGTGCAAGGCGCGGCGCAAGCCTGTGGCCATGTCCACCCCTGGCAACGTGGGCAGCGCCAGCGCAGCCGCCGACGCGGGCGCCGCTGCCGGCGCCGGTGCCTGTGGGGTAGCGGCAGCCACCACCACCGACGCATCTGGCAGACCAGGGCGCGGGCGAATCCACTGCGCCAGGGTGCGCCACAGTTGCAACGGCGCAATCGGCTTGGCCACATGGTCATCCATGCCAGCGGCAAAGCAGCGCTCGCGGTCGGCCTGCATGGCATTGGCCGTCATGGCCACCACGGGCAGGCCCGCCCAGCGCGGGTCGGCACGCAGCAAGCGCGTGGCCTGCTCGCCATCCATCACTGGCATTTGCATGTCCATCAGCACGATGTCGTAGGGCTGGTGCTGCTGCCAGGCTTGCTCCAGCGCCAGCAGGGCTTGTTGCCCATCCACGGCCAAATCAACGTGAAAGCCTGCATCGCGCAGCAGCTCCAAGGCCACCAGCTGGTTGAGTTCGTTGTCTTCGACCAGCAGCACCCGGGCACCGCGCACCGGCGCCAGCAGGGCCTGCTGCTGGGCTTCATCCAGATCCGGCGGCAGGCTTTGCTGGGGCGACAGCGCGCCCAAAGGTTGGACCAAGGTCTCAAACAGCATGGAGGCACTGACGGGTTTGATGAGCACGGCCTCAATGCCTTGGGCCCGTGCAGCGTGCAGTACCTCTTCCCGGCCATAGGCCGTGACCATGAGCATTTGCGGCACGCTGCCCAGCTGCAGGGCACGGATGCGCTGCGCCAGCTCGATGCCATCCATGCCGGGCATTTGCCAATCGAGCAGCAGCAGGCTGTGCGGGTGCCCCTGGTCGCGGGCACGGCGCACCGCCACCAGGGCCTGTTCACCACTGTGCACTTGCTCGGCCTGCAGACCCAGCGAGGTCAACTGCTCGCACAGCACGGTGGCGGCGGCTTCGTTATCGTCCACCACCAGCACCCGGCCCTGCTGCAGTGGCCCGGTAGGCAGCACACGCGCAGGTTGCACCGCCCCCAGCGCTAGAGCAGAATTACCCTGAGTGGTAATAGCCGCAGTGGCGAATGTAGTCCCGGCACTCCTGGGCTGTGAACCGTTCAAGCAATGAACCGATGGCGCTCCACAGAGTCTCTTGTGTGCGAGCCTGGGTAGAGCGCAGCAAGCCTTTGAGCTTGGCAAACACCATTTCAATGGGGTTGAGGTCGGGGCTGTAGGGCGGCAAGTAGCGCACACTCGCTCCCACACCTTCAATAGCGCGCCTCACTCCTGCCACCTTGTGCGAGCTGAGGTTATCCATCACCACGATGTCGCCCTCGCGCAGCTGGGGCAGCAGAAACTGCTCGACCCAGGCTACAAACGCATCCCCATTGATGGGCCCGTCCAGCACCAGCGGTGCCAGCAGTGCCTCGCTGCTGAGTGCGCACACAAACGTCGTGGTGTGCCAGTGCCCGCCAGGTGCGTAGCCCAGGCAGTGCTCGCCCTTGGGCGAGCGGCCCCAGTGCGCTGTCATGTTGGTCGTGGCCCATGTCTCGTCTAGAAAGATCAGGCGCTGGCTGCTGGGTGTGGCCTGCACCTGGGCCCATTGCTCACGCTCTTGCGCTACGGCGCTTTGCTTTTGCTCGGTGGCGTAAATGGTCTTTTTTTTCGTGTCAGCCCCAGGCGCTTGAGTGTCTTGCCCATGGTTGCGGCACAAACTTGCACGCCATGCTCTGCCTGCACCCACTGGCACAGTTGTGCCAGTGTCTGCTCGGGCGCTTTGGCCACTTGTGCCAGCAGCGGCTCACTGAGTGCAGCCAGGCGCAGCGGCACATGGTTGCACTGCGCAGCTGCGCTGGTTTTGCCCAGCTGCTTATGGCGCGAGCGCACCCGTGAAACGTAGGCCTGAGAGACGCCAAAGCGCTCGGCAACCTCACGCAGCAGGCCAGCAGCTGCCAAGACCCGATCGCGCAAATCCTGCGAATAAGCCCTACCGCGTCGCCAAGACATAGCTATTTGTCCTCCAAGTTGCTTGCTAGCACCCCAACAGGGCACTGGTGCAGGAAGTCATTGCTAGTCTGAGCATAACCGCTCTAGGGGAATTTGCGCCCAAAAGCACGAGCCCTGGCCCAGCGTGCTCTCCACCCCCACCTCGCCGCCCATGAGCTGGGCGAGTTTTTTGGAAATGGCCAGCCCCAGGCCGGTGCCACCGTAGCGGCGTGTGGTGGAGCTGTCAGCCTGCTCGAACGTGCCAAACAAGCGCGGCACATGTTCGGCGGCAATGCCTATGCCGGTATCGCGCACCTCCAGGCGCAGCCACACCTGTGTGCCTTGCTGGGCCTGCACGCGCACGGCCAGGGTGACCTCACCACGTTCGGTGAATTTGACGGCGTTGTTGGCAAAGTTGATGAGTATTTGGCCCAGCCGCAGCGCATCACCCACCCAGTAGCTGGGCACTTCGGCCGGCACATCCAGCACCAGCTCCAAGCCCTTGGCGGCAGCTTTGTAGCCAATCACATCAACCACGCTGGCCAGCATGCGCTCCAGCTCAAATGGCTGGGGATCGAGCTGCAGCTTGCCCGCTTCGATTTTGGAAAAATCCAAAATGTCGTTGATCACCCCCAGCAGGTGTTGGCCAGCTTGTTGAATCTTGCTCACATAGCCCATTTGACGGGCGTCCAGACCCGACTTCAGCGCCAGGTGCGACATACCGATGATGGCGTTCATGGGCGTGCGAATTTCGTGGCTCATATTGGCCAGGAAGTCGCTTTTGGCCCGGTTGGCGGCATCTGCCGCCTCTTTGGCGGCCTGCAGGGCCTGCTGCGTGTGCTTTTGTTCGGTAATGTCGATGAACGTGCCAATCAAGCCACCCGGGCGGCCATCGCTGTGGCAAAAGCCGCGCGACCAGTGCACTACGGGGTGCTCGCGTCCGTCACTGAAGATGCGCACGGTTTCTTTGTGCACCGTGAGGACGTCGCGGATGACGCGAGCGTCTTCTTCTGCCTGTGCGGCACGCTGGTGCAGGGGCACGCCAGGGTAGTCGAGCACGGTTTTGCCCAACATACTGGTGCGCGACTGGCCCATGGTTTCCTCAAACGCCCGGTTGGTGCCAAGGTAGCGGCCCTCGGTGTCTTTGTAGAACACCGGTACAGGAATGGTGTCCAGCAGCGCCTGCTGGAACAACAGTTGCTCCGCCACCTGGGCTTGTAGCTGCTTTTGCGCCTCTTCCACGCGCCGCGCCTCGGTGACGTTTTCAATCACCCAAATCGAGCCGCGCTCGCATCCGGCGAGCTGCACGCTGCGCCCAGCCATGCGCGCTTCAAACGGCGTGCCATCCGGACGCCGCAATGTCCAAACATCTCGTACCGGCTCGCCTTGCTTGAGGGCCTGGACAATGCGCAGGCTGAAATCACGGTAACTTTGCTCGCTGCCAAACAGGCTTTGGATGGGCTGGCCCTGCAAGCTGGCTTCATCGCCACCCATGAGTTCGACAAACGCCGGGTTAAAGCGACAGTAATGGCCGTCGCAAACCAACAAAATCGGCGGTGCATTGTCAAAAATCGCTGTCTGCTGCTCCAGCAGTTCCTGCAGTTGCGTTTCGCGCTGGCGCAACTGCTCCTGTACCTGGATGCGTGCGGTCACGTCCTGCTGCAGGCCCACAATGGCCATGCAGCGACCTTTTTTATCGAGCACGGGCAAGAGCGTGGCCTCGTCGTAATACACACTGCCATCGCTGCGGCGATTGATGAATTGGCCACTCCACGATTGGCCACTGAGCACTGTGGCCCACATCTCGCGGTAGGTGGTCAGCGGTGTCTGGCCGCTCGCCAACAAGCCCGGCTTGCGCCCGCGCACCTCCTGCAGGCTGTAGCCGGTGTTGCGCTCAAACTGTGGGTTGACCCAATCGATGTGCCCTTGCGCATCGGTGATGATGACACCCACTGGGCTGCTGTGCAGCGCTGCACCCAGCACCTGAAAACGCTCCAACGTGCGTGCCATGCGTACCTGATGGCGCCACATCTCCAGCAACAGCAGCCCCAGCGCCAACAACAACACAAAAGCACCAGCACCCATCTGCCAGCGCAGCAGAGTCGGCAAGTGGCCTGTGGCCTCATCCAGCGCAACCAGTTGCCACGGCCCGGCAGGATCGGCCCAATCAATGGTTTGGCGCTGCACGGCGTAGGTTTGGCCCTGCACCTTGGCATAGGCGCTGTCCAAGGTAAAGGGTAGCGCCGAGGCTTGGCCGTTGTCCCACAGCGCCCCGAGCTGGCGCGAGGCACGCACGTCGTCAATGCGCTGCTGGGTCAGTGGTGCCAGCATGGCGTACTGCCACTCGGGCCGGGTGGCGGCAAAAGCCACACCCTGGGGCGTGAGCAGTACCAAGGTCATGCCACTGCGCGCCAGCAAGGCATCCAGGCTGACGAAACTGGTCTTGAGTGCAACAGCTCCGAGCACCTTGCCCTGAGCCTGCTCGCCATCAAACAGTGGGGCGGTGTAGTACAGCTCGCGTGCGTGGGTGCGCGCTGCAGTGCGGCATACACATTGGGCACACCTTGCAAGGCCTGCTGGAAAGCCGGACGGGAAAACACATTTTGGCCCACCACATTTTCCCCCTCGCCCTGGTGTGCGACTATGGTGCCTGCGGCATCGAGCACGTAGAGATCACCCTCTGCCAAGCGGGTGCGCAGGGCATGCAGGTGTGACTGCACCTGAGGCTCGTCGGGGCTGCGATTGCCCAGGGCCAAGGCCTTGAGCAAGGCTTCGTTACGCCCCAGCGAGGCCAGCGCGCCCAGCACTGGCTCACCCGTGGTGTGCAGCATCAGCTCCTGGGCCATGCGCAGTACCTGCCGCTGGCGTTCGTGGGCACGTTGCGTTTGGTGCAGCCACTGCGCCCCCAGCACCACCAGCCAGGCCCCCAGCAAGGCCAGCAGCACCACCACACCAAGGCTGCGCCACCAGCGCATGCCACGCCCCAAGGCCCAGCCCGTGCCGGCCATGGACAAGGCGGCGCCGGACTGCAGCGTCATGCCACGTTGTCCTGCAAGTCCAAAAACAGCAACTCGTCCCAGGACTCCAAGGGAGCCGGTCGGCCAAACAAATAGCCCTGAAAACCCGTGCAGCCATGCAAACGTAAAAAGCTGAGTTGCCCCACGCTCTCAACACCTTCAGCCACCACGTGCAAATCCAGACTTTGTGCCAGCGCCAAAATGGTGCGCACGATGGCCGAGTCGTTGGGATCGTCGAGCACATCGCGCACAAAGCTGCGGTCAATCTTGATTTGCTGCAGGGGCAAGCGCTTGAGATAACCCAAGCTGGAATAGCCCGTGCCAAAGTCATCGAGCGAAAACACCACACCCGCTTTGCGCAATTGCTCCATGCGGGCAATGGCGTCGGGCACGTTACCCAGCAACATGCTTTCGGTCAGCTCCAAGGTCAGGCGCCCGGGAGTTACGGCAAATTCAGCCAGCACCTCCAGCACCTCTGCCACAAAGTCAGCATGGCGAAACTGCCGCGCACTGACGTTCACCGACAGCCCCAGGTGCGCTGACACCGGGTGCTGTGCCCACCGGGCGAGTTGAGCGCAAGCTTGGCGCAGCACAAAGCGCCCCAGCGGCAAAATTTGGCCGCTTTGCTCGGCCAAGGGGATGAATTCCACCGGCCCGACCATGCCGCGCTGCGGGTGCTGCCAACGCAGCAAAGCCTCAGCTCCGCACAGGCGCCCACGCGCATCGACCACGGGCTGGTAGTGCACGCAAAATTCGCCGCGCTCCATGCCCTGGCGCATATCCGCTTCCAGGTGCAAGCGGGCGTTGACAGCGGCCTGCATCACGGGATCGAAAAAACGCAGCGTGTTACGCCCACCCGCTTTGGCCTCGTACATCGCCAAGTCAGCGCGCTTGAGCAACTCATCCACTTGCAAAGGCTCGTGCCCAAACAGCGCCGCGCCAATACTGGGCGTGCTGTAGTGCTGGCGCCCCTTGAGCAGCACCGGCTGGTTGACGTGCTCCAGCAGTTTGTGCGCGACCAGCTCCACCTGCAGTGCAGCCTCCGACTCATCGGGCGAGAGGTTTTCGAGCATCACCACAAACTCGTCGCCGCCTAAGCGCGCCACCGTATCGCTTTGGCGCACTGTGCTGCTCAGGCGCTGGGCCACCTCTTTGAGCAACGCATCGCCCATGTCGTGGCCCAGGGTGTCGTTGAGCAGCTTGAAGTTGTCCAGATCAATGAACAGCAACGCGCCGTACTGGTGCGTGCGCTGGCCCTGAGCCAGGGCACGCTGCAGCCTATCGAGCAGCAAACGGCGGTTGGGTAAGCCTGTGAGGGCATCGTAGAACGCCAGGCGCTCAATTTGCTGCTCTGCCTGCTTGCGGTCGGTCACATCCATGGTGAAGCCGTGCGAGACGGTACTGCCATCGGCCTCGCGGTAAGGCACTGCGCTGATCATGTGCCAGCGCAGCTCGCCATCGGGCATGACCACCCGGTATTCCTGCTGCAGGGGTTTGAGCTGGCGCATCGACTCCAGCAAAGAGCGGCGCAGTTGGCGCACATCTTCAGGCAGCACGCGCTGCTGTAGCAGCTCATGGTCGCGCATCACCTCGCCGGGCGTGACACCCAAAAAGTCTTGCACCGCCTCGCTGATGTACTGCACGCTGGCAGTGGCACCATCTTGATGCAAACGGTACTGGTAGATGAATCCAGGCACCCGGCTGGCAATGCGTTGAATGAACAGCAGTTGCTCACGCAACAGCTCGGCCGCCTGATGCTCTTGCGTCACATCCTGCACCACCCCCATTTGCACCTGCACGCCTTCGCGCGCATGGACGCGCTGCACACGCGAGCGCATCCAGCGCACCTGCCCATCGGGACGGCGCCAGCGGTACTCCATGTCAGCGCCATCGATGGCGCGGCTGGCACGATCGAACACGGGCCGGTCTTCGGGCAACACCCCGCGAATGGCTTGCTCGGTATCCATCCACTCCTGGCGTGGCACACCGGCAATCGCACACAAGCCAGGCGACCACAGCAACACGGTCTCGCCCGCATCTTTCACCCGGCGCCAATGGCCCGCACGCGCCATGGTTTCCATGGTGTCAAACACCTCGGTTTGCTCTTGCAGATCGCGCTGCACCTCTGCCAGGTTGCGCTCGCAGGCCTGCAAGGCAGCACGCAGGTTTTCAGTCTCGGTGGCATCGCGCAAAGTGACGAGCACGCAGTCATCGGCCATGCGGCGCGCGCTCACGTCCCACACCAGCCGCAAGCGAGCACCATCGCGCAACACATGGCGCACATCCAGCGCAGCCCCAGTGCGCGCCACGCCCGCCAGCTGGTCGATCAACGCCGTGCAGGCCAGTTGGTCGAACACCGTGCGCGCATCGGCACCATCCACATGCACCGCTCCCAAACCAGGGGTGCGCCGTGCTGCGGTGTTCGCACTGAGCAGCACCAGGCAGCCATCGCGCAAAAGACGAAACTCCATCAGTGCCACCGGCACCGCATCGAGCAAAGCCTGCAGGCCCACATAGGTGGACAAGGCCAAAGGCCTCTCGCCACCCGGTGGCAGCAAGGCGGACAGCATTTCCATGGATTTCACAAGCCCTCACCTCCCAGGCCCGGGGGGGCCAATCGTGTGCATGCTTCGTATTTGGGCGCACATGGCCGCGAGTATGACAAAGCCCAGCCAGGACACGAAACACTTGTTACAAACACAACCCCCGGAGATACCCGAATGGCTGATTGTTACGATTGCTCCGGCAAATCCTGCGCCCATCACCACGGCCATCCGATGCCAGGGCGCACGCGACCGAAATAATCTGCGCCACCTTGCCCGCACCGGGCGCAGCCCTTGGGCTGCCCGACAAACACCATGAACAATACCTTGCCCCCCGCCACCGCTGCGCCTGCCACCCATACCGATTTTTCTGCCCACACGCCCATGATGGCCCAGTACCTGGCCGTGAAAGCGCAGTACCCCGACACCCTGCTGCTCTACCGCATGGGCGACTTTTACGAGCTGTTTTGGGGCGACGCAGAAAAAGCCGCGCGGCTGCTGGACATCACGCTGACGCAGCGCGGCCAATCGGCCGGGCAGCCGGTGGTGATGGCGGGGGTGCCCTTCCATGCACTGGAAAGCTACCTGGCACGGCTCATCCGGCTGGGTGAGTCGGTGGCCATTGCCGAACAGGTGGGTGAAGTGGGTACCAACAAAGGCCCGGTGGAGCGCAAAGTGGTGCGCGTGGTCACCCCCGGCACCCTCACGGACAGCGAGCTGCTGCCCGACCGCAGCGAAGCCATGCTGCTGGCGCTGCACCAGGGCAAGCGCGCACGCTGTGGCCTGGCCTGGCTGTCGGTCACGCAAGGGCGGGTGTATTTGGCGGAATGCGCGCTGGATGAACTGGGCGGCTGGCTGGCGCGCATCGGCCCCAGCGAACTGATTTACAGCGCAGGCACCACCCAGCGCTTTGAACAACAACTGCACAGCCTGCGCCAAGCAGGCGTGCTCACCTGCCCCATCGCGCCGCGCCCCGACTGGCAGTTCGACGCACCGCTGGGCGAGCGCAGCCTGCTTGAGCACCTGGGCGCCGCCACCTTGGCGGCCTGGCAGGCGCAAGACCTGGCCGATGCCCACGCCGCCGCCGCCGCGCTGCTGCACTACGCCCAGCACACCCAGGGTCGCCCCCTGACCCATCTGCACAGCGTGCAGGTGCAGCGCAGCGATGAACTCATCACCCTGCCCGCCAGCACCGTGCGCAACCTGGAACTGACGCACACGCTGCGCGGCGAAGAGGCGCCCACCCTGCTCTCGCTGCTAGACAGCTGCATGAGCGGCATGGGCAGCCGCCTGCTCAGAAGCTGGCTGCTGGCACCGCCGCGTGAGCGCAGCGCCGCACGCCAGCGCCTGGCTGCCACGGCAGCGCTGCGCGCGGGTGCCTACGCACCGCTGCGCGAGCAGCTCAAGGGCGTGGCCGACGTCGAGCGCATCACCGCCCGCATCGCCTTGCGCCAGGTGCGCCCACGGGAGCTGGTGGCGCTGTGCCAAACGCTACAAAAAACAAAGCTGCTTGCGCTTGCTGGGCAAGCCCCAGAGCCCTATTTGGCTCATATTTTTGAACAACTGCAGCCGCCCGAAAACGCCCTGGCACTGCTGCACGCGGCCATCGCCCCAGAGCCAGCTGCGCTGGTGCGCGATGGCGGCGTCATCGCCCCCGGCTTCGATGCCGAGCTGGACGAGCTGCGCGCCATCCAAAGCAACTGCGACGGCTTTTTGCTGGAACTGGAAGCGCGTGAAAAAGCGCGCAGCCAAATTCCCAACCTGCGCGTGCAATACAACAAAGTGCATGGCTTTTATATTGAAGTCACCAGCAGCCACCTGGACAAAATCCCGCCCGACTACCGCCGCCGCCAAACGCTGAAAAACGCCGAGCGCTTCATCACCCCCGAACTCAAGGCCTTTGAAGACAAAGCGCTCTCGGCCCAAGAACGTGCGCTGCAGCGCGAAAAATGGCTGTACGAGCAGGTGCTGGAGCAGCTGCAACCCCATGTCCCCGCCCTCACCCGGCTGGCCCAAGCGCTGGCGCAGCTCGATGTGCTGTGCTGCTTTGCCGAACGCTCGCTCACCTTGCACTGGTGCGCGCCGCAGTTCGTCGAGCAGCCGTGCATTGACATTGAGGCCGGGCGCCATCCGGTGGTCGAAGCCCGCTTGGCGCAGACCTCGGCAGGCAGCTTCATTGCCAACCACACCCGGCTGCACCCCGGCCAGCGCCTGCACATCATTACCGGGCCGAACATGGGCGGTAAATCGACCTATATGCGCCAGGTGGCGCTGATTGCGCTGCTAGCCAGCATAGGCAGCCATGTGCCGGCCAGCAGTTGCCGCCTGGGGCCGCTGGACGCTATTCACACCCGCATTGGCGCCGCCGATGACCTGGCCAACGCCCAGTCCACTTTCATGCTGGAGATGGTGGAAGCCGCGCAAATTTTGCACGCCGCCACCCCCCACAGCCTGGTGCTGATGGATGAGATTGGCCGGGGCACCAGCACCTTCGACGGCCTGGCGCTGGCCAGCGGCATTGCCCGCTACCTGCACGACAAAACGCGCGCCTTCACCCTGTTTGCCACGCACTACTTTGAGCTGACCGAGCTGCCTGCACAGGCACGCCACGCCCTGAACATGCATGTCAGCGCTGCGGAAAACGGCCACGACATCGTTTTTCTGCACGAGCTACAGGCGGGCCCAGCCAGCCGCAGCTACGGCATTCAGGTGGCCAAGCTGGCAGGCATTCCGGCGAGCGTGCTGCACCACGCGCGCCACGCCCTGGATGCGCTAGAGCAGCGTGCCCAGGCCGAGCAGCCGCAGGTGGACTTGTTCGCGCCGCCGCCCGAGCCTGCGCAAGCCACGCCCAGCGCCGTGGAAGCCCTGCTGGCACAGATTCAGCCCGACCAGCTCAGCCCGCGCGAAGCCCTTGATGCGCTGTACCAACTCAAAGCTTCCCTAGGAAAACCCTAAAAACCATCAAAATTGATAGCTGCTAGCGCTTGCCTATCAAGCCAAAAAGGCTGATTGGGCCCAAAATTCAGGCACCAACCCGGTGGCCGCCTGCCCGCCGGGCGCGGGACTTGGTGTGAGAATGTTCGATTTGTTGCATTTTGATGACCCCATGATCCGCAGCCCCAGCCCTTCGCCCCACCCCCCTGCCAGCGGCCCTTCCAGCCACAACGATGCCAGTGGCTTCTTCGAGCACCACGGCATCTGGGCACCGGGTGTGCGGGCGTTTCGCCACCTGCGGTTCATGACCAAGGCCAGCATCATCTCGGCGGCCTTTGTTCTGCCCATGCTGGCCATGGTCTGCTGGCTGCTGTACAGCAACTACCAAAGCACCATGCAAGAGCGCATGGATGCCACGCGCCAGCATGTAGAAATTGCCCACGGCATCCTGGTGTCAGCACAGGCACAAGAAAGTGCCGGCCAACTCACACGCCCGCAAGCCCAGCAACTGGCACTGCAACTGATTGAAAAACTGCGCTACGACAAAAACGAATACTTCTGGATCAACGACATGCAACCGCAGGTCGTGATGCACCCCTTCAAGCCCGAACTCAACGGCAAGGATGCCGCCCACATCAAAGACCCCAACGGGCTGGCCCTGTTCGTCGCCTTCACCAACGTGGTGCGCCAAAGCGGTCAAGGTTTCGTCACCTACCAGTGGCCCAGACCTGGCAGCGATGTAGCCCTGGACAAACTCTCCTACGTCAAAGGTTTCGCGCCCTGGGGCTGGGTCATTGGCTCGGGCATCTACGTCCATGACGTGCAAGACACCTTCGTGCGCCAGGCAGCCTGGATGGGCCTGGGACTGCTGGTGAGCCTGTCGATTGCCAGCTATATGTTTCTGAGCTTTTACCGTGTGATGGACGGCGGCCTGCGCGAAACCCGCCGCCACCTGCGCGCCATGACCAACGGCGACCTGACCACCAGCCCCTCGCCCTGGGGCAAGGACGAAGCCGCCCAGCTCATGACGGAGCTGCACAAAATGCAAGAGTCGCTGCGCACCATGGTGTGGCGCGTGCGCCTGTCCAGCGATGAAATCGTGCACTCCGCCAGCGAAATTGCCAGCGGGGCGCACGACCTGTCACGCCGCACCGAGCAAGCCGCCGCCAATTTGGAAGAGTCGGCGGCATCCATGGAAGAAATCACCGCCACCGTGGGCCAAAACACCCAGCATGTGCAAGAAGCGGCGCACATGGCGCAGCACAACGCCCAGGTGGCCACCGAGGGCGGGCGCATCATGCAAGAGGTGGTGCACACCATGGAAGACATTCAGACCTCGTCGGCCAAGATTGGCGAAATCACCGCCACCATCGACTCGATTGCCTTCCAAACCAACATCCTGGCGCTCAACGCTGCCGTGGAAGCCGCGCGTGCGGGCGAGCAAGGGCGCGGTTTTGCCGTGGTGGCCTCGGAAGTGCGCAGCCTGGCCGGGCGCAGTGCAGCGGCGGCCAAGGAAATCAGCGGCTTGATTGGCGCCAGCGTCGAGCAGGTGCGCAGTGGCACGCACATCGTGCGCAAGGCGGGCGCCACCATCAACGACATCGTGGCCTCGTCCGAGCGTGTCAACCAGCTGCTGGGCGAGGTGGCCAGTGGCGCGCGCGAGCAAAACCAAGGGGTGGCGCAAATTGGCGAAGCGGTACAGCAATTGGACCAAATGACGCAGCAAAACGCCGCCCTGGTGGAAGAAACCGCCGCTGCAGCCAGCGCCATGCGCGAACAGGCACACACCCTGGCGCAGGAGGTAGCGCGCTTTCAAATGCCTGCACACATCACGCACCACCAACAAGCGCTGGCCGCTACCGCCACGCAGGTGGCGCCCGAGTCGTTTGACTTCGACAAAGCCATCGAAGCCCACCGCCACTGGAAAGTGAAACAGCGCCAGGCCATTGCCAACCACGAAAAGCTCGACGCTGACACCATTTGCCGCGACGACCGCTGCCCACTGGGCCAGTGGATCCATGGCGCCGGGGGCCAGCGCTGGGGCCAGCGCCCGCTGTTCAGCCAGCTGTTGCATAAACACGCCGAATTTCACCAAACAGCGGGTGGCGTGGCGCGCAAAATCAACGCCGGTCAGTACGCCGATGCCGAGCAGTTGATTGGCTCAGGCTCGCACTTTGCCAACATCTCTACCGAGGTGACGACGCTGCTGACCAGCGCCAAGCGCACGTTCTAAGCTCATCCCAGACCCAGGCCCGCCCACCACTATGCGGCGGGCCTGAAGCAAACCCCTCAGGGGGCCAGCGCCGCCTTCACGGCGGCCGAGACTTGGCCCATGTCTGCCTTGCCAGCCAAGCGGGTTTTCACCACGCCCATCACCTTGCCCATGTCGCCGGGGCCACTGGCACCCACCTCGGCCACGATGGCTGCTACGGCCTGGGCAATCTCGGCCTCGGACATACGCTCAGGCACATAGGCTTGCAGCACCGCCAATTCGGCCTTCTCTTGATCGGCCAGGTCGTTGCGGCCTGCGCCTTCAAACGCGGCAATGCTGTCTTTGCGCTGCTTGATGAGCTTGTCCACGATGGCGACGATGGCCACGTCGTCCAGCACCACGCGCTCGTCCACTTCTTTTTGCTTCATCGCCGCTTGCAGCATGCGGATGGTGCCCAGGCGCAGGCTGTCTTTGGCGCGCATGGCGGTTTTCATGTCTTCAGTGATTTGCTCTTTCAGGCTCATGGAATGCTCCTTGGGGGGTGAAAAAATGGCGACAAAAAAACCCGCGCTGGCGTCCCTAGCGCGGGTTTTTAAGGTGCGGCTGAAGCGGCTTAGTACAGCTTCTTGGGCAGCTGCATGCTGCGCACGCGCTTGTAATGGCGCTTCACGGCGGCAGCTTTTTTGCGCTTGCGTTCAGCGGTAGGCTTTTCGTAGAACTCACGGGCGCGCAGATCGGTCAGCAGGCCCAGCTTTTCGATGGTGCGCTTGAAGCGGCGCAGGGCAACATCAAACGGCTCGTTCTCTTTTACACGGATGGTGGTCATTAGCGAAAGTATTTCCAAAAGATGCCTGCAGAGGGTTTGCGGGAAGATCGGGCCCACAAGCCATGCCAGGCGGTTGCTTCGTCTTTAACTAGTATTTGGCCGACGAAAGCTTATGCCAGCAAAGCCGAAGATTATAGCCAATTGCTTTACGCCTGCAAGCTACTGGCGCAGGCGTGCGCACTGGCCCAGGCCCACTGAAAGTTGTAGCCGCCCAGCCAACCCGTTACATCCACCACCTCGCCAATAAAGTACAGGCCCGGCTGCTGCTGCGCCTGCATGGTTTGCTGCGACAGCGCTGCTGTGTCCACCCCGCCCAGGGTGACTTCGGCTTTTTTGTAGCCCTCGGTGCCCGTGGGGGTGAGCTGCCAGCGCGCCAGTTGCTCGGCCAGGCGGGCCAGGGCTTTGTCACTGAGTTCGTTGATGGGCTTGCCTGCCAGGCCACTGTGCTGCGCCCACACCTCGGCCAGGCGTGTGGGCAGCCGCTGCGCCAGGGTGTTGTCCAGGTGTTTTTTCGACTGGGCCTTGGCCTGGGCCAGCCAGCTGGACACATCCACCTCGGGCAGCAGATCGACCTCCAGCGGCTGGCCCGGCTGCCAGTAGCTGGAGATTTGCAGCACCGCCGGGCCCGAGAGGCCCCGGTGGGTCAGCAGCAGGTCTTCATCGAACACCATGCGCGCTTTTTTGCTGCCCGTGGCAATGCGCACCGGCAAAGCCAACCCGGCCAAGGTGGCCCAAGGCGCCCAGGCGCTGGACTCAAACGTCAGCGGCACCAAACCCGGGCGCTGCGCCACCACGGGCAGGCCAAACTGGCGCGCAATGCGGTAGCCCAAGTCGCTCGCACCGATGAGCGGAATGGACAAGCCGCCCGTGGCCACCACCACATTGGGTGCCTCTACCCGCCCCCGATCGGTATCAATTTGATAGCTTCTTGCGCTTGTCTGGCTTGGGTTTTCTGCCAAAAAGGCTATATTTTTTACGCTGCAAGGTTGCCAGTGCGTCACCTGGCCCTGGGCGCATTCGGCCAGCAGCACGTCGATGACGCGCTGCGCTGAATCGTCGCAAAACAGCTGGCCTTTGTGCTTTTCGTGGTAGGCCACGCCGTGGCGCTCCAGCAGCGCGATGAAGTCTTGCGGCGTATAGCGTGCCAGGGCCGAGCGCACGAACTGTGGGTTGCGGCCCACGTAGTGGCGCTGCGGCGCGCGCACGTCGAGGTTGCGGTTGGTGAAGTTGCAGCGCCCGCCGCCAGAGATGCGAATTTTCTCGGCCACTTTGGCGGCATGGTCGATCAGCAGCACACGCAAGCCGCGCTGGCCCGCCTGGGCTGCGCACAGCAAGCCCGCCGCCCCAGCGCCCAGAACGATGACATCAAAACGCATACCACTCATGCCGCAGGCGCCACTGCCAAGGAGGACGAAGCATCCAGCGCGCGCTGCGCCACGCCCACAATCAGGCGTACCTGCTGGGCCAGCGCCGCTGGCACAGGCAGCTCGCCCGCCAACACGGCGCGGGTGTAGGCGGCGGTGCTGGCCACGTCGATCGCGCTGGGCAGGCCGGGCACCTCGGCAGCGGTGCCGCTTTGCTGCTCGGCCAGCACCAGGGGTTCGCCCGCCAGCACGCCGTCGTAGCGTGGTTGGCGGCGCGGATCGCAGGCCACCTCGCCCTCCAGGCCGCGCGAGAGCACGGCGTACATCTTGCGCTGTGCCAGGGTCTGCAGCATCAGCTCCACGTATTCCGGGTGGGTGTAGCTGCCCACCAGCACCGCCGGGCCTTGGCTGGGTGCCAGCAACTTCACCAGGCTGTGCCCGGGGGTGCGCAGGCCAATCACCTGGCGCACCGCCAACAGCCGCTCCAGCCCGGGGTGCAGCAGGCCCGTGGCAATGTGCGCCACCTGGCCATTCGCTATTTTTTCAGGAGCTGCTAGCGCAGGTATATCAAGCGCTTGAAGCACTTCGGACGATAAAACTCGGCGCGCCTCGGTACGCATACCATGCACCAGCACCGGCCAGCCCTCGCGCGCCAACAGCAGTGCCAGCAAGGGCGTGAGCACTGGCAGCTTGCGCGCGCCGTTGTAGCTGGGCAGCACGATCAAAGGGCGCTCGGTGGCGGGGAACAAGGCGCAGCGCGCCAGCGTGGCATCGAGAAAGCCCAGCATTTCATCCACGCTTTCGCCTTTGATGCGCATGGCCACGCAAAAGGCGCCCACCTCCAAATCGCTCACCTGACCATCGAGCAGCTGCCCGAGCAAGTCGGCCGCCTGCTCACGCGACAGCGCGCGTGCGCCGCGCGCACCTCGACCAATTTCCTTGATGTACTGACTGATTCCCATGGCTTGCAGGGCGGGCTATTTGCCCACCAGGTTGTTGAGTTTGTCGGCTTCAAAATGCTCGTGCCGGGCAGCTTCTTGTGGCACGCAGTCGGTATGTGGCTGGCCGTGCGAGAGTTTTTCAATGGCCCGCCACAGCAAAGCGATTTGGTGTTCCTGCGAGGCCGCGCTGTCGATCAGGCCGCGCATGGCCTGCGACAGGGGGTCGTCTTCTTGCGTTACGCCATAGGCGGTGAAGGTGCGCGGCTGACCATGGGGCTGCGGTTCGGTCACGTCGGCGCTGTGGCCTTCTTTCGAGGGAATGATGCGCGCGGGAATGCCCACTGCCGTCGCCCCGGCAGGCACGGGCTTGATGACCACGGCGTTGCTGCCAATCTTGGCGCCATCGCCCACCTCAAAGCCACCCAGCACCTTGGCGCCAGCGCTGACCACCACATCGCGCCCCAGCGTGGGGTGGCGCTTGGTGCCTTTGTACAGCGAGGTGCCTCCGAGCGTGACACCGTGGTAAATGGTGCAGCCATCGCCCACCACGGCGGTTTCGCCAATCACCACGCCCATGCCGTGGTCGATGAACACGCGCTCACCCAGTACCGCGCCAGGGTGAATTTCAATGCCGGTGAGCCAGCGGCCAATGTGCGAAATAAAGCGCCCCAACCATTTAAGACCATGCGTCCAGCACCAATGCGCCGGGCGCTGCAGCCAAATGGCGTGCAGCCCGGGGTAGCAGGTAATGACTTCCCAGGTGCTGCGCGCGGCAGGATCGCGGTCAAGAATGCACTGGATGTCGGAACGCAAACGGGTGAACATGAAAAGCGGCAGGCACCAGGGGCGCCCCGAAGGCAAGAGAAGGGAAGTCAGTCTAGCGGCTTCCCTGCGCGCGTTTGCAGCATGGCTTTGGCAATGCCACGCAGGATGTGGATTTCTTCCTGGCGCAGTTGCGTGCGGTGGAACATTTGCTGCAAGCGCGGCATGAGTTTTTTCGGCATGGCGGGGTCGAGAAAGCCAATCGCCGTGAGCGCCTCTTGCCAATGCGCCAGCATCCCGGCCACTTGCGCGGCATCGGCCAGCACCGGCGCGGGGCGCGGGTCTTGCACACTAAAGCCGCCCAGAGCCTGGCGCCATTCGTAAGCAATCAGCTGCACGGCGGCGCCCAGGTTGAGCGAGCCAAACTGCGGATCGGTGGGAATGGACAGCGCGACATGGCAGCGGTACACGTCGTCGTTGGACATGCCAAAGCGCTCGCACCCGAACAGAAAGGCCACGCCCTCGGGGGGCAGCGGCGTGGTGCCAGGGGTTTGCTGCACACTGGAATCTAAAGCCAAATTGGCCTCTAAGCCGCTCCCATCAAGCGCAAGCAGCTCATTTTTTAGGAGCAATTCAAAGTGTTCCCGAGGGCTGCGTGTGGGCGGGCCGAAGTCGCGTGGCGTCATGGCCGTGGCGCACAGGTGGGTGATGCCGTCGAGCGCCTCGTCCAGCGTGGCGACGATGCGCGCGTTGTTCAGTACATCCAACGCACCGCTGGCACGCTGGATGGTTTCCTGGCGGCGCAGCACATTGGGCCAGCGCGGCGCCACCAAAACCAGATCGGCAAAACCCATGGTCTTCATGGCACGGGCGGCAGCGCCGACGTTGCCGGCATGGCTGGTCTCAATCAAGATGAAGCGGGTGTGCATGGGCGCGGATTGTCGCACCCACCCCTGGCCTGTTGGTGGGCGCACGGGTAGAATGCCCACCCTTCGCGCTCGCATCGCCGGGCGCCCCACCGGGCCACGAGCCAGCCGTTTTCGCTCCTTCGTCACAAGCTATGTCGTCCAACCTGCATCCCATGCTCAACGTGGCCATCAAGGCCGCGCGCGCCGCCGGCGCCATCATCAACCGCGCTGCCCTCGACGTCGAGGCCGTGCGCATCTCGCAAAAGCAGGTCAACGACTTTGTGACCGAGGTCGATCACGCCGCCGAACAAGCCATCATCGAGACCCTGCTCACCGCCTACCCCGGCCATGGCATCCTGGCCGAAGAAAGCGGACGCGAGCAAGGCGCCAAAAATTCCGACTATGTCTGGATCATTGATCCGCTGGATGGCACCACCAACTTCATCCACGGCTACCCGGTATATGCCGTGAGCATTGCCCTGAGCTTCAAGGGCCGCATGGAGCACGCTGTGGTCTATGACCCGACGCGCAACGACCTGTTCACCGCTACGCGCGGACGCGGCGCCTTCCTGAACGAGCGGCGCATTCGCGTCTCTAAGCGCACCCAGCTCAAAGACTGCCTGATTGCCACCGGCTTTCCCTTCCGCCCGGGCGATAACTTCAAGCAGTACCTGGCCATGATGGCCGACCTCATGCCGCGTACGGCAGGCCTGCGCCGCCCTGGTGCTGCCGCACTCGACCTGGCCTACGTCGCCGCAGGTTATGCCGATGGCTTTTTTGAGTCGGGCTTGTCGATCTGGGATGTGGCAGCTGGCTCGCTGCTGGTGACCGAAGCAGGCGGTTTGATCGGCAACTTCACTGGTGAAGCGGACTTCCTGGAACAAAAAGAATGCCTGGCTGCCAGCCCACGCATCTATGGCCAGTTGGTACCTTTGCTGGGCAAATACAGCAAGTTCGCCAGCGCAGGCGAGAAAGCCGCCCTGCGCCAAGCCGATGCAGCTGCCGACACCGAGCCCACACCAGACGCCAGCCCCACCGAGGCCACGGACAGCGATACTGCGGCAACAGAGGCCCCACGCGCCACTCTGAGCGCCAAGCGCGACGATGTGGCCCCCTTCTGAGCTGCGTGCAACAATATCCCCGCCCTCTTGACGAAACCCTGCACCGCCCATGCCCCACTACCACGCTCCCTTTGAAATCCATGTGCATGGCCAAGTGCCGCTGCGCCCGGGCACGCGCTTTGAGCAGTTGCAAGAAGCGCTCAAGCCGCTGTGGATGTATGCGGGAGCACGCTCTCTGGCAGACGGTGCAACCAGCGCCTACGAAGAAGAGCCAGGCATCACCTACGACCCCAAAAGCAGCGTACTCAGCATGTGCTGGACTGTGGCTGGCGACGAGGACTTTCGCCAAAGCCTGGACGAAATGTGCATGGGCCTGAACGAGCTGGCTGAACATGGTGCAGCCATTGAGGTCACGTTCTACGATGCCGAATTCGATGAGGATGAAGCGGACGAAAACGAGGCCTCGCGCGACGATTTCTTAATGCTTTTCGTCGGCCCAACACCCGCAGCGATCATGCAAGTGCAACGCGATTTGCTGGTGCAGGACGTGGTCAATCTGATGGAGCGCCACTTTGATGGCGCCGAACTGGGCGGCGTGGTGTCGGAAATTGACCGCCTGTTCACCCAGCGTTTTGACGCTTTGGTGAGTTCGCTAGAGCTGGGCAAGCCACCGCGCGGCAGTGGCGGCTCGTCGGGCCACGGTGGTGGCGGTGGCCGCCGCCCGCGCCACCTGCACTGAAGCTACGCCGAGCGCACACCGCCGCTAGGAATCCCCTGCCCCGCGCTCGTATCGCGCCGGGCAAGGGCAGGGGCTTTAGTGCAAAGCCGCCAGTGGATGCCCCCAAGCAGGCCAAGGGCTGTCAAAAAAAGCCTGCCACATGGCCGGGGTCACATCCTCAATACGCGCAGGTTGCCAGCGGGGTTGGTGATCTTTGTCCACGGCCAGGGCGCGGATGCCCTCCAGCGTTTCACTTTGCCCCGGGCGCAAATAAAAGCAGTGGCGCACCAGGTCACGCTCCATGCGCAGGTCTTGTGCCAAGGTCATACCCCGAGCGCGGCGGATTTGCTCCAGCACCACATGCAGCATCAACGGCGAGCGCTTGCGCAGCAGCGCTGCCATGGACTGGGCCCAGGTGTGCTCGCTGGCAGACTCCAACGCAGCGACGATGGCGGGCACATCCGCCAGACCAAAAAAATGATCCATATCGGCCCTGTGGCTTGCGTGGCGTGCGTCAGCAGCTATGCTTTTTGCAGTAATCCACTGCTGCACCGCCTGCCCGTCAGCAAACGACTGTTGACCCAAAGCCTCCCACAGCGCTGCTTGCTGGTCTGAGGGCACGCACACGTCGGCCAAACCAAAGGCAATGGCGTCGCCCGCGCCAATCGTTTCACCCGTCAAGGCCAGCCATTCACCCACATGACCGGGGCAGCGCGAGAGGAAGTAGCCGCCCCCCACATCTGGGAACAGACCAATGGCTGTCTCTGGCATGGCCATCTTGGTACGCTCAGTCACAATTCGCAGCGTACCTCCTTGGCTGATGCCCATGCCACCGCCCATGACGATGCCATCCATAAAGGCAATGTAGGGCTTGCCGTAGGTGTGGATGAGGTGGTTGAGTTGGTATTCCTCGGTGAAGAAATCCTCAATCTGCGGATTGCCTTCGCTGCCCGCCTGGTGCAAAAAGCGAATATCGCCACCGGCACAAAAAGCGCCAAAAGGCCCCTCTTTGTTGCTCCCACGAATAGCCACGGCCAAGACCTGAGGATCGTTGCGCCAGGCCAGCAACACACCCATCAGGTCACGCACCATACCCAAAGACAAGGCATTCAATGCCTTGGGACGGTTCAGAGTGATACAGCCAATTTGGCCACGCACTTCAGCGATGACATCGCCTGTCGTTTGTGTCATGTGGTTCTCCTTGAAAATTGTTCTGAAATTTGTACTGCCCAGGGGGCAAAAAAAAAGCCCCGGTGAGGGGGCTTTTTGACGCAATCCCGGGAGGGATTACTTGCAAGATTACTTGCGTGTACCGACCACTTCGATTTCCACGCGGCGGTTCTTGGCGCGGCCTTCTTTGGTCTTGTTGTCGGCCACAGGCTGCTTCTCGCCCTTGCCTTCGGTGTATACGCGGTTCTTTTCGATGCCCTTGGACACCAGGTAAGCCTTCACGGCTTCAGCGCGGCGCACGGACAGTTTTTGGTTGTAAGCATCGGAACCCACGGAGTCGGTGTGACCCACAGCGATGATCACTTCCAGATTGATACCCTTGATTTTGCCAACCAGATCGTCCAGCTTGGCTTTGCCTTCTGGCTTGAGCACAGACTTGTCGAAGTCGAAGAAGGCGTCTGCAGCGTAAGTCACCTTGGAAGCTGCCACAGGGGTGGCGGGCTTGGCAGCAGGTGCAGGAGCTGCAGGGGTTGCAGCAGGAGCTGCGGGAGTTGCTGCTGCTTGTGTCAAGGCACCATCGCAGCCTTCAGCTGCAGTAGCAGGCGTCCAGTTGGCATCGCGCCAGCACAGTTCGTTGGTACCGTTTTTCCAGACCAGCTCACCGGTGCCGTTTTGCCAGTTATCAATGGTTTTGCCGCCATCGGCTGCTTTAACCTGGGCACCAGCCGATGTTGCGAGCACGGCAGAGGCCAACAACATAGCCACTTTATTGAGTTTCTTCATGGTTCTCCTCTTGGGGGATTAAGCCGCAGCCGCGCTGCGAATTAGAGACGTCGTCAGTGACCACCACCAAAAACGTTCAAAAGATTGTGCCATACGACACGCCTAAAAACCGAGGGGCCTACAGGCGGCAAGCCACGACAGCAGGGCATTCGTTGCTATATGTTGCGCAGGTGCCACATACGCTTGCGCCTAAAATGACCCTTTCGCCTTGTCGCCAGCACCCACCCCTTCATGACCCAGTTTGCCAAAGAAACTCTGCCCATCAGCCTCGAAGAGGAGATGCGCCGCAGCTACCTCGATTACGCGATGAGCGTGATCGTGGGCCGAGCCCTGCCCGACGCACGTGACGGCCTCAAGCCCGTGCATCGGCGCGTGCTGTTTGCCATGCACGAGCTCAACAACGACTGGAACCGCCCCTATAAGAAGTCAGCACGCATCGTTGGTGACGTGATTGGTAAATACCACCCGCACGGCGATATCGCGGTGTACGACACCATTGTGCGCATGGCGCAAGATTTTTCTTTGCGCCATATGCTGGTCGATGGCCAGGGCAACTTCGGCTCGGTCGATGGCGACAACGCTGCCGCCATGCGCTACACGGAAATCCGTTTGTCGAAGATCGCGCACGAAATGCTGGCCGACATCGACAAAGAAACCGTCGATTTCGGCCCCAACTACGACGGCAGCGAAAAAGAACCCCTGGTGCTGCCCAGCCGCCTGCCCAACCTGCTGGTCAACGGCAGCGCCGGGATTGCCGTGGGCATGGCGACCAACATTCCACCGCACAACCTCAACGAAGTGGTGGATGCCTGCCTGCACCTGTTGCACCACCCCGAAGCCTCCATCGACGAGCTGATGGAAATCGTGCCCGCACCGGACTTCCCGACGGCCGGCATCATCTACGGCATCACAGGCGTGAAAGACGGCTACCGCACCGGGCGCGGCAAAGTCGTCATGCGTGCCAAGGTGCACTTTGAAGACATTGATCGCGGCCAGCGCCAGGCCATCATCGTCGATGAGCTGCCCTACCAGGTGAACAAAAAGACGCTGCAAGAGCGCATGGCCGAGCTGGTGCACGAAAAGAAGATTGAAGGCATCAGCCACATCCAGGACGAATCGGACAAGTCCGGTATGCGCTTGGTGATTGAACTCAAGCGCGGCGAAGTGCCCGAGGTGGTGCTCAACAACCTCTACAAGCAAACGCAGCTGCAAGACACCTTCGGCATGAACATGGTGGCGCTGGTCGATGGCCAGCCCAAGCTGTGTAACCTCAAAGAGCTGATTGAAGTCTTTTTGCAGCATCGCCGCGAAGTGGTCACCCGCCGCACCGTGTTTGAGCTGCGCAAAGCACGCGACCGGGGCCATGTGCTGGAAGGCCTGGCGGTGGCGCTGGCCAACATTGACGACTTCATCCGCATCATCCGCGAGTCGCCCACGCCACCCGTGGCCAAAGCCGAACTGATGACGCGCACCTGGGACAGCCAGCTGGTACGCCAGATGCTCACCCGCACCCGCGAAGACGGTGCTGTGGTGAATGCGGACGACTACCGCCCGGAAGGCTTGGCACGCGACTTGGGTATGCAAAGCGGTGGTCAGTACCGCCTGTCGGACACCCAGGCCCAAGAAATTTTGCAGATGCGTCTGCAGCGCCTGACGGGCCTAGAGCAAGACAAGATCGTCGCCGAATACAAAGACATCATGGCGCACATCGAGGACTTGCTCGACATCCTGGCCAAGCCCCAGCGCGTCTCGGTCATCATCGGCGAAGAATTGCAGGCTGTGAAAGCCGAATTTGGTCAAACCAAGCTCGGCGCGCGCCGCAGTGCCATCGAACACAGCGCGCAAGACCTCTCCACCGAAGACCTCATCACGCCCACCGACATGGTGGTCACCCTTAGCCACACCGGCTACATCAAGAGCCAGCCACTGAGCGAATACCGCTCCCAAAAACGTGGCGGGCGCGGCAAACAGGCCACCGCCACCAAAGAAGACGACTGGATCGACCAGCTCTTTATTGCCAATACGCACGACTGGATTTTGTGCTTCTCCAACCGCGGGCGCCTGTACTGGCTCAAAGTGTGGGAAGTGCCTGCGGGCTCGCGCGGCTCGCGCGGGCGGCCCATCGTCAACATGTTCCCGCTGCAAGACGGGGAAAAAATCAACGTCGTGCTGCCGCTCACGGGCACCATGCGCCACTTCCCTGAAGACCACTACATCTTCATGGCCACCAGCATGGGCACGGTGAAGAAAACCGCTTTGAGCGAGTTTTCCAACCCACGCAAAGTGGGCATCATCGCCGTGGGGCTGGACGAAGGCGACTACCTCATCGGCGCCGCACTCACCGACGGCCAACACGATGTGATGCTGTTCAGCGATGGCGGCAAAGCGGTGCGCTTTGATGAAAACGACGTACGCCCCATGGGCCGCAACGCGCGCGGCGTCAAAGGCATGACGCTCGACGACGGCCAAAGCGTGATCGCCATGTTGGTGGCCGAAGACGAGCAGCAAAGCGTGCTCACCGCCACGGCCAATGGCTATGGCAAACGCACTTCCATCGTGGAATACACGCGCCATGGCCGAGGCACCAAGGGCATGATCGCCATCCAACAATCGGAGCGCAACGGCAAAGTGGTGGCTGCCACGCTGGTGCGAGCCAACGATGAAATCATGCTGATTACCGACACTGGCGTGCTGGTTCGCACCCGGGTGGCCGAAATCCGCGAACTGGGCCGGGCCACGCAGGGCGTGACCTTGATCGCGCTGGATGCAGGCGCCAAGCTCTCGGGCTTGCAGCGGATTGTGGAAAACGACGCCAACGACGGCAGCACAGAAAGTGGCAGCGACGACGGTACACAGCCACCCTCTGACAGCCCGCAAGCATCCCAGGACTGAGCTCCCAGCCGCCCCAGTTGCTATTAAAAATCTAGCTGCTTGCGCTTGCTGCATAAGGGCTAGAAGCCAATTTGATTCAAAACCATGCGCCCTTACAATTTTTCCGCTGGCCCTGCGGCCATTCCTGAAGAAGTGCTGCAACAAGCGGCCGCCGAGATGCTCGACTGGCACGGCAGCGGCATGGGCGTGATGGAAATGAGCCACCGGGGCAAAGAGTTCATCAGCATCTACACCCAGGCCGAAGCGGACCTGCGCGAGCTGCTGGCCGTGCCGCCGCAATTTCGCATTCTGTTCATGCAAGGCGGCGGGCTGGCTGAAAACGCCATCGTGCCGCTGAACCTCTCGCGCGCTGGCACGGTGGATTTCGTCATCACCGGCAGTTGGAGCCAGAAGTCGCACAAAGAGGCGCGCAAATACGCCAGTGAAGTCAACATCGCGGCCTCGGGCGAAGACAGCCACTTCACCACCCTGCCTGCGCCAGCCTCGTGGCAACTGAGCACCGGCGCCAGCTACCTGCACCTGTGCAGCAATGAAACCATCCACGGCGTGGAGTTCCATGAGCTGCCCGACTTGAAAAGCCTAGGCTCGGATGCGCCGCTGGTCATCGACTTTTCCTCCCACGTCGCGTCGCGCCCCGTGCCATGGGAGCGCGTGGGCCTGGCCTTTGGCGGTGCGCAAAAAAACATTGGCCCAGCGGGGCTGACCATCGTCATCGTGCGTGAAGACCTGCTGGGGCACGCGCTGCCCATCTGCCCGAGTGCCTTCAACTACCAAACTGTGGCCGACAACCAGTCCATGTACAACACCCCTCCCACCTGGGGCATTTACATGGCAGGGCTGACCTTCCAGTGGCTCCAACGCCAGCGCGAGGGAGAACTCAGCGGCGTTGCGGCCATGCAAGCGCGCAACATAGCCAAGGCCCAACTGCTGTACGACTGCATCGACCAGTCGCCGTTTTACGTCAACAAAGTCGCGCCGCACTGCCGCTCGCGCATGAACATTCCGTTTTTCCTGCAGGACGAAAGCAGGAACGACGCCTTCCTGGCCGGCGCCAAAGAGCGCGGCCTGCTGCAGCTCAAGGGCCACAAGTCCGTGGGTGGAATGCGTGCCAGCCTCTACAACGCCATGCCCTTGGCAGGCGTACAGGCGCTGGTGGCCTATATGCAAGAGTTCGAACGCCTGCACGCCTAAAAAAACCACCATGACCCAGCCCCAAGCCTCTCCCGACCTGGCCAGCCTGCGTGTACAGATCGACAACATCGACCAGCAACTGCTGACGCTCTTGAACCAACGCGCCTTGGTAGCCGAGCGCGTAGGCGAAGTGAAAAAGCGCGAAGGCACGCCGTTTTTCCGCCCTGACCGCGTGGCCCAGGTCATCGACAAAATCACCCATGCCAACCCCGGCCCGCTCAAGGGCGCGCATGTGGCGGCGATCTGGCGCGAAATCATGTCGGCCTGCCTGGCGCTGGAGTCCCCGCAGCGCGTGGCCGTGCTCGGCCCTGAAGGCACGTTCTGCGAGCAAGCAGCCATCGAATACTTTGGCGGCGCTGCCGACCTGATGTACTGCAACAGTTTCGACGAAGTATTTCACGCCACCGCCGCAGGCAGTGCGCAGTACGGCGTGGTGGGTGTGGAAAACTCCAACGAAGGCGTGGTCACCCGCTCGCTCGACATGTTCTTGCACACACCCTGCCACATCGTGGGTGAAGTCAGCTTGCTGGTGCGCCACAACCTGCTGCGCCAAACGCAAAACGCCGAAGGCATCGAAGCGGTGCTGGCCCACCCGCAAGCCTTGGCGCAGTGCCAGGGCTGGCTGGCCAAGCACCTGCCCCACGCAGAACGCCGCCCCGTCTCCAGCAACGCCGAAGGTGCCCGCCTGGCCGCCACCAACCCCGCCTGGGCCGGCATTGCCAGCGAGCGCGCCGCGCAGCAGTACGGCTTGCATGTGGTGGCCCATGCCATCCAGGACGAAGCCTACAACCGCACGCGCTTTGCCATCATCTGCCTGCCGCACACGCTGGCGAGTGCGGCCCCCTCGGGGCATGACTGCACCAGCCTCGTCATCTCGGTGCCCAACCGCCCCGGCGCGGTCCACGATCTGCTGGTACCGCTGAAAAAGCATGGCGTCTCGATGACGCGTTTTGAATCACGCCCAGCGCGCACCGGCCAGTGGGAGTACTACTTTTACATCGACATCGAAGGCCACCCGGCGCAAGCCCATGTCGCCTCGGCGCTGGCCGAGTTGCAGCAACTGTGTGCGTTCTACAAGGTGCTGGGCACCTACCCCACGGCTGCGTAAAGGAGAGCCGCCATGTTTGAACAACTCGGATTGATCGGTTGCGGCCTGATGGGTGGCTCGTTTGCTTTGGCGCTGAAAAAAGCGGGCCTGGTCAAACGCGTCGTCGGCTACAGCAAGTCACCTACCACCACCGAGCGGGCACGCCAATTGGGCGTGATCGACGTAGAAGCACCCTCGGCCTTGTTGGCCGTGGCAGGGGCAGACATCGTGCTGCTGGCCGTGCCGGTCTCGGCCACCGAGGCCGCCCTCAAATCCATCAAACACCTGGTCACACCGCAAATGCTGATCATGGATGTGGGTTCGACCAAGGCCGATGTGGTGCTGGCGGCACGCCGCGCGCTGCGCGACCAAATCGGCTCTTTCGTGCCCGCCCACCCCATCACGGGGCGGGAAGTGTCGGGCGTGGAGCACTCGGATGCCGAGCTGTACAGTGGCCGCCAGGTCATCCTCACCCCCACCGAGCGCACACTCACGGCCCACCTGCGCCGAGCCGAGGAGCTGTGGACCGCCTTGGGTTGCCGCGTCAGCAGCATGTCGCCCGAAGCGCACGATGCAGCGTTTGCCGCCGTCAGCCACCTGCCCCACCTGCTCTCGTTTGCCCTGATGCACAGCATCATCCACCAAGAGCAGGCCGACCAATTCCTGTCTCTGGCCGGGCCGGGGTTTCGCGATTTCACCCGCATTGCCGCCAGCGACCCCAAAATGTGGCGCGATGTGTTGCGCGCCAACCGCGATGAAATCATGGCGCAGTCACGCCAGTTCCAACAGGCGCTGCACGCGCTGGAAAAAGCCATGAAAGACGACAGCGATCAGCCCCTGGAAGACATGCTCACCCTGGCCAGCTCCACCCGCGCCCACTGGCGTATGGGCGCACAGCGCAAACCCAAGGCTTCGTGATGTTCAACATTCCTTTTCTCGACCTCCCACCGCTGCAAGGTGCGAGCGGCTGCGTGTCGCTACCTGGCTCCAAAAGCATTTCCAACCGCGTCTTACTGTTGGCGGCACTGAGCGAAGGAACTACCGACATCCACGACCTGCTGGCCAGTGACGACACGCACGTCATGCTCGATGCCTTGCGCCAACTGGGCTGTGCAGTCGAGCCCATCGGCGCACAAAGCGTGCGCATTACGGGCCTGGGTGGACAAACGCCGCGCAGCCCCGCGCAGCTTTTTTTGGGCAATGCAGGCACCGCCATGCGCCCTCTCACCGCCGCCTTGGCGCTGCTGGGCGGGGAGTTTGAGCTGTCGGGCGTGGCGCGTATGCACGAGCGCCCGATTGGCGACCTGGTCGATGCCCTGCGCCAGCTCGGCTGCCGCATCGACTACCTGGGCCAAGCGGGCTACCCACCCTTGCGCATTGCCCACGCCGAGGGCCTGCCTGCGCTGGCACTGGACGCCCCCATCCAAGTGCGCGGCGATGTATCCAGCCAATTCCTCACGGCGCTGCTGATGGCGCTGCCGCTGGTAGCACGCACACAAGACGTGGTGATTGAGGTGGTGGGCGAACTGATCTCCAAGCCCTACATCCACATCACGCTGGAGCTGCTGGCACGCTTTGGCATCCGGGTGGCACACGAGCAATGGCAGCGCTTTGTCATCCCGGCGGGCTGCCAGTACCGCTCGCCCGGGCAAATCCATGTAGAAGCTGACGCCTCATCAGCTAGCTATTTCATAGCGCTTGGCGCGCTTTGCACAAGCCTTACAGGCCAAAATGGCATCAAAATTCAAGGCGTGGGCCTAGACTCTATCCAAGGCGATATTCGCTTTGTCGAAGCTGCGCGAGCCATGGGTGCCGAAATTGAGGGCGGCCCCAACTGGCTGCACGTGCAGCGCGGCGCCTGGCCGCTGCGCGCGATTGATCTGGACTGCAACCACATCCCCGACGCGGCCATGACCCTGGCGGTGATGGCGCTGTACGCCGACGGCCCCTGCACCCTGCGCAACATTGCCAGCTGGCGCGTGAAGGAAACCGACCGTATCGCTGCCATGGCCACCGAAGCACGCAAGCTCGGTGCCCAGGTCGAGGAAGGGCCCGACTTCATCCGCGTGCACCCTCTGCCACGCCCCGAACAATGGCGCACGGCCAGCATCCACACCTACGACGACCACCGCATTGCCATGTGCTTTTCGCTGGCCGCCTTCAATCCTGCGCGCCTGCCGGTGCGCATTGAAGAGCCCCAGTGCGTTGCTAAAACCTTCCCCGATTACTTTGAAACCCTGTTCACGGTGGCCCAGACGGCCCCTGAGCACGTGCCGGTACTGTGCATCGACGGCCCCACGGCCTCGGGCAAAGGCACCGTGGCCGCAGCCGTGGCCCGGCAACTGGGGTTTGGTTTTCTCGATTCGGGGGCGCTGTACCGCGTCACGGCGCTGGCCACGTTGCAGGCAGGCATCGCCATTGATGCGGACAACGAAGAACAAATTGCCGAGATTGCACGCACCTTGCCCGTGCGCTTTGAGGGCGCCAGCATCTGGCTGGGCACGCAAGACGTGACCCAGGCCATCCGCAGCGAGGAAATCGGCATCAACGCCTCGTGCATCTCCAGCTTGCCGCAGGTGCGTGCCGCTTTGGTCGATTTGCAACACCACTTTGCCAAAGTGCCTGGCCTGGTGGCCGATGGGCGCGACATGGGCAGTGTGATTTTTCCCCAGGCACGGCTGAAGGTTTTCATGACCGCCAGTGCCGCCTGCCGCGCACAGCGGCGCTACGAGCAGTTGATTGCCAAGGGAATTGCCGCTAACATCGACGCCCTTCGCGCTGACTTGGAAGCGCGGGACGCGCGGGATCGCTCCCGCAGCGCCTCGCCTTTGGTTGCCGCGCAAGACGCCTTGCTGCTAGACAACTCTGCGCTGACGGTGGACGAAACCGTGGCCCAGGTGTTGACCTGGTGGCAAGAACGCCAACCTTTCGCACGCTCTGCGGCTTAAAGCCCTGGCTGCTGGGGGTCGGCACCCTGGCCCACACCGCTCCTGTCCGCGCTGCACGAGGCATCCTCCAGGCGCATTGGTGGTGTGGTTCTTTTGACTCTCACCCGTGGTCTTTTTCACCACACAACCTGCGCGCACAGCCTTAGAAACGGATGCAATGGTGCAGCCGTCAACCTGTAGTGCAGGCAAGGAAACACATGTCCGAATCTTTTGCCGCCCTGTTTGAAGAATCGTTGCAACGCACCGAAATGCGCCCTGGCGAAGTCATCACCGCTGAAGTGGTTGCCGTTGAGCACAACTTCGTCGTCGTGAATGCTGGCCTGAAGTCTGAAGCGTACGTGCCAATCGACGAATTCAAGAACGATCAGGGCGAGATCGAAGTTCAGGTGGGCGACTTTGTCTCTGTCGCCATCGGCTCGATCGAAAACGGCTACGGCGACACCATCTTGTCGCGCGACACCGCCAAGCGCCTGGCCTCCTGGCTGTCGCTGGAAAAAGCCCTGGAATCGGGCGAATTCGTCACTGGTACCACCAGCGGCAAGGTCAAGGGTGGCCTCACAGTGCTGGTCAACGGCATCCGTGCTTTCCTGCCAGGCTCGCTGATCGACACCCGTCCGATCAAAGACCTCTCGCCGTTCGAGAACAAGACCATGGAATTCAAGGTCATCAAGCTCGATCGCAAGCGCAACAACGTGGTGCTGAGCCGCCGTGCCGTGGTGGAAGCCTCCATGGGCGAAGAGCGCGCCAAGCTGATGGAAACGCTGAAAGAAGGCGCCATCGTCAACGGCGTGGTCAAGAACATCACCGAATACGGCGCGTTCGTGGACCTGGGCGGCATCGATGGCCTGCTGCACATCACCGACATGGCATGGCGCCGTGTGCGTCACCCCTCCGAGGTGGTCACGGCTGGCCAGGAAATCACCGCCAAGATCCTCAAGTTCGACACCGAGAAAAACCGCGTGTCCTTGGGCCTCAAGCAAATGGGCGACGATCCTTGGATGGGCGTGGCACGTCGCTACCCTGCCAACACCCGCCTGTTCGGCAAGGTCACCAACATTGCCGACTACGGTGCATTCGTTGAACTCGAGCCCGGCATCGAAGGCTTGGTGCACGTCTCCGAGATGGACTGGACGAACAAGAACGTGGCACCTTCCAAGCTCGTGTCGCTGGGCGACGAAGTCGAAGTCATGGTTCTGGAAATCGACGAAGACAAGCGCCGTATCAGCCTGGGCATGAAGCAATGCCGTGCCAACCCTTGGCAAGAATTTGCGCAAAACACCAAGCGCGGCGACCGCGTGAAGGGCCCCATCAAGTCCATCACCGACTTCGGCGTGTTCGTGGGCCTGGCTGCTGGCATCGACGGTCTGGTGCACCTGTCTGACCTGTCGTGGAACGAGCCCGGCGAAACCGCTGTGCGCAACTACAAGAAGGGCCAGGAAGTGGAAGCCATCGTGCTGGCCGTGGACGTGGAGCGCGAGCGCATCTCCCTGGGCATCAAGCAGCTCGACAGCGATCCGTTCACCACCTTCGTGACCGTGAACGACAAGGGCCAAACCGTGTCCGGCAAGGTCAAGACGGTGGACGCCCGTGGCGCTGAAATCGATCTGGGCGAAGACATCGTGGGCTACCTGCGCGCTTCGGAAATCTCGCGCGACCGCGTGGAAGATGCCCGCACCGTGCTCAAGGAAGGCGATGAAATCACCGCTGTGGTGGTGAACGTGGACCGCAAGACCCGCAACATCCAGCTGTCCATCCGCGCCAAGGATCAAGCCGACCAGCAAGAAGCCATGGCAACCCTGAGCCAGTCCTCCAGCAACGCTGGTACGACCAGCCTGGGTGCCCTGCTGCGCGCCAAGCTCGACGGTTCGGACAAGTAATTGCCCACCCGGCTCCTGTGCCTACCGGCGCAGGAGCACACTGCGGGCGCACGGGGAATGCGACTTCCCTGGGCGTCCGTTTTTTTTCGACTATTTTTTTCTGCTGTGTGCTCTTGCCATGACCCGATCTGACCTGGTGGAAGAACTGGCTGCCCGCTTCAGCCAACTGACCCAACGTGACGCTGAACTGGCGGTCAAAACCATGCTCGATGCCATCAGCGACGCCTTAGAGCAAGGCCAGCGCGTCGAGGTGCGTGGATTCGGCAGTTTCACTGTCACCCAACGCCAGCCCCGCATCGGGCGCAACCCACGCACCGGAGCTGCTGTCCAGATTCCACCCAAACGCGTACCCCACTTCAAACCAGGCAAAGCACTGCGCGAAGCCGTTGCGCAGCTGCCTGCCAAGCCACAGGCATAAAATCGCCGCGCCACCCGGAAAGACGCATGAAATACCTTCTGTGGCTGCTCAAGGCAGCCATTTTTTTTACCCTGTTCGCTTTTGCGCTGAACAATCAGCAAAGCGCCAGCGTGCATTTTTTCTTTGGTACACAGTGGCGTGCACCCATGGTATTGATCGTGCTGTGTGCCTTTGCCCTGGGGCTGGTGGTGGGGGCGTTGGGCATGGTGCCTCACTGGTGGCGCCACCGCAGTGCGGCACGCCGTGCACACGCACCACAAGCCACAGTCACGCCCACCACAGACACCCCCGCCACCCACAGTACGCCCCCCCATGGAATTTGACCTGAGCTGGATGCTGCTGGGCCTACCGCTGGCTTTTGGCATGGGTTGGTGGGCCTCGCGCTTGGATCTGCGGCAGCTGCGCCTGGAACACCGCCAGGCACCGCGGGCTTACTTCAAAGGGCTGAACTACCTGCTCAACGAGCAGCAAGACCAGGCCATCGACGCCTTCATCGAAGCTGTTCAACACGACCCTGACACCTCTGAACTGCACTTTGCGCTGGGCAATTTATTCCGCCGCCGGGGTGAATACCACCGCGCCGTACGTGTGCATGAACACCTGCTATCGCGTGCCGACCTCTCGCGTGCTGACCGCGATCGCGCCCAACACGCCCTGGCGCTGGACTTTCTCAAAGCCGGGCTGCTCGACCGCGCCGAAGCCGCACTGCAACCGCTGGAAGGCACGGCTTTTGAGCAAGAGGCACGGCTGGCACGGCTGGCCCTGTACGAGCGCACACGAGATTGGCCTCAAGCCACCGCCGTAGCGGCCCTGTTGCACGCCAGCGGTCAGGGCGACTTCAGCCAACGCCAAGCACATTACCTGTGTGAGCAAGCCCAGGCTGCCGTCACCCAAGGGGATGAAGCACGCGCCCAAAGCCACCTGGAACAAGCCCAGCAGACAGCCCCCCAAGCCGCCCGGCCCCTCATTGAGCGCGCACGCCAGCAACACCGCCAGGGCCAATGCAGTGCCGCCTGTGACACCCTGACACGGCTGGCACGCCAAGCCCCGGCGGCCCTGCCCCTGGCAGCGGCCCTGCTGCAAGAGGCAGCCAGCGCCTGCCAGCGCCTGCCCCAGGCCCAAGCGCTACTGGAACAGCACTACGCCCAGGCGCCTTCGCTCGACCTGCTTGACGCCCTGGTCGCCCTCGACCACACCAGCGCTGCAGCCCCTGGCCGCACACGCTACGCCCAGCACCTGGCACACACGCCCTCGCTGGTGGCTGCCGCACAATGGCTAGCGCACGAGCGCCTGGAGCACGAAGAACACCACCCGCACATCCAGCGCGCCCTGGACCAAGCCGCCCGCCCGCTCAAGCGCTACCGCTGCGCGGCTTGCGGCTTCGAGACGCAGCAGCACTTTTGGCAATGCCCCGGCTGCCAAAGCTGGGACAGCTACCCCGCCCGCCGCGTCGAAGAGCTGTAAGCGCGTGCCCCTCCCCACCCCACCCACCGGAGACTCCCCATGACCTTGCGCACCCTGGCCCTGACCCTTTGCAGCTTTTTATGCACCGCCACCGCCTGGGCCGCGCTGGAAGTGAACAAAGCCAAAGAGGCCGAACTCGATGGCCTGCGCGGCCTCGGGCCAGCCCTCACCCAGCGCATCCTGCAAGAGCGCGACAAAGCGCCTTTTCGTGACTGGGACGACTTCATCCGCCGTATTTCCGGCATTGGCCCGGCGCGTGCCGCCCAGCTCTCGGGCGAAGGGCTGACGGTGGATGGCAAAGGCTACCAAGTACCCGGCAGCGTCCCCATGCCCATGGCACCCGCGCTGCCCAAAGCCCCGCCCATTCCTGCGGCGCCGCCCATGCCGCCCATGCCAGCCAAGCCCCCCCTACCCGCTGCGCCTCAATCTTGAGCGCCACCCCCTCCATGACGCCCCAGCAGTACGTCCAGAACAAAGCCGCCGCCTCGGGCAGCAGCTTTTATTACGCCTTTTTGTTTTTGCCCGCGCCCCGGCGTGCGGCCATCACCGCCTACTACGCCTTTTGCCGCGAAATCGACGACGTGGTCGATGAAATCCACGATGCCAGCGTCGCTGCAGCCAAACTCGCCTGGTGGCAAGGTGAAGTGCGCCAGGCCTTTGCGGGCCAGCCCACCCATCCGGTGACGCAAGCGCTCATGCCCCACTGCGCCGACTACGGCATTGAGGCCCGCCACCTGCTGGCGGTGATTGAAGGCTGCCAAATGGACTTGGAGCAATCACGCTACCTCGACTTTGCCGGGCTGCAGCGCTATTGCCACCTCGTCGCGGGCATGGTGGGCGAGGTGGCGGCGCGCATTTTTGGCCAGACCGAAACCGCCACCACCACCTACGCCCACACGCTGGGGCTGGCCTTTCAGCTCACCAACATCATCCGCGACGTGGGTGAAGACGCGCTGCGCGGGCGCATCTACCTCCCGATTGCCGAGCTGCAGCAGTTTGACGTGAAGGCACACGAAATCAGCCAGCGCCAGCACTCCGAGCGCTTCACGGCACTGATGAAATTCCAAGCAGACCGTGCCCACCAGCTGTACGACCAAGCCCTGGCCCTGCTGCCCGCTGCCGACTGGCGCGCCCAAAAACCCGGGCTGATGATGGCCAGCATCTACCGCACCTTGCTGCGCGAAATCGAGGCCGACGGCTTTCAGGTGCTGCACCAGCGCACCAGCCTGACACCGCTGCGCAAACTCTGGCTGGCGTGGAAGATGCAAGCCCTGGGCCGGTTCTGACGTGCGCGTCGCCATCCTCGGGGCGGGCTGGGCCGGGCTCGCCGCCGCCGTTGAACTGGTGCGCGCGGGCCTGCAGCCCACGGTGTTTGAAGCGGCCCGCAGCGTCGGTGGCCGAGCCAGGGCGCTGGAAACGCACGACCTGCAAGGCCAGCCCCTCACACTGGACAACGGCCAGCACATTCTGATCGGCGCCTACAGCGAAAGCCTGCGCCTGATGCGCCTGGTAGGCGCTGCGCCCGAAGCTGTGTTCTTGCGCCAGCCCTTGAGCCTGGCTTTTGCCGACGGCACAGGCCTGCGTCTTCCCGATCTGCCACCACCATGGGATGCCTTGCTGGGCATTGCCCAAGCCCGAGGATGGAGCTGGCCCGAAAAATGGGCCCTGCTGCGCACTGCAGCCCACTGGCGCCTGACAGGTTTTCAATGCGCCCCGATGACCAGTGTGGCCCAACTGTGCGCCCACCTACCCCAGCGGCTGGTGCAGGAGTTCATTGAGCCGCTGTGCCTCTCAGCGCTGAATACGCCCGCCCACGAAGCCAGCGGCCAGGTGTTTTTGCGCGTGCTGCACGACAGCCTGTTCAGTGGCCGGGGTGGCTCGCACCTGCTGCTGCCACGCACCGACCTGGGCCAGGTGTTTGCCGCACCGGCAGCCCAGTGGCTGCAAGCACACGGCGCCGTGCTGCACACCGGGCGGCGCATCCAGCAGCTGGCGGCGCAAGGCAGCGGCTGGAGCGTGGATGGCCAAGCGTTTGACGCCGTCGTGCTCGCCACCCCCAGCACCGAGGCCGTGCGCCTGCTGCAGCCCCTGGCCGGGCCTGCCTTGGCCTCTTGGCGAACACAGGCCGCGCAGCTGCGCTTTGTGCCCATTGCCACCGTGTATGCACAACAGCCTCAAGCGCAGGGCGCGGTGTTGGCCGCCCCCATGCTGGCCTTGCGTGCGAAGCCAGAGCAACCCGCACAGTTTGTGTTTGACCGCGGCCAGCTCGGTGGCCCCGCCGGGCTGCTGGCCTTTGTCATCAGCACCAGCGAAGGTTCGCGCGCGCAGCTGCAGGCCCAGGTGCTGACCCAGGCCCACGAGCAACTGGGTTTAGCCCACCTGGTGGCGCTGCAAACCGTGGTGGAAAAGCGCGCCACCTTTGCCTGCACCCCCGCCCTGCAGCGCCCACCCATGGCCCTAGCGCCCGGCTTGTGGGCCTGCGGCGACTACATCGACGGCCCCTACCCCGCTACGCTTGAAGGGGCTGTGCGCAGCGGCTGTGCCGTAGCGCAAATGCTGTGTGCGCCGGGCCGTGCTACTTCGACTCCAAAAACCACTGGATGACAAACTTGGCAATAAAGCCCAAAAAGCCCACACCCAGGCCCAAAAAAATCACAAAGGTGCCGAACTTGCCCGCCTTGGACTGCCAGGCCAGGTGGCCAATGATGAACACCATGAACAAGATAAAGGCCGCCACCCCGTAGGTGAGGAAAAACTCCGCCAGTTGCTCTTCGGTGAAGCCAAAAATCACGTCATCCACTCCCAGGCCGGGCGGCCAAAGCTACTTATTTAATAGCTGCTTGCGCTTGCTGGGCAAGGCTTAGAGGCCAATTTGACCCCTAATTCATCGCAGCGGGCACCCCGCCCACCGCTGCAGCGGCGCGAAGAATACTCCACCAAGCCCGCAGGCAGGGCAGTGCTTTGCCACAATCGCTGCCATGGCTTTTTCCCTCACCCCACGCTTCGCTCCCGAACCACCCTACCAGCACGGCCAGGCGCCGCGCACGGCGATTTTGCTGTGCAACCTGGGCACACCCGAGGCCCCCACCCCGGCGGCGGTGCGCCGCTACCTGGGGCAATTTTTGAGTGATCCACGCGTGGTGGAGCTGCCTCGGCTGCTGTGGCTGCCCATCTTGCACGGCATCATCTTGCGCACGCGCCCGGCCAAGTCGGCGGCCAAATACGCCAGCATCTGGACAGAGCAAGGCTCGCCCCTGCTGGCCTGGACGCGCACGCAAGCGCAGCTGCTGCAACAAGCGCTGCAGCGCGGCGGCCACGACGTGCTGGTGCAGCCCGCCATGCGCTACGGCGAGCCCGCCATTGCGCGCCAGCTTGACGCACTCAAGGCGGCGGGGGCCACGCGCATTCTGGTGCTGCCGCTGTACCCACAGTATTCCGGCACCACCACCGCCAGCGTGGGCGACGCTGTGGGTGCCTGGGCCCTGCGCCAGCGCCATGTGCCCGAGCTGCGCTATGTGCAGCGCTACCACGACCACCCCGGCTACATCGCGGCCCTGGCCGCCAGCGTGCAGGCGCACTGGCAGGCCCACGGGCGCGCACAGCACCTCGTGATGAGCTTTCACGGCGTGCCCGAACGCACGCTGCACCTGGGCGACCCCTACCACTGCGAGGCGCGCAAAACCGCGCGCCTGCTGGCCGAGCACCTGGGCCTGGCGCCCGAGGCCTACAGCGTTACCTTCCAGTCGCGCTTTGGCAAAGCCAAGTGGCTGGAACCCGCCACCGAACCCACGCTGCAGCAACTTGCCAGCAGTGGCACGCGCAGTGTGGAAGTGCTGTGCCCCGGCTTCACCAGCGACTGCCTGGAAACGCTGGAAGAAATCAGCCAGGAAGCGCGCGAAACCTTTTTGCACGCGGGCGGCGAGGCGTTTCACTACATCCCCTGCCTGAATGACAACCCCCAGTGGATCAGCGCGCTGGAGCACATCGCCTTGAACCACCTGGCCGGCTGGCCCACCCACCCCGACCCCCATCACGCCAGCACCGGCGCTGCCAGCCGCGCACGCGCCCTGGCCCTTGGAGCCAAACAATGACGCACTCTGCCGCAGCCACCGCCTCCGGCCCAGCCTGCCCACAACTGACCCCGGCCCAACTGACCTGCCACATCGACCCGGCCAGTTTGGGCTTTGCCGACACCCGCGCCCTGGCGCAAGAGCCGCTGCCCTGGATTGGCCAGCAGCGCGCCTTCGAAGCCGCACGCTTTGGCCTGGCCATGCAGCAGCCCGACTACAACCTGTTTGTGCTGGGCGATGTGGGCTCGGGGCGGGCCTCGCTGATGCGCCAGGCCATGCAGGAAGCCGCCGCCAGCCGCCCCGTACCGCCCGACCTGTGCTACCTGCACGACTTCGACCGCCCCGAGCGCCCGCGCCCGCTGCGCCTGCCCGCAGGCCAAGGCCGGGCGCTGCGCGAAGGCATGCAAGAGTGGGTGCAAACGCTGCTGAGCGACATTCCCAAACGCCTGTCTGCCGCCGACGTGAAGGCCGAGAGCGAAAAAATCGCCAAAACCTTCCAAAGCGAAGAAGCCCGCGCCTTCGCCGCCCTGGGCAGCTTTGCCCAGGCACGCCACTTTCGCCTGGCGCGCGACGGCGAACAAATGGTCTTCACCCTGCTGGGGCCCAGCGGCAGCGCCATCACGGAAGAGGAAGCGCAACACCTCAGCCCCGCGCAGCGCCACAGCATCGAACAAGCCGAGCAAGAGCTGCGCGCGGAAATCGTGCGCTTTTTAGAGCGCACCCGCCCGCTGGAACGCAAACGCGACGAAGCACTAGAGCAGCTGTACCGCCAGGCCGCCAAGCCGCTGGTGGACCACGCGCTCAACCCCATTCGCCAAAGCCTGCGCAAGCACATCAAAGACACCGTCACCCTGCACCAATGGCTCGAGCAGGTACAACGCGAGGTGCTGGACAACCTCGACCTGTTTCTGCCCCAGGAAGGCGCAGGCAACGAGGCCGAACTGCAGCGCCAGGCCGACCTGGAAGACCTGCTGGCACTGTGCCAGGTGAACCTGGCGGTGGACAACGCCGAGCTGCGCGGCGCCCCCGTGGTGGTGGAAGACAACCCGCAGCTGCGCAGCCTGTTTGGCCACATCGAGCACCAAGCCGACAGCGACTCGCCCCAAGCGGACTACTCCGGCATCCACGCCGGCAGCCTGCTGCGCGCGCACGGCGGCTTTTTGATGCTGTTTTTGCGCGACCTGCTGGGCGACGAAGCCCTGTGGGAGCGCCTGCGCCGCTTTCTGCGCTGTGGCCGCCTGACGATTGAAGACAGCGTGGGCGCGCACAGCAGCGCCAGCGCCGTAGCGCTGCAGCCCGAGAGCGTGGCGGTGGACGTAAAAATCGTGCTCATCGGCTCCAGCGCCGAGTACTACGTACTGCAAGAGGGCGATGCCGACCTGGCACGGCGCTTTCGCGTGAAGGTAGATTTCGCTGCCGACTTTCCCGCCAACGACGACACCCGCCAGGCCAGCGCCATCTTCATGGCACGCTGCTGCGCACGCCGTGGCCTGCCACACTGCAGCGCGGGCGCCGTGGCCAGCCTACTGGAATTTACCCACCGCCAGGCCGACGACCAGATGCGCCAAAGCGCGCTGTTTGCCGAATTGGAGGCGCTGCTGATTGAAAGCTGCACCCAGGCCCAGCAGCGCGGCGCCCCGCTCACCGAAGCCCGCGACGTTCACGCCGCACTGCACGCACGCCGCCTGCGCCACAACGCCCCGGAAGAAGCCCTGCACCAGGCCATTGCCGAGGGCGAGCTGCTCATCTCGCTGCACGGCGCGCAGGTGGGCCAGCTCAACGCCCTGACGCAAATCGATCTGGGCGACTACCGCTTTGGCTTTCCGGTGCGCATCACCGCACGCACCTTTGCCGGGCAAGAGGGCATCATCAACATCGAGCGCGAGGTGGAAATGTCCGGCCCCATCCACGACAAGGGCGTGCTGATTTTGCACAGCTACCTGGCTGCACTCTTTGGCCACCTGGCACCGCTGGCGCTGAACGCCTCGGTGGTGTTCGAGCAGGAATACAGCGGCATCGAGGGCGATTCGGCCTCGTGCGCTGAGCTGTATGCGCTGCTGTCGTCCCTGTCAGGGCTGGGGCTGCGCCAAGACATTGCCGTCACCGGCGCGCTCAACCAGCACGGCGAAGTGCTGCCCGTGGGCGGGCTGAACGAAAAAATCGAAGGCTGGTTTCGCACCTGCGCCCAGGCCGGGCTCACCGGGGCGCAAGGGGTGCTGATTCCCGCGCGCAACCAGCGCCACCTCATGCTGGCACCCGAGGTGGTGCAGGCCGTGGCGCAAGGGCAATTCCACATCTACGCCGCCCACCATGTGCGCGAAGGCATCGCCCTGCTCACCGGCCATGCCGCCGACGCCGTGCTGCAGCGCGCCGAACACACCCTGCGCCAGTACCGCCGCGCCTGCCAACACGCCTGGGGGCACCGCCGCCTGGGGCGCCGCTAAAAGGAGCCACGCCATGCCCACACCACCCCACGACACCCCCGCCATGCGCCTGGACAAATGGCTGTGGGCCGCGCGCTTTTACAAAACCCGCAGCCTGGCGGTGGATGAAATTCAGAAAGGCCGGGTGGAGGTGAACAGCCACCACGCCAAACCCAGCCGCGACGTGCGCGTGGGCGACACCGTGGTGCTGCGCCAGCAAGGCGGCCTGGCGCGCACCGTGCAGGTGCTGGGCCTGAGCGCCCAGCGCGGCCCCGCACCCGTGGCGCAGCAGCTCTACGCGGAAACGCCCGCCAGCATTGCCGCCCGCGCCGAAGCTGCGGAGCAGCGTCGCCTGGCCCCCGAACCCGCGCACGCCCTGACGGAAGGCCGCCCCACCAAACGCGACCGCCGTGACATCGAACGCGTGCGCCACGACTGGGACGCCCGCTGGAGCGCTTCGATTGACCGCTGAGGGCAGGTTTTAAGCATTCAATCGGCCTCTAAGCCGCACTGGGCAAGCGCTAGAAGCTTCTTTTTTAGGAGCAATGGCGTCTGTGTTGGGTCGGTGCAAGCTCACATCCACAAACTGCGCCAGAGCATGCGCAGCCAGTCCGTGCCCCCCAAGGTGGGGCGCTGGCACAGGTTGCGCCCGTGCAACGCGTCGATTTTGTCCAGAATGCGCAGGCCCCCTTGCACCACCAGGCGCAGCTCCCAACCGGCACGCCCAGGCAGGCGGTGTACCAAAGGCGCGCCCTGCAGCATCAGCGCACGCGCCCACTGCGCCTGCGTGGCCAGCAAGGCCGTGGTGGCGCGGCTAGGCACCCCTTGCACCAGCTCGGCCCGGCTGACGCCATGGGCGGCGCAGTCGGCATCGGTGAGGTAGTGGCGGGCGCGCGGCAAGTCCACGCTCAGGTCTTGCCAAAAGTTGATGAGCTGTAAGGCGCTGCAAATGGCGTCGCTCTCGCGCAGCGCCGCCTCGCTTTGTACGCCGTACAGGTGCAGCAGCAAGCGCCCAATCGGGTTGGCCGAGCGGCGGCAGTAGTCGAGCAAGGCCGCGCGGTCGGGGTAGGTGGCGCCGCGCTCGGTCATGTCCACGTCCTGCAGGAAGGCACTGAGCAAGTCGTCGAGCAGCGCCAGTGGCAGGCCGTGGGTTTGTATCGCCCATTGCACAGGCCCAAACACGGCGGCCCAGCGCGGCTGGGGAGGCTGACCTGCCGCCACGTGCTGCAGCTCGGTGCGGTAGGCCTGTAAATCGGCCAGGCGCTGCGCGGCGCTGAGTTCGCCCTCGTCGGCCAGGTCGTCGGCGGTGCGGGCAAAGGCGTAGATGGCGGCAATGGGCGCGCGCAGCTGGGATGGGCACAGCAGCGACGCGACCGGAAAATTTTCGTAGTGCGTGACCGGCGCAGGCACGTGGGGGGGAACAGGCGGTTTCACGGGCAGGGATTGTCACCGCTGGACAGCCAACGCTTGACAAGGCCGCACGCCCTCCCTAGATTCGTGCCTTACTAACCGATTGGTCATTAAGCAACGTCCCATGGTCTCTTTCCACGCTGTACAGCGGCCCCGTGCGGGGCTTTTTTTATGCACTCTGGCGCTGGGTGCCGCCTTGGCGGGCTGCTCGCGCCCAGAGCCGCCACCCGAGCCCGTACGGGCCGTCAAGCTGCTGACGGTGGGCGCCAGCGAGGTGCAGGCCCAGCGCCTGTTCGCTGCCGATGTGCGTGCGCGTGTGGAGTCGCGCCTGGGCTTTCGTGTGGCTGGCAAGCTGGTGCAGCGCCATGTGGAGCTGGGCCAGGCGGTGCGCGCCGGGCAGCTGCTGGCGCAGCTGGATGCACGCGACTACCGCCTGGCCGTGCAGGCGGCACAGGCCCAGGTGGCAGCAGCCACCACGCAGCGCGATCTGGCCCAGGCGGACTACGAACGCTTTGCCCAGTTGAAGGCGCAAAACTTCATCAGTGGTGCAGAGCTGGATCGCCGCCGCGCCAGCTTGCAGGCGGCGCAGGCGCAACTGACGCAGGCGCTGGCCCAGGCCAGCAGCCAGGGCAACCAGGAGCACTACACGCAGTTGCGTGCCGATGCCGATGGCGTGGTCACCGCCATTGAGGCCGAGCCCGGCCAGGTGCTGGAGCAGGGGCAAACCGTGCTACGCCTGGCCCAAGGCGGCGCGCGCGACGCGGTATTTGCCGTGCCCGAAGACCTGGTGAGCCAACTGCGCGTGGGCCAGGAAGTGGCCGTGCGCCCCTGGGGCGGCGGCGCCGAGGGTGCGGCCAAGCTGCGCGCCACGGTGCGCGACATTGCCGCCAGCGCCGACCCGGTAACGCGCACCTTCACCGTGAAAGCAGCCCTGAGCGGCTCGCCCCTGCCACCGCTGGGCGCCACGCTCACGGTGTACCCCAGCGCTTTTGCGCCCAGCGGCGTGCAAGCGCTGCGCCTGCCCACCAGTGCGCTGTGGGCCCAGGGCCAGCAGACGGCGGTGTGGGTGTTCGATGCCGCCAGCAGCACGGTGCGCGCCCAGGTGATTGAGGTGGCCCAGGTTGATGGCAACGAGGTGCTGGTGCGCGCGGGCCTGCAGGCCGGTGCGCAGGTGGTAGCCACGGGTGTGCATGTGTTGGCACCGGGGCAAAAGGTCAGTATTTATCAAGCAAAAACGGCCCCAGAGGCCGCCAAACAAGCGCAAGCAGCTCCTAATTTAGGAGCATCTTCAGCCGCCGCACCGCAACAGTGAGCCGTTCATGACTTCCCCCCCTCCTTCCAAGGGCTTCAACCTCTCGCTGTGGGCGCTGCAACACGGCGCGCTGACGCGCTACCTCATGGTGGTGCTGATGGTGCTGGGCATGGCGGCCTACTTTCAGCTGGGCCAGGACGAAGACCCGCCCTTCACCTTCCGCGCCATGGTGGTGCGCACCTACTGGCCCGGCGCCACAGCGCAGCAGGTGGCCGAACAGGTGACCGCCAAGCTGGAGCGCACGCTGCAAGAAGTGCCCTACGCCGACAAAATCCGCAGCTACTCCAAGCCGGGCGAGTCACAGATCATTTTCCAGATCAAAGACTCCTCACGCCCCAGCGAGGTGGCCAACGTCTGGTACCAGGTGCGCAAGCGCGTGGGCGATATGCGCTACGCCCTGCCGCAAGGCGTGCAGGGGCCTTTTTTCAATGACGATTTTGGTGATGTGTATGGCGTGATTTACGCCCTGCAAGCCGAGGGCTTTAGCTACGCCGAGCTGAAAGACTTTGCCGACGACGTGCGCCAGCAGCTGCTGCGCGTGCCCGACGTGGCCAAGGTCGAACTGTTTGGTGTGCAGGAAGAAAAGCTGTTCATTGAACTGTCGCAGCAGCGCCTGGCACAGCTGGGCCTGGACATCCACCAGGTGCTGGCCCAGCTGGGGCAGCAAAACGCGGTGGAAGGCGCTGGCAGCGTGCAAGGCCCGCACGACCAGGTGCAGGTGCGTGTTGCCGGGCAGTTCGGTGGCCCCGAGGAGCTGCGTGCCATGCCCATTCGCGGCGGCTCGGGCGCGCAGCTGCGCCTGGGCGATATTGCGCAGATCACGCGCGGCTACGTCGATCCACCACAGGTGAAAGTGCGCCACCAAGGCCAGGAGGTGGTGGCCCTGGGGGTTTCCATGGCCAAAGGGGGCGACATCGTGCGCCTGGGCCAGGCGCTGCGCCAAGCCACTGCCCGCATTGAGGCCCGCCTACCCGCCGGAGTGCAGCTGGTGAATGTGCAAGACCAGCCGCGCGCTGTCTCCACCTCGGTGAACGAATTCATCAAAGTGCTGATTGAGGCCGTGGTGATTGTGCTGGCGGTGAGCTTTCTCAGCCTGGGCCTGCACAAGCGCCCCGGGCAGCATCCGCTGTGGCGGCGCTGGACGCTGGACGTGCGCCCCGGGCTGGTGGTGGGCATCACCATTCCACTGGTGCTGGCGGTGACTTTTTTGGCCATGCACTACTGGGGCATTGGGCTGCACAAGGTGTCGCTGGGCTCGCTCATCATCGCCCTGGGCCTGCTGGTGGATGACGCCATCATCGCCGTGGAAATGATGGTGCGCAAAATGGAAGAAGGCTACGACCGCGTGCGCTCAGCCACCTTTGCCTACGAAATTACCGCCATGCCCATGCTGACGGGTACGCTCATCACGGCAGCGGGCTTTTTACCCATTGGCCTGGCGCGCTCCTCCACCGGGGAATACACCTTTGCAATTTTCGCCGTGACGGTGATTGCGCTGGTGCTGTCGTGGCTGGTGTCGGTGTATTTCGTGCCCTACCTGGGCACTTTGCTGCTCAAAACCCCGCCACACGTGGCAGCACTGCAGGCCCACCAGGGCAGCACAAATGCCCCTGGAGCTGGGCACGGCGGGCATGAGCCGCATGAAATGTTTGACACACCGTTCTACCAAACCTTTCGCCGCCTGGTGAACTGGTGTGTGGCCCACCGCTGGCTGACGATTGGCGCCACGCTGGCCATTTTCGCCCTCGGTCTGGCAGGCATGGGGCGGGTACAGCAGCAGTTTTTCCCCGACTCCAGTCGGCCAGAAATCTTGGTCGATCTGTGGCTGCCCGAAGGCAGCAGCTTTCACGCCAACGAGGAAGTGACGCGGCGCGTGGAAGCGCGCCTGCGTGAACAACCCGGCGTGCAGGCCGTGAGCACCTGGGTCGGCTCAGGGGTGCCGCGCTTTTACCTGCCGCTGGACCAGGTGTTCCCGCAGACCAACGTCTCGCAGCTCATCGTGCTGGCGCAAGACTTGGCAGTGCGCGAGCGGCTGCGCAAACAGCTGCCCAGCTTGCTGGCGCAGGAGTTTCCCGAGGTGCGTGCCCGCGCCAAGCTGCTGCCCAACGGCCCACCGGTGCCCTACCCGGTGCAGTTTCGCGTGGTCGGCCCCGATCCGGCGGTGCTGCGTGCGCGCGCCGACGAGGTCAAGGCACAGTTGCGTGCACACGCTGATATGCGCGGCGTGAACGACAACTGGAATGAATCGGTCAAGGTGATGCACCTGGCCATCGACCAAGACAAGGCACGGGCCTTGGGCGTATCGAGCCAGGCCATTGCCCAGGCCACGCACACCCAGCTGTCGGGCAGCGTGGTCGGCCAGTACCGCGAGGGCGACCGCTTGATCGACATCGTGCTGCGCCAGCCGCTCGATGAGCGACGCAGCCTGAGCGATTTGAGCAATGCCTATGTGCCCACCAGCAGCGGGCGGGCCATTCCGTTGACGCAGATTGGCCAACCCCACTTTGCCTGGGAGCCTGGGGTGATGTGGCGTGAAAACCGCGAATACGCCATCACCGTGCAAGGCGATGTGGTGGAAGGCCTGCAAGGGGCCACCGTGACAGCCGCCCTGTTGCCTGGACTGCGCCAACTCGAAGCCCAATGGCAGACGCAGAACCAGCCGGGCTACCGCATTGAAGTCGCAGGCGCCGTGGAGGAAAGCTCCAAAGGCTCTTCTTCGATTGCTGCGGGCTTGCCCATCATGCTGTTTTTGACCTTCACGCTGCTGATGCTGCAGCTGCACAGCTTCAGCCGTGCCATGCTGGTGTTTTTGACCGGCCCCCTGGGCATTGCGGGTGTGGCGGCTGCCCTGCTGGCGCTGGGGCGCCCCTTTGGCTTCGTCGCACTGCTGGGCGTGATTGCCCTGATGGGCATGATCCAGCGCAACTCGGTCATTTTGATCGACCAAATTGAGCTGGACCGCGCCCGGGGCGTGCCCGCGTGGGATGCCATCGTCGAATCGGCGGTGCGGCGCCTGCGCCCCATTGTTTTGACGGCTGCGGCCGCCGTGCTGGCCATGATTCCGCTGTCGCGCAGCGTGTTTTGGGGGCCGATGGCGGTGGCCATCATGGGCGGACTGGTGGTTGCCACCGTGCTCACCTTGCTGGCCTTGCCTGCGATGTACGCGGCCTGGTTCCGCGTGCAGCGCCCGCCTCCCGTACAGGTAGCTAGCGCGTGATACACAAGATAACGCAGAAAATTCAAGGGGCTTTGTCCACAAGCAGTTAAAATCGCCGGTTGACCCCATTCACCCAGGCGGCATTTCATGTGCCGCCTGTTTGTTTGTAAAACCAGCGCGGGTGGCGAAATTGGTAGACGCACCAGGTTTAGGTCCTGACGCCAGCAATGGTGTGGGGGTTCGAGTCCCCCCCCGCGCACCACAATTCATGCAGTTGCAGCGAGCTCGGCGCGCGATGCGTTCCGAGGCACGCTTGCCTCCCGATCGCTTGATCCGACGACAGTAGGAACCCATATGGCCGTGACCGTTGAAACCCTGGAAAAGCTCGAACGCAAAATCACGTTGAGCCTGCCGCTGACCACCATCCAGACTGAGGTGGATGCCCGCCTCAAGCGCTTGGCGCGCACGGTGAAGATGGATGGTTTCCGTCCTGGCAAAGTGCCTCTGAGCGTGGTGGCCCAGCGCTACGGTTACTCGGTACAGTACGAAGTGCTGAACGACAAGGTGGGCGAGGCGTTTGCCCAGGCCGCCAACGAGGCGCAACTGCGCGTGGTCGGCCAACCCCGCATCACCGAAAAAGAGGGCGCACCTGCTGGTGAAGTAACCTTCGACGCCGTGTTTGAAGTCTTCCCTGAAGTGCAAATTGCCGACCTGGCAGATGCCGAAGTGGAGCGCCTGTCGGCTGAAGTCAACGATGCCGCCATCGACAAAACGGTGGAAATTCTGCGCAAACAGCGCCGCACCTTCGCCCTGCGCGCCCAAGACGCTGCCGCACAAGACGGCGATCGCGTGACCGTGGACTTTGAAGGCAAGATCGACGGCGAGCTGTTCGCTGGCGGTAAAGCCGAAGACTTCCAATTCCTGGTAGGCGAAGGCCAAATGCTCAAGGAGTTTGAAGATGCCGTGCGCGGCATGAAGGTAGGCGAAAGCAAAACCTTCCCCCTGGCATTCCCTGAGGATTACCACGGTAAAGACGTGGCCGGTAAAACTGCCGACTTCTTGGTCACCGTGAAAAAGATCGAAGCAGCCCACCTGCCCGAGGTCAACGATGCCCTGGCCAAGTCCCTGGGTGTGGCCGAGCCTACCGTGGAAGGTCTGCGCGCAGACATCAAGAAAAACCTGGAGCGCGAAGTCAAATTCCGCCTGCTGAACCGCAACAAGCAAGCGGTGATGGAGGCGCTGGTGGCCAAGGCGCAACTGGATTTGCCCAACGCCGCCATTCAAGCCGAGATTGAGCGCCTGCGCGACGGTGCGCGTGCCGACCTGAAGCAGCGCGGCCTGAAAGACGCTGACAAGGCAGAAATTCCTGACGACATCTTCCGCCCACAAGCCGAACACCGCGTACGCCTGGGTTTGGTGCTGGCCGAATTGGTGCGTGCCAACAACCTGCAAGCCACACCGGAACAGCTCAAAGCGCATATTGACGAACTGGCTGCAAGCTATGAAAAGCCAGAAGATGTGGTGCGCTGGTACTTCAGCGACCGTCAGCGTTTGGCAGACGTTGAAGCCGTAGTGGTAGAAAACAACGTCACCGACTTCGTTCTGAGCAAGGTCAAAGTAACTGACAAGACCCTGTCTTTTGAAGAGCTGATGGGCCAGCAGGCTTAAAGTCAGCAAGGTGCCCGCCCGCGGGTTCCGCTTTTTTACATGCAGGGGGCTTGTGCCGCAACGCACAAGCCCCCATTCATTTATCGCTACAGTAGCGAAACTACATACCAAGGCCCTTGGCCGCATCTGTCGCAGTGGAGAACCTATGAGCGCATTGGATACACAGAACCTGGGGCTGATCCCCATGGTGATTGAGCAATCAGGCCGTGGCGAACGGTCATACGACATTTACTCGCGCCTGCTGAAAGAGCGCGTCGTATTCTTGGTAGGCCCGGTCAACGACCAGTCAGCCAACTTGGTCGTAGCTCAGCTACTGTTCTTGGAAAGCGAAAACCCAGACAAGGATATTTCCTTCTACATCAACTCGCCCGGTGGTTCGGTCAGCGCAGGGCTGGCCATTTTTGACACCATGAATTTCATCAAACCCGATGTATCCACACTGTGCACCGGCATGGCAGCCAGCATGGGAGCGTTTCTTCTGGCTGCAGGAGCCAAAGGCAAGCGCTTTGCCTTACCCAATGCCAAGGTCATGATCCATCAACCTCTGGGAGGCATGCAAGGACAAGCCACCGAGATCGAGATCCATGCGCGTGAAATTTTAAAAACACGCGAACAGCTGAACAAAATTTTGGCCGAACGTACAGGCCAGCCACTGGAAAAAATCCAGCAAGATACTGAACGCGACTACTACCTGAGCGCAGCTGAAGCACAGACTTATGGTTTGGTCGATCAGGTAATTGAAAAGCGCGCCTGACCTGCGCATGAGCTGGCGTTGCCCCTGACGACAACGCCGGTTTGATTTCGCTATGATCATCCGTTCCACGTTTTCATTGACAAGGCATTGCCCCCATGGCCGATAAAAAAGGCTCTTCCAGCGAAAAAACCCTCTACTGCTCTTTTTGCAATAAAAGCCAGCATGAAGTGAAGAAGTTGATCGCCGGCTCGTCCGTTTTCATCTGCGACGAGTGCATCGGTCAATGCAATGAAATCATTCGCGAAGAACTGCCCACAACCCACACGCAAGGCGATGAGTTGCCTACGCCCGCGGAAATAAAGTCCAACCTGGACAACTACGTCATCGACCAAGAAAAAGCCAAGCGTACGCTGGCCGTGGCGGTTTACAACCACTACAAACGCCTGCGCCATAAAGACGTTATGGGAGGCGACGATGTCGAGTTGACCAAAAGCAATATTTTGCTCATTGGCCCCACAGGCTCAGGCAAAACATTGCTAGCCCAAACGCTGGCACGTCAACTCAACGTGCCTTTCGTCATGGCAGATGCCACCACCTTGACGGAAGCTGGATATGTGGGGGAAGACGTAGAAAACATCATCAGCAAATTGCTGCAAAGCTGTAATTACGATGTTGAAAAAGCACAGCGTGGCATTGTGTACATTGATGAAATTGACAAAATTTCACGCAAGAACGACAACCCGAGCATCACGCGGGATGTCTCTGGTGAAGGTGTGCAGCAGGCCTTACTGAAATTGATCGAAGGCACACTGGCCAGCGTACCGCCCTCTGGCGGGCGTAAACACCCCAACCAAGATTTTTTGCAGGTTGATACGACCAACATTTTGTTTATCTGTGGTGGTGCTTTCGCGGGCTTGGAAAAAGTGATCGAGAACCGCACCGAAGCGTCTGGCATTGGCTTTAGCGCAGCTGTGCGCAGCAAGCAACAACGCTCACTGACCGAAGTTTTCCAGGACATCGAACCGGAAGACTTGATCAAGTTCGGCATCATTCCAGAGCTGATTGGCCGTATGCCCGTTGTGACATCTCTGGCTGAATTGAGCGAAGACGCACTGGTGCAAATTTTGACAGAGCCCAAAAATGCCTTGGTCAAACAGTACGCAAAACTGCTGGCCATGGAGGGCGTAGAGCTAGAAGTACGTCCTGCAGCCCTCAAGGCCATTGCACGCAAGGCACTGGCACGCAAAACAGGTGCCCGTGGATTGCGTTCAATTTTGGAGCAAGCTTTGCTGGGAACCATGTTCGATCTCCCCCAAACAGCAAATGTTGCAAAGGTGGTGCTCGACGAATCGACCATCGAAGAAAACAAGCCCCCCCTGCTGGTGTATCGCGAGATCGCCAAGCAAGCCTGAGTGCGTTAGCGCACCAAGCCTATCTGTTTCTTTCTTGCAGGTGCCTATCGACGACCTGCAAGGTGCCTGTTTCTTCTGCAGACACATCTGCAGTACCCGCTGAGGTTGCACATGTCCGCATCTCCACTCCCTCCTTCTGCTGACCTTGAGTTGCCGCTACTGCCACTACGCGATGTGGTGGTTTTCCCGCACATGGTGATTCCACTGTTTGTGGGGCGGCCTAAAAGTATCCGTGCCTTAGAGCTGGCAATGGAGTCTGACCGCCGCATTATGCTGGTGGCACAAAAAACAGCTTCTAAAGATGAGCCATCCGTCGGCGATATGTTTGGCATCGGCTGTATCTCTAGCATTTTGCAAATGCTCAAGCTGCCAGATGGCACCGTCAAAGTGCTGGTGGAGGGCCAGCAACGTGCGCAAGTCGCCTCGATTAAAGATGCGGACACTCACTTTACATGTGTAGTTTCTGCCGTAGAAAACGACGCTCTAGCACACAAGGCCAGCGAAATAGAAGCACTGCGCCGTGCGGTCATGCAACAGTTTGATCAATACGTCAAACTAAACAAAAAGATCCCGCCAGAAATTCTGTCTTCGATTGCCAGTATTGACGATGCAGGTCGTTTAGCAGACACCATTGCTGCACATCTTCCACTCAAGCTAGAAAACAAACAGGCTGTTTTGGATCTTTCTGATGTCAAAGCACGTTTAGAAAATCTTTTTGAGCAACTCGATCGCGAAGTAGACATCCTGAATGTGGACAAACGCATTCGCGGTCGCGTCAAGCGCCAAATGGAAAAAAATCAGCGTGATTTCTACTTGAACGAACAGGTCAAAGCTATCCAGAAAGAGCTGGGTGAGGGCGAAGACGGTGCCGACATTGAGGAAATCGAGAAAAAAATCAAAGCGGCCAGGATGCCTCTGGATGCCCGCAAAAAAGCGGAAGGCGAACTCAAGAAATTGAAATTGATGTCACCCATGTCGGCCGAAGCCACAGTGGTGCGCAATTACATTGATGCTTTGACCAGTCTACCCTGGAGCAAAAAAACCAAGATCAAGCACGACCTGGCAAATGCCGAAACGGTACTGAACGAAGATCACTACGGTCTAGAAAAAGTAAAAGACCGCATTCTCGAATACCTCGCCGTGCAACAACGGGTTGACAAAGTCAAGGCGCCCATCCTGTGCCTGGTAGGCCCTCCAGGTGTTGGTAAGACTTCTCTGGGCCAATCGATTGCAAAAGCCACTGGACGCAAATACGTACGCATGGCTTTGGGTGGCATGCGCGATGAAGCAGAGATTCGGGGCCATCGCCGTACCTATATTGGCGCCATGCCAGGGAAGGTGCTTCAAAGCTTGAATAAAGTGGGGACACGCAATCCGCTTTTTTTGCTGGATGAAATCGACAAACTAGGAACGGATTTCCGCGGTGATCCATCCAGTGCTTTACTGGAAGTACTGGATCCAGAACAAAATCATGCGTTCGGTGACCACTACATCGAAGTAGACTTTGATCTCTCGGATGTCATGTTCGTGGCGACCAGCAACTCCATGAACATTCCCCCAGCATTGCTCGATCGCATGGAAGTGATTCGCTTGTCTGGCTACACCGAAGATGAAAAGACGAATATCGCCATCAAATATTTGTTGCCCAAGCAAATGAGCAACAACGGCGTACGCAATGAGGAACTGCAGGTAGATGAATCCGCTATCCGTGACATCGTGCGTTACTACACACGCGAGGCCGGTGTGCGCTCACTAGAACGGGAATTGTCAAAAATCTGCCGCAAAGTCGTCAAAGGCCTGCAACTCAAAGCCCTCCACCCGCAAGTACAGGTCAATGCAGATAACCTGCATGAATACTTGGGCGTGCGCAAATTCACCTATGGCAGAGCTGAACAACAAAACCAAGTTGGCCAAGTCGTCGGCTTGGCATGGACTGAGGTCGGCGGCGACCTGCTAACAATTGAAGCAGCCACCATGCCGGGCAAAGGTGTCATTACACGCACGGGCTCTCTCGGCGACGTAATGAAAGAGTCCGTTGAGGCCGCCCGCACAGTGGTGCGCAGCAGGGCGCGGATTTTGGGCATCGCTGATGAAGTTTTCGAAAAACGTGACATACATATTCACGTCCCAGATGGTGCTACACCCAAAGATGGCCCAAGCGCAGGTATTGCGATGGCCACAGCTTTTGTATCTGCCCTCACAGGCGTTCCTGTGCGTGCGGATGTTGCCATGACGGGTGAGATCACCTTGCGCGGCGAAGTCACAGCGATTGGTGGCCTGAAGGAAAAACTCCTTGCAGCCCTGCGCGGAGGAATTAAAACAGTGCTGATCCCTGAAGAAAACGTCAAGGATTTGCAAGAGATTCCTGACAACGTCAAGCAAGGCTTGAAGATCATGCCGGTCAAGTGGATCGATCAGGTGATTGATATCGCCCTTCAGTCCAAGCCCCTGCCCCTGAGCGAAGAAGAGCTGGCCCCACCAGCTGTACCAGCACGGAAAAAAGCGTCTTCGACCAAAGCTGTGAAGCATTGAGTAGATTTTTTCTAGACCACATTTTTTGCGCTACAATTCACACATCGCAGCAAACGTAGTACAATACGCAGCATTCGATAAATGCGGGAATAGCTCAGTTGGTAGAGCGCAACCTTGCCAAGGTTGAGGTCGTCGGTTCGAGACCGATTTCCCGCTCCAGTTTCAAAAAAAAAAGCTTTTTTGTTTTTGTCCAAAATGAGGTTTCGGGCGCGATAGCAAAGCGGTTATGCCCCGGATTGCAAATCCGGTTAGACCAGTTCGACTCTGGTTCGCGCCTCCAAATTTTGACAGTGTCAGGTTATTTGCGGGAATAGCTCAGTTGGTAGAGCGCAACCTTGCCAAGGTTGAGGTCGTCGGTTCGAGACCGATTTCCCGCTCCAAATAAAAAACCACTTACCTTTCAAGTAAGTGGTTTTTTTATACCCAAAAAACCTCTGCCCCCGCGATATGACCGTTTCGGGGCTCACATTCAACTGTGAACTGCACCGCTTTGGTACAACCACGGCTGATCCAACAAGCGCTCCCCAAACAAACGCAACGACATATCCCGCCCCCAGCGCACAGGCCCCCGGGCATGGAAAACACGCCCATTGCGACGCGCACGCGCTTGCACCTTCGCATTGCGCTGCCAACGATTCAAAGCGTAGCGACGTAAACGCAACTCCACTTCTAGATCGTGCATAGACAATGCACTTTGCAATTCTGCTGCGTCCTCAATTGCCATACCCGCACCCTGCGCCAAGTAGGGCAGCATAGGATGCGCTGCATCACCAACCAAGGCAACAAGACCCTGCGCCATTTCACGAGCCGAACCGACTGGAGGACGGCCTAATAAAGGCCACAAACGCCAGGTACTACCAGCAGCAGACATGGCACGCACAGCATCTTGCAATACAGAACAGGCCCCGCCCAGCACACGCTCTAAATCGTGAGCATGTGCCAAATAGTTCCATGACTCCAAATCTTCAGGTGCAGGCCCCTCCAGCAGGACAACCATGTTTTGCAAATCTCCACCTCGCAAGGGATATTGCACAACGTGCATTTGCGGCCCCAACCACACAGTGACCTGCTGCGTACGCAAATACTGAGGCAAATCTTTTTGTGCAATCACTGCTCGATATGCCAAGTGCCCGGTAAATCGAGCTGCCCCATCTGCCAAGACAAGTTGACGCACGGTACTGTGCAGACCATCAGCACCCAGCAAGGCATCACCCTCAATCACCTTTTGATCCGCCATACGCACAGTGACGGCATCAGCTGACTGGGTACAACCCACAATCGACTGACCGAGGTTCAAATGAACATCCGCATATGCGCGCAAGGGCTCCAGAAGAAGCTGGTGTAAATCGGCTCGGTGCACAGTGGCATAGGCCGCACCATAACGCCGCACAACAGAAGACCCCAATACCAAAGCAGCCAACTCGGTACCGCGCAAGGCACAGCGCACTACCAAACGTTCAGGAAATGCAGCTACCGCCTGCAAGGGTGCCTGCAGCCCCCAGGCCTGCAAGCGTCGCACCACGTTGGGCCCCAATTGAACACCGGCACCCACCTCGCTGAATGCTTCGGTACGCTCGAACAAACGAACCTCCCAATCAGCTCGCACAGCCCCCAGGGCGGCGGCCAAGCCAGCAATCCCCCCACCAGCGATCAATACCTGCTTTTTCATGGCAGCAGATTGTGCCTGAGCCCCGAACCCCATAGCGGGTAGGCACTACAGGGAAAAGCGAAAGTTTCTTTATATAGCGGGCACAAAAAAACCGCTTGCGCGGTTTTTTTTAAATAGCAAATTGTGCACGGTCTTGATTTTGAATCCACTTCGGTGGCTTACCACGACCTGTCCAAGTTTGGCCCGTGGCGGGATCACGGTATTTAGGTGCCACTTTCGCTGTCGGCGCAGTGGCCACACGAGCAGCACGGCCTGCAGGGAAAACATCGTTGGGAGAAAGGTCATACTCAGCCACAATGCTGCGCACTTGAGCAATTGCATCGGCCAACTCACGCTGACGCGCCTCGCTGATTTTCTGTTCCAGCAATTCGCGCTGCTTGATCAAGTCTTTGTAAGATTCGCTCATAATTTGTGATGGGTAAAAATTGAATCGCAAACAGCTTTGAGAAACTGCGAATTCATTATATACCGATGAAATCTCGTTTCATATCCATGGCTTTCAAATGACGCATAAGAAATCCATGAGGCCCTGGCATCGAACTTAGGCAGAAACCCTCTCGGATTCAACGATTGGCCGGGCCCACACTTTGTCAATGCGGCGCCCGTCCAAATCCACCACCTCAAACACCCAGCCCGCGCAGGCAATGTGTTCACCTTCGGTCAATAAACGCCCGGCCATCGCCAACAGCAATCCGGCCAACGTGTTATAGCGCCCACGTTCTTCGTCTGGTAATTGCGTCATCTCCAATTGCGCTTTCAGTTCAGCCACAGGCATTTGGCCATCTAAAAGCCAAGAACCATCATCGCGGCGCACAGCCCAACGGCTGGCACCACGCAAAGTTTCAATTTCCCCGGTGATGGCACGCAGCAAATCACATGGAGTCATGATGCCTTGCACCGCACCATATTCATCTACCACCAGCAAAAAGCGCCCGGCCTTTTTGCGCATTTGTTCTAACAGCTCCAGGCCATTGAGCGTTTCCGGCACGAAATGCGCGGGCAGTACATGGTCTTGCAATGCTTGCAAGTTGGCCGACTCAGGCAACGAAAGCAAATGAGCCACACTGACCACACCCAATACCTCATCGAGTGAGCCCTGGCACACCGGGTACCACGAATGCGCCCCCAACGGGCCGTTGTCACCTACCAAGCGCAAAGCCACATGCACCGGCAAGCGTGCATCCAGCCACATCACATCGGTGCGCGGCACCATGAGCGAGGCCAAGGGCCGGTCGTCGAGCAGAAAAACGTTCTGCACCATGCGGTGCTCATCGCGCTCAATCACCCCCTCCTGGCGCCCCTGCTCCAAGCTGACAACGATTTCCTCCTCCGTCATGGGGCGCGAGACGGTGGTATCGATGCGCAACAACCGCAACACCGCCTGAGTGGACTGTGCCAGCAACCACACGAACGGCTTGGCCAAGCGGGCCATCCACCCCATCGGGCGCGCCATGGCGCGCGAGACTGTTTCTGGGTACAGCTGGCCAATGCGTTTAGGCACCAATTCGCCAAACACAATACTGAAATACGTAATGCCGACCACCACCACCGCTGTGGCCCCCCAATCGGCCCAGCGCACGGGCATACCCCACGTTTGCAGCCAAGTCTGCACCCGATCACCAAACACCGCCTCACCAACGATGCCGTTGAGCAAACCAATCGAGGTAATTCCCACCTGCACTGAAGATAAAAAATGCGTGGGGTTTTCCAGCAACTGCAAAGCGGCTTGTGCCCCTTTGTCACCGCTTTGGGCCCAAGTTTGCAAACGCAGTTGACGACTGGACGCCAGTGCCAACTCAGACATAGCAAACACACCGTTGAAAAGAGTCAGCAACACAATCAGCAGAAAATCCACGCTTTACTCCAACGCATTGTTTTTTCATGGCACTTTACTGCATGGGTGATATTCAAGGCTGCAACGATGCCTTGGAACGCTTGCTGGCCGAAATCGGCTTTTCTCCCAGCCGCGACACGGTGTACCTGCTGGGCGATCTGGTCAACCGTGGGCCCGATTCGGTCGGCGTGCTGCGCCGCTGCATCGCCCTGGATGGCGCCCTGCTGCCGCTGCTGGGCAACCACGACCTGCACCTGCTGGCCGCAGCCCACGGCGCCCGCCCACCCTCACGGCGCGACACGCTCGACAGCGTGCTGCACGCCCCCGATGCCCCCGCCTTGCTGGCCTGGCTGCGCCAGCAGCCCCTGGCCCGCTGGCACGAACACGCCGGGCAGCCGCTGCTGCTGGTACACGCCGGAGTACTGCCCGACTGGAGCGCCCAGCACGCGCTGGCCCTGGCCGAAGAAGTGCAGGCGGTGCTGCGCAGCGACGCACTCGAGCCGTTTTTGCATGCCATGTACGGCAACCAGCCCGCCCGCTGGGATGCGCAGCTGCAAGGCGCACAGCGCTGGCGCGCCATCGTCAACGCACTGACACGGCTGCGCTTTTGCGCCCCCGATGGCACCATGGATTTCGATAGCACCGAAAGCGCCACCCAGGCGCCGCCCGGGCTACTGCCCTGGTTTGACGTGCCGGGGCGGCGCAGCAGCGATACCTTGATTGCCTTCGGCCACTGGTCCACCCTGGGTTGGCTAAGCCGCCCAGACGTGCTGGCTCTGGACACCGGCTGCGTCTGGGGGGGCTGCCTGAGCGCGGTGCGCTTTGGCGCCACCCTGGCCGAACGCGAGCAGCTATCGGTGCGCTGCCCACAAGCCCAGGTGCCAGGTTAACGCTTCAAAAAGAATAGCTGCTTGCGCTTACCTGATGCGGTTTTCAGGTATTTTTAAACCTCAAACCCTTGTGTATCAAGCGCAAGCAGCTATTGAAGCAAGAGCATTCAGCAACGGTATCAACGCGATGCGGCCCAGGCCAATGAGGATTGCCCGGGCTGCGCACCCGCCAGACGCGGCACATTGCGGGGCTCGTCGTGGCGCCCCACATGGAAGATGGCCACCACCTCGGCCAGGCGTTGTGCCTGGTCGCTCATGGCCGAGGCTGCGGCACTCGACTCCTCGACCAGGGCAGCGTTTTGCTGCGCCATTTGGTCGAGCTGGCTCACGGCCTGGTTCACCTGGGCAATGCCATCGCGCTGCTCTTGTGTGGAGGCAGAAATCTCGCCCATCAAATCGGTCACGCGGCGCACGCTGGCCACAATCTCAGCCATGTTGCCCCCGGCCTGGGCCACCTGGTGGCTGCCCGTCTCTACACTGCCCACGCTGGCATGGATCAAGGATTTGATCTCTTTGGCCGCCTCGGCGCTGCGCTGGGCCAGCTGGCGCACCTCCCCCGCCACCACGGCAAAGCCACGCCCCTGCTCGCCAGCGCGCGCGGCCTCGACGGCAGCATTGAGCGCCAGAATGTTGGTCTGGAAGGCAATGCCATCAATCACGCCAATGATGTCGCCAATCTTGCGGCTAGAAGCACTGATGGCCTCCATGCTGCGCACGGCCTGCTCCACCACGGCACCACCGCGCTCGGCCACCTCCACAGCATGGCCTGCCAACTGGTTGGCCTGGCGCGCCGTTTCTGCCGTTTGCCCCACCGTGTTGGCCAGTTGGTCGATGCTGGCCGCCGTTTGCTGCAACTGCGCTGCCGTCTGCTCAGTGCGCCCCGACAAATCCTGGTTGCCCTGGGCCATCTGGCTCGATGCGCTAGAGACGGCATCCACTCCCGTGCGCACTTCTCCCACCACGTCACGCAAGCGCTCCGCCATGGCCGCCAGGCTGCGCAGCAAGCGCCCCAGTTCATCGCCACGGTCTTCACGCACCTCCACATTCAATTGGCCCATGGCAATCGCATCTGCGCACGTGACTGCACGCGCCAGCGGCTGGGTGATGGAGCGCACCAGCAAGCTGGCCAGTACCACGCCCGTGATGATGAGGGCCAGCGTCAAGCCCACGGCCACCAGGTAGGCATTGCGCCGCTGCTGCACGGCCTGCTGGCGCACCTCTTCGCGCAACTGCTCTTGCAAATGCACCAACTCATCTTGCAAAGCCAAAAAAGCCTGCGTTGCCGGGCGCAAGGTGGACTGCGCCATGGCCGTAGCCTCTTGCACTTGACCGGCCTCGCGCAACTCGTGCAGTTGCAGCGCAATGCGCAAAAACTATGCACGGTTGCGCAACAATTTTTCCATGTGGGCACGCTCACGCGGCGTCACGGCCACGGCCTCCACCTGCTTTTGCAGCTCGGCAATCTGGACGTTGTTTTTGCGGCTGAGCAGCGCCATGTCGCGCACCATCGACGGCTCGGTGGAAGTGGCACTGACCAGAAAACGCTCCGTGCTCAGCTCCGTCAAGGCCTTCCAGCGCATGGTGATGGCAATGCGGGCATCAGCAGCTTCGGTGATGTGGCGTGTGTGCGCATCGGTGCGCTCGGCAAACCACAGCAGCCCGGAACTCAAGCCCAGCATGGCCACCATGCCTCCGAGCACCACCGCCCACAATTTGTAGGCCACAGCCATATCTTTCAAACGCACCTGTGTCTCCTTGATGGTTGCCTGCATCCGACCCATGGCCGCGAAGGCTTGTTTTTAGGCTGCACAGTTTCATGGCGCAGGCCCTGCCACCAAAACCCCCGTTTGGACGATGCCAAGCAGGCCCAGCACCTGCAGTTGGCTGGCGCACAGCGCTGCTGCACCCCAGGCTCCACCCACCCATAATGGGGGCATGAGCGTCACCATCACCTTCCTCGGAGCAGCCGGCACCGTGACCGGCTCCAAGTACCTCATCAGCTACGCCGGGCAGCAACTGCTGGTCGATTGCGGGCTGTTCCAGGGCTACAAAAACCTGCGTGAGATGAACTGGGAGCCACTGCCCGTGGCCCCCGGCAGCATCGACGCCGTGCTGCTCACGCACGCCCACCTCGACCACAGCGGCTACCTGCCCCTGCTGGCTCGCCAGGGTTTTGGCGGCGCTGTGCATTGCACCGCTGGCACGCGCGACCTGTGCGCCATCTTGCTGCCCGACAGCGGCCACCTGCAGGAAGAAGAGGCGGCCTACCTCAACCGCCACCGCGCCAGCCGCCACGAACCGGCCCTGCCGCTGTACTCACGCCAAGACGCCGTACACAGCCTGCGCCTGCTGCAAGCACACCCGCTGCACCAGGCCTTCGAGCCGCTGCCGGGCTGGCGCGCACGCTTTTACGGTGCGGGCCACATCCTGGGCGCAGCCAGCGTGCTGCTGGAAGTGGGCGGGCGGCGCATTTTGTTCTCGGGCGATCTGGGGCGCGATGATGATCCGCTGATGCACCCACCCGAGCGCCCCCCAGCAGCCGACGTGGTGCTGATCGAATCCACCTACGGCGACCGCCGCCACGCCGACGTGCTGATGGAAGACGAGCTGGCTCCGCTGCTGTCAAAGCTCGCTGCGCGCGGTGGCGTGGCCGTGGTGCCGGTGTTTGCCGTAGGCCGGGCGCAGCAGCTGCAACTGGCCATCACGCGGCTGAAAGAAGCCGGGCGCATTCCTGCCACGCTGCCGGTGTTCCTCGACAGCCCCATGGCCGTCAGCGCCACCCGGCTGCTGGGCGAACACCTGGGCGCACACCGCCTCAGCCACGCCGAGCTGGCACAGATGGCGCGTGGCACCACCCTGGTGGAAACCACAGAAGAATCTAAAGCACTGGCGCGCCTGCATGGCCCCCGGGTGATTTTGGCGGCCAGTGGCATGGCCACCGGCGGGCGCGTGCTGCACCACCTGGCGCTGCACGCAGGCCACCACCGCAACCTGATTTTGCTCACCGGCTACCAAACCCCTGGCACGCGCGGCGCACGCCTGGCGGCTGGAGAGAAAACGCTGCGCATGCTGGGCCAGGAAGTGAGCATCCGCGCCCAAGTGGAGCAACTGCAATCGGCCTCGGCCCATGCCGATGCCGAGCAGCTGCTGGCATGGCTGCAGCAGGTGCAGCCCGCGCCTGCCCGGGTGTTTGTGACCCACGGCGACATGGGTGCCTCCGATGCGCTGCGCCAGCGCATCGAACACGGCCTGCGCTGGCGCGCGCAGGTGCCGCGCGCAGGTGCCAGCTACACCGTGTAGGCCCGTTTAGGCGCGCAGTTCGCCGCGCCGGGCGGCGCTGCTGGCCACGGCCAGGGCCGTCATGTTGAACACCCGGCGCACCGTGGAGGCAGGCGTGAGGATGTACGCCGACCCGGCCACACCCATCAAGATCGGGCCGACCGTCACGCCATTGCTCACCGTGGTCTTGAGCACGTTGTAGAGGATGTTGGCGGCGTCGATGTTCGGGCAAATCAGCACATTGGCACTGCCGCTGAGGGTGGCGTCTTCCAGGTAGGCGCTGCGGATGGCCGGGTCGAGCGCCGCATCGCCGTGCAGCTCGCCGTCGCATTCAATCTCGGGGTGGCGCTCCACGAACAAATCACGGGCCTGACGCATTTTGCGTGCCGACGCGCGCTTGGACGAGCCGTAGCTGGAGTGCGACAGGAAGGCCACCTTGGGCGGCAAGCCAAAGCGGCGCACTTCCTGCACCGAGGCCCAGGCAATGTCGGCCAACTCTTCGGCGCTGGGGTTTTCATTGACGTAGGTGTCGGCAATGAACAGCGTGCCACGGTCAGTCATCAAGGCATTGAGCGCGGCGTACTGGCCCACGCCCTCTTCGCGCCCCAAAATGCTATGGATGCGCTCCAGATGGGTTTCGTACAAACCCACCAGGCCACAAATCATGGCGTCGGCGTCGCCCAGCTTGACCATCAGCGAGGCAATGATGGTGTTGGAGCGGCGCACTGCCGCCTTGGCCACCTCGGGCGAAGCGCCATTGCGCTTCATCAGCTGGTGGTAGTGCTCCCAATACTGGCGAAAGCGTGGGTCGTTGGCCGGGTCGCACACCTGCACATCTTCGCCGACACGCATACGCAATCCGGCTTTTTCAATGCGCGCTGCAATCACTTCCGGGCGGCCAATCAAGATGGGGCGAGCCACGCGCTCATCGATGGCAATTTGCGCAGCGCGCAGGGCACGCTCGTCTTCACCATCGGCGTAGGCCACGCGCTTTTGTGCGTCGGGCAGGGCGCGCACCGCGCCCACCACTGGACGCATCAACATACCGGTTTGGTACACAAAGCGGCCCAGGCTTTCCTTGTAGGCCTGCATATCGGTGATGGGGCGGGTGGCCACGCCCGAGTCTTGCGCCGCCTGGGCCACGGCTGGGGCAATCTTCAAAATCAGGCGCGAATCAAACGGCGTGGGAATGAGGTAGTTGGGGCCGAACGACAGCTCTTTGCCCGCATACGCAGCAGCCACTTCTTCGCTGACGTTTTCTTTCGCCAAGGCCGCAATCTGGCGCACGCAGGCCAGCTTCATTTCCTCGGTGATCTTCGTCGCGCCGCAGTCCAGCGCGCCACGGAAGATGTAGGGGAAGCACAAAACGTTGTTGACCTGGTTGGGGTAGTCCGAGCGCCCGGTGGCAATGATGCAGTCCGGGCGCACGGCCTTGGCCAGTTCGGGGCGGATTTCCGGCTCGGGGTTGGCCAGTGCCAAGATGATGGGGTTGGGCGCCATGGTCTTGACCATTTCGGCCGTGAGCACGCCAGGGGCCGAGCAGCCCAGGAACACATCTGCATCCTGCACGGCATCGGCCAGGGTACGCGCCTCGGTGGGCTGGGCGTACTGCGCTTTGGATTCGTCGTAACCACCGGGGCGGCCTTGGTAGATCACGCCCTTGGAGTCGCAGACAAACACGTTTTTGCGCTGCACACCCAGGCCCACCATGACGTTCAGGCAGGCAATGGCCGCCGCGCCCGCGCCCGAGACGGCAATCTTCACCTCGTCAATGCGCTTGCCCACCAGTTCCAGGCCGTTGAGCAGCGCAGCGCTGCTGATGATGGCCGTGCCGTGCTGGTCATCGTGGAACACCGGAATGTTCATGCGCTTGCTCAGCTCGCGCTCGATGTAGAAGCACTCGGGGGCCTTGATGTCCTCCAGGTTGACGCCGCCCAGCGTGGGCTCCAGCGCAGCAATGATGTCGATGAGCTTGTCGGGATCGCGCTCGGCCAGTTCAATGTCAAACACATCCACACCGGCAAACTTCTTGAACAGGCAGCCCTTGCCCTCCATCACCGGTTTGCCCGCCAGCGGGCCAATGTCGCCCAGGCCCAGCACGGCCGTGCCGTTGGTCACCACGCCCACCAGGTTGCCACGGGCGGTGTAGTCGAAGGCCTTGGACGGGTCGTCCTGAATGGCCAGACAGGGGTAGGCCACGCCCGGCGAATAGGCCAGCGAGAGGTCGCGCTGGTTCAGCAACGCCTTGGTGGGCGTGACGGAAATTTTGCCCCGCACGGGGCTGGAGTGGTATTCACACGCGGCATCGCGCAAAGCTTGTTCGGCAGCAGACAGGGGTTGGCTCATGGCAGGGAAATCCGGAAAAAAGCGCAGACAAAAAGCATGTCCAGCACCAGGCCTCCCTGCGAAACACCCAGGAGCTTGCCCCGTGCTGACAGCCTGCCATCATAGAGCGCCTCTCTATGCACAAAGGGCATAACAAAAAACCCTTGCTCCACTCTTTTGATAAGAACTTTCGGCTCAAAGCCTTACCAGACAAGCGCAAGGAGCTCTTTTTTTCATAGCTTTTGCCGCCACACACCAGCTCACAGGTGCAAACAAATTTGCATGGATTGCCAGCGCACACACCGTGCCTGCCTTTGTTTTTTGCAGAAGAAAATCGGCTCAAACCCTTATCTGGTAAGCGCAAGCAGCTATCAATACAATAGCTTTCAACCAGCCTTCCCAGGCTGCCTGGCCCTTGGAGTTCCTGCCTATGCCCCGTTTTGCTGCCAACATCGATTGGCTGTTCACCGAAGTGCCTTTTTTGCAGCGCTTTGCACACGCCGCGCAAGCGGGCTTTGGCGCGGTGGAATGCATGTTCCCCTACGCCTGGCCCGCGCAAGAGCTGGCGGCGCAGGCCCGTGCGGCCGGGGTGCAGGTGGTGTTGCACAACCTGCCCGCAGGCGACTGGGCAGCGGGCGAGCGCGGCCTGGCCTGCGACCCGGCGCGCGTGGCGCAGTTTCGCGCCAGCGTGCAACAGGCACGCGACTATGCGCTGGCACTGGGCACAGCGCAACTGCACTGCATGGCCGGTCTGGCGCCCGCTGGCGTACCCCGGGCCAGCGCCCATGCCACTTTGGTGGACAACCTGCGCTACGCCTGCCGCGTGCTGGGCGATGCGGGGCTGCGGGTGCTGATCGAGCCCATCAACCGCTTTGACATGCCCGGCTACTACCTGGAGCGCCTGGAACAGGCGTTGGCCCTGCGCGAAGAAGTGGGCGAGAAGAACCTGGCCATCCAGCTCGACCTCTACCACGCCCAGCGCACCCAGGGCGAGCTGGCGGCCACCCTGGCGCAGCACCTGGCACAGATTGGCCACATCCAAATTGCCGACAACCCCGGGCGCCACGAACCGGGCAGCGGCGAAATCAACTATGCCTACCTGTTCCAGCACCTCGACCGCCTGGGCTACAGCGGCTGGGTGGGCTGCGAATACCGCCCGGCCAGCACCACGCAAGCCGGGCTGGGCTGGCTCCACGCCCTAACCGATGGCGATGCCCGAGTAACCCTCTTGGGATTGACATAGCGCAAAGCGAAACACAAAACCCATTGCCCCCCACAGCAGTGCAGCGTAGATTGGACTTACCCCCTCTGGCATCCGTGAAGGAGGTTTCCCATGCCATCTCACTCAACCGCCCCTCCTTCAACGCAAGTACCCAGCACGCTTGAGGGCGTACCGTTGAACTTTCCCCCAGACCCACCCCTGCCTGCCGACGATGCCCTGGCGGCCTCGCCTGGCGTGCATGAGCTGCCCGCCGTGCCACGCACACTGCTCATTCCCCTGGCTGCACGCGCCATGGGGGCGGGCTGCTTTCCCCACCTGGCTTGTGGCGACGCGCTGGCCACGCGCCTGCTGCAAACACTCGGGGTGGATGTCAGCGCCTACCTCGAAGACCGGCCCACGGTGCTCAACATCCTGTGGCGCACCCGGCATATCTGCCGTGCGGCGCGCTCATTTTTTGTCCACCACCCGCACGCCTGGGGCATCAATTTGGGCGCGGGCCTGTCGCATTACTTTCAATGGCTGGACAACAGCCACAACACCTGGGTCGATGCCGACCTGCCTGAAGTGATGGCGCTGCGCCGCAACCTGATTGACGAGCACTCACCACGCCTGCGCCAGGCCATTTTGGATATCTGCAACCCCCACTGGTGGCAAGCGCTGCACCTGCCGCGCCAAGCCCTGGAGCAGCCCCTGTTCATGCTGTGCGAGGGCGTGCTGATGTACCTGCAACCCCACCAGGTACATGCGGTGCTGGAGCAGTTCGCCACCCATGCACCGCCGGGCTCACGCCTGATGATTGACACCCTGGGCCAGTGCGCCGTAGGCCAAGCCGCATGGCATGCCAGCGTGGGGCGCACCGGGGCCCAGTTTCACTGGGGCTTGCGCCACCTCAGCGAACTGACCAGCCAGCACCCGCGCCTGAGCCTGGTACGCACCCACAGCGTGGCCGAGTGCTATGGCTGGATGGGCAGTTTTTTTGAAGCCATGTGGCGCCCCTGGGTCAGCGCCCCCCTGTACGGACTGGCAGAGCTGGCTGTGGAGCACGACGACACACCCTGAACCCCGCGCCAGCGCACACCCAAGGCAGTTGCAGCGGCACAACGCAGCCGCCTCGCCTGCGCAAAGCGTGCAAGCATGGATGCCACAATCAGCGCCATGCCAGCGCCCTCAGACTCTGTGGCGCCCGCCCCAGCGGCGTCCACCCTCCCTCCTCCCTTGCAGCAAGGCGGCGACGTCATGCACGCGCTGCACCGCATTGCCTTGGGCCCCACAGGCGCCGAGCACTACCTGCCCCACTTCGCCCTGTTCGACGCGCTGGATCGCACCCGCACCACCTGGAACTGGGCTGCGGCCGGCCCCTCGCTGGGCTGGCTGGTGTACCGCGGCCTGTGGCGCCAAGCTCTGGTGTACGCCTTGGTGGTGCCCGCCATCGCCCTGCTGTGGCTGGGCGTGCTGCGCCCCTTGCTCGGGCTGCCACCCCAATTTGAAGCGGCCCTGGCCCTGACCTGGCTGCTGCTGGCCAGCGCCGTGCCCGGCCTGTGGGGCGATGCCTGGCTCTACCAGCAAGTCTGCAGCCGCACCGAGCAAGCGCTGGAAACCGCCACCAACCTGGCCCAGACGCAAACCATCTTGCAAGCACAAGCGCCCACCCGGCGGCGCTTGTGGGCCGTGGCGGCGGCCTATCTGCTGACGGCAGCTGCCGCCTTGGCGCTGCTCAACATCCTCGGGTCGCCAGCGAGCGACACCCTCTCGCCCACCGCCTCTGCGCCCCCGGCCATGGCCGACGCCGCAGCCTTGCCCGCCTCCTCGGCCAGCCTCACGGCTGCCAGTGCAGCCCTGCCACTACCCATGCCCGAGGCCCCCTTGCCCGCCACCAGCGCAGCCGGTGATGCCCCAGGCAATGCCTCCAGCGCCTTGCTGGCTGCAGCCCCCGCCCTGGCCGCCGCTGTGGCTACCCACCAGGCGGCAGCTGCACCGGCGGCTGCCCTGCCCGCGCCTGCCGCGCCAGCACTGGCAGCGACCAGCACCGCAGCCCCACACATCACGGCAGCGCCCCCGGTGGTCAGCACTGCGCGCAGCCGCACCACGGCAGCCCCGGCCAGCCCTCCAGCCACCGAGCCTGCCAAAAGCAAAAACAACTCCAAGACAGCAAGCCCAACCAAGGCCGAGGCCCCAAGCAAAAGCAAAGGCACCGACAAAAACACGGCCAAGGCCACGCCTGCGCAGCCTGCACCCAGCGCACGCGCCAGCCGCACCAACGACAAAGCCAGCAGCGCCAAAGAAGCTCGCAACAAAGAAACGCGTGGCAAAGACAAGGCCAGCAAACCGTCCACTCCCAGCGCACCAGCCAAAACCGTCCAGGCCGCGCCTGCGCGCAAAACCGGTGCCAGCAGCCCTGCTGCAGTGAGCGACACCCTGGTGGGCCAGCGCTACTACGTCAACGCCGGGGTGTATTCCGCTGCCGACAACGCAGCCAAAGCCCAGCAAAAACTGCAGCGTGCCGGGCTGCCCGTGGTGGTGCAGCAAGTCACCACCAACCGGGGCGAACGCAGCCGCGTGCGCGCGGGCCCGTTTGCCACGGCAGCGGAGGCCAAGACCGCCGCCCAGCGCATTCGCAGCCTGGGGCTGGAGGCCGTGGTGTACCACCACCGCTGAAGACCACCGCTAAAGCACGGCACGGCAAGGCGCGGTGCGCGGGCCGTGGCGCGCCGCCCGCCTCCTGCGCCCCCTAAGCGGCTTTACTGCGGCGGCAAAAACAGCGCCTGCAAATCGCTCAAAAAATCAAAACCGCGCTCGGTGGGGCGCACCAAATTGCCCTCGCGCTCCATCAGGCCTTGGTGCTGTGCCTGCTCCAGCCCCTTGGCAATCGCATTCACAGACAAGCCGGTGCGCTCGGTGAAGTCCTGCAGCGCAAACCCCTCGCGCAAGCGCAGTGCATTCAGCAAGTACTCAAACGGCAAATCGGCGCGGCGCACGTCTTCGTCTTGCGCCAGGGCCTGGCCAGCCAGGGCCTGCGCCATGTAGCGCTGGGGATCGCGCACGCGCACCTGGCGCACGATGCGGTGGGCAAAGCTAAGTTTGCTGTGCGCCCCCGCGCCAATGCCCAGGTAGTCGCCAAACTCCCAGTAGTTGCGGTTGTGGCGGCACTGGTGCTGCGCGCGGGCATAGGCCGAGACCTCGTAGCGCTGCAAACCTGCGGCTGCCGTGCGCTCGGTAATGCGGTCGAGCATGGCGTAGGCCAGATCGTCCTCGGGCAGCGCCGCCGGGGGCTGCACGGCAAACAAGGTGTTGGGCTCAATGGTCAGGTGGTACACCGAGAGGTGCGGCGGTGCAAAGTCCAGCGCCGTGGCCAGGTCACGCTCCAGGTCGGCCAAGCTTTGCCCTGGCAGGGCGTACATCAGGTCAAGGTTGAAGGTGTCGAACACCTGCGCTGCTTCCTGCACAGCGGCGCGCGCCTGGGCGCCATCGTGCACGCGCCCCAAGGCCTGCAAAAAGCGGTCGTCAAAGCTTTGCACGCCGATGGACAGGCGCGTCACCCCCGCTGCGCGCAGGGCGCGAAAGCGGTCTTTCTCGAACGTGCCGGGGTTGGCTTCGAGGGTGATTTCGCAGTCGGGCTCCAGGCGCAGGCGGGCGCGCAGATCAGACAGCAGGCGCTCGATGCTGGCCGGTGCAAACAGGCTGGGCGTGCCACCGCCAATGAAGATGCTGACCACCTGGCGGCCCCAGATCAGCGGCAGCGCTGCCTCTAAATCGGCGATCACAGCATCCAAGTAGCGCTGCTCGGGCAGGGCTTCGCCACCTTCGCCCGCGCTGCGCCAGGCGTGCGAGTTGAAGTCACAGTAGGGGCATTTTTTCAGGCACCAGGGCAGATGGACGTACAGCGACAGCGGCGGCAAGCTGCTCAGTTGCAGCAGGCCGGGGCGCAGGTAGTGCATGGGGTTTTGCATGGCGTGGCAGTGCTTTGTTTTTCATAGCTGCTTGCGCTGATGCAGCAAGGCTTAGAGCCGATTTTTATGCTCAATTTGGCTGGTTTTTCGGCCCACAGCCTGCACTTTGCACTGCCAAGCAGCGCAAAGCCCTGCGGCAGAGGCTTTTTTGAGCATCAAATCGGCCTCTCAGGCCCACCGGGCAAGCGCGAGCAGCTATGAAAAAAGGAGTTTCAAAAGGGCGATGGTGGCTCACAGCCAGTGGGTGCGCAGCAGTTGCAGCATCTGCTGGGATGAACGGCCACGGTGGCTGTGGGCGTTTTTCACTTCGGTGGGCAGCTCGGCAAAGGTGTGGCCCAGCTCGGGCAGAAACATCACCGGATCGAAGCCAAAGCCGCCCTCACCGCGGCGCTCGGTGGTGATTTCGCCCTGCACGCGGCCCACGGCAATCAAGGGCTCGGGGTCGCGCGGGTGGCGCACGGCCACCAGGGTGGAGACCATGGCGGCGCGCCGGTCAGTGTGGCCTTGCAGCTGCTCTAGCAGGGCGCGCACGTTGTTGTCGTCGCTTTTGGCGTAGCCGAACTGGGTGCAGTAATGCGCCGTGTCCACCCCCGGCAGCCCGCCGAAGGCGTGTACGCACAGGCCCGCGTCATCAGCCAGCGCGGGCAGGCCGGTGTGGGCGCTGGCAAAGCGCGCTTTCGCCAGGGCGTTTTCCACAAAGGTGCAGTGCGGCTCGGGTGCCTCGCCCACCCCCAGCGCCGACTGCGCCACCAGTTCCACGCCCAGCGGCGCCAGCAGGGTTTGCAGCTCGGCGAGCTTGCCCCGGTTGTTCGATGCCAATACGATTTTCATAGTGAAATCAGCCTCTAAGGCTTATGTATCAAGCGCAAGCAGCTCTTATTTTGAGAGCGATTGTTGTTGTAGGGCAATCAGCTCGGCAATGCCTTTTTCTGCCAGCACGAGCAGCGCATCCATTTGCGTGCGGGTGAAGGCCACGCCTTCGGCGGTGCCCTGCACTTCCACGTAGTGGCCTGCGCCGGTCATGACGACGTTCATGTCGGTATCGCAGTCCACGTCTTCCACGTATTCCAAGTCCAGCAGCGGCTGGCCCTGCACCAGGCCGACCGAAATGGCCGCCACCGGCTGCACGATGGGGCTGCGCGTGAGCTTGCCTTCGGCCAGCAGGCGGCTGACGGCGTCGTGCGCTGCCACATAGGCGCCGGTGATGGCGGCGGTGCGGGTGCCGCCGTCGGCTTGCAGCACGTCGCAGTCAATTTGCAGCGTGCGCTCGCCCAGCAGCGACAAATCGAACACCGCGCGCAGGCTGCGGCCAATCAGGCGCTGAATTTCTTGCGTGCGCCCGGTTTGCTTGCCTTTGGCGGCTTCGCGGCTGCTGCGCGTGTGCGTGGCGCGCGGCAACATGCCGTATTCGGCGGTGACCCAGCCTTCGCCGCTGCCTTTTTTGTGCGGCGGCACGCGCTCTTCCACCGAAGCGGTACACAGCACCTTGGTGTGGCCGAACTCGATCAGCACCGAGCCTTCGGCGTGCATGGTGTAGTGGCGGGTGATGCGTACGGGGCGCAGTTGGTCATGGGCGCGCTCGGCGCTGCGGCGAAAGGTGTCCTGGGCCATGGGAGGGGGCTTTCCAAAAAGGCAAATGGGCAAGAAAAAACGCCGCGAAACAGCGGCGCGGCGTGGGCCAAACAGTGCGGGCGCAGGGGGCGGTCTAGGCCTTGCGTGCCGCCGTGCACCGAATGGCTTCGTTGATTTCAGCGATGGAGCGCTCGATGGCATCGTCATCGAAGTCATCGAGCATGGGATCGATGGGGCCCGCCTGGATGGTGGACTCAAAGGCATCGTCGCCAATGCTGTCGGTGGAGATGTCGCGCTGGGCGTCTTGTGGGTCGGGGGTTTCCCACTCCAGCGCCACGGTGGTGACGTTGTCGCTGGAGCTGCCGCCACGGCGCAGGGCGTCTTCCACCAGCTCGGGGACGGCCTGGGCCACAGGCAGGCGCCCCAGTGGGCCGACGATGCTGGCATCGTCCAGACTGCCCCACAGGCCGTCGGAGCACAGCAGCAGGCGATCGCCCTGCTCCAGCGCGATGGGGCTGGAGAGGTCGTAAATCGGCTTGGAAGGCGAGCCCAGGCAGGTGAACAGCACGTTGCGGTTGACCTTTTCCAGCCCGGCAATCGCCATGTTGCGCAGCTCCATGTAGGAGTGGTCACGCGTGCGCGCCAGCAAGGCTCCGTCGCGCACCATGTACAAGCGCGAGTCGCCGCAGTGAATCCACTGGGCTCGGCCCTCTTGCACCACGGCCGCCACCAAGGTGGTGCGGGGCGTGTCCACCATCCCGCGGTCAAGTGCATGGCGCAGAATTTGGTGATGGGCCGCCAGCAGTGCATCGGACAGAAATTCACCCACATCAGCCAGGCGGGGCCTGGCGTGGCGCTGGAACATGGCCGAGATGGTTTGCAGTGCCAACTGTGCAGCCACTTCACCATGCGGGTGGCCACCCATGCCATCAGCCACCGCAAACAGGCCCGACTCACGCGTGTAGCAGTAGCCCATGCGGTCTTCGTTTTTCTCGCGCCCGCCCCGGCGGCTGACTTGAAAGACCGAAAATTTCATCGCTGGCGTCCTCCGACACCCGTGGCTTCACCGAGTTTTTGCACGTTTTTGCGCGTATCGGACACCAGGGTATCGAGCTGCAGGCGCATTTTTTCCGCCATGCTCAGCTTGGTGTAGCGGCGCTCGCCCTCGCGCGAGAGTTCTTTTTGCAACGCGAACACGGACTGCGGCCGCGACAGCGGATCGAGTGCCATGCACCATTCGACCACCTCGATCAGGTTGTCGGAGTAAATGCCGCGCAATTTTGTGAGCGAGAGCGAGAGCCGATCTTTCTCGGTGCGTTGTGGCGCCTCGGTGGGTGGAAAGCCTTGCATGCAAGCGTAAATGCAGGCGCCAATGGCGTAGATGTCTGTCCATGGGCCCATGGAGGCATCGCGCCGGTACATCTCGGGTGCAGCAAAACCCGGGGTGTACATGGGGCGGATGAAGTTGCCCTCTTTAGACAGCACTTCGCGCGCTGCGCCGAAATCGATCAGCACGGCGCGGTTATCGTCGGTGATGAAGATGTTGGCGGGCTTGATGTCCAGGTGCAGCATCTTGTGCTGGTGCACGATGCGCAGTCCGCGCAGCACCTCATCGAACAGCGAGCGAATGGTGGATTCGCGAAACACCTTATCGGCTTTCAGGTCGCGTGCGGTGATGATGAAATCCTGCAGGGAGGCACCCTCCAGGTAATTCATCACCATGTAAACGGTTTCGTTCTCGCGAAAGAAATTCAGCACGCTGACCACCGAAGCGTGTGCAATCTGCGCCAAAGAGCGCCCCTCTTCAAAAAAGCTCTTGAGCCCTAGGCGGTACAGGGAGAGCTTTTCAGGAGCCACTTTGGGCGTGAGTTCGCCGGGAGCGCGGCTGGCAAGCGAGGCAGGCAGATACTCTTTGATAGCGACCTGCTGGCCCTCTCGGTCAAGGGCCAAATACACCAAACCGAATCCACCAGCGGCCAGCTTGCGCACCACTCGGTAGCCGCCAATGACGGTATCGGGAGGAAGGGGAGCGGGCTTGATCTTGGCAGACATATTCTTATGGAGTCAGAGGCCTCAATGCACAGTGGAAGCCGGATAATCGCCCGATTGCAAGCAACCATCGGAAAGTTCAATGCCAGTTTACAGCATGACCGGTTACGCCAGTGCCCAGCGTGCCAGCACCGCCGGGCCAGAGCCCAGCAGCACACCGCCCGCACGGTTGGGACTGGAAATCCGCTCGGTCAATAGCCGCTTTCTGGATTTGGCGCTGCGCCTGCCCGATGAGCTGCGCGCCCTGGAGCCCAGTCTGCGCAGCTTGCTGACGGCGCAGCTCAAGCGCGGCAAGGTGGAGCTGCGCGCCGCCATTGAACACCACGAGGCCGGCGCTTTGCCCAGCCCCACGCCCCGCTTGCTGCAACGCATCAACACGTTGCAAGACAACGTACAGGCCTGGTTGCCCCAGGCAGCTGGGCTCAGCGTGGCCGATGTCTTGCGTTTATGTGCAGGCTCGCAAAGCCACGACTCCCAGGATTGGAGCACCATCGCACTGGAGCTGGCGCAGCAAGTGCTGCATGAGCTGCGTGCCGCACGCGCCCGCGAAGGTGAACGCCTGAGCGCCATGCTGCTGGAGCGCGTGGCACAGCTGCGCAGCCTGGCCGAACAGGCCAGCCCCCTGGTACCCCAAGTAGTGGCGCAACAACGCCAGCGCTTTTTGGAGCGCTGGCGCGAGGCCATGGAGCTGGCTGACGGCCATCTGCCCCCAGAGGCCAGCCAAGAGCGGGCGCTGGCCGAAGCCACGGCATTTGCCATCCGCATTGATGTGGCCGAGGAAGTCACACGGCTGCAATCGCATCTGGACGAAATCGAGCGCCTGCTGCACAAAGGCGACGAAGTAGGCAAGCGCCTGGACTTCCTGATTCAAGAGCTGCACCGCGAGGCCAACACGATGGGCTCCAAGTCTGCCGCGCTAGAGCTCACGCGCATCAGCGTGGACATGAAAGTGCTGATCGAACAGATGCGCGAGCAGGTACAAAACCTAGAGTAAGCCCGTGCAGGGGCGATAATCGCCCTTTGACAACCGGAGTTCAGACAGCATGGACTACCCAGGCAATCTATTCGTCGTTTCAGCTCCCAGCGGTGCGGGCAAATCCACTCTCGTCAAGGCCTTGCTGGAGCTGGATGCACAGGCACACCGCTCTATCTCCCACACCACGCGCGCGCCTCGCGGCCAGGAAAAGCACGGCCGCGAATATTTTTTCGCCTCAGAGCAAGAGTTTGACGCCATGGTGGCGAGCAACGCCTTCATTGAATGGGCACACGTCCACGGCAACCGCTATGGCACCTCGCGCAAAGCGATTGAAGAGCGCATCTCCCAAGGGGCAGACATTGTGCTGGAGATCGATTTCCAAGGCGCCTTGCAAATCAAGAAGGCGTTTGCCAATGCAGTGCTGGTGTTCGTTTTGCCGCCCAGCTGGGAAGAGTTGCGTGCCCGCTTGGAGCGCCGTGGCGAAGACAGTGCTGAAGTGATCGAGAGACGCCTGAGCAACGCTGCACACGAGATGGCCCAGGCCGAAAAATTCGACTTCGTTATAATCAACGAGCTTTTTGAGCGTGCGCTTTTCGACTTGAAAGCCATCATGCACGCACAACGCCTCAAGTATGTGGCCCAGCGCCGCGCCCGCGCTGACACGTTCGCCTCGCTTCACCTGACCTGATTTTCGCCGGAGAACTCCCCCCATGGCACGCATTACTGTGGAAGACTGCCTGCAGCAGATCCCCAACCGCTTCCAACTCGTGTTGGCAGCAACTTACCGCGCCCGGATGCTGAGCCAAGGCCATGCACCACGCATTGACAGCCGCAACAAGCCAGCCGTGACTGCCTTGCGAGAAATCGCCCAGGGCAAAGTCGGTCTGGAAATGCTGAAAAAAGTACCTGGCTAACCCAGTGTTCTCTATTGGCTAGTGGCACATGCCACACAGCCCATCAAAGCACCGTTCAACGGTGCTTTTTTTTACCTTTCTTCACCCAGTTGCGGCCTCCACGCTACATTAAGCGCATGACAGCGGTTCAGCCTTCGCCCTCTTCCCAGCACGCACCAGCGCCCTCGCCTGCCCAGGCCGCTTTGGCCGATGCGGCGGCAGCCACTGCCTCGGCTGCCAGCTTTGCCGGCTTGCTGGAAAAACTCGACTACCTTGGCCCTGCAAGCATTGAGATGGTGCGCCAGGCCTACCACTTCGCGGACAAAGCACATTTAGGCCAAATGCGCAGCAGTGGGGATCCTTACATCACACACCCCATTGCCGTGGCCGTACAGTGCGCCAGCTGGAAACTAGACGCCCAGGCCCTCATGGCGGCTCTGTTGCACGATGCCATGGAAGACTGTGGCGTGACAAAAGCCGATCTGGCCGAACGCTTTGGTATTTCCGTAGCGGAATTGGTGGATGGGCTCACAAAACTGGACAAACTGCAGTTCAACACCCGCGAAGAAAACCAGGCGGAGTCGTTTCGCAAAATGCTGTTGGCGATGGCCCGTGATGTGCGCGTCATCCTGATCAAGTTGGCAGACCGCTCGCACAATATGCGCACGCTGTCCGATATGCCTCGTAGCAAATGGGGGCGTATTTCTTCTGAAACGCTGGAAATTTATGCACCCATTGCCCACCGCTTGGGGTTGAACCAAACCTATCGGGAGCTACAAGACTTGGCCTTTCGCCACCTGCATCCGTGGCGCCACAGCACTCTGACCAAAGCTGTCAACAAATCGCGCAACCGCCGCCGCGATCTGATCCAAAAAGTTCAAGCAGAAGTACAAACAGCTTTTGACAGAGCAGGCATGGAGGTACGACTGGCCGGGCGGGAGAAAACGCTGTACGGCATTTACTTGAAAATGAAGCACAAGCGCCTGAGCTTTGCTCAAGTCACGGACATGTACGGCCTGCGCGTCATCGCTCCCTCAGTGATCGATTGCTACACAGCGCTCGGCATCTTGCACCAGCTCTACAAGCCTTTGCCAGGGAAATTCAAAGACCTGATTGCCATTCCCAAACTCAACGGCTACCAATCGCTCCACACCACCCTGGTTGGCCCCTCCAGCACCAATGTGGAATTTCAGGTGCGCACAGAAGAGATGAACGTGGTCGCTGAGGCGGGTGTGGCAGCACATTGGCTCTACAAAGCACAAGACGCCCAAGGCAGTGCCGCCGAACGACTGGGCACACAATGGCTACAGTCCCTGCTCGACATCCAAAACGAAACCCGTGACGCCGCTGAATTTTGGGATCACGTCAAGGTTGATCTGTTTCCAGATGCGGTGTACGTGTTCACGCCGCGCAGCCAAATCATGTCGCTGCCGCGCGGCGCTACAGCGGTAGATTTCGCTTACGCTATTCACAGCAATGTCGGCGACCGCACCACGGCAGCCAAGATCAATGGTGAACACGTTCCTTTGCGCACCAATCTCACCAATGGCGATGTGGTGGAAATCATTACGGCACCCGATGCCACACCGAATCCAGCGTGGTTGAGTTTTGTGCGTACCGGACGCGCACGCTCCAAAATTCGCCATTACCTCAAGAGCATGGAGCAGACGGAATCAGCCGAGCTGGGGGAAAAACTGCTCGCCCAGGCCCTACGTGCCGAAGGCATCCAGCACATGCCGGCCAATGATGCAGAGAATCAGGCGCTCTGGGAAAAATTGCTCCGCTTCACGGGCAACCGCACGCGTGCGGAACTGATGACCGATCTCGGACTGGGTAAGCGCATTGCAAACATCGTGGCCAAACGGCTGGTGGCGCTACTGAGTGAGCATGGCTGGCGCCCTGACGCTGTTTTGATGACACGCGAGCGCTACACATCTCACGAGCAGTTGACCCAAGGTGCCCTCACCCTGGACGGCAGCGAAAGCGCCACGGTGCAGTACGCCCACTGCTGCCGCCCAGTGCCCGGTGATGAGATCGTGGGTTACCTGGGACGCGGCGAGGGCTTGGTCGTTCACCGCAGCGTTTGCAATGTAGCGAAACGGTTGCAGCACAAAGACAGTGAACGCTTCATCACTGTAGATTGGAGCGAGGAGCCCAGCAGACTGTTCGAAGCCTGCATCGTCGTCACGGTGCAAAACGGCAAAGGCGTGCTTGCGCGACTGGCCTCAGAGTTGGCCAATGCAGAAGCGGACATCGTTCATGTAGATATGGACGATGAAGCTGCAATGGGCACCGTTGATCTGCGCCTGACGATCAAAGCCCGCGACCAAGCACATATCGAAAATGTGCTGCGAAACCTACGGCGCACGCCCTCAGTACTGCGCACCCAGCGGGTTCTTCCCCAGTAAAGGTTCATCAACCAGGCGCTGGATATCGCACCGAGACGATGTCCAGCGTCCGTGTACCTGCTGGGGTGCGCAGCAAGACCTCACTGCCTTCCCGCGCTTTCAACAAGGCGCGCGCAATCGGAGAAATCCAACTCACTCGTCCCTTGCTGCTATCAGCCTCATCGACCCCCACAATCGTCACGGTCTGCTCGATTCCATCGTCTTGGACATAGGTCACGGTAGCGCCAAAAAACACCTGATCCTTGCCCCTATGAACAGAAGGATCGACTACCTGCGCAGCCTCCAGACGCTTAATCAAAAACCGGATACGACGATCAATTTCACGCAGGCGCTTTTTGCCGTAGAGATAGTCCCCATTTTCTGAACGGTCACCATTGCTTGCTGCCCAGTGAACAACTTCGACAATTTTGGGTCGCTCCTGCTCCACCAATTCTTTGAGCTCGGCACGCAAATGGGCATATCCTAGGGGAGTGATGTAGTTTTTCACTCCAGGCGGCAAAGCAGCCACACCAACGGCATCAGCATCGTCGCTATCGTTGTCTGTTTCTTTGGTAAAAGCTTTACTCATGGCTGTGATTCTGCAGCCTCGTAGTGCCTATCCTGAGCAATGCGTCCATCGACCAGTTCCACCACACGATCACAGCGTCGTGCCAGGCGTGGATCGTGAGTGACAACGATAAAGGCTGTGCCTCGCTCGTCGTGTATGCGCCGCAACAGGGAAAACACTTCGTCTGATGAAGACGTATCCAGATTGCCCGTGGGCTCGTCCGCCAGCACCAAAGGCGGCTCCATCACCAACGCACGGGCGATGGCAACACGTTGCTGCATGCCCCCAGAAAGTTCATTGGGGCGCTTTTCCATAGCACGTGCCAAGCCAACAGCCTCAAGCAAGCTACGTGCACGCTCACGTTGCCCAGAACTGACACGGCCTTCACTCATGAGTGCTGGCAGGGTTACGTTTTCCAAGGCCGAAAACGCAGGAAGCAAGTGGTGAAATTGAAAGACGAAGCCGAGTGTGCGCCGCCGCAACAACGTCAACGCCATATCGTCCAAGTCTTGCACCGCCTCACCTTGGAGCAAATAACGCCCGCGGCTAAGCGGCTCCAGCAACCCTAGAACATTCAAAAGAGTGCTTTTTCCTGAACCAGAAGGTCCAATTAACGCCACAAACTCACCGGGTACAACCTGCAGATTCACGCCGTGCAGCACTTCCACCTCACTGGGTTGCCCAAGGTTGTAGCACTTGCGAGCTTCTTGCAGTGCAATCAGCGCTCCATGCGATGAAAGCGAAGGTTGGCGTGTGGACATGCGATCAAAGTCGAATAGCTTGAGCAGGATCCATGGCAGCCGCACGGCGTGCAGGAGCTACACCCGCCAACACGCCACACAACGTCGCGACCAGCGCGGTTTGTAATGCAGTGGTAGGTGCCAGAGCAATGGAAAACAAAGGCAGCCCGTCAGAACCTCGCACAAACGTGGTGAACGCTGCAATCAGCGTCACTGCCAGTACCAGCCCCAACACGGATCCAAGAGCGCCAACCAGGGCACCTTGCAGCAAAAATATGCGCAGCACCTGACCACGTGTAGTACCCATTGCACGCAAAATGCCAATTTCGCGGCGCTTTTGTACAACCGACACGACCAGCACGCTCGAAATTCCCAGCACCACCACCAACAGCACAACCCCCCGAATGATGGCAGTACTGACCGACTGGGCATTCAGCGCAGACACTAACTGTGCATTGTTGTCTTGCCAGCTTTCTACTTTGTAGGGGTAGCGACGTACCAAATCGCTAGCCAGACGCTGGGCTTGCCAAACATCGCGTACCGTGAGATCCAGCACAGTCGCACCCCCGGGCAGCCCCAGCATGTTTTGTGCGGCACGCAGAGGCACAAACACCGTACGACGGTTCAAATCCTTCACACCCAGGTCAACCAGCGCCGTGACACGCACCGAATCGATCAACGTGCCAGTTTGAATACTGAAACGATCACCCACACGCACGCCCAAATCTGCAGCCAGCTCACGCCCAATCATTGCTTCGCCCGGCGCCAGCCTGGCCGTGCCACTGACCACTTTTGTGCGCAAATTGATGATGCGGTCGTAACGCTCCAGCTCGACCCCCATCAGAGCAATCGCTTGGGCTGCCTCGCCGCGCAAGGCCAGGCCACTGCCAGACACCATAGGTGAAACAGCCGTGACCTCTGGCAATTGCTCCAGCACAGGTAGCAGGGCTTGCCAGTTGGCGACTGAGCGCAGGCGCTGCGCGCGAGGCTGAACCTCTGTCAGCACGTGGGTTGATGCGCTCGCACTGCGTGCACTAACCACTACGTCATCAGGCGCGCGCACGCTCAAGTGAGACTGGGCGCCCAGGGTTTTGGTAATGGTGTTGCTCTGCAAACCATTAATGAGGGCCGTAATGTAAGCAACCACTGCCACGCCAGCAGCTACTCCCACAACGATGAGCACAGTTTGCGTACGACCCTCGCGCAAAAAACGCAAGGCCACCAACCACTCAAATCCCAGAATCCTGACCATATTGCAGCCTCAGCGGCCAATAGCCTGGGTGAGCGAAGCACCCGCATCAGCATCACGCCCTGTAGCCTGAAAAGGCTTCACCAACGCAAGCATGGGCTTCACTTCAGGACGGATACGTGTACCCGAAGGCACACGGCTGTCTAGCAACACCAAGTCGCCGGGTACCAACCCATGCGTGACTTCAGCGGCAGCCAAGTTGCGCAAGCCCAGAAGTACGTCCTGAGGTTGCGCTCGACCATCACGCACGACAAGGACGCTGGCCGCGCCACTGTCAGTAGCGCATAGGGCAGCCAAAGGCACAACCAAAGCGTTATCGCGCTGGCCTGTCTCGATCTCTACTGACAGCGTCATGTCTTCGCGCAAAAAGGTGGGAGGGGGTGCCTGAAGCGCCAGCTTCACTTCAATCGAGCCACGTTGGGCATCCACGCTAGGGGCCACCGACAGCACACGCGCGTCTAAACGTTGGCCGGGAAACGCATCGGCCACCACGCTGGCCCGCTGTCCGACCTGCAGTTGTTCCAAAAAACGCTCGTCCAGCTGCGCCACCAGCTGTGTCGGGCCTGCGAGAGCAAGCTGGAACAGCGCCTTGCCGGGTTGCACAATCTGCCCCGGCTCCACCATGCGCACAAGCACGCTGGCATCCGTCGGTGTCCGCACCTCACCTTGCGCCAACCTAGCGGCTGCCGCTGCAGTGGCAGCTTGTGCCACGGCCAATTGGGCTTGGGCTTGCATGAGATCGGTGCCGTCTTCTGCATTGGCTTGCTGTTGTGCTAGAGCGCTGCGTTGCTGAGCTTGTGCTACCTCCACTGCTCGCTGTAGCTCATCCAGCCGCGATGCGCTGATGAAGCCTTGCGCCACCAACTGGCGGGCACGCAACAGTTCCGCCTGAGCAGCCACCGCGCCGGCAGCAGCCTGCGCCACGGCAGCCTCGGCGGCCATACGACCAGTGGTACGCAGGCCTTGCAGCCTGGCGTGTGCTTGGCGCTCATTGGCCTGCGCTTGCTGCCATGCAGCGCGCAACTCGTCGGACTCCAGCCTGAGCAAAGGCGCGCCCTCACGCACAGTGTCGCCTTCGCGCACAAGAACCTCTTGAACGCGCCCCGTCAAGGTAGCCCCCACTTCAACCCGCGACAGGCGGGCCACACGCGCACTGACTTGCAGGGTGCGCAGCAAAGGTTGTGCCTGTACAGCCACTGCGGGCACCACTGTGCTGCGCGTGAACCACCATCCAGCACCAGCCACCAAAACCAGCACAGCCGCCACCCACAGCATCCGCCAGCGGCCCAGCCACGCCAGTGAAGATGCCAAAAACTGAGACAAGGGGGCCATAAATGCGGTGTGTGAGGAAAAGAACGCTAGCAACAAAGGTAGCCGTCGGATTGTCCGGCAGTTCCTGCGCCACAGCGAGGACGCTGGCCAACACCCCCGAGCCAACGCCGCAAAACCCTGACGCACCGCTGCCCCACCCCAGCCTTCGCATAATTGCGGGTATGCGAATCCTTCACACCATGCTGCGCGTTGGCAATCTCCAGCGCTCGATTGACTTCTACACCCAAGTGCTGGGCATGCAATTGCTGCGCACGTCGGAAAACCCAGAGTACCAGTACTCGCTAGCCTTCCTGGGATTTGAAGGCGGCAACCCAGGCCAAGCGGAACTAGAGCTGACCTACAACTGGGGCGTGGAAAGTTATGACCTGGGCTCCGCTTACGGTCACATTGCGATTGGCGTAGACGATGCTTATGCAGCTTGCGAAAAAATCAGAGCTGCGGGCGGTCATGTCACTCGCGAAGCGGGCCCAGTCAAAGGGGGCACCACGGTGATTGCCTTCGTGACCGACCCAGACGGCTACAAGATTGAGCTCATTCAGCGTGCAATCGACGCCGAGGGAGCTGGACTGCGCTGATCAGCAGAGATTTACTAAGCACACAGCCAGCACATCGCAGTGCTGGCGTTTTTCCCAGGAGTAGAAAACCAAAAAGCCCTGATACCTTGCGATATCAGGGCTTACTTATTGGTGCGGCTGGCAGGAATCGAACCCACGACCCCTTGGTTCGTAGCCAAGTACTCTATCCAGCTGAGCTACAGCCGCTAAGCTTCGAATTTTAACACAGTTTTTAGCTGTGTTTTTGCGATTTTTTTAATTTATTCGCAAAGCAACGAAGTGAAGCTGAGATTGTAATACAAATTTCAGAGGTTCCGAGAATTTTACGCAGCCCACGACTCCAGCTGCTGCCGCAGCAAGGTCTCGACGGCAGGTAGCTGCGCCGCCACCTCGGCTTCACGCTCGTAAGCGCGGGCACGTTGGGGCGCGGCCCAAACAGGTGCAGGGAAATGGCTGTCCCAATCGAAACGGGCGATCACATGCCAGTGCACATGCGCCACCATATTCCCCAGGCTGGCCAGATTGACTTTCGTAGGTGCCAACTGCGCACGCAGCACCTGCTCCACGCACGCCACAGCCTCCATGCAATGCTGGCGCTGGGCGGGGCTGAGGTCAGAGAACTCCTGCACATGGGCATTCCAGATGACCCGGTAAAACGCGGCAAAGCCGCGCTCGCCCTCTTCAAGAGCACGCACCACGCGCAGGTGCTCGCCACGCCAGACCAAGGCGCCACCATCGCCTGCGCACAACGCACATGCCTGCGCGCTCATACCAGCACCCGCTCAATGCCGCCGGCGTTGGCACGCGCCACGTAGTCAGGCAGCCAGTTCTCACCCAGAATTTGGCGCGCCATCTCTACAACGATGTAATCCGCTTCCAACAAGCCGTTTTGCAGGTCATTTTGGTAGCGCGAGACACCTTGCAAGCAGCTGGGGCAGCTGGTGAGAATCTTGATGTTGTCTTGCGCGCCCACGGCACCGCTGGCACGCAACTGTGCTTCGCCTTTACGAATCTCCTCGGTTTTGCGAAAGCGCACCTGGGTGGAAATGTCCGGGCGCGTGACACCCAAGGTGCCCGATTCACCACAGCAGCGGTCGCTCTTGAGCACCTTGTCGCCCACCAGCGCACGCACCGTCTGCATCGAATCGCCTTGCTTCATGGGGTTATGGCAGGGCTCGTGGTAGAGATAGCCGCCCTGGCCCGCAGGCAAGGTGATACCTTTTTCCAGCAAGAATTCATGGATGTCCACGATGCGGCTGCCCGGGAAAATCTTGTCGAATTCATAGCCCTGCAACTGGTCGTAGCAGGTGCCACAGCTCACCACCACGGTTTTGATGTCGAGGTAGTTCAGCGTGTTGGCCACACGGTGGAACAGCACGCGGTTGTCGGTGATCATTTTTTCGGCCTTGTCCATCAGGCCGTTGCCGCGCTGGGGATAACCGCAGCACAAATAGCCCGGCGGCAGCACCGTCTGCACGCCAGCGTGCCACAGCATCGCCTGGGTGGCCAGGCCCACCTGGCTGAACAGGCGCTCGGAGCCACAGCCGGGGAAATAGAACACCGCCTCGGCATCCGTGGCCGACTGGGGGTGGCGGATGATGGGCACGTAGTCTTTGTTCTCAATATCCAAGAGCGCGCGCGCCGTCTTCGTCGGCAGCCCACCGGGCAGCTTTTTGTTGACGAAGTGGATCACCTGCTCCTTGATCGGCGCCGTACCCACAGTGGCGGGGGGCCGCTGGGTTTGCGGCTTGCTCACGCTGCGCAGCACATCCACCGCCAGGCGCTGGGCCGGAAAGCCCACGCCCACCATGCCTGCACGCAAGATGTTGATGGTGCGCGGCTTGGTGGTGTTGAGCATGGCCATGGCCAGCTGATTGCCTGCGCGCCAGCTCTTTTTGTCCATCTTCACCAGCAGGCTGCGCATGGCCATGGTGACGTCGCCAAAGTCGATCTTCACCGGGCAGGGGTCGTAGCACTTGTGGCAAATGGTGCAATGGTCGGCCACATCCTCAAACTCCTGCCAATGGTGGCTGGAGACGCCCCGGCGCGTTTGCTCTTCGTACAAAAAGGCCTCGGCCAGCAGCGAGGTGGCCAAAATTTTGTTGCGCGGCGAGTACAGCAGGCTGGCGCGCGGCACGTGGGTGGAGCACACCGGCTTGCACTTACCGCAGCGCAGGCAGTCTTTCACGCTGGAGACGATGGCGCCAATATCGCTTTGCTGCATGATCAGCGACTCGTAGCCCATCAGGCCAAAGCTGGGGGTGTAGGCGTTGGTCAAATCGGCAAAATGCAGCGAAGCGCGTGATTTTTTAGGTGCCGAATTGGCCTTGGAGCCAGGTGGAGCAAGCGCGAGCAGCTCCTGATTTCGTAGCAATTTACCCCAGTTGAAGTGACCGTGCGGATCGACCTTGCGCTTGTACTCGGCAAACGGCGCCAGCTCGTCATCGGTCAAAAACTCCAGCTTGGTGATGCCAATGCCGTGCTCGCCCGAGATCACGCCGTCCAGCTGGCGTGCCAGCGCCATGATGCGTGCCACCGCTTCGTGCGCGGTTTGCAGCATTTCATAGTCGTCGCTGTTCACGGGGATGTTGGTGTGTACGTTGCCATCGCCCGCGTGCATGTGCAGCGCCACCCACACACGGCCCTTGAGCACTTTCTGATGAATGGCACGCACTTCCTGCACGATGGGCTCAAAGGCCGCGCCCGTAAAAATGCCAGCCAACGGTTTTTGGATTTGCACCTTCCAGCTTGCGCGCAGGCTGTGGTCTTGCAGCTGGGGAAAGAGCGTTTCCACACCATCGAGCCAACCCTGCCACAGCGCCCGCACCTCGGCCACCAGCGCCTGGGCCTGGGCCACACGGTCACCCAGCATTTCTGCGGGGGCAATATCACCCGACTCTTGCTTGCCCAGCGGCAGCTGGCCTTGGGCAAAGAACTCTTGCAGTGCATCGCACAGCTTGATTTTGTTGCGCAGGCTCAGTTCGATGTTGATGCGCTCAATGCCGTCGGTGTACTCCCACATGCGTTCGAGCGGAATCACCACGTCTTCGTTGATCTTGAAGGCATTGGTGTGCTTGGAAATGGCCGCGGTGCGCTTGCGATCGAGCCAAAACTTCTTGCGCGCTTCGGGGCTGATGGCCGTGAAGCCTTCGCCGTTGCGGGAATTGGCAATGCGCACCACTTCGGCAGTAGCGCGTGCCACGGCATCGGGATCGTCGCCCACCAGGTCACCAATCAGCACCATTTTGGGCAGCTTGCTGCCGCCCTTTTTGCTCTTGGTGGCATAGCCCACGGCCTTGAGGTAGCGGTCGTCCAAATGCTCCAGCCCGGCCAGCAACACGCCCGAGCGCTTTTGCTCGGCGAACATGAAATCTTTGATTTCAACGATGCTGGGCACGGCCTCTTTGGCCGAACCAAAAAACTCCAAGCACACGGTGCGGGTGTGCGCAGGCATACGGTGCACGATCCAGCGGGCGCTGGTAATCAAGCCATCGGTGCCTTCTTTTTGCACCCCAGGCAATCCGGCGAGGAATTTGTCCGTCACGTCCTTGCCCAAACCTTCTTTGCGGAAGGTCTTGCCTGGAACATCGAGGCGCTCGGTGCGCAGCAAGGTTTTGCCATCGGCATCAAAGTACTGCAGCTCAAAGCTGGCCACCTCCACGTCGTGGATCTTGCCCAGGTTGTGGTTCAAGCGCGTGACTTCCAACCACAAGCCATCGGGCGTCACCATGCGCCAGCTCGCCAGGTTGTCCAGCGCCGTGCCCCACAGCACGGCTTTTTTACCGCCTGCGTTCATGGCAATGTTGCCGCCAATGCACGAGGCCTCAATCGAGGTGGGATCAACGGCAAAAACGTAGCCCGCTTCTTCCGCAGCATCGGCCACGCGCTGGGTCACCACCCCGGCTTCGCTCCACACGGTGGGCACTTCGTGCTCCACGCCCGGCAGGCGGCGCATTTCCACCTTGCTCAGGGCTTCGAGCTTTTCCGTGTTGATGACGACGCTGCGCCACGTCAAGGGAATGGCGCCACCGGTGTAGCCCGTGCCACCGCCACGCGGAATGATGGTCAGCTCCAGCGCAATGCACTCGCGCACCAAAGCGGCCATTTCCGCCTCGGTGTCGGGCGTGAGCACCACAAAAGGAAACTCCACGCGCCAGTCGGTGGCGTCTGTGACGTGGCTCACGCGCGAGAGGCCATCGAACTTGATGTTGTCTTTTTGCGTGTAGCGCGCCAGGCGCCGGGCCACGGTTTTGCGCAGCTCGCCCACTTCAATGAGCGTGGCCTCAAACTCGTTGATGGCGCGGTGCGCCGCTTCTACCAGCTGGCCCACGCGGCGATCACGCTCGGGGTGTTCCTTGGGCGTGCGGCGGTTTTCAATCTCGCCCATGCGGTGGCGCATGGCATCGACCAGCAGGCCGCGGCGCTGCGGGTTGTGCAGTAAGTCGTCTTGCAAATAGGGGTTGCGCTGCACCGCCCAGATATCGCCCAGGACCTCGTAGAGCATCCGCGCCGAGCGGCCCGTGCGCCGCTCGCGGCGCAATTGGTCGAGCACCTCCCAAGCAGGCTCGCCCAGCAAACGAATCACGATTTCCCGGTCGGAAAACGAGGTGTAGTTGTACGGAATTTCACGCAAACGCACAGCTTGTGCATCGTGGCCAGCGTGCAGGACGGCCAATTCGGTCGGAGCATTCATGGGGTTTCAACCTGGGACGGGGGCTCACTGAAGGCGCCCGCAATGCCTTGGGGCTGGCGATTGTAGGCGAGGCCTTCGAATCGCCAGGAGGGGGAATCAAAAAGGGCTGTAGAGCTTACCTGGCAAGCGCAAGAAGCTATCATAAAAATAGCATTCAACAGACCCATACCGCACAAGATGAAGCAAACATGGGACACCTCCTGGGCAAGGGTAGCGGACCACACGAGTCCGGACAAGCCAAGGATGCTGCATTGCACAAAACCTTAGCGATCGTCACGCTATTGCTGCCAGGCACGCAGGCACAGCCACTGCACGCTGGCCGCCACCAGCACCAGGGCCGCATAGGTCAGCATCTTGCCGTCGTGGCCCAGCCACCACAACCCTGCCAGCAGCACCGCACTGCCCAGCACGCTGTGTACTACCGTTTGCAGCCACCACGGTGGTGCCGGGCGCGACGGGCGCACACACCAGCGCCCCGCCAGCGGCAGCAGCAGCGCCAAAAACAGCGCTGGCGCAACAAAATTCAGCAGATGATTCAGACGGTCAACAAAGTCCACACAAGGCCCAGGGATGAGGAAGTGGTACGTGATGTAAGTCAAGGCCTGTGCGGCCGAGCAGCCCCAGGAACGGCACTGGATGTGGGGGAATTTTATAATCCACCGATATGGCTGTTTGGGCTTTAGGCATCAACCACACGACTGCACCGCTGGATTTGCGAGGCCGCTTTGCGTTTGCAATCGACCAGATCGCGCCCACGCTGCAGGGCTTGCGTCGCGCACTGAGCGAGGGTGCGCGCCAGCCAGGCGTGGAAACCGCCATCCTCTCCACCTGCAACCGCACCGAAATTTACTGCGCCGCCGCGCAGCCCGCGCTGGAAAACACCCTGGACTGGCTGGCGCACACCGGCGGCGTCAGCCCCGAGGTACTGCGCTCGCACTCCTACACCCTGCAAGACGGCCTGGTGGCACGCCACGCCTTTCGCGTGGCCAGCGGCCTGGATTCGATGGTGCTGGGCGAAGCGCAAATCCTCGGCCAGCTCAAAGACGCCGTGCGCGCCGCCGAAGGCGCAGGCGCCCTGGGCAGCACACTGAACCAGCTGTTTCAGCGCAGCTTTGCCGTAGCCAAAGAAGTGCGCACCAGCACCGACATTGGCGCGCACAGCATCAGCATGGCCGCCGCCGCCGTGCGCCTGGCAGGCCAGTTGTTTGAAGATTTGCAAGACATCCGCGTGCTGTTCGTGGGTGCGGGCGAAATGATTGAGCTGTGCTGCACCCACTTTGCTGCCAAAACGCCCAAGCACATCGCCATTGCCAACCGCACACTGGAGCGCGGCGAGAAACTGGCCACCCGCTTTGGTGGCGAAGCCATGCGCATGGCCGAGCTGCCCGACCGCCTGCATGAGTTTGACGCCGTCATCAGCTGCACTGCCTCCAGCCTGCCCATCATTGGCCTGGGTGCCGTGGAGCGCGCGCTGAAAAAACGCCGCCACCGCCCCATCTTCATGGTCGATCTGGCCGTGCCGCGCGACATCGAACCGGAAGTGCAGCAGCTCGAAGACGTGTACCTGTACACCGTGGACGACCTGGCCAGCGTGGTGCAAAAAGCCCATGCCAACCGCCAAGCCGCCGTGGCACAGGCCGAGGCCATCATCGACGCAGGCGTGCAAAGCTTTGTGCACTGGATGGAGCAGCGCAGCCCCAGCGGCGGCGTGGTGCCCCTCATTCAGCAGCTCAACGCCCAGACCGACGAATGGCGCGCACTGGAAATTGCCCGCGCCAAAAAGCTGCTGGCCAAGGGCGAAGACATCGACACCGTGCTCGAAGCCCTGTCGCGCGGGCTGACGCAAAAAATGCTGCACGGCACCCTGGCCGAACTGCGCGCAGGCGACGCCGAAACACGCCAGCACACAGCGCACACCGTCTCGCGCCTGTTCCTGCGCCAGTCCAGCGGCAAAAACGGGCTTTAGCTGCCCTCTTGCGCCCACGTGCCGCAGGCCCTGCCCGGGCGGCACGCACCCCATCCCACCTTATTCATAGCCAAAAAAGCCTCTAAAGCTTACCAGGCAAGCGCAAACAGCTACCAAAAAAGTAGCAAACATCCTCCCTCTTGCCCATGAAATCTTTTCTCCGCAGCCAACTAGAGCGCTACGCACAGCGCCTTGACGAGCTGGACTTCCTGCTCTCACGCGAAGACATCATGGCCGACATGGCGCAGTACCGCACCATCTCGCGCGAACACGCCGAAGTCACCGCCGTGGCCGGGCGCTATGCCCGCTACCGCCAGCGCGAGGCCGACCTGGCGGGCGCACGCGAAATGCTCAGCGAGCCCGACATGGCCGAGATGGCACAGGAAGAAATCACCGCTGCCGAGGCCGAACTGCTGCAACTGGAAGACGAGCTGCAGCGCCTGCTGCTGCCCAAAGACCCTGACGACGCACGCAACGCCTTCATCGAAATTCGCGCCGGCACGGGCGGCGACGAATCGGCCCTGTTCGCGGGCGACCTGGCGCGCATGTACACGCGCTACGCTGCCAACGTGGGCTGGAAAGTAGAGATCATGAGCGCCAACGAGAGTGAGCTAGGTGGCTACAAAGAAGTGGTGTTGCGCATAGAAGGCGACCACGCCTACGGCGCGCTGCGCTTTGAATCGGGTGGCCACCGCGTGCAGCGCGTGCCTGCCACCGAAACGCAAGGCCGCATCCACACCAGCGCCTGCACCGTGGCCGTGATGCCCGAGCCGGACGAACAGCAAGCCATCACGCTCAACCCCGCCGACTTGCGCATCGACACCTTCCGCGCCAGCGGCGCCGGTGGCCAGCACATCAACAAAACCGACTCCGCCGTGCGCGTGGTGCATTTGCCCACCGGCATCGTCGCTGAGTGCCAAGACGGGCGCAGCCAGCACAGCAACAAAGCCAAGGCGCTGCAGGTGCTGCAGGCACGCATCCAGGAAAAAGAGCGCAGCGAACGCGCCGCCAAAGAAGCTGCCCTGCGCAAGGGCCTGATTGGCTCGGGTGACCGCTCCGACCGCATTCGCACCTACAACTTCCCGCAGGGGCGCCTGACCGACCACCGCATCAACCTCACGCTGTACAAGCTGCTCAACATCATGGAGGGCGATCTAGGCGACGTGCTGCAAGCCCTGCAACACGCCCGCGAGGCCGAGCTGCTGGCCGAGCTGGAAACGGCGGCCTGACGCCAGTCACCCCCGCCCCTGTACCAATTTCATGCCAAATTGCCCTCTAAGCCTTATGCAGCAAGCGCAAGCAGCTCCTGAAAAAGGAGCAATTTCCACCTTGCGAGAGGCCCTGTTGCAAGCCCAGCGCCAAGGCCTGGCGCGGCTGGATGCACACATGCTGCTGCTGCACAGCCTGGGGCGCAGCCCACACGACCGCGCGTGGCTGCTGGCCCACGACGACGACACACTGCCAGCCGACACACAAGCGCACTACCAAGCGCTGTGCCAACAGCGGGCGGCAGGCGTGCCTGTGGCCTACCTGACCGGGCACAAACAGTTCTATGGCCTGGAGCTGGCCGTGGATGCGCGTGTGCTCGACCCGCGCCCCGACACCGAAACCCTGGTGGACTGGGCGCTGGAAGTGCTGCAACCCTGGCACGCACCGCGCGTGGCCGACCTGGGCACAGGCAGCGGTGCCATCGCCCTGGCGCTGCAGCACCAACGCCCCGACGCCCTGGTGCTGGCCGTGGATGCCAGCCCAGACGCCCTGGCCGTGGCCCAGACGAACGCGCTGCGGCTGGGGCTGCCGGTGCAGTTCGTGCGCAGCCACTGGCTGGCGGGTGTGGCCGGGCCGTTTGAGGCCATCGTCTCCAACCCGCCCTACATCCGCAGTGACGACCCGCACCTGGCCGCGCTCACGCACGAACCGCTGTCCGCCCTGGCCAGCGGCGCCGATGGGCTGGAAGACATCCGCACCCTCATCGCCCAAGCGCCCGCACGGCTGGCGCCCGGCGGCTGGCTGCTGCTGGAGCATGGCTGGGATCAAGCGCAGGCCGTGCAAACCTTGCTGCGCGAAGCAGGCTGGGAGCAGGTGCAAGGCCGCGAAGACCTGGCAGGCATCGTGCGCTGCAGCGGCGCGCGCCGCCCGCTGGCGTAACGCACGGCGGCACAACCCTCACAACTTCTGGTAGCGGCCTCGACGGATTTCGGTGAAAAAGACTTTGCGTGTGGTGTCACCGTTGGCGTCAAACACGATGTCTTGCTGCAAACCAACGAATGGGCTGCTGCGCAGCGCCGCTTGTTTGAGCGCTTCACCTTTGCGGCGGTTTTTCAGCGCCTGCAACACCACCGTTGCCGCGTCGTAAGCGGACACCGAGCTGTAGCCCGGATTGACTTGAAAGCGCTTGAAATACGCATCGCTGAACGCCTGAAAGCGTGCCGACTCATCGTCTCGGTCGTAGTTCTGCACGATCATGAGCCCCTCGACCACGTCACCACCCAGAGCAATCAGCTGTTCCGTCGCAGCCCACTCAGAGGCACCAATGGGCAGCTCGGGCGCCTGGCGGCGTGCTTGCTGGGCTAAGCGCGCCACATCCAATGCGCCAGAGATGAAAAAGAGACTGTCGGGCTGCGGCACCAGCATCTGCTGCACAACGTGAGCAAAGTTGGTTTCGGGCTGCGACTCATAAGGCACCTTGGCGACCACCGTGGCCCCCAGCTCGGCAATGGCCTTATCAAACTCACCCAACCAGGATTCGGTGAAATTGCGGTTGCGCGTGTCGTAGGCCACAGCAATCTGGCGCTGGCCACGCTGCACCATGACCTTGGCGTAGTCGCGCGCGTTGTCGCGCGTCGTGCGGTTGATGCGAAACAGGTTGTCGTCCTTGCCGTAGAACGCCATCGAAGTAATGGTCGGACTCACCTGAAAGATGCCTGCTTTGCCGGTGATGGGAACGATCACTTCGGCCATGCCACTGGTGAAGGGGCCAATCACTGCCTCCACCTGGGCATCGACCAAGGCCTGCGTGGCTTGCGCGGCAGTGTCGCGGTTTTGGGCATCATCGCGCACCACCAACTCGACCATGCGCCCCTGCACACCGCCCTCACGGTTGAATTGCTCAACCGCCAGGATGACGCCATTGAGGCCAGCCTGGCCGTTGTCAGCATTGCGATCGGTCAGACCACCGATAAAACCGATGTGTACCGGTGCGGGTGGACTGCACGCCGTCAAGCCTGCCACCACCACACAGCCCACGACGCTGGCACACAACCAGCGCGCCACCTGACGAACAGCGAGATGCATAAACGTTATTTGATAAATTCAAAGAATATGTCAAATTTATCATATTTATGATAATCTTGGCCACGTTGTCTTATGCATTCCCCCCTGCCCGCCCCAAACCGCGATGCTCCGCCCCTGCCTGTGCTGTCGTGGCGGCGCTGGCAGCGCCTGTGGAACCAGTCCCTGCGTTTTCGCCTACTGGCGCTGGGAGTGGCACCCCTGCTGGTGGCGTTTCCGATCATTTTGTTGGCCTTGGCCACCCTGGGGGGGGAGGGCACACAGGCGCTGCTGCTCTCTAACGCACGCAGCCAGCTGGCGGGCAGCGTGAACTATTTGGATCAGCTCAAAGCGGATGCTGGATTTCGTATCGCCCAAATCGTCAAGTCCGAGCGCTTGATGCATCTGCTGGACTCGCCCGCCCACAGCCAAGAGCTGCGCCAGGTGCTGGACACGTCGGCGCAGGCCAGTGGCTTGGATTTTTTGATCGTCGCCACCACCGATGGCGTTGTGGTTGCCGCCAGCACCGAGGTGGCACCAGGCAGCCATTTACCCACCTCGCACGCCATCACCCAGGCCTTGGTGGGCGTGACCACCACGGCTTACGAGCTGTTCAGCGCCGACCAATTGGCCGCTTTTTCACCGCGCTTTCCACAACGGGCACGCATCGTGACCGCCGGTGAAAGCACAGACGCTACGGTGGAGGAAACACGGGGACTGATGGTGACCGCCGCAGCGCCCTTTCCTCTCACAGTGAACCGCTCGGACACGATTTTGGTAGGGGGCATTTTGCTCAACAACAATTCGCCCCTGATTGAGCATATGCGGCAAATTATTTTTCCGCTGGGCAGCCTGCCAGAAGATGCCGAGGGACTGGCCACTTTGTTCATTGGCGACATCCGCATCGCTACCAGCCGCCTGCGCCAGCGGGGTGACCAGGGCGTGGGCACACGCATTGACAGCAGCGTGACCGATGTGGTGATGCGCGATGGCAAAACCAAACTGACCATCCGCAACCACTTGGATCGTCTGCACGTCACGGCTTACAGCGCCCTCAGTGATGGCTCGGGGCAGCGCATTGGCATGATCGGCGTAGGTTTTCCCTACGACCCCTACCGCAAAACCTTTGGCGTGTTGCTGGCCCTGGTAGCGGGTTTGCTGGCTTTAGCGATGCTGACACTGTCAGTGCTTTTTTTGCGCGCAGGAGAAGAGCTGACGCAGCGGCTGACAAAGATTCGCAACACGATGTCTGCCGTACTGCAGGGCAACCGCAGTGCCCGTGTGGGCACACCGCTGCGTGACGACGAGCTGGGAGCACTGACGCAGCATTTTGACCAACTGCTCACCACCCTCGAACAGCAAGATGCCCAAGAACGGGCCAGCCAGCAAGCTGTGACGGACGAAGCCTCGCGCCGCCGCGCACTGTTCGAGCATGAGCGCGATGGTGTGCTCATCCTCAATGCGGACGGCAGCGTCTTCGAAGCCAATCCACAATGCACCGCGTTGCTAGGCTATTCCCTGAGCGAATTGCAAGACACCCACATCAGCCACTGGGCGCTGAACGTGCGGCCAGACACCCTGCTCCACCAATTGGCCAGTCTGGGCGGCGAGGGGCGCCTTTTTGAAACCCCGCTGCAGCGCAAAGATGGCAGCATTTTTACCTGCGAGGCAGCACTCAGCCGGGTAGCCTGGGGTGGCACCACCTTTGTGCTTGTGTTGTTGCGAGACATTACGGAACGCAAGCGCGTGCAGACAGAGCTAGAAAGCTACCGCCAAGACTTGGAAGCCCTGGTGGAACAGCGCACCCGTGAACTCAACGAGCGCTCGCAGCAACTCGACACGATCTTCACCCTCAGCCCGGATGGCTTTGTCTCGTTTGACCGACTGGGAAAAATCAGCTTTGCAAATCCGGCTTTTTTGCATCTGACATGCCTGCACAGCGACGCCATCTTGGGGCTGGACGAAACCCAGTTCAGCGCCCTGATTCGCCTGCGCTGCGCACCCCACAGCCCTGTGCCCGATGTTGCAGCCCTGCGCCAGGCACGCCAACAAGCGCAAGAAGGCGACACCTCCGACCACAGCCGCCGCCATTTATTCGAGCTGATCGCACCCGCGTACCGTGTACTGGCTGTACGCATACGGCTCTCCGAAGCGGCCACCGTGTCGCAAATTTTGTACTTCCGCGACGTCACACATGAAACCGAGGTCGATCGCATGAAAAGCGAATTTCTCTCCACGGCTGCACACGAGCTGCGCACGCCGATGGCCAGTGTGTACGGCTACACCGAATTGCTGCGCATGCGCAATTTCGATGCAGACAGGCGCCACCAGATCTTGGCCACCATCTCGCGCCAAGCAGAGCGGATGTCGGAAATCATCAACGAATTGCTGGACTTGGCACGCATTGAGGCGCGGCGTGGTAAAGATTTCCGGCTGGAACTGGTGGCACTGCAAGACATTGTGGCGGACACCATTGCTGGCTACCAGCCGCCGCAGGGTCGCCCCAGCCCACTGCTGCCCAGCATGGGCCCTGCCATCTTGGTCGAAGTGGATCGCTCCAAGATGCAGCAGGTACTGCTCAACATTCTCTCGAATGCCTACAAATACTCACCCCAAGGCGGTGATGTGGTCGTGCGTTACTGCACGCGCCAACGTACCGATGGCTCCAGCCAAGTGGGGGTGGAGGTGCAAGACCACGGCATTGGCATGACAGCCGAACAGGCGTCGCGCGTGTGCGAGCGCTTTTACCGCGCTGACACCTCTGGGCAAATTTTAGGGACGGGCCTGGGCATGAGCATCGTGAAAGAAATCGTCGAGCTGCTGGGCGGCGAAGTCGAAGTGCACAGTGCCCATGGCAGCGGCACAACAGTGTGTGTGTGGCTCCCCAAAACACAATGAACAGCACCCAGCGCACTTGCCCCTACCGCAGCCAGGTACTGCACGCAAAAATCGACCGCCCCAGTCAGGAAATGAAATAATCGCCCACTTTCTTTTGCGTCCAAGCCACTTCAGGATTCCTGCCATGAGCGACACCCAACAGCGCATCCGCGATCTCGTCCAATCCCATGACGTTTTGCTTTTCATGAAAGGCAGCGCCAGTTTTCCAATGTGCGGTTTCTCTGGCCGCGCCGTCCAGATTCTGAAAGCCTGCGGCGTCGAGCCCCACAACCTGGCCACCGTCAACGTTCTGGAAGATGAGGCCATCCGCCAAGGCATCAAAGAATTCAGCCAATGGCCCACCATTCCCCAGCTGTACGTCAAAGGCGAATTCATTGGTGGCTCGGACATCATGATGGAGATGTACGAGTCGGGCGAGCTGCAACAACTGCTGAGCGCCAAGGGTTGATCGCACAGCCCCTCAAGCACCGTGCCAGCCGCCTACCGGGCGGCTTTTTTCTGGCTTGCGCACACCAGGGGCAGCGCGCACCCACACACGCTGGTACCTGCACAGGCCATCGCTACACTGGCGTGCATGAGCCTGCTTGAAAGCCTTCTGGTCATTGCCCTGCTGATTGCCGCCAGCTCGTTTTTTTCTATCGCCGAGATTGCACTGGCAGCCTCGCGCAAACTGCGCCTGCGCCAAATGCTGGACGAAGGAGATGCACGCGCAGCCCTGGTCATACGCACCCAAGAACAACCGGGCGAATATTTCACCGTGGTGCAGATCGGTGTGAACGCCGTCGCCATTCTGGGCGGCGTGGTGGGAGAAGGAGCGCTCACACCCTATTTCGCCGCCTGGCTCACCCCGTGGCTTACAGCCGAAACGGCGGCTACCGTGGGTTTTTTGGCTTCATTCATTCTGGTGACGTCGCTGTTCATTTTGCTGGCCGATCTGCTGCCCAAGCGTCTTTCCATGGCCGAGCCGGAGCGGCTGGCCGTACGGGTCTGCCAACCCATGCAATGGCTGACAACGCTGTTCAAGCCTCTGGTGTGGCTGTTCAACTGGCTTGCCAATCGACTGGCAGGAATGCTGGGGTTGCCCACCGTGCGGGATGAACGCATCACTTACGAAGACATCGTTGCCATGACCGAAGCTGGCGCGCGCGCGGGCGTACTGGACGAAAACGAGCAACAAGTGATTGCCAACGTGTTCGAGCTCGACAGCCGGGCCGTTTCTTCGGTGATGACGCTGCGCGATCGCGTAGCGTATTTTTTGCGTGACGATCCAGATGAGCTGATCCGTGCACGCATTGCCGCCGAGCCTTTTTCCACCTACCCGGTGTGCGAAGGAGACATTGACCACGTGGTGGGCTATGTGGATGCGAAAGACCTGTTCCAGCGTGTACTGAACAACCAACCCATCTCCTTGCAAGGTGATGCGCTGGTACGCAAAGTCCTCGTACTGCCAGATCGCTTGAGCCTGTCAGAAGTGCTGGAGCAGTTCCGCTTGGTACACGAAGACTTTGCCGTGGTCGTCAACGAATACAGCCTGATCGTCGGCGTGGTCACGCTCAACGATGTGATGAATACCGTGATGGGTGATTTGGTCAGCCCCTACGATGAGGAGCAAATTGTGCGCCGCGATGAAAACTCTTGGTTGATTGACGGAGTCGCACCCATCGAAGATGTGCTGCATGTGCTAGGGCTGGAGGAGCTGCCACATGCGCAGGAATACGAGACCCTGGCGGGTTTTTTGATGGTGATGCTGCGCCGCGTACCCCGACGCACAGACAGCGTAACTTTCGGCGGCTACAAATTCGAGGTGCTGGACGTGGACAGCTACCGCATCGATCAGGTCATGGTGTCACGCCTGCCGGAACATGCACGCGAAGGGGCCGCATGAGCCGGGCCGCGCAGCCAGACTGCCGCTATCGCAGCGCAGCAGCACCAGCAGCGGAGGGCTGAGCTTCAGCTCCTGCCACCTGCAAGGACATGGGGAACAGCCAGTTGCGCTGCGCCGCAAACACCGCACTGGGATAGGGCGACTTACCCCGACTGCCGTTGTAGCGCCCCAAAGCCATGAACAAATCGCCTCGTTCACGTTCGATGTAGTGGCGCAAAATCACACAGCCGAAACGCAGATTCGTCTGCATGTGAAAGAGTTTGCCTGGATCGCCGTCGCCGATCACACGTGTCCAAAACGGCATCACTTGCATATACCCACGCGCCCCCACACTGGAGACAGCAAACTTACGAAAGCCGCTCTCCACCTGGATCAGTCCCAGCACCAAAGACACGTCCAGCCCCGCGCGCTTACTTTCGTACCACACGGTTTGCAGAAAGTCGCGCCGCACCACCCAGTCGGGCTTGCGCTTGCGCAGCTTGTCGCTCATGGTGCCTAGCCAGCGCAGATAGTGCAGCCGGGCCTCGGTAGTAAAAAATTCTGGTTCTGGCGGTGCCTGGTTGGCAATGGCCGAGCTCAGTGCCGTACGCACTGAATCTGCCAAAGGCTCTTCCAACTGGCGCCCCGCCCAGGCTGCTCCCGGCCACGCCAAACAAGCGACTGGCGCCGCCACACCCCAGCCTGCCAAGCGCCACAGCGCTTGCCGACGTGCCGCAGACACAGCGAGCAACTCAGGCATGGCAGGAGCCCTCACGCGGACAACCGCCCCTTCACGTGGGCCGCAATGTCAGCCACCGCGACCTTGGTAGCCGCAGCATCGCGCCGGTGCTGGTATTCCACCATGCCCTCTTTGAGGCTCTTGTCGCCAATGGTCACGCGGTGCGGCACACCAATCAACTCCCAGTCGGCAAACATGGCACCCGGGCGCTCGCCACGGTCGTCCAGGATCACATCCACCCCAGCAGCCAGAAGATCGGCATACAACTGCTCGGCAGCAGCTTTCACGGCATCGCTGCGATCCATGCCCACAGGGCAGATCACCACGGTAAATGGGGCAATCGCATCGGGCCAAATAATGCCGCGCTCGTCGTGGTTTTGCTCGATGGCAGCTGCAGGCAGGCGCGTGATGCCAATGCCGTAGCAGCCCATTTCAAAGAAGGCAGGCTTGCCGTCCTCGCCCAAAAAAGTTGCATTCATCGCCTTGGAATACTTGGTGCCAAGGTAGAACACATGGCCCACTTCAATGCCGCGCTCAATGGCCAGCTCGCCTGCACCATCAGGCGACATATCGCCCGCCACCACGTTGCGCAAATCGGCCACGGCGTCGGGTTCGGGCAAGTCACGGCCCCAGTTCACGCCAGTGATGTGAAAATCCACCTCGTTGGCGCCACAAATCCAGTCGGCCATCACAGCCACCTCGCGGTCGGCAACGAGCTTGACCGGCTTCTTGAGCCCAATAGGGCCAAGATAGCCAGGTTTGCAACCAAAGTGCTCTTCAATTTCAGACAGCGTTGCGAAGCGAAAGCCCTTGTCCAGCCCGGGAACCTTGGCGACTTTGATCTCGTTCATGTCGTGGTCACCACGCAGCAGCAGCAGCCACACTTGCGCGCCCACGATGTCTCCAGACTCGTTGAGCGTATCGGTTGCCAGCACCAGCGACTTCACGGTGGTGGCCAACGGCACACCGAGCAGCTGGGCCACATCGGCACAAGTCGCCTTGCCTGGCGTGGGCGTCTTCACCATCTGTGCCACGGGTACGGGGCGAGGGCCAACAGGAGCCATCGCCTCGGCTTTTTCCATATTGGCAGCGTAGTCACTGTGCGGGCAATAGACGATGGCGTCTTCCCCGGTGGCTGCAATCACCTGAAATTCCTCGCTCAAATCACCGCCAATAGCACCGCTGTCAGCAGCCACAGCACGGTAGCGCAGGCCAAAGCGGTCAAAAATGCGGCGGTAAGCAGCTGCCATGACTTGGTAGCTCGCCTTGGCGCTGGTCGGGTCGCGGTCGAAAGAATAGGCGTCTTTCATCACGAACTCGCGCCCACGCATCAGGCCAAAACGCGGGCGGCGCTCGTCGCGGAACTTGGTCTGGATTTGGTAGAGATTTTTGGGCAGTTGTTTGTAACTGCGCAGCTCCTGGCGCGCGATGTCAGTCACCACTTCCTCGCTGGTGGGCTGGATGACGAAATCGCGCTCGTGGCGATCTTTGATGCGCAACAACTCTGGGCCCATCTTGTCAAAGCGCCCCGTTTCCTGCCACAGCTCGGCCGGCTGCACCACAGGCATGGCGCACTCGACGGCACCGGCTCGGTTCATTTCCTCGCGCACGATGGCTTCCACCTTGCGAATCACCCGCAGGCCCATGGGCATATAGTTGTAGATACCTGCGCCCAATTTGCGGATCAATCCGGCCCGCATCATCAGCTTGTGGCTGGCAACTTCAGCGTCAGCCGGGGCTTCCTTGAGGGTAGAAATAAAGAACTGGGAGGCTTTCATGGGAGGCGTTCAGGCTATTCGGGGAAGTACCCTGGGCAGGTACAACGCAGCGGGCATAATGGCTGCAGTTTTAAAAATTGGGGTTCGATTATGCTCGACCGTGACGGCTTCAGGCCGAACGTCGGCATCATCTTGCTCAACCACAAGAACCAGGTGTTCTGGGGCAAACGCATACGCACCCACAGTTGGCAGTTTCCGCAAGGTGGCATCGACAGGGGAGAAACCCCCGAACAGGCCATGTTCCGCGAACTGCACGAAGAGGTGGGTTTGCATCCTCACCATGTGCGCGTGGTGGCCCGCACCCGGGATTGGTTGCGCTACGAGGTGCCTGACAGGTATATCCGCCGCGACGCACGCGGCCACTACAAGGGCCAAAAGCAAATTTGGTACCTGCTGCAATTACTGGGGCACGACTGGGACTTGAATCTTCGCGCCACCAACCACCCTGAGTTTGATGCCTGGCGTTGGAACGACTACTGGGTGCCGCTGGACGTCGTAGTGGAATTCAAGCGCGGCGTTTATGAAATGGCGCTCACCGAATTGGCGCGCTTTTTACCTCGTCCCGAGCAACGCAACCGCTTCTTGCGCGGTGGTATGCGGAGCCGAGACATGGTCGCACCGAAGAAAAACCTGGTGACGCTGGCAAACATCTTGGCATGCAGCCAAGGCTTGGTGGAGTTGCCCCCTGGCGGCAGCTTCGACCCGCACCCACAAGGCAGCGAGCCCTCTCGCAAATCCCAGGCCACCACACCCAGCGCAGAGTCTTGATCGCACCACACGCTGCCCAGGCACACAGAGCCGCCAGGGCAGCGCGATGCACCTCTCAGGGCCTCACTCAGTGCCCATGCACCACCATGTTGTCACGGTGCACAATCTCGGGCTCGGCCGTATAGCCCAACAGGCGCTCAAACTCACTGGATGGTCGGCGGCACAGCAGGCGTGCCTCAGCGCTGGCATAGTTGGCCAAACCCCGCGCAATTTCCTGGCCCTGAGCGTTGCGCACAGCAATCACATCGCCACGCGAGAAGTCTCCTTCCACGGCCGTCATGCCAATTGGCAGCAGGCTCTTGCCCTCGCCTTGCAGCTTGGCAGCTGCACCGTCATCCACCACCACCGCACCGCGCAGCTGCAAATGATCGACCATCCACTGCTTGCGCGCCTGGGTTTTGGCCGTCTGTGCCACCAGCAAAGTACCAATCGCCTCGCCCTGCGCCAAGCGCAGCAGCACCGCAGGCTCACGTCCCCAGGCAATCACGGTCGAGGCTCCTGAGCCAGCAGCGCGCTTGGCAGCAAGAATTTTGGTGATCATCCCGCCCCGGCCAATGCTGGAGCCTGCACCGCCCGCCATGGCCTCTAGCGCAGCATCACCCGCCCGCGCTTCATGCACGAACTGTGCCGCTGGGTCTTTGCGTGGGTCGGCGGTGTACAGACCTTTTTGATCGGTGAGGATGACCAAAGCATCGGCCTCGACCAAGTTCGCCACCAGCGCCCCCAGGGTGTCGTTGTCACCAAACTTGATTTCGTCGTTGACAACGGTGTCGTTCTCGTTGATCACCGGCAACACACCCAGCTCCAGCAGCGTGAGCAAGGTGGAGCGTGCATTCAAGTAGCGCTCACGGTCGGCCAGATCGGCATGGGTCAGCAGCACCTGGGCGCTGCGCAAGCCACGCTCGCGCAGCTTGGTTTCGTACATCTGCGCCAGCCCCATTTGCCCCACCGCAGCCGCCGCCTGCAGTTCATGCACCTCGCTGGGTCGGCGGCTCCAGCCCAGACGCTTCATACCCTCGGCAATGGCTCCGCTGGAAACCATGATGACTTCACGCCGCTCCCCGGCCTGGCCCTGCATCAAGGCCGCCAGCTGCTCGCACCATTGGGCAATCGCGCCCTCGTCCAGACCACGGCCCTCATTGGTGACCAAACTGGAGCCAACCTTGACCACGATGCGACGGGCATCGCGCAGTACAGTGGAAGTCATGTTTTTTAGATGTTTTTGGCCGCTAAGGCTTACGCAGCAAGCGCAAGCAGCTATTTATTTTATAGCAATCAAAGCTCTGGAGCAGGTTCGACAAAGCGCGGATCAACCTCTTGCACCGGCTGCTCGCTCTGCTGCTGGGCGTGGATGTGCTGGTAAATTGCCTTGATCAAGGACTCGCAGCCTTCGCGCGTCAGGGCAGAAATCTCGAACACTGGGCCCTTCCACTTGAAGCGCTTGACGAAGTCTTTGACCTTGGCCGCACGCTCATCGGTCGCCACCATGTCCAGCTTGTTGAGTACCAGCCAACGTGGCTTATCGTAGAGCGCGGCATCGTATTTTTTCAACTCAGCCACAATCGCTTTAGCTTGGGCCACGGGATCAACGCCTTCATCGAACGGCGCCACATCCACAATATGCAGCAGCAAGCGCGTGCGCTGCAGGTGGCGCAGGAACTGGTGACCCAGACCAGCCCCCTCCGAGGCGCCCTCGATCAGCCCAGGAATATCGGCCACCACAAAACTTTGTTCCGGGCCCACACGCACCACACCCAAATTGGGGTGCAGGGTAGTGAAAGGGTAGTCGGCAATCTTGGGCCGAGCGTTCGAGACTGCAGCGATGAAGGTGGATTTGCCTGCATTGGGCATACCCAGCAGACCCACATCAGCCAGCACCTTCAATTCCAGCTTAAGGTTTTTGCGCTCACCTGGCCAACCCGGGGTTTTTTGGCGCGGCGCACGGTTGATGGCGCTCTTAAAACGCAGGTTGCCGAAGCCGCCATCGCCACCCTTGGCAATCACAATGCGCTCACCCGGCGTGAGCAACTCATAGAGCACCTGACCGGTATCCGCATCGGTGATGATGGTACCCACCGGCATCTTGAGCGTGATGTCGTCACCGGCAGCACCGAACATGTCCGAGCCCATACCGTGCTCACCACGTTTGGCTTCATGGCGGCGCGAATAGCGGTAATCCACCAAGGTATTCAAATTGGTGTCGGCTACGGCATACACGTGGCCACCACGCCCACCATCACCGCCATTGGGGCCGCCAAATTCTTTGTATTTTTCGTGCCGAAAGGACACACAGCCATTCCCGCCATCGCCAGCGGCTATATCGATATAGGCTTCATCGACGAATTTCATGGGCACTCTCCCTAGAGCGTGGCAGTGTACAAAAGAGCCAGCGGTACGATCAAAAACACAAAGCCCCGCACAGGCGGGGCTTGGCTGCGCGAGGCAGTAAGAGCAAGCAACGGGAGCTTAGGCCGCAGGCGTCACGTTGACCGTGTGCTTGTTCAATGCGCCTTTGGTACTGAAGGACACTTGGCCTTCAACCAAAGCAAACAGCGTGTGGTCTTTGCCCACGCCCACATTGGTGCCGGGGTGGAACTTGGTGCCACGCTGGCGCACGATGATGGAACCTGCGCTGATGAGCTCTCCACCGAAAGCTTTCACGCCGAGCATTTTGGGCTTGGAGTCGCGCCCGTTTCGCGTAGAGCCGCCGCCTTTTTTCTGTGCCATGACTTTCGCTCCTTAGGCAGTAATCGCGCCGATTTGCAGCTCGGTGAACTGCTGGCGATGGCCTTGGCGCTTTTGGTAATGCTTACGACGACGCATCTTGAAGATGCGCACTTTGTCGTGCTTGCCGTGGGCCACGATAGTGGCTTTCACGGTTGCGCCGGACACCAGGGGCGTACCAACCTTCAGCTCAGCGCCGTTACCCACGGCAAGAACTTGGTCGATCACGATTTCCTGGCCAACGTCCGCAGCAATCTGTTCTACTTTAATTTTTTCGCCGACGGCAACGCGATACTGCTTGCCACCGGTTTTTATGACCGCGTACATGTAAAGAAACCTTTGTTGGGTTGAAGCTTCGCCAAACCTATTTCGACGAAGCCGGGGATTCTAGCATGCACACCACGCCCACCCCGTGCGCAGGCCATCTTTTAGCCCCGTCATCCTTCCTATAATCACCAGCATTTAGGTGCTGCCAGCGCCTTGTTACAGCCCTCGCGGCCCTTGCGCCGCCCTTTTATCTTGACCTCTCCCACCAGCTCCAGACCGGCCACATCGCCCTTGGCATTGATTGCCAGCGATATGCACGAGGTTGATCGCGTGATCGCACAGCGCCTGACCACCAGCGTGCCGCTGGTGGGGCAAATTTCCCACTACATCATTGCCTCCGGCGGCAAGCGCCTGCGCCCAGCTTTATTGCTGCTGGTCTGTGGCGCATTGGGCTATACCGGCGCGCAGCGCTTCAACCTGGCCGCCGTGGTCGAATTGATCCACACCGCCACACTGCTGCATGACGACGTGGTGGACGAATCCACCATGCGCCGTGGTCGCCCCACAGCCAATGAAAATTTTGGCAATCCGGCCAGCGTGCTGGTGGGTGATTTTCTGCACACCCGCGCCTTTCAGATGATGGTCGATACAGGCTCCATGCGCGTCATGGAAATTTTGTCCGAAGCCACCAATGTGATTGCCGAAGGTGAAGTGCAACAGCTCATCAATATGCACGACGCCTCGCTGGACGAGCAAGGCTATTTGCGCGTCATCCGCTCCAAAACTGCCAAGCTATTCGAAGCCAGCGCCCAGCTGGGCGCCGTGCTGGCAGGCAGCCCCAGCCCCATCGAAGCAGCATGCGCCACCTACGGCCAAGCGCTGGGCACTGCTTTTCAGATCATTGACGACGTGCTGGACTACGACGGCAGCGCAGCCGAAATGGGCAAAAACATTGGCGATGATTTGCGCGAAGGCAAGGCCACCCTGCCTCTGATTGCTGCCATGCAGCGCGGCACGCCCGAGCAAGCCGCCATCGTGCGCCAAGCCATCGAAGAAGGCAGCACTGCGGCCCTGGACACCGTCGTTCACATCGTCAAAACGACCGGCGCTTTAGACGTAGCTCGCGCTGCAGCACAAGCCGAAGCACAGCGCGCCGTGGATGCCCTACAGCAGCTGCCAGACAATGACTATCGTACGAGTTTGCTACAATTAGCGGCTCAGCTTCTTGAGCGGCGCAGCTGAGCGCCAGCTTCAAACGGGGTGTAGCTTAGCCTGGTAGAGCGCTACGTTCGGGACGTAGAGGCCGGAGGTTCGAATCCTCTCACCCCGACCAAGAGATAAAACAAAGCCCGCCAACATAGACCAGTTGGCGGGCTTTTTCATTGGTAAAACAAGCCTCTAGAGTTCAGCACAGACCAACACGGTACACTGCAAGCCAGCTTAAATAGGGGGAACAAACGGGGGAACGCAAGGGCAGGATTCAAAAAATGGGGAAGTTTGTTCCCCCACTGCCCTCTGTAGCCCCTTGGTTTGTGCCTGTTCCCCCATCCTTCGGAGGGGCTGCCCATGCTGACCGACACCGCTTGCAAGAAGGCCACTTGTCCACCCGACAAGAAGCGCCAGCGCCTAGCCGATTCTGGCGGGCTCTATTTAGAGGTAAGCCCCAGCGGCTCTAAACGCTGGTTCTGGAAGTACCGCAAGGACGGCAAAGAGGGGCGCATGGCACTGGGCAGCTACCCCACGGTGACGCTGGCAGCCGCCCGTGCTGCGCGCGATGCTGCCAAGAACATCAAGGCCGGGGGCTTTGACCCTGTGCAGGAGCGCAAGCTAGACCAACTGAAAACCGCCGTCAGTGCTGGCGAGACATTTGAGGCTGTGGCGCGCGACTGGTACGCCAAGCGTTCCCCAAGCTGGAGCAGCCATCACCAGATACGTGAGCTGCGCAACCTGGAAAAAGACTTGCTGCCATGGCTGGGCACGCGCAATGCAGGCGAGATTGAGGCCGTGGAACTTCTGGCCACCGTACGCCGAGTGGAAGCCCGTGGTTCTTTGGACGTGGCGCACCGCGTTCTCTCTACGGCCCGTGGCGTACTGGCCTATGCCGTGGCTACTGGTGTGGCTGGCCGCAATGTGGCAATTGACTTGCAAGGTGCACTCACACCGCACCAGCGCAAACACTTTGCAGCCATTACCGACCCCGACAAGCTGGGGGAACTGCTGCGCGCCATCCGTGGCTATCAAGGCGGCCCAGTGGTACGCACCGCCCTGGCACTAGCACCCATACTTTTCCAGCGCCCCAACGAGCTGCGCGGCATGACATGGGCCGAGCTGGACTTAGACGCCGCGCTGTGGAGCATTGCCCCGGCCCGCATGAAGCGCACGGTAGCAGGCAAGGCCAATGGTGCGCCGCACTTAGTGCCACTGCCCAGGCAGGCCGTGGAGCTGCTACGCGACCTGCAACCCCTGACCGGCCACACGCCACTGGTGTTTCCTGGCGAGCGCTCCAACACACGCGCCATCAGCGACAACACCCTACGCGCTGCCCTGCAAACGCTGGGCTATTCCAGCGAGGTGCAGACCATCCACGGCTTTCGCGCCACCGCCCGCACCATCTTGGCCGAGCGCCTGGAGTTTGACCCACTGCTGATTGAGGCCCAACTGGCACACGCTGTACGCGATGCCAATGGACGTGCCTACAACCGCACCAGCTATGTAGAGCAACGCCGCACCATGATGCAGACATGGGCCGACTACCTGGACAAGTTGCGCCAAGGAGCCGACGTGATTCAGTTCAAGCGGGCATAGCACCGCACCACAGTTTGTAGCCACGCCTTACCCGACGGGGGACAACCGGGGCACCCTGACCCGGCAGCGCTGGCTTCTTTTCAGGGGGCGCGGCAGGGAACGCAATGACTCGGGAAAACGAAAGCATTGATGACGTAGAAAAAGAATTGGCGGCGGAGATTGCAGCGATCAATGCGAGCCATCGGAGTCGTGAAGACCTTGTGAGAGAACTTGCCGTAAACAGGATACTTTTGCGGTACGAAGAGGAAACCACCAAAGCCCGAAAGAAAGCCATTTCGATGTTTGACGAGTTAGCCCAAGCCGCACGAAACGGGGCGGTGCTACTGGAGGAAGCACGGCAACAAAACGCAGAACTGAAAAATCAGCAAAGCAAGCTTGCCAGCCTGCTTCCGAAGGCATTCGAGGCAGGAAAAAAAAGCTTTGCCAAGGCAGGAGCGAATGCTACCCACGCCGAAACCCGCGCGATGAAACAAGATGTTTTTGCATGGCTGGATGTCAATCCGCCCAAGCCCAGGGGCAAGTCTGCGGCAGCAACTGCAATTGCCGCGAAGGTTGCGCCCGTGGTTTTTACTACTGCCCTCAAGTGGGTGAACGAGTGGGAAAAACTACGCTCTACCGGCACAGTGTAGGTTCTGCCGGTAGGGTGTACGTTCTACCGGTAGAACCTGCACCCTACCGGCAAACAGGCTTCAAATAGCAAGCCACAAAAACCAGACTACCCCCATTGTTCAACCACAGACAAAGGGGGCCAAGTGGCTATTCTGCGAATCGATGCCGTGTTGCAAGAAACCGGCGAGCGCTCCAAAACCAGCGTCTACACCCGGGTGAAAGAGGGCGTTTTCACGAAGCCCGTGCCTATCGGTCAGCGTATTACTGGTTGGCCAGATTACGAAGTGCGTGCCATCGTTGCCGCACAGATTGCGGGCCAGACACCCGAGCAAATTCGCGGCCTGGTGGACAGCCTGCACGCCCAGCGTGCCGAGCGATTCAAGGTACTGACCCAGGACGTGACTCAACCGCAGCACGCCGGAGCGTAGCCATGAAACGCACAAGCCATGGCACAATCCTCACCAAGGCGAAAGTCCCGGTGATTGAAACCACCACAGCCAGCAGCGGTAGCAACCCCCACCGAGAAGCGGGGTTTTGTCATGCCCAAATTCTGGGGAAGGTGCGCCTGCGCTCTCCCGACATGGTTTCGGGCGGGATGGGCCTACCCGTAAGGATGGCCGCACGTCTGCTGGCGTGTGTTTCAACATCCCGTCCACCCGCTGCGATTGAAACCGCAAACGGTGGGTTCCTTGTATCTCCAGCAGGAGTCAAGACAATGACCGCTACTCCCGTGGCCAGCGCCAGCGTGCGCACGCCCATCCAAACCACCCCCACCACTAGCGAGGCGCAAGCTTTCGCCCTGTTGCAAGCCACCAGCGATGCAACTCTGGCCAAGATGTATCTGAGCAAGGGCAACATCCCCGCAGCACGCCGCAAGGCCGTCCAGTTGCTCAAGGCGCTGCAATCACTGGAGGTGGCAGCATGAGCACAACACAAGAAGATGACCGCCTCGACTTGCATGCTGTCTACCGAGACCAAATGCAGTGCGGCTACACGCGAGATTTGGTACTGCCTTCCCATGGCGCTGCAACCTTGGCAGGTCGCCTGCGCGGCATCAAGGCCGTTGGCAGCGTGTTGCTGGCCGGTGAAGGGCTCGATGTAAATCTGGGCGAGTGGCTGCGCAGCGGCTTGTTGGAGGCCGTTTTGCACTTAACCGACGACGCCTATAGCGACCTCGAATCGCTCAACGAGCGCGCCGCCAAAGAACAAAGCCGAGCGGCCCAGCACCAGCCAAACCATCAGGCAAACCAGCCTCAAACCCACGCCCAGCAAGCGCAAGCAGCTACTGAAACAGTAGCGCCAAAGCCCATCTAAGGGGAATTACATGACCGATTTTCACAAGCCCGGACAACCGGGTCAGGCCGCTGCATTGCCTGAAACCTACGTGCAGCACCCACTGAGCGCTGCTTTCCCGCGCATGACGCCTGAGGAATTTCAGGAGTTGAAGGATTCCATTGAGGTGCTGGGCGTGCAAAACCCCATCACTTTGCACGACGGCATGGTGATCGATGGCTGGCATCGCTACACAGCCGCGCATGAGGTGGGCCTGCCCTGCCCCGTGGTGGAGCTGGCGCAGGACATAGACCCAAGGGAGTTCGTAGTTGCGCAGAACAAGGCCCGCCGCCATGTGACCAAAGCGCAGTTGGCCATGGCGACCACGGCGGTTTATGCGTGGAAGCCGCCACACCGGGAAAAAGCTCACACTGAGTGTGACCTTCCCGTCAAAACAAACTCAGAGCTGGCTTCGATTGCTGGCGTACACCCCAACAGCATCACCCAAGCCAAGGCCGTGACAGCCCAGGCCGCCCCCGCCGTCGTGGAGGCCGTCAAGCGTGGCGAGCTGGGATTGCCCAAGGCCGCAGCCATTGCCAAGTTGCCGCGCGAGCAGCAGGCCCAGGCCATCAGCAAGCCCTTGCCGCGCCCGGTAGTCGTGGTGCCCCCACCACCTAGCAGCGCCGCGCCTGACCCATGGGCCGACCTGCCCAAAGGCAACAGCACCGTACCCGAGGACGTGAACCCCGACGACTACGGCCCCACACCGCAGGAAATTGCCGAAGCCGAAGCCCAGGACAAGGCCGAACGCGAGCTGGTGGCAAAGATGATCGCTGCTGACGACGTGGTGGCCGAGCTGGCAGCCGAGGTCAAGCGCCTGATTGCCTTGAATGAGGGGCTGAACCGCCGCATCGACAGCTTGATGCGCGAGAAGTCAGATGCCGTCGCCTGGATGAAGAAGTACGAGGCGCAAAACCGCCGCTTGTTCAAGGAGCTGGAAGCCCTCAAGAAAGGCGGTGCCCAATGACCGCCGCCAACGAATCCCGGCTGTTTGCCGAAGAAGCGCCCCGTTACGACGGTGCCAAGTTCCCCACGCCGCGCCCGTTCCAAGAGTCGGCCCACCAGGCACTGCGCCAGGGCTTCTTGGAAGGCCACCGCCGCCAGTTGATTGCAGCGCCCACGGGTGCAGGCAAGAGCATCCTTGCCTTGCGCATCATCCACGAGGCACTGCTACGCGGCAAACGTGCGGTGTTCTTGGCCGACAGAACCACGCTGATCAACCAGACCAGCGCCGCCGCTGTGGCCGTGGGTTTGTATGAGCACGGCATCGTTCAGGCGAACCACCCGCGCCGGGATGCAAGCCTGCCATTTCAGATCGCCAGCGTGCAAACCATTGGCAAACGCGGGTTCTGGCCACAGCTTGACGTGCTGGTCGTGGACGAGGCGCACACCATGCACGCTGCATGGGTTGAGTTCGCCAAGACCACCCAGGCTGTGGTGATTGGCTTGTCGGCTACCCCGTTCACTCGCGGACTGGGGCAGGTGTTCACCCGGCTGATCAATGCCACCACCATGCACGAACTCACCAAATCGGGCGTGCTGGTCCCCATGCGTGCGCTGTCTTGCGTGCGCCCGGACATGGCTGGCGCTGCTGTCACCAAGAGCGGGGAGTGGACGGACAAAGCCGCCGAGGAGCGCGGCATGGCCATCGTGGGCGACGTGGTGGCCGAGTGGCTGGCCCATGGCGAGAGTCGCAAAACCATCGTGTTTGGTGCGTCCATTGCGCACTGCAAAGAGCTGTGCCGCCAGTTTGCCGACGCTGGTGTGCTGGCTGCGGTGTTCACCTCAGAAACCAGCGCCACCGAGCGCGAGACGCTGGTGGCCGAGTTCTCCAAACCGGATGCCAGCTTGCGTGTGCTCATCAGCGTGGAGGCACTGGCCAAGGGCTTCGACGTGCCCGACGTGGGCTGTGTGGTGGACTGCCGACCCTTGCGCAAAAGCCTCTCCACGGCCATCCAGATGTGGGGCCGAGGGCTGCGCTCCAGCCCCGCCACCGGCAAAACTGACTGCATCTTGCTCGACCACAGCGGCAACATCCTGAGATTTGCAGAGGACTTCGAGCAGGTCTATTTCAACGGTGTGGAGTCCTTGGACATGGGCGAAAAGCTCGACCGCACCCCGCGCCAAGAGCCCGAGGACTACGAGGCCAAGGGGTGCCCGAGCTGTGGACACAAGCCCTTTCGCAAGCGCTGCATGAGCTGTGGCTACGAGAAGCCCGCCCCAGTCCAAGAGAACGCCGAAGCCGGGCAGATGGTGGAGATTGCCATTGGCAAGGGCAAGAACCGCAAGGTGCTGGCGAACAACCCGGCGCACCTGTGGGCGCAGTTGTGCAGCTACGCCAGGGCGCACAGCGCACCGGACAAGCAGCATTGGCGCGCGCGCTTTTTGTTCAAAGACATCACGGGCCACTTCCCACCTGATAGCTGGCACATCAACGTCACGCCCGACGAGCCCGTGAGCCCGGCCACGGCCAACAAGATCAAGGCTTTGAACATTCGCCGCAACGTGTGCCGGAGGGCCGCATGAGCTTCATCCAGTTCGCCCGCGCCCACGGCGTGGAGATTGACCCGGCGCGCTTGTACCCCAGCGAGAAAATCAAGCGCTGCGGCACCACCGACAAGCCCCGCTCCAGAAATGGCGCGTACTTCTGGGACGGGCAGCGCGGCTGGGTGTTCAACTGGCAAGGCCAGGCTCAGGTGCAGTGGTTTGACGACCCCAATGCGAAGCCATGGACGCAGGCCGAGAAAGACGCATGGAAGGCCCAGCGCCAGGCGCAGCGCATTCGCCAGGAACAAGGCTACCAGCGCGCCGCCCAGCAGGCCCAAGAGCTGCTGCGCACGGCCACGCCAGGCACGCACAGCTACCTGCACTGCAAAGGCTTTCCAGACACGCAGGGCTTGATTGCTCCAGATGGTGCGCTGCTCATTCCCATGCGCCACCACCAGAGCAACGCGCTGCAAGGCGTGCAGGTCATTCGCTGGCTGGAGGACGAGCGCCGACACGACAAGAAGATGCAGCCCTACGGCATGAAGGCCGCTGGCGCTGTGCATCGCATGGGTGCAAACAACACCTTTGAGACGTGCTTGGTAGAGGGCTACGCCACGGGCCTATCCGTGCTGGAGGCGCTGCGCGGTATGGGCGTGCAGGCCGTGGTGCTGGTGTGCTTTAGCGCCCACAACCTGACGTTGGTAGCCCAGAGCGTGCGTGGGCGTGCCTACGTGTTTGCCGACCACGACAAGAGCGGCACGGGCCAGAGCGCCGCCGAGAAAACCGGCCTGCCCTGGTGCATGAGCCCGGTAGAGGGCGAGGACGCCAACGACTTGCACCAGCGCGCCGGGGTGCTGGCCGTGCGCCAGTTGCTCATGCAGGTGCGCCTGCAAAGGAAAGGAGCCTGAGATGAACCACCGCAAGAGCGGCAAGCCCAGCGACCCACGCGGGCACAGCATTCGCGTTTACTCCGACATCTACGACAGCCCCGCATTCAAGGCCCTCTCGCCCCACGACGTAATGGCCTATCTAGCACTGCTGCGCGAACTCAAGGCATACAACAACGGGGACTTGTCATTGCCCCTGAGCCGCGCCAAAGAGTGCGGCATTGGTCACCACGTCACGCTGGCCCGCAGCTTGCGCGCGCTGTGCGCCGTGGGGCTGATTGCTGTCACGCGCAAAGGTGGCGCGACCAAGGGCGGGCAGCGATTGCCCACGCTCTACCGCGTGACCGACCGCGAGTGTTACGACATTCCAAAAAAAGGGCTTGATGCCATGCACGCAACCAACGAATGGCGCACGGTGGCCACGCCAGAACAAGGCCGAGAGCGCATCCAAGCGGCTGAAACCGCCGTCAAAAATGAGGCTGCAAAATTAAAAACCCTAGGACACGCCGTGACAGTGCCCCCTACACCGCGTGACATGGTCATGCCCTTAACCACTACACCGCGTGACACATGGCTTTCTCGACCCCTACACGCCGTGACACATGGCAAAAAGGGCGAAAACGTAGAGCTGGCGCGGGTTTGCGGGCGATTTGACGCTGAAGCGGAAAAAACAAGCCATAGGACACCGCGTGTACCACCTTTATATATTGCCATCCCTACAGGCGATAACGCCGCAGCGCAGCCCACCAACGAGGACGCCAAAACCGCAGCAGCGCAACGCGAGCAGCGCAGCATGGACGGCCAGATCGAGCATGGCCGCTACGTGCGTTTGATGGCCGAGCCCAAGGGCCTGTTCACCCGGCTGCTGGAGGGGCAGCACCAGGGCGATGAGGATCAGGGGATGCAGTTGGCCCAGGCTGTTGTACAACGCGCCGCACAAGCAGCACAAGCTGCAGGAAAGGCTGTGGCGCCATGACAGCGCCCACGCCCACACTGCATGCCCAGGTGCTGGCGCTGCGCCGCACTCAATCGGCCCGCGCCGTAGCCCAGGCCCTGAGCATCCCGCTGGGCACGGTCAAAGCCATCAGCAGCCGCGCAGGACTCACGCGCGACAACGCCAAGCTGCGCGCGTTCTTTCAACTGCCAGAGCCCAAAGCCAGCGCCAGCACCGCACTGCAACCCCCGGTTGCACCGCCTGAGCCTGTGGCCGTCACTGGTGACCATGACATGGACGCCATGCTGTGGCTGCGCCAGGTGGTGCAGTCCGGTGATGCTGGATTGATTGCCAAGGCCATGCAGGCCGCCGAGCACATCAAGACCCCGGCCCAGGAGCTGGAAAAGCGCTACGGGGACTTCCTCATGCGCCAAAGCAAAGGCAACACCATGCAAGCGGTGTTTGGCTCGATTGGCTTTGCCGACCTCAAGGGCCTGGCCAAGCGCGTGCTGGACAAGCAGCAGCGCCGCACTGAGGCACTGGCACGCTTTGGCAGCATGGATGGCGTGTTTGCCACCTTGGCCCAAAAGCAGTTCTGCATGGACGCGCTGGCGCTGGTGCCCGTGGCCACCGATAGTTGGAGCCGCATCGACCGAGCCCAGGCCAATGCCGCGTTTGCCCAGCACCCGGACATGGTGCCGCACACGCTGGCCGATTGCCTGCACGAGCTGGAGTATTGGGATGCGCTGTCCCGACTGCGCAATGGATGGGACAACGCTGGCGATGAACTGCCTGAGGTGTATGCGCGCCGCTGCTACCTCGACAGCCACTGCCTGAGCACCATCCGGCCCAAGAGCCGCGACGAGGCCAAAGCCGTGCTGCGCTTCATGGCCGAGAACGAGATGTTCAATCGCAGCGAGACTGATGCGGTGCTGGAGAATTTGGTGGGGTAAGGCGCACCACCTGCTGCAACCGAAGCTGGCGAGGCGCATACGTCCGAAACGCTCGACTGCAACACATCCACGAAAGCAATCTGGCCGGGGCGGTCAACAGGATGGAAGACTGTGCAAGAAGCCCCCTGAATCGCCAAGTTTCCAGGACTGACACCGAGAACGGTGTGGAGCGGTCTGGCTCAAACGATTCAGGAGACGCTGCCAGCATAGCGAATCCCCACCGCCCCGGCTCCGTGCCGGGTTTTCTTTTGCCTGCGCCCCATGCACACCGCAGTAGCGGGAGGTATCCAGCCAGGTATCCAAGCCGGTATCCACGGAATCGTGCATTTTTGGCCGTGTGGTTGGGGCCCTTGGTTAACAGCAAAACCTGCCTTCAGGGCCGATCTGCAGATTCCGATGTGACTTGAGCACCCGTCCAGTGCTACGTGGACAGAAATCCAAAATTTAATGAACACCATGCCGCATTTTCGTAAACGGTTAGATGCTCAACGCAGATGACCGCAAACGACCTGTTGCTGTCGTTCGCGCCTTTGTTACCAATGTCTGCTGCGCAACGATTGTTGTCGATCAAAGGCGTTGCTCCGATGACAGCAAGCGGTCTGAGCAGTCAATCGCAAATGACTGCCTCAAAGGGAGGACACCTTTCGGGAGGTTGTCCTTGATTTTTTCGCGCCCTAACCCTGTTGCTGTAATTGTCCCAATCAGTCTGTCCAACCGCATCTAACGTTGCTGTGCCTGATTGGCGACTCGAGAGCTGATAAAGTCTTTCGAAAGGAGGTGATAAATGACGCGAACCGCCGTTCAAGAGTTGGTAGAAGTCCTGCGCACCGAGCGTCCCGCAATACTTTTCCTCGGTCAAGACTATGTGCGAATCGACCAAGGCGTGGATCCTGTTCTTCGTGCTTTCATCGAGCGTAGAACTACCCATTCAGTAGTAACCCCTTCGTGGAGAGACGCGTTTCAAGAGAAGCCAATTTCTGACCAAGAGTACGAGTGGCTCAGCGAACGGTTCGATCGGAGTGTTCAAAGTGAGCGGATGGAAAGGGTTTTTGATCTTGCATGGAGCGCTGTTTTCACCTCGTCCATAGATCAAAAAATCGCTCAGCGACTAGAGACTAGGGGGCGAGTGCCAGAGCCTGTCTTGGCAAAGGACCATTTCGCAAGAGCTTCTCGCAGCAGAGCTAGACCCGCTGTTCACTTCTTATTCGGACGTGCGAGCGATTCGAGCGTGGATGTGCGTCCACCGCGTTCTGTTCTTGAGCTAAAACGCCGATACGCGACTCACACATCAGCTATTCTGAATCGCCTCGCGGATACCGCAACGCCGCTCGGCGTAGTGGTCATCGATGGCTTCGACGGAGCTAGCGATTGGCTGGAGCTTGATCAACTTCTTGCCCCGATATCGAACGTCCCTGGCCCAAAAGTTCTTTGGTTTGGTGGGGGTGGTCACGAGGCGGAGTCGGTGTTCTTATCGCAGATGGAACAGGATGGTCTCCTCATTCGCGATTCAAGAAGCCTCGCGCAAGCATTGGTTGAGCATGGAGTGCCAGCAGGCACATCTGAGGCTGTTTTTCATGCCGACGTGGGGACAATCTCGTTAGGGGATGGCAAGTTCCTTCAATTAAATTCGTCTGTGCGACTGCGAACAGAAGCTGCGGCAGCTGTAGTCGACGACACGTGGACCGACAGCATCCCACTTTCCGATGGGCTGTCAGTCGAGGAGTCTTTTCTGCGCTTCCATGGCGATTTCGGGGGGCCTCGAGCAATGGTTGAAGGCGTAGGGAGAGGCTACGCAATAGTTCGAGACTTCGAAGGTCAACTGGCGTCAAGTGCGGTACTTCAGTTGTCGAGGACAGGGGAGTTGGAGAACTTTCTCGTAGTTCATGGTCAATCAGGCGTAGGCAAGAGCGTGGCCCTTGCACGCCTTGCTCGTGAGCTTCGGATTCGACACAAGATTCCCGTTCTCTTTTCTTCGGGTCGAGTCCCAGCACCTGTTGAATTGGACGACTTTTGCGAGGAGTGCGAGAGGGCAGGTGCGCCCGGTACGATCATTATTTGCGATGCTGGGCAGTCCTTCGAGCGATATCGCGACCTTACGGTTGGCCTAAAGAGTCGAGGAAGAAGAATCGTCGTCGTAGGATCCTCGTACCGCATCGAAGAGCCAAAGCTGATTACAGATGATCGATTCATAGAGGCATCGGAGATCCTTTCAACTACTGAGACTTCACTGTTGCGGGATCTTTTGCTGAAGTATGGCGGACCTGAAACTAATCAACTCTGCGTTGATCACAGTGGAGAGCACTTCCTCGCGCTGCTATACCGGCACCTCACGGCCACTAGAAGTCGGTTGGCAAAGGGGGTCGCTTCAGAGGCCAGATTTGTCGAGGGCACAATTCGGCTCCGCGCACGTGCCGTTCCACCAGGCGTGCCGGTACTTTCACTGCTCGCACAAAGGCTTATCGAAGCGGGACTCACCAACAACCCGACGGCCATCTTTGAGGACGACGAGATCGGTGCGGCTCAAGGTGTTGATGCCGCCGCGAAGCTAGTTGACTATGTAATGGCAGCTGGACGTCTAGATTGCGCAGTGCCTATCAATCTGGTAATTCGTGCTCTACGCGCGGAAGACGATCAGTTTGACTCCACTCAGATTGCATATCTATTCGGTGAGCTGGACTTATTCAGATGGAAGTCCATAGACGCTGAAGGGAGCGCCTTTGCCATCCAGCCTCGTCTTCAGCTTGAAGCCGAGTTAATCTGCCGGAAGCGAATGCGAGACTTCGAGCGCGAGCTGGATTGCTTGCTCGCGCTGATTAGTGCAGTTCGGCCGGGAACCGTTGACGAAAAGTCTGAAGTGCAGTTCTTGCTTGACCTTCTGCACAAGTTGCATCGTGATGGTCCTAGAAAGATGGCATATCGAGCGGGGTATCTGCGTATTGCGAGGGCATTGACGACTTTGCGAGAACAACACCGAGTCGTTGATGCTAGTCTGATGCTCCAAGAGTCTGCGTTCCGCCGGGAGGCTTTGTTTGTAGCAGACAAGCCAGACGAAGATATAGCCTCTATTGCAGAGTCCGAAGGCGATCAGATCTTAGAGGAGGCTCGAGAAGTTGTTGAGCTAGCTCTCAGAAGTATTTCGGAAGGGCATCTGCGAGCTGGCAGGCGTACTCGTCAGCACTTTGCCGTGGAGCGTGCTTCGATCTATGGTTTTCTCGCAGTTGGTTCCGCTAAGCGAGGCGCGCCTGAAGGGCAAGTTTGGGCGCAGTACCTTGCAGCGAGGACGGCCGTCAATCAGGCGATGTCTGCTGCTGACAACCATTTCCCGCTCGACATTGGTCTATGGGTACCAGCAGACATAGTGCAAGCAGCAGAACTCTCGGAGGTTCGTAAAGCAGAGATGCAGGCGGACATACTCGCGTTTCTAGATAGAGGTCGAACCGACACAATGCCGCCTCAAGCTGCGGATCGTTTTCGCGCCCGTCAGCTCAAGGTTGCTCCACTCGTTGAGAGGATCGATCTCGCTGACGAAGCTTATGCGTTCTTGGAAAAAAGCAATCCTCCTGTTGCATATTTTCTTAAGGCACGCGAGATGTGCAAGAAAATCTTCGAACGCACAAGCGGAAGCCTATCCGAGTCCGAGCGTTTGCAGGCTGTAGAGGCGGTGCGGTTTCTTGATGCAAGGCGCTCTTTGATTCTGTCCGATATAGGCTGCCTGGACCTCCTACTTCAACTTCAGTGGGTCGCAATAACGGGTGATCGCATCTTCTCTAGTGAGAGATGCCTCGTACCTCTTGATGACGAGAGCCAGCGCCAATTGCTTGAGACCGTCTCTGCGCTCAATCAAGTGGCAGGTGATGGCGCTAGAAATATTTATCGCTTGTTGGAGGCAGCACTTGAGTGGATACACGGTGATGCGAACCACGCCAGAGACTTATTTCGAACTTTGTCACGTGACAGTGAGTTCGAAGACTCCACCAGAGTTACGAGGCGGCTTCTCCTTCCGTCAGCCAGTGAGAGTGGCTTCAAGGGTATGGTCGTGAAGCAGCGCAGCGAAGGGCACTGGACACTCAGCGTAGAAGGGTTCGATAGCACTATTGATGTTCTGTTTCGGGACTTCCCAAAAGAAGACCTCAGAATTGGCCGAGAGTTGAGGCGATTCAATATTGCGTTCAACTATTTAGGACCTATTGCAGACCCAATACTCAGGCGAGGAAGCCGACTATGAACTTCGGTGAAGTTTCTACGGCCTATGGCCAATTGCGGCGGCGCCTTTCGGTTTACGCGGGGCAGGACGCGTTACCAAATATAACGATCGATCCACCGAAAGGAACGAGCGACGAACTGTCATTCCTAAGAATGGTCGCGTGGTCGTATGTTCTATTGTATGAAGCTGGTCGAGTACCTTTTGGCTATTTGCGTCAACTGCCGCCGTGGAATCAGCCCGCTTCCGCTCTGCTTCCCTATGTTCGCGCTCTTCGCACTTGGACGAGTCACAATCTTGCGCTCGAAAAGACTGCCGACATTGCTACGCTGCGGGAGGCAATTGCTTGGTTCAGCAAGACCTGTGGTGCTGGTACGCCTACAAGCTCGAGTCATTGGCAGCAATGCTTTACGGCCTTGTGTACGGACCTTGTCGGCGTTCTGTCTGCCGCGCTAGGTGCGTGCGATGCCTTTGAGAAGCAAGATGATCGTGATCGTCTCGTCGACGGCCTGAAGCTACGTTTAGACCGAGACTGGGCCGCCTACCGATTCGATGTTGTAGTGGAGGAGGTAGCGATCAGGCTTGGATATAAAGGGATCGATCCAGTGAGGGTCAGATCGCGTCATCTTGACTCCTGGCGCAAAGTTGTGGCCGGCTCAACGGAGGATGCCCTTGAGCGAAACCTGAGGCTTCGCATTGAGACCGATATTCTCGCAATGATGGGTAGTGCTCTACCTCTTACCTCCGAGGAGCTTGCCGAATTGACTGGGGTGACCGAGAAGGAATCGGTCATTGGAATGCTCCTCTCGCTTCGTGCCGTCCCACCGGAAGTGCGCAAGGCGGTGTTGGAGTCTCTGAGTGATTAGTGCACGGCAGGATATGCGAGCGGCATGCATCCACCTGGCGAAAGACCGCTCGTGATTGAAATGGGGCGCTCGCTCAGTAGATTCGAGCCGCCGCGTAGCCTGTAGCAGTCACTGGCGAGAAACCGGTCAAGGACTGCTTCTGGCCGATTGCTGACAGTCCAAGTTGAGTGGAGAGCTGCCTAAATCAAATCAGCTCACTTTCCTCGAAACATTGAAACGACAGCCCATGGCACAGTCCAGGAGCGCATTTGCCGGGGCGCTGTAACAGCCGTTGTAACAGCGAAACTGCACTTTTGCGAATGTTTCCAAGCCGAGGTTTCCAAGCAGGTTTCCAAGGAATCAGGCATTTTCTGGACTGGTTAACAAGCGTGGTTAACAAGCTGGTTAACAAGGAAACCGCCGTTTTGGGCCGGTTACCAAAGGGCCGGTTACCACGTCGGTTACCACGCAAACCAAGGCATTCCGATTGGTACGCACGCCCCAGGTACGCAAGCTGGTACGCAGGGGCTTTGTTGCACAAACACCCCGACAGCAGGTAATTTTGCGCCATGAGTGAAGCTGCCACCCCTACCAAGAGACGCTACCAGATCCGCAATTGGGCGCAGTACAACGCTGCGCTCAAGGCACGCGGCTCACTGACCATC
>JAYRPZ010000016.1:0-53136 GCA_041910915.1 Acidovorax sp.
CCCTACCTGGGCCAGCCACTGCGCCTGGCGCTGCAGCCCGGGCCGCGCGCCACGGCCCAGCTGGGGCACGACGCGCAGGGCGCCCACCTGCAGCTGGCACTGCCCGCACCGGCCACGGTCACCGCCATCCGCGCGGCCACGCTGGCCTGGTTTGGCCGCCAGGCCCGCCACGACTTCGGCCAGCGCCTGACGCACTTTGCCCCGCTGCTAGGGGTGCAGTGGCGCAGCCTGCGCCTGTCCAGCGCGCGCACCCGCTGGGGCAGTGCGCGCAGCGATGGTGCGATTGCCCTGAACTGGCGGCTGCTGCACTACGCGCCGCCCGTCATCGACTACGTGGTGGTGCACGAGCTGGCGCACCTGCGCCACATGAACCACAGCGCACAGTTTTGGGCCACCGTCGCCCAGGTGCTGCCCGACTACGCGCTGCGCCGCCAGCAGTTGCACGCCCAGCCCGCGCCGCTGTGGCAGTGATGTGCCCCCGCCTGCCGGTGGGCCACAATCGTTGCCATCCCCCCAGTTTTGGAGCGTCACCCCATGATTCCTCAGCAACTTTTTGACCCTGCCTCCAGCACCTACACCTACGTGATCCACTGCCCGGTGACGCGCGAGGCCGCCATCATCGACCCGGTGGATGCCCAGCTGGAGCGCGACTTGGCGCTGCTGCAAGCCCAGGGCCTGCGCCTGCGCTGGGCATTAGAGACGCACGCCCATGCCGACCACATCACCAGCGCTGCGCGCCTGGCCGAACACACCGGCGCGCAGCTGGCAGCGCCCGCAGGCTGCGGCATTGGCACGGCCACGCGCCAGCTACTGGATGGCGAGACGCTGACCGTGGGCCAGGAAAGCCTGCGCGCGCTGCTCACCCCCGGGCACACGGCGGGCAGCATGTCTTACCTGTGGCGCAACCATGTCTTCACCGGCGACACGCTGCTGATCAACGGCTGTGGCCGCACCGACTTCCAATCGGGCAGCGCCAGCGCGCTGTACCGCAGCATCACCCAGGTGCTGTTCGCCCTGCCCGGTGACACCCTGGTGTGGCCCGGGCACGACTACCAAGGGCGCAGCCACAGCAGCATTGGCGCAGAAAAAGCTGGCAACGCGCGTGTGGCCGGGCGCAGCGAAGCCGAATTCGTCACGCTGATGGAGGGCCTGCAACTGCCGCGCCCGCAGCGCATGGACGAGGCCGTGCCCGCGAACCTGCACTCCGGCCTGCGCCACGATGCCGATGGCGCCAGCCTGAACGCACCGCGCGCCGCCGAAGGCTATGCGGGCGACATCAGCGCCGAACTGGCATGGCAGTGGGTGCAAAACGGCCAGGCCGTGCTGATTGACGTGCGCAGCGACGCCGAACGCGCCTGGGTGGGCGAGGTGCCCGGTGCCGTGGCCGTGGCCTGGAAGCAGTGGCCCGGCATGGCCATGAACCCCGATTTCGATGCCCAGCTGCGCGCCGCCGTGCCAGCGGGTGGCGCAGCCGTGCTGCTGTGCCGCAGCGGTGTGCGCTCGGTGGCCGCCGCCCAGCGTGCCACGCAACTGGGTATCACCGCATACAACATCCTCGAAGGCTTCGAGGGCGACTTGAACAGCCAGGCCCAGCGCGGCCAGCGCGGCGGCTGGCGCTACCGTGGCCTGCCGTGGCGGCAAAGCTGAGGCGCCAGAGTGCAAAAAAGCCTGGCGCGCACTTGGTGCGGCGCCAGGCTTTTTACTTCTTTTTTAATAGCTGCTTGCGCTTACCCAGCAAGGCTTAGAGGCCTTTTTGACCCTCAAGCCAAGGGTGGAATGCGCAGCTTTTGGCCGGGGTAAATTTTGTCGGGGTGCGTCAGCATGGGCTGGTTGGCTTCGAAGATCACCGGGTACTTGTTGGCGTTGCCGTAGAACTTCTTGGCAATGGCCGAAAGCGTGTCGCCGCGCACCACGTCGTGGTACTGGGCTTCAGGCTCGGGCTGGGCCACGCTCATCTGGTTGTCCACGCTTTGCACGCTGGCCACGTTGCCGCAGCACAGCGTCACTTTTTCTTTGATGGCCTGGGTGGGGGCCTGGCCCTGCACCGTGACTTTGCCCGCACCGGCATCAAACGCTACCTGCAAGCCGCTCACCCCAAGATTTTGCGCGCCAATGTAGGCGGCAATGGCCTGCGCGGCACGGGCGTTAAGCTCCTCGGGCGTGGCAGCCGCAGGGGCTGCAGCCGTAGCTGCCTGGGCTTCTTTGCCACCGAAAAGCTTTTCACCGGCGTCTTTGATGAAACTGAAAAGGCCCATGGAATGGTCTCCTGTATGAGGGGGGATAAAACACGCATGAGGGCCACAAGCCCTCGGCAAAGATGGTAACCCCCTGGACTTGCTCAACGGGCTGTACCTGTGGGCGGGGCGTTTTTTGTCACAATGTTTCACATACACCCGCCACCTTGGCGGGATTTTTTCCTCTTCGCACCGCTGTTTATGACTTTTCTGGCCATCGACGTTGGCAATACCCGCCTCAAATGGGCGCTGTACGACGCGCCCCGCCCAGGCGCTACGCTGCTGGCACATGGGGCAGAATTTTTGGAACACATTGAGCGCTTGGCCGAACACAGCTGGGCGCAATTGCCAACCCCCCACCAGGTGCTGGGCTGCGTGGTGGCGGGCGACGCCGTCAAGCGCCGTGTGCGTGAACAGATTGAGCAGCTGCCCCACTGGGGCGACGTGGCCGCACGCTGGGTGGTCTCTAGCACCCAAGAGGCGGGCCTGGTGAACGGCTACGACCACCCGCTGCGCCTGGGCGCTGACCGCTGGGTGGCCATGATTGGCGCTTACCACCGCATGAGAGCGCGGGGCGAGCAGCGCCCATTGATCGTGGTGATGGTGGGCACAGCCGTGACGGTGGAAGCCATCGACGCACAGGGGCGCTTTCTCGGCGGCTTGATTCTGCCGGGCCACGGCATCATGCTGCGCGCGCTGGAATCGGGCACCGCCGGGCTGCATGTGCCCACTGGCGAGGTCACGCCCTTTCCCACCAACACCAGCGACGCGCTCACCAGTGGCGGCACCTACGCCATTGCCGGGGCCGTCGAGCGCCTGTACCAGCACCTGGCGCAGCACTGCGCCATGGAGCCGCTGTGCATGATGACCGGTGGTGCGGGCTGGAAAATGGCGCCCAGCATGACGCGGCCCTTCGAGCTGGTGGATCACCTGATTTTTGATGGCCTGCTGGAGATCGCCGCACACCGCGCCCAGGCAGCGGCAGCGGTGGCCTGAGCGCGCGCAGCGGCTGGGAGCGAACGGGCGATAATCGCCCCCTTTGTTTTTGCATCGCCCCTGCCATGATTCTTGTCACTGGTGGCGCCGGCTTTATCGGCGCCAATTTTGTTTTGGAGTGGCTCGCGCAGCGCGACGAGCCCATCCTCAATCTGGACAAACTCACCTACGCAGGCAATCTGCACAACCTGGAGAGTTTGCAAGGCGATGCGCGCCACACGTTTGTGCGGGGCGATATTGGCGACCGCGCCCTGCTCGATCGCCTGCTGGCCGAGCACCAGCCGCGTGCCATCGTCAACTTTGCCGCGGAAAGCCATGTGGACCGCTCCATCCACGGGCCAGAAGACTTCATTCAAACCAACGTGGTGGGAACTTTCAGGCTGTTAGAGGCTGCAAGGCACTACTGGCAAGCGCTGGCAGCTCCTGAAAAAGGAGCATTTCGCTTTCTGCACGTCAGCACCGATGAGGTTTATGGCACCCTCACCGCCGACGCTCCAGCCTTCACGGAAGAGCACCAGGTTGAGCCCAACAGCCCCTACAGCGCCAGCAAGGCGGCCTCCGACCATCTGGTGCGCGCCTGGCACCACACCTACGGCCTGCCGGTGCTCACCACCAACTGCAGCAACAACTACGGCCCGCTGCACTTTCCAGAAAAGCTCATTCCGCTGATGATCGTCAACGCCCTGGCGGGCAAGTCTTTGCCGGTGTATGGCGACGGTATGCAAATCCGCGACTGGCTGTATGTGCGCGACCACTGCCGCGCCATTGCCTGCGTGCTAGAGGGCGGGCGCCTGGGCGAGACCTACAACATCGGCGGCTGGAATGAAAAGCCCAACATCGAGATCGTGCACACCATTTGCACCTTGCTCGACGAGCTGCGCCCGCGCGCAGATGGCCAGAGCTACCACGCGCAAATCACCTATGTGCAAGACCGCCCCGGGCACGACCGGCGCTACGCCATTGACGCACGCAAAATCGAACGCGAACTGGGTTGGCGCCCGGTGGAAACCTTCGAAACCGGCATCCGCAAAACCGTGCAGTGGTACCTCGACCACCCCGAATGGGTGGCGCAGGTGCAAAGCGGCAGCTACCGCGACTGGCTGGTGCAGCAGTACGGGGGCCAGGCATGAACATCTTGCTGCTGGGCAAGGGCGGCCAGGTGGGCTGGGAGCTGCAGCGCAGCCTGGCCGTGCTGGGCAACGTGACGGCGCTGGACTTTGACAGCCACGAGCACTGCGGCGATTTCAGCAACCCGCAAGGTGTGGCTGAAACGGTGCGTGCGCTGCGCCCCCACATCATCGTCAACGCTGCCGCCCACACCGCTGTGGACAAGGCCGAGAGCGAGCCGGAGCTGGCACGCCTGCTCAACGCCACCACCCCCGGCGTGCTGGCCCAAGAGGCTGCGCGCCTGGGCGCCTGGCTGGTTCACTACAGCACCGACTATGTGTTCGACGGCAGCGGCGAGCGGCCCTGGGTGGAAGACGACGCACCCGCACCGCTGTCCGTGTATGGCGCCACCAAGCTCGAAGGCGAGCAACTCATTGGGCAATCGGGCTGCCAGCACCTGATTTTGCGCACCAGCTGGGTCTATGCCGCGCGCGGCGGCAACTTCGCCAAAACCATGCTGCGCCTGGCCCAGGAGCGCGAGCGCCTGACGGTGATCGATGACCAATGGGGTGCGCCTACCAGCGCCGAGCTGCTGGCCGATGTCACTGCCCACGCCCTGCGCCAGCTGCTCAAGCGCCCCGAAGACGGTGGCCTGTACCACTGCGTAGCTGCGGGAGAAACCACCTGGCATTCCTATGCAAAATACGTTCTAGAGCACGCCAGACAAGCGCAAGCAGCTATCAAAATAAAAGCAACCGAGGTCGCTCCTGTGCCCACCAGCGCCTTCCCGACCCCGGCGCGGCGCCCGCACAATTCGCGCCTGAACACCACCCGACTGCAAACCACCTTCGGCCTGACCCTGCCGCACTGGCAGCAAGGCGTGGCGCGCATGCTGACCGAAACCCTCTAACCCCCTGCACCCCATGACACAACGCAAAGGCATCATCCTCGCCGGCGGCTCCGGCACGCGGCTGCACCCGGCCACCCTGGCCCTGAGCAAGCAACTGCTGCCGGTGTACGACAAGCCGATGATTTACTACCCGCTGAGCACGTTGATGCTGGCGGGCATCCGCGACGTTCTCATCATCAGCACGCCGCAAGACACACCACGCTTTGAACAACTGCTGGGCGATGGCAGCCAATGGGGCCTGCGCCTGCAGTACGCCGTGCAGCCCAGCCCCGATGGCCTGGCCCAGGCCTTTTTGATTGGCGAAGACTTCTTGGCTGGCAGCCCCAGCGCCCTGGTGCTGGGTGACAACATCTTCTACGGCCACGACTTTCACGAACTGCTGCACAACGCCATGCAGCGCGACGAGGGTGCCAGCGTGTTCGCCTACCACGTACACGACCCAGAGCGCTATGGCGTGGCCGAGTTCGATGCCCAAGGCAAGGTACTGTCGCTGGAAGAAAAGCCCTCAGCACCGAAATCCAGCTATGCCGTCACCGGCTTGTATTTTTACGACCACCAAGTGGTAGAGCTGGCCAAGCGCCTGCAGCCCAGCGCACGCGGCGAGCTGGAGATCACTGACCTGAACCGCCTCTACTTGGAGCAGGGCCAGTTGAGCGTGGAAATCATGGGCCGGGGCTATGCCTGGCTGGACACCGGCACGCACGACAGCCTGCTCGAAGCCAGCCAGTTCATTGCCACGCTGGAAACGCGCCAGGGGCTGAAGATTGCCTGCCCCGAAGAAATTGCCTGGCGCAAGGGCTGGATTGATGCTGCGCAGCTGGAAAAATTGGCCCAGCCCTTGGCCAAAAATGGCTACGGTCAATACCTGCAGCGCCTGCTGAAAGAGACGGTGTACTGACATGCAGGCAACCCGGCTGGCTATTCCCGAGGTGGTGTTGCTCGCGCCCAAAGTCTTTGGCGATGCGCGGGGCTTCTTTTTTGAGAGCTTCAACCAAGCGGCTTTCGATCAGGCAACAGGTACCCGCCATGCGTTCGTACAGGACAACCACAGCCGCTCCAGTAAAGGCGTGCTGCGCGGCCTGCACTACCAGATTCAGCAGCCCCAGGGCAAGCTGGTGCGTGTGGTACGCGGCACCGTGTGGGATGTGGCGGTGGACATTCGCCGCAGCTCGCCCACCTTCGGGCAATGGGTGGGCGCTGAACTCTCGGAAGACAACCAGCACCAACTGTGGGTGCCCCCCGGCTTTGCCCACGGCTTTGTGGTGCTGAGCGAGAGCGCCGACTTCCTCTACAAAACCACCGACTACTACGCGCCCCAGCACGAGCGTTGCATTGCCTGGAACGACCCCCAGCTGGCCATTGCCTGGCCTGATCTGGGCATGGCGCCTGTGTTGTCTGCCAAAGACGCGCAGGGTTTGGCCCTGGCGCACGCTGAACTTTTTGCCTAACCCGGCTGCAGCACCGGCCCTTTCTTTTCCATGACCACACATACCTTGACCGACCCCACACCCAGCCGCCCGCTGTTGGGCGAGATGCTGGTGCAAGCGGGCAAGCTCAGTGCCCGCGATCTGGAGCGCGCCCTGGCAGCGCAACACGAAATGCAGGGGCTGCTGGGCCAGGTGTTGGTGCGCCTGGGACTGGTCTCAGAAATTGATGTGCTGCACTGCCTGGCCGAACAATTGCAATTACCCCTGGCCAAGGCGGACGACTTCCCCGAATTCATGCCGGAAATAGAGGGGCTGCAAAGCACTTTTCTACACACCCACGCCATCTACCCGCTGCGCCTGGAAGGTCAGCAACTGCATGTTGCCATGGCGCAGCCGCAAGACGCCTTTGTACGCAAAGCCCTGCACCTGGCCACAGGCTGCACCATCTGCCCCTACCTGGCGTTGGAGGCCGACATTGCCAAAGCCCTGACCGAACCCGCGCAAGAGGCCGAGGAAGACAGTGAGGACAGCTTTGCCGACGGCCTGGATGGAGGCGACTTCATCGAGCACCTGAAAGACCTGGCCAGCGAAGCGCCCGTGATTCGCATGGTCAACGCCATCATCGGCCGGGTGACCGATTTGCGCGCTTCGGACATTCACCTGGAGCCCTTCGACGATGGACTGCATGTGCGCTACCGTGTCGATGGCGTCATCCACCAAGGTGAGCTGATCGCACCGCGCCTGTCGGCGGCTGTCAGCTCGCGCGTGAAGTTGCTCGCACACCTGGACATTGCCGAGCGCCGCTTGCCCCAAGACGGGCGCATCAAAACCCGCGTCAAAGGGCGTGAACTGGACTTGCGCGTATCCACTGTGCCCACGGTGTACGGCGAGAGCGTGGTCATGCGTGTGCTTGACCGCGCCAGTGTGCGCCTGCAGCTGGAAACCATGGGCTTTGCCAGCGACACGCTGGAGCGCTTCAATACTTTGCTGGCCCGCCCGCATGGCATCTTGCTGGTCACCGGGCCGACGGGCTCGGGCAAAACCACCACACTGTATGCCGCACTGTCCAAAATTGACGCCCAAGCCAACAAGATCATCACCGTGGAAGACCCGGTGGAATACCAGCTCGAAGGCATCAACCAAATCCAGGTACATCCACAGATCAACCTGAGTTTTGCCAACGCCCTGCGCTCCATCCTGCGCCAAGACCCCGACATCATCATGATCGGTGAGATGCGCGACGGCGAAACCGCGCAAATTGCCGTGCAATCAGCGCTGACAGGCCACTTGGTGCTCTCCACCTTGCACACCAACACCGCCGCCGGTGCCATCACCCGTATGCAAGACATGGGTGTAGAGAGCTACCTCATCACCTCGTCAGTCAACGGCGTGCTGGCGCAACGCCTGGTGCGTACGCTGTGCACGCACTGCAAGGAAAGCTACGTGCCCGACGTCCAGCTGCTGGCCAGTACCGGCCTGGGGCGCTTTTGCGCACCGGGCCAACCGATTTACCGCGCTGTAGGTTGCGAGCACTGCCGCCACACCGGCTACCGTGGACGCACAGGCATCCACGAACTGCTGGTACTGGATGAGCCCCTGCGCCGCGCCATCATCGAAGGACGCGATGCCAACAGCCTGCACACCTTGGCCGCACAAAGTGGCATGTTGAACCTGTTTGAAGACGGCCTGCGCAAAGTGGCCGCAGGCACCACCACGCTGGACGAACTGGCCCGCGTGACACAGGATCACGCCGATGCCTGATTTCACCTGGCGTGCTGCCACCGCAGCGGGAAAGATCGAACACGGACAGCTTTCTGCGACCAGCGTGGCCGCCGCTCAACGCCAACTGCGCAGCCAGGGCCTGACCCCTTTGCACATTGAAGCCAGCGGTGCAGCCGGTGCCACCTTGAACGCCAGCCCCCCCAGCGGCACCCATGGCCTGCCCACACCGGGAAAAGTGCGTGTGAACAAAGGCCCGGTCAACAGCGCAGATGTGCTGGCCCTGACCTCTGAACTAGCCATCATGCTGCGTGCTGGCCTGGCGCTGGACAACGCACTGCGCGTGCTCATCGACATGGCAGCGCACAAACCCAGCGTGCGCACCCTGGTGCAGGGCATTTTGGACGCGGTCAAAGGTGGTACACCGCTCAGCCGTGCGCTGGCAGAGCACCGCTCCTTGTTCGGCGACTTCTACATCAACATGGTGCGCTCCGGTGAAGTGAGCGGGCAAATGTCCGCCGTGCTCGATCGTCTGGTCGAGCATATGCAGCGCGAACGCCAACTGCGTGAAAGCGTAGTCTCAGCCACGATCTATCCGGCCATTTTGCTGGCCGTGGCAGTGTTGTCGCTGATTGCCATGCTGGGCTTCGTCGTCCCCCAGTTCGAGAAGCTGTTCACCGACATGGGTGATGCCCTGCCCCTGCCCACCCGACTGGTGATGGAGCTGGGCCAGGCCTTTCGCTCGTATGGCCTGGTGCTGGGTGTGCTGGCTGTGCTGGGCGTGCTGGGGCTGCGGCGCTGGTTTCACTCACCTGCTGGGCGCCAGTGGTGGCAGACACTGCTGCTGCGCTTGCCCCTGGTCGGCAGCTTGACGCTGAAATACCAGCTCACCTTGTTCGCCCGCTCGCTGGGCACGCTGCTGGGCAATGGCGTGCCCATGCTCACGGCACTGCACATTGCCACCGATACCGTCAGCAACACCTTGTTGCAGCAGGCCCTAGCGCGCATTGCCCCCATCGTCAAAGAAGGTGGCAAGGTGGTGCAAGCGGTGGGTGCCAGCGGTATTTTTGAACCTCTGGCCATCAACCTGATCCGTGTAGGCGAGGAAACTGGCCGCGTGGGGCCGATGATGCTGGAGTTGTCGAACATTCTCAACCGCGAGGTGGAGACCGGCATCAAGCGCCTGCTGACCCTGGTGGAGCCGGTGCTGATTTTGGTGCTGGGGGTGTTGATCGCCGCCATCATCGTCTCCATCTTGCTCGGCATCCTGTCGATTAACGACCTCGCCGTATAATTTTTGTTTGCCCAAGGAGCCTTGTCCATGGCGCGTCTGAGCCCTGCATTCCCCCTGTCCTGCCCTTCTACTGCACGTCGGCGTGCGCGCGGTTTTACCCTGATCGAATTGCTAGTCGTGCTGGCCATCCTGACTCTGTTGGCTGGTCTGGTAGGCCCGCGCGTGCTGGGTCAATTGGGTGGTGCCAAAGCCAAAACTGCCGCAGTGCAAATTGCCGACCTGGACAAGTCGCTGGAGCTGTACAAGCTGGACGTGGGCCGCTACCCCACCACCCAGGAAGGCCTGCAGGCCCTGGTAACGAAACCTGGCGCCGTCAACGGCTGGAACGGCCCCTACCTCAAAGGCGGGGTGCCCAGCGACCCGTGGGGCAATCCTTACCGCTACGCCAACAATGGTGGCACCATCGAAATCATCTCTCTGGGTGCAGACGGCGCTGCGGGTGGCGATGGCGAGAACGCCGACGTACGCAACACCCCCTGACACACACACCCATCCGTTTTGCGGAGCCTGAGCGTGCGTCACCTACGCGGCTTTACCTTGGTCGAGCTGCTGGTGGTGTTTGCCATCTTGGCGCTGGTGGTGGGTTTGGCCCCGCCTGCTCTGGAAAAAATGCGTGAATCCTCGCAATACCGCAGTACCTTGCGCAGCCTCGCGGCCGAGTTGCGCGCTGCGCGCCAGCAAGCCTTGCTCACGCGCAGCCCGACCCGCTTAGTGATCGATCTGACACAGCACCGCTTTGGCGTGGATGGCGCACGCACCTCGCACGCCATTCCTGAAACTTTGCAGCTGCGCACCACTGTGGCAGGCATAGAGAGCACAGCCGAGCAAGCCGCCATTCGCTTTTTCCCCGATGGGGGCTCCACGGGCGGCAGCATTGAGGTGATCCGCCCGAGCGGCAGCGGCTCGCGCCTGCAAGTCGATTGGCTTTCCGGTCGCGTGACGCAAGAGGCGCTACTGCCATGAGCGCCCTAGCCTTCGCTCCTGCTCCAGCGCCGCTGCGGTGCCACCGGGCAGCGCGCCGCGCCCACGGCTTAACGCTGCTGGAGCTGCTGGTGGCACTGACCATCATGGCACTATCGCTAGGCGTGTTGTACCGGGCCTCGGGTAGCGGGGCGCGCAATGCGGGTGAGTTGTATGAACATCAGCGCGCCCTGCTGCTAGCCCAGTCGCTACTGGCGGCGCGCGATGCCATCCCAGAAAACGGCTGGAATGAAAGTGGTGAATCGGCCGGCTACCAATGGGCCGTGCGCAGCCAACCTTACGCTGCGGCCCCTGCCACAGCCCCGCCGGGAGCTACGGTGCCGCCCCTGCATGAGCTGGAACTGAGCATCAGCTGGCGCGAACGGGGACAAGACAAACTGTTGCAGCTGCGTACGCTGCGCCCACAGCGCCTGCCTGTAGCCGCTCAGGGGATGCCATGATTTTGGGGTTTTTTGGCCTCCAGACCACACCAGACAAGCGCAAGCAGCTATCAAAATCATACCAATTTAGCCACTCCACCCGGGGCTTTACTTTGGTAGAAATGCTAGTCGCCATGGCGCTGCTGTCGCTGCTCATGCTCGGACTGGCAGGTGCCCTGCGCACCCTGGCACAAACCGAAGAACGGGTCGATGCGCGCATCGCCCTGGCAGATGATTTACGCACCGCCACGCAATTTCTCGACACCTTGCTGGGCCAAGTGTCTGCACGGCGCAAAGCTGGCCTACCACGCGAGGGCGAAAGCCGCTTGCACTTTCTTGGCCAAAGCCAGGCTATGGCATGGCTGGGCACCATGCCACCACGCCACGGCCTGGGTGGCTCCACGCTCTTTCGCCTGGCCCTGGAAGACATCGACGGCGATGGGGCACTGGTGCTGCGTTTTGCCCCCTTCACAGGCGGGCCAGAGTTCCCCAACTGGGGGGCCACCGACTTTCGCGTGCTGGTGCATGGCGTCACCGCCTTGAGCTTGCACTATGAAGACCCCTACCAGCCTCAGCCGCAGTGGGTCACGCAGTGGACACGCCCAGACCAGCTGCCCGAGCGCCTGCGCATCGACCTGCAGACCCACAGCGGGGCCTGGCCGCTATGGGTCACCCCCCTGCGGGCCAGCGCCGAAGGACAACGCAGCCGTTTTTCTATGGGGCCCACAGAATGAAGAGGGTGCGACATCCCGCCCCTGCACGCGGCTTGGCCTTGATTGCCGTGTTGTGGATCGTGGCGGCGCTGGCGATTGGCGTGACGGGGCTCACGCAATCGGTGCGCAGCGAAACACGCACCCTCATCGCCCAACGCCAGCAACTGCAAGCCCGGGCGCTGGGCGAGGCAGCTATCGCACTGGCCGTGCGCCAACTCGGCCAGCAGCCCAACCGCCCCCCCTGGCAGCGCCTGGATCAGTCCTACCAGGGTTACGACATCGCCGTGGAAGTCGCTGTGCTCAGCGGCTGGATCAACCCCAACCAAGCCAGTGCACCCCTGCTGGAGCGCCTCTACCAAGTAGCAGGCGGGCTGGCACCCGGCGCTGCAGCGGCCTTGGCGCAAGCCACCGTCAAAATCCGCAACGAGGCCGACAGCGAAGGGCGCAGCCGTGGGTTTGACAGCCCGGCAGACCTGCTGCGCGTCCCCGGAGTGGACTACGACCTCTATGCTAGACTCGCGCCGCTTTTGAGCACCGCCGCGCGTGGCGCCAGCGGCGTCAATCCCCGGGCAGCGCCACTACCGGTATTGTTGGTGCTGACGCTCGGCAACCAAGCGCAGGCGCAGGCTTTGTACCAGCAACGCCTGCAACCAGCGGGCTCCAACGTCTCTGCTGCGCCGTCCATGGACACCTCCTCACTTCCCCCAGACATCGTGAGCCAAGGTCTGGGCACGCGTTACCGCCTGCAAGCCCGCGTCACCCTAGACGATGGTGCCCAGGCCATGGTAGTGCGCGACATTGAGCTGCGCCCTGATGCACGCGCGGGCCTGCCTTGGCGTGTACTGGGTGCTGATGAATGGATTGAGCCCCGTCCAACACCCGACGCCTGACCACCCAGCACATGCCCCTGACCACTGACTCTCTGCAACTTTTTGGCCTCGACCTGGGACGCGGCTGGCAGGCGCTGCGCCAGCTGTGGCACAGTGCCCAACAGCAACCGCCTCTGTCATGGCTGACCCCGGATCTGCCCATACGCGTGCTGCACGCCGATGGCCGCATAGCGCTGTGGCTAGGGCACCAACAGGCAGTGACTGCCCCAGACGACAAAGCTCTGGCGGCAGCACGGTTCGAAGCCATCGAAGTGCCCGAAGCACTGCTACTGCACAAATCGTTCACCCTGCCACCCATGGCTGTGACCGACAGCCTGCGTGCCATTGAGCTGGAGGCCCAAAGCAGCAGCCCCTTTGCACCACACGACCTGGTATGGGGTTACCAGATGAGCAACAGCGAGGCGAGTGCTGACACAGGCGGTGGGCTCGTGCATTTGGTGCTTGCCTCGCGCCAGCATGTGCAAGCCCATGTACAAAACGTACGCGCCCAATTGAGCCATCCCGAAGGCCTGCCCGAGGTGTGGGCGCGCTGCCCCCCCCTGGGTACGTCATCACCCCCCCCTGTGGTACTCCCCGGCTGGGGTGAAGCGGCGCGGCAACGCGCGGCTGCACAGCGGCGACACCTGGCTTACGGGTTGCTGCTATGTATCTCGGTGCTGCTATGCGCCATCGCCCTCACCCCAACGGCGCAGCTGCGCCTGCGCGCCATCGAGGCCACCCATGCTTATGAAGTGCTGCAGCAACAGGCTGCACCAGCCCAAGCGCAGCGCGAAGCCTATTTGCACAGCGTCGAGCAACTCGACCAAGTGCGCGCCTTGCTGTCAGAGCGCACGGCCCACCTACCACTGCTGCAACTGCTGACAGAGAGCCTGCCTGATGGCACATATCTGCATAACCTGAAAACACAGGGGCTGAAAGTCACCATGCAAGGGATGACTCCCGATGCCGCCGCCTTGATGCAAGCACTGGGCCGCATTGAGGGACTGCGAGAGGTCAGAGCACCCTCAGCAGCCGTGCGCAACCCTGGCGCGTCTTTGGATAACTTTCAAGTGGAGTTCCAGCTTGATCCTGCACTGTTATCACAAGTGCCAGCGGCACTCCAGGCCACATCAGTGACCGAGGATGCTCCAACCTCAACACCGATGGTTCCCACACCTAAACCTGTCACCGAATCGTCACCTGCATCAGCCTTGTCGACCGCGTCTGAGCCTACTCCACAGCCGCTGACCACTGCACCGCGCAAAGGCCGCTTTTCCATGGGTGGCTAACCACCGCACTGCAGGCACTGCTACGCCATGAAATTTCCCATCCCCAAAGAAGCCAGCGTGCTGCTTTTACTCCTCGCCAGCACGCTGGCGCTGGTCGCCTTCACCTTGGGAGGCTATGTATACAACAAGCATCAATGGGCCAGTAAGCGTCTAAGTGATTTTGAGCCGCGTTATGCCCGCCTTGAAGGTCTGGCGCGCAGCAGTGACGCCCTGACGCAAGCAAGCAGTCATGCCCAAGCCATGCGGTCGTGGTACCTACATCCCTCCGACACGGATAGCAGCCAAACCGGCAATGAGGCACAGCAGCGCATCCGCTCCTTGTTCACCAGTGCAGGTATGAACGTGGTCAGCAGCCAAGTGCTCACTATCAAACAAGAACAAGGCTTGGAACGGATTCCCCTGGTAGTACGTGCAGATGCTGACATCGTGTCGTTGCAAGCAGCCTTGGTAGGCTTGTCTGAGCAAAAGCCTGCACTGATCGTAGATGACCTCCAAATCACAGCCCAAGGCCCCGGCAACTCCGGCCCTCAGCGCCTGATCGTCCAGTTCAACCTACTGATCCTGCGTCCTCTTGCACCATGAAACGCCACACCCTGTCCCTGCTTGGCCTGATTTGTGCTGTCATGGTTCTGCTACTCGCTGTCTTGTGGATAGAGCCAAGCGGTCGCCTGCGCCACACACGCTGGCAGCCCCCATCCCCCATTACGGCAGACTACTTGCAAATGCTGCCCCCTTTAGTAGAGCCTGCACCAAGCTCCACTGGCCGTTTTCTGGTATTGCTGGAGCGGCCGCTATTCTCAGAAACACGTCGCCCACCACCTCCTCCTTCGCCTCAAAATCCCGTAGCAGCACCCTCTGACACGCTGAGCACTGCCCAGTTGGTAGCCGTGTTCGACAGCGCCCAGGTTGTGAGTGTGATTTTGCGTATCCAAGACAAAAACCGCCGGGTGCGCCTGCACGAAGCCGTCGACGGCTGGGTTTTGCGCTCCGTCCACAGCCGTGGCGCCACTTTTGAGCATTCCGGCCAAGTCCGCCAACTCTCGCTGCAGCGAGCCAAAGTGGGCGAGGCCGTACGTGGCACGCCCCTGGGTAGCACACCAGTGCCTCGCTAGTACGCCACTGTACGCACGCCCCAGCTGTAGTCCCTCTTTGCCACCGCCGCCTTCTTTGACCAGCCGATTTCATGATGTCCCGCAAGCACCTTTTCTCCGCTGCCCTGCTGGGCGCCAGCCAGCTCCTGGGCGCACAGCCGACCACCCCCAGCAGCCCTGTACCGTCTCCTGCCAGCGTGCCTGCCGCAGGCGTTGCCACCTCCTCTGCCGGCAACGCCGAGGCATTGGAACCACGCACGATCCGCGGCAATGACCGGGTGGTGGCCCCAGCCAAACCCAGTCCAGCGGTAGGCGGCGCCCCAATCAGTCTGAATTTTGAAGAGGCGCCGATTGCCGAAGTGGTGCGCACCATCTTGGGCGATTTGCTGCGAGTGGACTACGTGCTCTACCAGCCCATCAACGGTACCGTGACGCTGTCCACCCGCGCACCAGTCTCTGCAGACCAAGCGGTGTATTTGCTGGAAAGCGCCCTGTTCGCCAACGGCCTAGCCTTGACGCGCGATGCGCGTGGCAGCTACCACGTGGGACGCCCCGAGGCGCTGCGCGGTGTCTCCTCCAGTGTGCGCCAGGCCAGCCCTGGCAGCCCCCTACCACCCGGCAGTGGTGCCATCATCGTGCCACTGCAGTACATCGGTGCCACCGAAATGGCTTCGATCTTGCGCCCGATGGTGCCTGCAGAGAGCCTGGTGCGTGTCGATACTGTGCGCAATCTGCTCGTGCTTGCTGGCTCGCGCTCACAAGCTGAAGGATGGCTGGATTTGGTCAACACGTTTGACGTCAACTTGCTGCAAGGCATGTCGGTCGGGGTATTCCCTCTCAAACACGTGAGTGCGCAAGAAGTTGAAGCGGCGTTGCAGCTGCTGGTCGCAGGCGCTGCTGGCACAGCAGCCCCCGGCAGAGCCCCTGCCACCCCGACAGGCACACCAGGGGCCAACCCCGCACAGCCCGCCCCCACCGCCCAGACACGCGCAACGAATACGGCCAATGGCGCAGCTCTGGCAGAGAACAACCCGTTGTTTGGCGCGCTGCGTGTGATGCCCATTGAGCGCATTAACAGCATCCTTGTCGTCACGCCACGTGCCGCCTACCTGGACGAAGCACGGCGCTGGATTGAGCGCTTTGACCGCCCCCATGAAAACAGCGCCGAGCCACAACTGCACATTTACCGCGTACAAAACGGCAACTCACGCCACCTGGCCAGCGTACTGCAAGGTATTTTTGGGGGGAGCAGTGGCAGCAGTGCACCTGCCACCTCCGGCGTAGCCCCCGGCTTGGCCAACAGCACCCGCGCCAGTACTGGCTCGCTGTTCGGTAACTCCAGCAACAACGCGGGCGGCACAGGGCTGCGCTTTGGTGGCATGCAAGCCAATGCGACGCAAGCCAACCAACCGGCTGCCACGCAAACTTCAGGGGCCACCACCATTGGCAACATCCGCGTGATGTCTGATGACCTGAACAATTCGGTACTGGTTTGGGGTACGCAGGCTGAATACAACAAGATTGAAGCCACCCTCAAACGCCTGGATCTGCCGCCTACCCAGGTGCTGATCGAAGCCAACGTCATCGAAGTCACCCTGGACGACACCTTGCGTTACGGCTTGCAGTGGCAATTCTCTGACAGCCGGACCAACAGCAGCTATAGCGGTGTGGGCATGTTGACCAACGGCCCCACAAAAGCCGACCCGCCCCTCACCCCCGCGAGCGTGTTTACAACCGCTCAAAACGGCTTCTCGTACACCCTCAAAAATAGCCTTGGCAATGTGCGTGCGATCTTGAGTGCGCTGTCATCCAAAGGTGCCATCAAGGTCGTTTCGTCCCCCTCGCTGATGGTGCTGGACAACCACCCGGCCTCCATCATGGTCGGCTCCCAGGTACCGGTGCAAACCGCTACCACCAATTTCACTTCAGGCAGTACAGGCAATACCAACAGCTATGAGTGGAAAGACACGGGCGTCAACCTATCGGTCGTACCTTCTGTGAACTCCGGTAATCTGGTGAGTCTGCAAATCGATCAAACCTACAGCGAGGTCGGTAGCAAAGACGAGATCACGGGCCAGAGCAAGTTCTACCAACGCCAGCTCTCCAGCAAGGTGGCTGTGCGGTCGGGTGAGACGATTGTCATGGGCGGGTTGATCCAGGAGCGCGATGTGAACAACGATGCCGGCATCCCGGGTCTACATACAGCGCCTGTGGTTGGTGCCTTGTTTGGCACCACGACAAGGGAAAAACTCCGCACCGAATTGCTGGTGGTTATCACGCCTAAAGTGGTGCGCACCGAGGTGGACGTGCGCGAGGTTACCGACGACTTGCGCGAGCGCATGAAAAGCTTCTCCAATATTGAATCGCTGCAGCCAACCAAGCCACGCACTGTAGAACCTGCGCGCGCTTTCACCAACCAAGACACGGCACCTTAAGCCTTCCACAAAACACAACTCTCAGGAGGAAAACCATGCTGTCTCTGCCCTATCTCTCTCTTACTGCACGTACCAGCGCCCTGGCCCTGGCCGCCGCTGCGCTGGTCGGTTGCGCGAGCCATCCCAACACTCCAGCAGCCACGGTCACACCAGAAACCCTCGTCAGCGAGCGTGCCCAACAGCGCTGGGATCGCTTGCTGAAAAAAGACTTTGAGCAGGCCTACACCTACCTCACTCCAGCCTACCGCAGCCTCAAAACATCCGCCCAGTACGCTAGCGGCTTCAGCAACGGCGCTGCGTGGCACAGTGCGAAAGTGGATAACGTGAGTTGCGAGAATGCGGAGCGCTGCACTGCGACGGTGAAGCTGGAAGTGGTGGTGCTGGCACGCGGCTTTAGCAAACCGCTGGAATCCACCCTGTACGAAACTTGGCTGCTCGACGAAGGCCAGTGGTGGTTCTACCAGAAGGACTGAAGCCGCTCAGGGCTTGAAAAACCGGTGCCCTTCGCTCCAAAAATGCCATAACGCATTGTTTTGCGCCATGCAATCATTCAGGCGAGCGAACACGGCATCGGCCTGGGCTTGCAAATCGGGTTGGGGAGCAATCTGCTCCATACGCAAAAAACGCCGCCCAGTATCAGGATCGAAGCCGTTGATGTACACCGTCACCGGCACCTGCATATCAAAGGCCAGGCGCATCAGCCCTTTAGGCACACGGGCGGCCATACCGCAGACGGTAACGGGTAAGCTGCTGCCCTCGGCCTGGTCGGCGGGCACATCTACCAAACCCAGCACTTGTTCCTGGTTGCGCAGCGCCTTGACCACCGGGCGCAAACTCCCCGTGATAACCAAGGGCGCATGGCGCAGAGCTACGCCCACCTGGGCCGTGCGTGCGATGGCGTAACGGTGCAACACCTTGCGCCCTGCAAACGGTGCGCCATCCAGCGCTGCCACCAAAGCATGCACGTGCAGTCCCTGGGCCCCAGCATGGCGCAGTGCCCACATGCCCGCACCCCAATGAAAGCTCAACAGCACTGCTGCCTGGCCCGGCGTAGGCCACTGGCCTTGCACATCCATATGACGGCGCATATAAGCGTCTGAGCGGCTGATAGCCAGGTAGTAATCGGCATGGTCAACCATAGTTACCAGGCGCCGGGTTGCCAACCATTGCGCCTCAGTACCTGCTGGCACCTGCCCCAAGGCCTGTGCTTGGCGCAGGGCCTCATGGGTGGTGGGGCGGTAAAACCAATCGATGCGGGCCAGCCGTTTGAACAGAGCAAAGCACCAACGCCATGGCAATAGTGCAGCCAAACCTGGCACCAGCACCAGCTCCAGCAAATCGCGCAGCTCGACACGCATACGGTGGCGGGTGATACGGGGCATGGGGTGGCTCTTTCGCAGTAGGTGAGGGGTACACAGCAGGCCATTTGCTCCATTTTTAGGAGCTGCTTGCGCTTATCAGACAAGGTCTAGGCGCTGATTTTGCTTGTTTTTTGGCTTATTTTCGTGGGTGGTGGACTTTCCCAAGACCTCAGAGGCAGCCAGGAAACATACTTTCAGATCGTTTTCCACACAAAAAAGGCCGCTTAGCCTTATCAAGCAAGCGCAAGCAGCTATTTATTCAATAGCAAATGCAGCACTCTACGAAGACTAAGTCCACGCATGGGGCAAGCGCACCACACCCGGTGTGCTTTGGGCAAACACTTGGGCGAATTTGGCGCAGTCTTTCCACTCGTCATAGACCACCATGCCACTGCTATCGAACAAATAGGCACTGACTTTGTACTGGCCTGTGTGCAAAGGCACGTCAGGAAAAGTCACTGTGGCCATCCAGGCACCGTCATCCTCCAGGTGGGGTGTGGTGCCATCAAAGTGCGTCGCCACGGAGGTCACCCCAAAACCATCCAACTGCTCAATCAGCAAGCCGATGTGGGGCTGCACCCCCTGCGGTGCACGGGCGCGTACCGTAACGCACAGGTGAGGCGAATCTAAACGGCCACAGCCGCCGGGTGCGTTCTCCTGGGGAGCCAGCACATCTGGCAACAGCACGGCTTCGATGTGTGCTTGGTCGGCGTCTGGACGCGGTGCAGGGGTGCTGGCGGCTGTGGCCACTGCGGAAGTCTCATGTGCAGTACCGTCGTGCTGCTGGCTGCGCACATGGGCCTCGTAGGCTGCAACAACCTCCGCCGTCGCACCCAAGGCGCGCACCTGGCCTTGGTGCAGCCACAGCGCCTGGTCGCACAGGCGCTGCACGTGGTAGAGGCTGTGCGAGCAGAACAAAATGGTGCAACCGTTGTGACGGAACGCCTCGATGCGCTCAATGCATTTTTTCTGGAAATGCTGGTCACCTACCGCCAGGGCTTCGTCAATGATGAGCACCTGCGGCTCCAATGCAGTCACCAAGGCAAAAGCCAAGCGCACCACCATCCCCGAGGAATAGGTTTTCAGCGGACGATCCATCGCTTCACCCAATTCGCTGAAGTCGATGATGGAGGCCTCTAACTCGCGCATCTGCGCTGCTTCGATGCCAATCAAACTGCCACCAAAGTACAGGTTTTGTCGTCCGGTGAAATCCGGATGGAAACCCGCTCCCAGCTCCAAAATAGCCGTCACGCGGCCCTGGCGCAGCAGGCTGCCTGTCGAAGGCTGCAGCGTGCCGGCCAACAGCTTGAGCAAGGTGCTTTTGCCCGCACCGTTGTCGCCAATCAAGCCCAGGCACTGGCCACGCTGCAATTGGAACGACACCTCGCGCAGTGCCCAGTGACTGCGGTAGTTGCGCCGGTTGAACAGCAGCGAGAGCAAGCGCTGCCGGGGTGAGGGGTACACGCGGTACTCCTTACCCAGCTGCTGGGCGTGCAACGTGGGCGGTGCACCGGGATCCAAAATAGCCTGGGTGGGCAAAAGCATGACGGTGACGGAAATAGGCTCTTAGAGCCAGTCAATCAATTGCTCGCGGCTGCGCGAGAGTAACACCTGTAGCAAGGCAGCCCCTGCACTCAACCACAACACCATGGCAATGGCGTTGTCCACACTGGGCCACGCGCCGTGCAACAGCAACGCCTGGTAGCTGTTGATCCAAGCAGTCATAGGGTTCAGCCACAACGCCCAGCGCCACGCCTCAGGGAAGAGATGGGCGGGAAAAAGCACTGGGGAGAGAAAAATGCCCAGCGACAGGGCAAACCCCACCAATTGCACCACATCCCGCAAAGCAGCCGCCAAGATGGCCAACACACCTCCCCACAACAAACACAGCACAATTTGCACCCCCACCAACACCGGCAGCAGCAGCAGTGCAGGCGCAAAGTGGTGCAAAGGAGCATAGGCAAGCACCAAGAGCAACAGCAAGGGGGCAAAAACCACACTGCTGGCCAGCACAGCGCGTGCGGGGAAGAGCATCGGGGGCAGAGGATTTTTTTGCAATACGTTGGCCGACTCCAGCAAGCTGTTCATAGCCCGTGCCACAGCATCACTAAACGCCATCCAGGGCAGCATGCCTGCAATCAAGTAGGTGCCCACAGCACGCGTGGAGGCACCTTCACCCACACGCATAGCAAACACCACATCAAACACCAGATAGTAGGCCGCCATGGTGAGCAGCGGCTGGGCATAGGCCCACACCCACCCCAGTGCTGTACCTGCATAACGGGCAGCAACTTCACGCCGCGTGAGCGTAGCGCACAGGCTGCGTGCACGCCACAGGGCCAGGGTTTCTGCTGGGAGGGCCATGGGCACGATCAGGGTTTGTCAGGCGTCTGCTCAAGCAAAGCTTTTTGCTGGGCAATAAAGGCCTCTAAAGCTGCTGCATCACCTTGGGCCAGTGCACGCACGCGCTCCACCTCTTTCTTGCGTGCATCGTTTTTCAGCTTGGCAATAGTTTCAGCGCGCAACTGGTCTTTGACCTCATCAAAAGGTTTCACCGTAGCAGGTTTGCGCCCTTCTAAGCGGATGATGTGAAAGCCAAACGGTGTTTGCACCACAGGACTGAGTTCGCCGGTTTTTTTCAGACCAAAGGCGGCTTGTTCAAAAGCAGGGACCATTTTTCCCTTAGAGAAAAAACCCAAGTCGCCACCTTTGGGTGCAGTACCGGTATCTTGGGAATGCTCACGGGCAAGCTGCTCAAAGTCGGCGCCAGCGCGCAAATCAGCAAGGATTTTTTCTGCTTTGCTACGAGCAGCTTCATCCTGTCCTGCAATCAAAATATGACGAACATGGGCTTCTTCAGGCAGCATAAAACGCTGTGGTTCAGCCCTATAGATTGTTTGAATTTGTTTGTCAATCGCTGCAGATTTAGGCAAGACATCGGTCTCGACTTGTTCCAATTGCGCTTCGGCCAATATACGTTCTTTGGCAATCTCAACCTGCTGCTGGATCTGTTTTTTCTGTGCTATCCCGTGGTGCTGCGCCTGAGCAGCAAGAGCACGACGCAAGAACAGATGCTCGACCCACTGACGCAATGCCTCAGGTTCTACAAGAAATTTTTGTCGCACGTCTTCTGGCATATGCGCCATTTCAACAAGTGCATCTTGAGAACTAACAACGACACCAGCACCCTGCATCAACGGCACATTTTCAACCTGTACTTGTGCAGAAACAGAAGAAACGGTGGCGAATGCAAATCCGAGAACACCAAGGCAACGAAAACTAACGACGCGAAACAATGGCGAAAAAGTAACGAAAGGCATCATCTGCGAGACAAAAAGCTGAGACGAAAAGGGCCTGAGAATAGAAAAAGGCGGGGAAGCTCCCCGCCTTTTTCATTACCTGCAATCAGGTGCTTGAACGATCAACGCTCAAAACGGTGAGCCCAGGTACCGCCGATATTGCCAGCAGCCTTGACTGCCGCAAAACCAACGACTGGCAGGCCGTTACCCAGACCAGGCGTACCGATCGTGAACCAGCCTTCAACCATCTTGGTATCGATGCTTTCACGTGCAATCTTTGCGCCCAACAAAGAAGTTTCAGTGGCCTTCTTGTTGAAGGTCAGAACCGAAGTCTCGCCGCAGAAACGGTGAGTAGCATTCGGAGAAATCACGAAGCTATTACGAGTCGTTTCTTCACGGTCGAAGGCGCGCATAGAACCGGAGTCCACGCAGGCACGGCCAGTCGAAGCGTCCATGGTAACGTTGGCTGCAGTAAAGTGAGCATTAACTGCAGGATTGTACACAGGCGCATTCGCAGCGTAGTTCACAGCAACAGCATAACGACGTGTGGGCATCGAGAACACCCAGTCCGTTTGGAACTGAACGCTTGCGCTTGTCAGGTATTCGTTGGTAATGCTACGAACTGCCAATTGAGCAGCCAAAGCGTTAGCTTGGTCAGCAGGAGTCACATTGACAGCAGGAGCAACCGGGACGATGTAAGGGGTCGAAAGATCCGGGAAGTCATAGCTAGCTGTTTTGATAGTGCCACCAGACAGCAACGGATCTGCAGTCAAAGCCTGTGCATTAACCAACGTCACAACGTCAGTAGTTTGAGGAGCCCAGACCAAACGACCGGAACCACCCACATCAATCACGTTGGCAGGAGTTGCACGCAGAGCAATTGCTTCGCCAGAGAACGAAGCAGTAGAAGCAACATCAACGATCGACCAGTTGGCCATCAAACCACCAGTAGGCCAGGAATAGCCACGAGCAGCAGGAGTGTTGGGGTTACCAGCAACGTTGGAGAGAGCAACGGCCTGCAGATCCATCACTGCTTGTGTGCAAGGAGCCTTGCCGTTCACGTGCTTAATCGCAGTAAACAAAGCAGAACCTGGGCGAATATCAGCAGTATTCAAAATTTCGATGTAGCCTTCGCGTGTTTGCTCTTTGTCAGCATTACGAACGCGATGGGTCACGAAACGACCGTTGTTAGCTTCTTTGATGTCAGCAGCGCTAGGCAGGGTGCAGCTGTTATCAGAGGTTTCCAAACGAGAAAAACCTTCCGAATCAACGGCCACGTCCGCAGTCCAGACATCGCCAGGAGACAGGTAGATGGTGATATCGAACAAGTCATCAGAGTTGGCAGCACCGCGATAGCGCAGCTTAACGGCCTTACCGTTAACTTGATCGGTGTTCACAATATTCAGCAGGGAGTGATTTGTACCCTGGCTGGTGAAATAAGGAACCACCAAGATGTGACCGACACCAGTAGTCGTAGGTGTCAATTGACCAGCAGCCGGGAAACCAGCGGCCACAGGAGCAACCACTGCAACGTCAGCAGCGTTCGCAGGATTAAAAGAAATCAGATCCAGCGTACCAGCCGAATTCAGGCCGGTAGCAGCGTTGGCCACGCCAGTCAGGCCACCAACCATGGCAGCGATGCTCAGGGCGAGAAGATTTTTTCTCATGTATGAACTCCAGTTAAAAGTTGAAAGCGCAACTACCAAGATTGTTTACGCTGATTGATGGTAGCACAGCCTTTTCAGGGGATGGCGCCCGCTTTCCATAGGGTGTTGAATGCTGTCTTTTAAAAACAACATTTGCCACTTAGCGGAACCTTGCAGCAGAGAAAACTCGCTGCACAGACCCCGTCAGGGGCGGGTCGGGGGTGAGTGTAGTACGAGAATGCAACACTGCAACAAGTAAAAACGCACTTGTTGTCGGCACCTTAGCGCGAATGTAGGTTTTAGCATACACGTACCCCCGAGACAGCCAGAATGAACAATCGATTCGACACCGTACGCCTGGCAGCCGCCCTGGCCGTGTTCGGTGCCCACGGCGTGGTGCTGTACCAATTAACAGTACTAGAGCCGTTTCGGGGCCACAGCCTGGGCGCACTGGCAGTAGGGGTGTTTTTCTTTGTCAGTGGCTACCTTGTGTACCAAAGCTGGATGCGCTCGCCATCATGGCAGGTTTTTTGGCGCAAGCGCATGCTGCGCATTTTCCCCGGGCTGCTAGTCGCCGTCACGCTGACCGTCTGCCTGCTCGGCCCCTGGTGGACAACCTGGCCGCTACACGACTACTGGCGCGCCCCAGCGACCTGGTGGCATTGGGTGAACAACGCCTTCGCCATGGCCACGCTGCAAACTTTGCCGGGGGTGTTCGAGCACAACCCTTTTGCGAGGGCCGTGAATGGTTCACTGTGGACTATCCGCTACGAGTTGGCGATGTACATGCTATTGGCTTGCGCAGCTTGGCTAGGCCGTGGGGTGCGCTGGGTTTTTCCGGCCCTGGCGGCAGCCATGGCACTGCTGTGGCTGAGCGCCATCACCTGGCCTTGGGATGCAGCTTTGCAGGCACAACTCCAGGACAACCCCTGGGATGTGCTGCGCCTACGCGATGCTGGGGCTTTCGGTGTGCCGTTCTTCATTGGCAGTAGCTTTGCCGCTTACCGCGTACGCCCTGGGCATTGGATGGGTGCGGTAGCGGTGCTGGGGATGACCCTCGCCTGGTGCAGCGAAGCGACTGTTCTGCGCCAAGCAGGGGTGTGGGCCTTGCTAACCTGCGGCACCTTTTACCTTGCCCATGTGGGGCTTGACGCACACCTACCGACCTCCAGGGAGCGGGTCGATTTGTCGTACGGTGTTTATATCTACGCATTTCCCATACAACAGGCCGCTACACAGTGGTGTTTGCAACAGGGTTGGCCACTGGCCGGCTGCCTGGCGCTGGCTTTGGTGGCGGTGCTAGGGCTGGCATGGTTATCTTGGCATGTGGTTGAGCATCCATGTATCCGCTGGGCGCAGCAGCGCGGTTAAGCTACAACGCCCATTTTGTTGCACGCACAAACATGTCTCCCTCCCGCCACCTTCATCCTGTTTGCACGGCACTGAGCGCTGCTGCCGTTGTAGCGGCCGGAGCATGGGGTGCGCATTGGCTACAGCAGATAGCGAACGCCCCCCCTATTGAACGCAAACCGCTGCTGCTTGCACCCATGCTGGGCGTGTTGGATAGCTGCATCTTGCTACCAGACACAACCGCCACGGAACTAGGCCAACGCTGTACCCGCACAGGCGGCTCAGCCTCCGCACTGATAGAGGCCACACTCACACCGCTCGAACCCTTGCCCAGCCACACGCCTGCGCCGTACCGCCTGGGCTATACCTTGCAAGCACCGCTGTTGCAACTGTTCCGACCCCAAGGCAATGACTGGGTGATTGACCAGACACGCGTGGCCCGTTTAGTGCAAACCGTGCAAGACAATCCGCGCCCCGTGGTGCTGTATCTGTTTGCCACGCATTTCCCTGTAGATGCGCCGCTGGAGCGTGCGCTCGCGGCCAATCCGGACAATTTGCTGCACACACCACAAGGCCCGCTGCCAGTGGACAGCTATTTCGGCATTCCCACCTATCCGTGGACATTTGTACGCACCGACACGGAGATCACCTCCCGGCGCGTCCAAGCCACCCGTGCCTTGCTCAATGGCCTGTGCCAACTGCCCGCAACAGACCGCGCCAAGATAGAGGGCATCACGCTACTAGGCGAGGTGCACCACCTGTTTCCTGATTTCCAAGGCGGCATGGGCTGGAAGCCGCCGTATGTGGTCACAGATTACAGCCCCACTTCGGTGCAAGGCTTTCAGCGCTATCTGGCGCAGCACTTTCAGCACATCGGACGGCTGAACCGCTTGCTCGGCAGCCAGTACCGCAGCTTTGCGCAGGTGCAGCCGCCTAGCCTGGATCTGCGTACCGCCCCCCAAGCAAGCTTGGCGCGGCATCTGGACAGCTTTGCCCATGGTCGGCTACCTGTCTCTGGCTGGGCGTTTGCACCGGGGATGAAACAGCCTTGGATACACATATATCGCAATGGACATTGGCTAGGAAGAACCGGGGTGCACATGCGCCGGGACGATGTTCGGCAGGTACACCCTGGGGTTGGCGAGCCAGACACGGGCTGGCGGATGGACTTGGACTTTCGCCCGTGGCCCCACGGCACACACCGATTGGACATCTTTCTGGAAACCACTCCAGGAAAGCTTTCGCATCTGGACACACGCCATGTGACCGTCATGACACCAGCTGGACAACAGCCAGGCACGGCCAACCTGGGTGCAGCGCGCCCAGTGCCCACCGGCATTCCTCGCCCTGCAGGCATGTTGGCCAGCGTAGACATGCCCACAGAGCAACAAACCCTGTACTACAACCCCCTGGCTGAACTGTGGCATGCATTTCGTGGTCAACAAGTGGTGGAGTACGTGCAATTTTTTAATCAGGTGGTGGCGCAATCGTGCCTGAGTGCTACGCCACGCTACATCCACCAGCTGTTGGCATTCCCAAATGCGGGCTGGGATGAGAGCAAATATGCGGTAGATGCCTCTCTGCAAGCGGGGCACAGCCAGGCTCTGGCAGATGTGCGCCTGGGCGTGAGTTTGTACGGTGACGCTTCCTACGGCCCCGGCTTTACCCAGTGGCTACAAACAGTAGACCCACGGCCCTACGGCGTAACCGAGTTTCACCCGTTGCGCCCACTGGATGGCCCAACCATGCAGCAGGTGCTGGCACAACACGCGGCGCAGGGGGCGCAGTTTGTGTCGTTCTTCATGGAGCCACGCTGGCAGGGGGCGCTGGTGCCGCGGCCACACAACCCTTTTTCCTTCGACCCGGAAAACACCCATTACGACTCTGATGCCTTATACCGTTCCATTGACTGGGTACGCCTTCACGGTCGGGGCCACCAGTTTTTATCCAGTGCGCGCCAGACTCGGCCCATCGTCGTCAAACGCTGAACGCTGGCACGCTGGCGCCACACGTAGGGCAAACCACGCAAAGCGTGTGCTTTTGCACGCAGCACAGGGCCTGGCTGGCCGCGCAGCACATACAAGAAAATCACGGCCAAATTCGCCATGACATGCAGCGGCAACAGCAACAGCAACAGCGGTAAGGGCATGTTTTTCACAAAAGTCCACACCATGTTGCGGTGCCCATAAAACAGTGCAAAAGCACTGCGTTGCCCTCCGCTGGTCGCACTACCCACGTGGCGCACGACCGCTTGCGGCACGTAACGCGCGCTATGGCCTAGCAACCGCAACCGAAATCCCAAGTCCACGTCTTCCATATAGCAAAAATAATGCTCGTCAAACCCCCCAAGCTGCTGTAAGACGCTGCGCCGATACAAAGCGGCGGCGGCACACGGGGCAAAAATTTCTCGCGCGCGCAGATCTCGTGGCTCTTGACGCTGGCCATGCCTAGCACGCCAAGCTGTACCGCTCAGGTGGTAACAATCCCCTGTGCCATCGAGTACGCTGGGGTCGTGGTCACACAGTTGGCGTGACCCCCAAGCTGCGGCCTCGGGGTGCCGGTGCGCAGCTTCCACCAAGCGCTCCAACCAGTCGGGGGCTGCAAAAGCGTCGGGGTTGAGCAAGGCGACGTAATCGCATGCGCCGTCGCACTCGGCGAGTGCCAGATTGTTGCCCGCAGCAAAGCCCACATTCCGACCAGCCTGGAGGATGCGTAAAGGCGCCCACGCAGAACACTTAGCGAGCAGTTGCGCCAGAGAGTCGTCAGTGCTGGCGTTATCTACCAGCAGTACCTGGACAGGTTGCAAGGTTTGCACTTGCAAACTTTCTACGCAGCGCACCAACCAAGCACCCGCATTCCAATTGACGATGATCACGCACACGCGTGCCGGCACGGCGGCATGGAGAGACTGGTCAGTCATGGACTATGGCGCAGTACCTGACGCTGTGCCTGCACTGGCCGCTGGTACACACGCCGACGCAATTCCAAGGTGCAGTGCAGGGGGTCTTGCACCACCCATGTAGTGTGATTGGGAGAAAACGCCGGACTGAAATACGGATCTCCACGCTGCAACCACTCACGCCACCGTGCGACGAAAGCTGCCGAATCCTCGGGGTGCGGATCAAATCCTACGGATTTGCCCCGGGTCTTGGACTCGTGGTGCAACAAGGTCGCCTGTGGACAGTACAAGATGCGCCAGCCTAGCTCTAACGTACGCAGGCACAAATCCACATCGCCAAAGCCTACCGCCAGTGTTTCGTCGTAGCCATTGATGGCCTCGAAGGCATCAGTGCGCATCAGCAAGCAAGCGGCAGTCACAGCGGAGACTTCATGCGTAGCAATCAAGCGTCCGAGAAAGCCGTCACACACCCGATCCGGTGGCAATTCGAAAAATTTGCCGTAATGCTCCGCTACGCCATGCAGGCCCACACAAACACCAGCATGTTGAATGGTGCAGCCATCGGGGTACAGCAATTGCGCACCAACCATTCCCACATCTTCTTGTTGCGCCAAAGCCAACATATGCTCCAACCAGCCGGGTTCGATGGCTTCGATGTCGTTATTGCAAAAAAGATAGTGGGTATAGCTGGAGCCACGCTCGCGCAGTTGCGCCACAGCCCAGTTGTTGATGCTGGAGAAGTTAAACACCCCTTCATAGCGCAGCACAGTCGTACTTTGCTCTTGCGCCAAACTTGCAAAATAGGCCAGAGAGGCGGGGTCGGTTGAAGCGTGATCCACCAGAACCAACTCGTAATCAACCTCTCGGATGGTGGCGCGTAAACTGTTCACGCATTGGCGCACCAGTTCCCCATGGTTCTTGGTCGGAATCACGATGGCAACGCGCTGGCCACTGCGCAGCGGCGTGTCAATCTCGTAAAAATTGAACGACATGCCTGTGCGCACCCGCCCGGGTCGGGCGGTGCGCTCCAAATGACGCTGAACCACTTCGGTCGAAGCGCGCATGACCTGCGCAATACGATCGTGACCGCTGGAATTGAGGTGCTTACGCCAGAGGTAGAGAATTTCTGGCAGATGGACGATGGTTTCAGCACGTTCACTGGCGCGCAAAATCAAGTCGTAGTCTTGCGAAATGCGCAAACTCTCGTCCCACCCGCCGATCTCGCGCAACAGCGCCGTACGAAAACCCACCAAATGCACGATGTAGGGATGGCGGCGCAGGTATTCCGGAGAGAAGGCCGGGCGATGGAAGTACTGTTCTACCTCGGTGCCATCGTGCGAAACCAGCACTTCATCGGAATAAAGCATGTGCGGCGCATCGCGCACCACAGCTTCAGCCACCCGTAAAAGCGCGTGGGGCTCCAGCAAGTCATCATGGTCGAGCATCACACAGAAACTGCCACTCGCCAGCGACAACGCGCGGTTGCTTGCATGCGACACACCCTGGTTGTGCGTCGAAAAATCCAACTTGATGCGGGCATCTTTGCTGGCATACGCCTGCAGCACCTCACGCACCTGTGGCTCGCTGGAGGCATCGTCCGCAATGCATAACTCCCAGTGAGGATAGATTTGCCCGAGCACAGAATCCAGCATCTGCTCCAACATGGCACGGGGGGTGTTGTAGGTAGGCACCAATACAGAGATGAGCACTCGCGGTGCGCTCGGGTGCTGCGCGCGCTCACGCAGTGCAGGCAGCACCTCTTGTTCAAGACGGTAGCGGTATGTTTGCCAATGGGCCATCGGCGGAAGCCCTGCCGGAGGCAGTTGCAACAAGATGCTTTTGACGTCTTGCAGCCCCCCGTGGTGATAGCCAGCACGCAGGCGGCGCATATTGCGCTCGAAATTATTCTGATCGCCCAGCAAGCGGTAAAGACTTCGAGCAAGCAAACCCAACTTGCGCGGCAAATGGCGCACGGCATGAACGGTGGGAGAAATCACGATAAGGATGGGGACGGAAAATCAAGGTAATCGCTGGCGTAGCTCCAAGCGGGTGCAGCAGCATACGGCGACATCGCTGGTGGAGAATCGACTGGCGGGGGCGGGTGACCTGTAAGGAAATGCTGCTCACGCAAGCGCAGAAACAGCGCCAGCCACTGCGCAGGTTCATAGTCCCACGGCGCGAGCCATGTCCACGGGCGTTGCGCCAGGCGTTCGACAAAAGAGCCCAGGTTCGTCGCCACCACCGGCACGCCCGCTTTCAGACAAGCACTGATGGTGTAGCTATAGGTTTCAGGCCACTGCGCTGGGAACCACACGACATGGGGCTGCAGGCGCTCCAGCAGCAGCTGCAGTTCGGGGTCGTGATAGGCACCGTGGATGGTCAAACTGGCCTGAGGCTGTGTTTTGAAAGGCACATAAGGAATGCCCAACAGATGAAACTCCAGCGGCGCACCCTGCTCGGCGGCTAACACCGCAGTCGCCTGCGCCACATCGCCGCCTTTGATTTCACTCAAGCCACCGACAATGAAAACGCGCAAATGCTCTTGCGCAGGCAGCGTGTAGGGGGGCGCAGCCGGGGCATTTTGGCACCCCAACATATCGGTATGGGGGACGCAACGGATGGGTGCCTGCGGAAAATAGCGCTGCATGCGCACCGCCGCATCAGCACTGGGGGTCAAAACGTAGCGTGCCTGATGCAAAAACACCCGGTGGCGCAGGCGCCAATCGTCGATGGTTTCCTGCGTGGCTGCCGGACGCTCTTGCAAACATGCCGTGCATTGCGACACACCACGCTCGCCGCAGTATGTTTTTTGTGCCGTGGTCAGCGAAATTTGCGGACAGGCGCTGTAGTAGTCGTGTACGGTGAAATCGTAGCTCACCCCCTGCGGCCCACCCAAGCGCTCGTGCAGGTACATCACCTGGGTATCGAGGCCCAAAAAATGGTGGTAGTGCACATGGCAAACCCCCAGTGCGCGCAACAAAGCGACAAGTTGATCCGAAGCCGTAGGCCAGTGGAAATCTTGCGCAAAACCTTCATCCTCATCCAGCCACTGCACACGCACGCAATGGTCGGCCAACGGCGTCAACAACAAAAAAATCGCCTGGTTTTGCAGATGGCGTGCCAGCTCCCACACATGGCGCTGAGTTCCCCCGCCAACGCTGTGCGAGACAGCAAGCACGCGTGGCCGCGCACTGGCACGCAGCCGCACCATGTCCAGACGGTTGCGATAAGGGCGTGCAGGATCGAGACGTACAAATTCTTCCACTGCGGGTGCGTAACCAGGATGCAACTGCTGCAAGATGGCCCACGCTGCCTGCTCCCGTGGCGCCTTGCGTGCACCAAAGCTGACGCCCCCAGTGTGCAAAACAAACGTATCGAGCGCATGCACGTTGCGCCAGCCCAAGGCCAACGCACGCTGGCAAAAATCGTTTTCCTCGCCATAACCCAAACCGAAATGCACCACATCAAACAGCCCCACCTGTGCCAGGCAATCACGGCGGATGTACATGCAAAAACCCACGGCCGTGGGGATGTCAATGTGTGCTGCAGCATTCAGTTGAGCGCACAAGGCATCGAGCGTGGCCGTGGTGTAGCCATCAGGCAAGGCGTTGGCCTCGCAAAAACGCGGGTAACTGCAAATGGTGGCGGTGTTAGAAAACGGGGTCACCGTACCCACTTGGGCACTGCGGTAAGCCGCTGCCCGCAGGCGATCGAGCCAGTCATTGGCCACTTCGGTGTCGCTATTGAGCAGTAGCACGTCGTTGGCCTGTGCTCCCGGTGCTGGCGGCCACGCCATGCCCCGGTTGACTGTGGCCACAAAACCCAGGTTTTCGGAGTTTTCCAGCAAGATGACGCGGTGCTCCTGGGCCGCCAAGCCACGCAACCACTGGGTTAAATCTGGCTCAGGACTGGCATCGTTGATCACGATCAGGCGCATCGGCGTCTGGTGGTGGTGCCAACTCGCCAGCACGGATTGCACACAACGCTGGGTATCGGCCAGGCCCTTGTACACCGGCACAATGATGTCCACGCCCGGAGCACGCGGGTCGATAGGCCCCACAAAAGCAGCTGCTCCTTGCGTCTCTGGCCTCTGCAACTGTGTGATCAGCCCCTCAGCGCGCTCGCCCGCACAAGCCTTCCCAGGCAGCTCCTCTGCATGAACAGCAGCATCTGAGGGACGGCCCTCAATCTCGGCATCAGGCGCCAACAAGGCAGGGGGCAGCTCCTCCACTGGCGCACGCCCTAACGCACGGCTCAGGCGCATCTTGGCCTGCACCAAAGGGCGCGAGAGACGAAACACGGTGGACTGCTCAATCGCTTGCACATGCGCCAACAAGGCTTGGTTGTGCTGGCGCAAGGCCTGTAACTCGGCCTCGGGTGTATGCCCCTGCTGAAACCGCACCAACTGTGCCTGCAGCGCCTGCAACGAGGCAAGCGCCGTGCGGTACTCCCGGGCCACCTCGGCGTATTTTTGTTCCAGATGGGCCTGCTCGGCACGCTGCGCACGCGCCCACGCCTGCCACTGTGTATGGCTACCTAGCGCTGCGTCGCTGAACCCTTCCACGATTCCATCGCTGTCGTGTGTCATGGAGCGAGATTATCCGGGATGACTAGCAAGCAGCTGCTCTGCGACTCTTTTTTTGATAGCTGCTTGCGCTTTCCCCTATTGGCTTAGATGCCAATTTGGTTCATTTTTTATATCCTTGCAGGGCGCTGCGCCCATCTGCTGGACAATCCCACCCCCATGCCCCCCCCGCCCGCTCCCACCACCCCTGCCGCACCTGCTGGCAGCACCCCGGCCCTGGTGGTCTCCATCGTCAGCCATGGCCATGCACAGCTGGTGCAGGCGCTGCTGCACGCACTGGCACAGCGCTGCGCCGGTTCGGTCACGCGCGTGGTGCTCACGCTGAATGTGCCTGAACCCCCACCGCAGGCGCCGGCGCACGGCTGGCCCTTCACGCTGGAGGTGCGCCACAACGCGCGGCCGCTGGGCTTTGGTAGCAACCACAACCAGGCCCTGGCCCATGCCGCCGAGGCTTTCGTGTGCGTGCTCAACCCCGACGTTGCTCTGTGCCCTGATGGGGCTGATCCTTTGGCGGCGTTGGTCAGCGCAGCACACGCGCCGGGTGTGGGCTGCGCCTACCCACTGCAAGTGGACGCCCAAGGGCGGCTGCAAGACAGCGAGCGCGCCTTGCCCACGTTGGCTGCGCTGTGGCAGCGGCGCGTGCGTGGGCGCGGCGAGCAGCGGCTGGATTGGGTCAACGGTGCGTGCCTGGTGCTGCCCCGGCCCGTGTGGCAGGCATTGGGCGGCTTTGATACGCGCTACTTCATGTACTGCGAAGACGTGGACCTGTGCCTGCGCCTGCGTCTGCAAGGCTGGCAGCTGGTACGCGCAGCCGCCCAAGTGCAGCACCAGGGCAGCCGTGCCAGCCGCCGTGCCTGGCAGCCCCTGGCCTGGCACATCCATAGTCTGCTGCGGCTGTGGGCCTCGCCCGTGTTTTGGCGCGCGCGCACGCTGCCGCCACTACCACTGGCAGCCGCACCGGCTGCACCTGCGCCAGCCACTGCACCACCACCCGCAGCACCATAAGCCTGCTGCACAATCACGGCGCTTTTTGTCTTCCCCCCTGCGAGATTTTTCTATGACCCCAGCCACCCCCGCCATCGCCCCCCACGCCAAAGCCGACATCCTGGCCCAGGCCCTGCCCTACATCCGCCAGTTCCACGGCAAAACCATGGTCATCAAATACGGCGGCAACGCCATGACCGATCCAGCCCTGCAAAAAGCCTTTGCTGAAGATGTGGTGCTGCTCAAGCTGGTGGGCATCAACCCGGTGGTGGTGCATGGCGGCGGGCCACAAATTGAAACTGCCTTGAAGCGCCTGGGCAAGCAAGGCCACTTCATCCAGGGTATGCGCGTGACCGACGCCGAAACCATGGAAGTGGTGGAGTGGGTGCTGGCCGGTGAGGTGCAGCAAGACATCGTGGGCCTGATCAACCAAGCCGGTGGCAAAGCCGTGGGCCTCACAGGCCGTGACGGCGCCATGATCCGCGCCAAGAAACTGAAAATGCTGGACAACCACGACCCCAGCATCGAGCACGATGTGGGCCAGGTAGGCGACATCGTGGCTGTGGACGCCAGCGTGGTCAAAGCGCTGCAAGACGACGCTTTCATCCCCGTCATCAGCCCGATTGGCTTTGGCAGCGACAACGAAAGCTACAACATCAACGCCGATGTGGTGGCCAGCCGCATGGCCACCGAACTGCAGGCCGAAAAGCTGCTGCTGCTGACCAACATTCCCGGCGTGCTCAACAAAGCAGGCGAGCTGCTGCCCACGCTGACCTCGGCAGACATCGACGCCCTGATTGCCGACGGCACCATCTCGGGCGGTATGTTGCCCAAGCTGGCCGGCGCCATTGATGCGGCCAAAGCCGGGGTGAATGCCGTACACATCGTCGATGGGCGCGTGCCACACGCCATGCTGCTGGAAATTTTGACCGACCAGGCCTACGGCACCATGATCCGCAGCGCCTGAGCGGGCGCTGCCTCAGGCCACCCGCGCGCTACACGCCACGCGCGCGGTCGGCCTTGAACTGCGCGCGAAATTCGCTCAAGCGCCCAGCGTCCAGCGCCGCACGGATTTCGCGCATCAGGTTCAGGTAGTAATGCAGGTTGTGGATGGTGGTGAGCATGGGCCCCAGCATCTCGCCACAGCGGTCCAGGTGGTGCAAGTAGGAACGCGAGAAACCGCCGCGCCCGCCCTGCTCCCAGCTCACACCGTCTTTGCCCGCGCAGGCATGGCAGGTGCAGGTGGCATCCAGCGGCTGGTGGTCTGCTTTGTGGCGTGCGTTGCGAATTTTCAGGTCGCCATAGCGCGTGAAAATGGTGCCGTTGCGCGCGTTGCGCGTGGGCATCACGCAGTCAAACATATCCACACCACACGCCACGCCCTCCACCAGGTCTTCGGGCGTGCCCACGCCCATCAGGTAGCGCGGTTTGTGTGCGGGCAGGCGGTGCGGCGTGTGCGCCATGATGGCCAGCATTTCATCTTTGGGCTCGCCCACGCTCACCCCGCCCACGGCGTAGCCGGGGAAATCCATCTCCACCAGGCGCTGCAGCGATTCTTCGCGCAGGTTCAAATACATGCCGCCTTGCACGATGCCAAACAGCGCGTTGGGGTTTTCCAAGCGCTGCATTTCGTTTTTGCTGCGCTGGGCCCAGCGCAGGCTCATCTCCATGCTCTTGCGTGCCTGGGCTTCGGTGGTGCGCTGGCCCGCCGTTTCGTAGGGCGTGCATTCATCGAGCTGCATGGCGATGTCGGAGTTGAGCACCGTTTGAATTTGCATACTCACCTCGGGCGACATGAACAGCTTGTCGCCGTTGACCGGGCTGGCGAAGGTCACGCCCTCTTCGGTAATTTTGCGCATGGCCCCCAGGCTCCACACCTGAAAGCCGCCCGAATCGGTGAGGATGGGTTTGTGCCACTGCTCAAAACCGTGCAGGCCGCCAAAGCTTTGCATCACATCCAGGCCCGGGCGCATCCACAGGTGGAAGGTGTTGCCCAAAATGATCTGCGCGCCCATGTCGTGCAGGCTTTGTGGCATGACACCTTTGACGGTGCCATAGGTGCCCACAGGCATGAAGATGGGTGTTTCGACCGGGCCGTGGTTGAGCGTCAGGCGCCCCCGGCGGGCATGGCTGTGCGGGTCTTGGGTGAGCAGGTCAAATTGCAGCATAGGGGCCGGATTGTCCCAGAGCGCGCAGCGCGTCCGGCCTACACTGACCGCTTTGTCTTTCAGGAGAAAACTTTCATGCTGAGAATTTTGATTGCTGTCGATGGCTCCACGCTGGCACTCGATGCCGTTCACCATGCCCTGGAGCTGGTGCGCCGCGGCAGTATGCAGGCCACCTTGGTGCTGGGTCACGTGCAAGAAGAAGCCTCGCTGCTAGAGCTGGCCACGCAAGGCGCCGATGTGGTGGCCCAGGCCAGCATGGAAGCCGCACAAGACCTGATGGCCTCGGCCGTGGCCCTGGTAGAGGCGGCAGGCGTGCCCTACGAAACCGACGTAGCCCTGGGCAACAGCGTGTCGGCCACCCTGGCGGATATGGCCGAGCGCTGCGGCTGCGATGCCCTGATCATTGGCGCGCGTGGCCTGGGCGGTCTGCAGGGGGCGCTGCTGGGCTCGGTGTCGCAGGCGCTGGTACACCAAAGCCCGGTGCCGGTGACGGTGGTCAAGCACCAAGAGCCGCAAGAGCTGGGCGATGCCGACGACGCCACAGAAAATTAAGAGCCAAAAAGGCCTCCAGGCCGCACCAGGCAAGCGCAAGCAGCTATCAAATCAAGAGTAAAAACCTGGCCGCCTTCAGCGCTGCAGCTTGCCGTGCGGCAGGTGGGCCAGGCGCTTGAACATGCGGCGGCAGTAGCCGCGAATGCGCAGGCATTTGTTCAGCTCATCCACGGGCAGTGGCCCGGAGACCACCACCAAATCGTTGGCCTGGGCCAGGGCACCAGCAGCGCGCAGGCGGCGGCGGTGGTGGGCCGCCCACGACTGGATGCGCGTGGGGTTGCCGTGCTGATGGACTTCGCCGGTGAACAGGTCAAAGGCAATCGCCACCAGATCGGTCTTGAGGCGAAAGCGCCGCTCGCCCGTCACCGCACTGGGCTTGTCGCGCAGGTCGTAGAGGTAGTAGCTTCCGGCCTTGAGCTGGTATTGCAAATCCATGGTGTCTTCCTTGGTGCGCAGCCGCAGGGCCTGCCCGGGGCGGTGGGGCGATGTGCGCCAAATGCTGCCATCCGGGCGCTGGTGGGCTCTTCTCCTGTCTTCGTGCCCCCTTATGCCCCTTTGTGACCCCCCTTTTGCGCGGGGTGCATTGTGGCTGCTGCCTGTGGCGCTTTCAAGAAAAGCCCGTACTCTAACCGTAACGGCATGTGACACCTTGACACCACGCAAAGCCCGCAGCCCCCTGGGCACCCCCCTCAGCGCTTGCGCAGCACGAAGGGCACGGGCGCGGGTGGGGACGCGGCAGGCGGCTCCTGGGTGTGGGCCTCGGCCTGCCACTGGCCACGGATTTCACGCGCGCAACTGCCCTCCACCACCTCGCCCACCCAGGTGGCGCTGATGCGCTTGCCATCGAGCGATTCTTCCAGCGTGAGCTGGCCCGCATCCACATCGCCCGAGAGCAGCGCCGTGGCACCCGTGCGCTGCACCTGGCCGCGCACGCTCTCGCGCAATTCGGGGTGGGGCTGCAACTGCAACGTCCAGGCGCTGGCCTGGCCTTCCATCTGCGCCTGCCAGCGCCCGAGCAAATGGCGCTGCTGCATCTCGGCGGCGCTGGGGCAGTCGCTGGGGCCGTGGCTGGGTTTTGAATGATTTTCGGCTCTAGCGCTTACCAGGCAAGCGCAAGCAGCTATCAAAAGAAGAGTGTTTCGGCAGATCATGGAGTGGCAGGCGGAACAGGGGTGGCTGATGGTGTAGCCTGTTGCGCCGCATGGCGCGCGGCGAATTCTGCCCGCAATTGGCGCAGCTTGGCGCGCGGGTCTTCGCGGCTGGTGGCAGCGTCGAGCTGCATTTCGGCAATGAAGCGGCTGGGGTGGCAGGCCACCATGTCGCGGCCTTTTTTGCGCTTTTTCGTCCAGCTCACCACCAAGGTGCGCTGCGCCCGGGTAATGCCCACGTACATCAAGCGCCGCTCTTCTTGCAAGCGTGCGGTGGTGTCCGCACTGGGCATGGTTTGGCGGCCTTCTTCGTCGTCGAGCTTGAAGGGCAACATGCCCTCGGTCACGCCCACCAGCTGCACATGCGGCCACTCCAGCCCCTTGCTGGCGTGCAAGGTGGAGAGCACCACCATGTCTTGCTCTTGTTCGCGCTCGGAAATGGTGGAGAGCAAGGCGATGTTGCGCGCCACGTCCAGCAGGCTTTTCACCTCGGTGCTGGCGCTGGTACCTGCAGCGTCGGCCACTTGGCCACCGGCGCGCTGTGCCATCCAGTCGCAAAACTCCAGCACATTGCCCCAACGCGCGGCAGCGACTTTCTCGCTGTCTTCGCTGTCGTAGAGGTACTGCTCGTAGCCCAAGTTTTTGAGCCAATCGAGCAAAAAGGCTTGCACAGCCTCTTGCCCCAGGGTGTGGCGCGCGCGGTATTCCAGATCGTTCACGCTGCGGCCAAACTCATGCAGCTCGTGCAGTGCTTTGGCGGGCAGCGCGGCCGGCAGCATGGCGTTGAACAGGGCCGCAAACATGCTTTGCTTGTGCTGGCTGGCAAATTCGCCCAACTTGGCCAGCGTGGTGTGGCCCACGCCGCGCCGGGGCGTGGTGATGGCGCGCAAGAAAGCCGGGTCGTCGTCGCTGTTGGCCCACAGGCGAAACCAGGCGCACAGGTCTTTAATCTCGGCGCGGTCGAAAAAGCTGGTGCCGCCCGAGACTTTGTAAGGAATGCTGGCGCGGCGCAGCGCTTTCTCGAAGGGTTTGGCCTGGTGGTTGGCGCGGTAGAGGATGGCAAAGTCTTTCCACGCCGGGGGCGGGTTGGCGCTGGCACGCAGCGAGACGATGCGCGCTACGGCGCGTTCGGCCTCGTGTTCCTCGCTGTCGCAGTCTTGCACGCGCACCGGCTCGCCCTCGCCCAGCTCGGAAAACAGCGTTTTGGCAAACAGCTTGGGGTTAGGGCCGATGACGTGGTTGGCCGCACGCAAGATGGCGCTGGTGGAGCGGTAGTTTTGCTCCAGCTTGATCACTTGCAGCTGCGGGTAGTCTTGCGGCAGGCGCTTGAGGTTGTCGAGCGTGGCGCCGCGCCAGCCGTAGATGCTTTGGTCATCGTCGCCCACAGCAGTAAAGCGCGCGGCCTCGCCCACCAGCAGTTTCAGCAATTGGTACTGCGTGGCGTTGGTGTCTTGGTATTCATCGACCAGCACATGGCCCAGCAGGCGCTGCCACTTTTCGCGCACCGCGTCGTGGTGCTTGAGCAGGCGCATGGGCAGGCCGATGAGGTCATCAAAATCCACACTCTGGTAGGCCGAGAGGCGCTCCTCGTAGCGCTGCATGAGCAAAGCGACGCTGCGCTCGTGGTCGTCTTGCGCCATGGCCAGGGCGCGGCGTGCGTCCCAGCCTTGGTTTTTCCAGGCGCTGATGCGCCACTGCCACTGGCGTGCCGTGGCCACGTCGGTCGTGCCACCGGCGCAGTCTTTCAAGATGGCGGTCACGTCATCGGCATCCAAGATGCTGAAGTTGGGCTTGAGCCCCAGCACGTGGCCGTCTTCGCGCACCATGCGCACACCCAGGGCGTGGAAGGTACACACCAGCACTTCTTTGGCGCGCCGCCCAATCAAGGCAGCGGCGCGCTCGCGCATCTCGGCTGCGGCCTTGTTGGTGAAGGTGATGGCGGCAATGCGCCGGGGCGCCAGCCCTTGCTCGATCAAGTGGGCAATTTTGTGTGTGATGACCCGGGTTTTGCCCGAGCCCGCGCCCGCCAGCACCAGGCAGGGGCCTTGGGTGTAGTGAACGGCTTGGAGCTGGGCAAGATTCAGACCGACAGACATGGATTTTTTTGCAAGATAATCAAAAGAAGCAGCGATTTTTAAAATTATCAGCGGGCTTTTGAAATGCCCCGCACTTCCTTCATTTTACCCATGGCGCCCCGCACCCCTTCCCCGCCCTATTCTTCGCCAACTGAAAGCGCCGCCGCCGTGGAGCCCTCGCCCCAAAATACACAATATCTTTCAACCCCATGGAATATGCATTCCAAATGGTGGTGGCTTGGGCTGCTGTATTTTGCAAGTTGGATGTTCTTGCCTGCACTCTTGGCCACCAGCTTGCCGTTGGATGTGGTGGAAGGCATTACCTGGGGCCATGCGTGGCAGTGGGGTTACTACAAGCACCCGCCTTTTTCTTCCTGGGTGCTGTACGGTTTTTACGCCGCCCTGGGCAATAGCGGCCCCTTTGTGCTGAGCCAATTGTGTGTGCTGGCCACACTCTACTTCGTGTGGCGCCTGGGACGGGCGCTGGGTACACCCCAGCAGGCCTGGCTGGGCGCGTTGCTGACGCTGGGCGTGGCCTATTACACCCGGCCCACACTGGAGTTCAATCACAATATTGCACAAATGCCAATATGGGCTGCTTTGGGATATTTCACCTTCATCGCCTGGCAGAAACAAAAAACCCGCGACTGGGTAATTTTGGGCATGATCGCGGGATTTGGATTACTTACCAAATATTCCGTCAGCATTTTACTAATGGTATTGCTGGGTTATTTAATCATCAGCTCACGCGGCAAAATATTTTTATCTTGGAAATTTTGGCTGGCATTTTTCATAGCCGCCTGCATTTTTGCCCCCCATCTGTTATGGCTATGGGAAAGCCACTGGCTGCCCATGGAATATGCCAGCCGACGCTCAGGCCAGGCCATGCGCTGGCCCCGCTTGCAAGCTCTGGGATTTCTTGGCACCCAGGCGCTGAACCACCTGCCGCTGCTGCTGATCGTGGCGGTGGCCTTCTTGAGCCAGCGGCGCCACCTGAGCCGAGGCGCTACCGACCCCAACGCGTGGCGCACCCCAGAGAACTCCTATATGTTGTGCTTGGCACTGGGGCCGGGGCTGCTCGTCACGCTGCTGGGGGTGCTCACGGGCGCGCGCCTGTACGACATGTGGGGCACGCCCATGTGGGCGTTCAGCGGGCTGCTGGTAGCACTGTGGCTGCCGCGCAGCTGGCTGGCCACACTGCAACCCACGCTGGAGCGCGGGCTGTTGGTGTGGCTGGTGGTGATCTCCCTGCTGTCCTGGGGCTTTCTGGGCTGGGGCGCACAGCTGCGCCAGCGCCCAGCGCGCACCGACTGGCCACAGGCCGCACTGGCCGAGCAGGCGCGGGCGGCGTGGCACAGCGTGTCCACCTGCAGCCTCGACACCGTTGCGGGCAATTACTGGATTGCAGGCTTGGCAGCGGTCGATACCGCCCAGCCCGCTGCCGTGCTGCTCGACGAAGACCCACGCTTTTCCCCCTGGGCCACGCCGCAGCGGCTGCAGCAGCGCGGCGCACTGTGGCTGTGGACCGAAGACAGCCCACCGTCCCTGCCCGCCGGGCTGCACTCCCTCGCCCAAGCCCCCCAGGCGAGCCAGGCGGCGGCGCTCACCACGCACACCGGGCAGTTCAGCGTGCCCTGGCCGCGCAACCCCCAACAAGGCCAGCTCACCGTGCACTGGCGCGCCTGGGTGCCTGCCGGGTGTGCGCCCTGAGGGGTGTAGCCACCGCCTAATGCGGCGCAGGCGCTTGCCAGGGGCGCCAGGCCCAGTGCTGGTACACCTGCCAGCCGCCCGGCTGCAACTGCTCGGGCGGCGGCAAGGGTGCCACTTCCAGCACACGCGCTGTGGCCAGTTCTTCGGCCTGAATCCACGGGCTGTAGCGCAGGTGGCCGTCCACCAGCACGCGCGGCTGCTCGGGCAAATGCACGGCGATGTTGCCCGCCAGAAACTGCGGCCCCACCAGAATATCGATCGGCCCGCCCAGGGCCTGCCGGGCGGCGGGGGCAATCTGCTGCGCCAGGTGCTGCGCCGGAAAGCGGTTTTGGTGGCTGGCCTTGTAGTTGGGCAAGCCCACGGGCGACGCCGCCAAAAACTGCGCCAGCAACAGCGTTTGGATCACGGCAAACGCCAACCAGGCCCGGCGCAACTGCGGCGCACGGCCCAGGGGCCGCCAGCGCCGCAGCAGCTCCAGCACCCCGGCCACCGTCCACAAGGCAAAAGGCGTGCCCCAGTGCGGCTCCAGCGCCACGCCCCAGCCCAGGCCCAGCAGCACCATGCAGGCCCACGGCACCACAGCCCAGCACAGCAAAAAAGCGCGCCCCTGCGCTGCATCGGCCTGCAGGGCAGGCGCCTCAGCGTCGTTGGACGCTGGCACGCTGCGCCGCCAGCCCAGCGCACACACCAACAGCAGCCACGCGGGCAGCGCCCGGTTCAGCCACCAATCGAGCGTGAACTCCAGCGCCACGCCCACGCGCTGCGCCCCCTCCAGGGCCGCACCCAAAGAGGCGCTGCGCGCGTAGGCAAAAGGCATCCAGCCCTGGGTCTGCAGCCAGTGAAAATGCGGCGCGCACACGGCCAGGGCGCATACCGCCGCCCACAGCGCGCCTCGGCGGTGGATGGGGTGGCGCCAGCCGCGCAGGTGCAGCCACCACAGCCCCATGGCCGCCAGCGCCAACACGAACTGGTATTTGGTCAACAGCCCCAGGCCACTCACCAGCCCCAACAGCACCCAGGTGCTGATCTGCGGTCGCTGGGTAACGCGCCAGGTCAGCACCACGGCGCAGGCCACCCACAGCGTGAGCACCACGTTATGGTTGAAGTAGTACAGGCGCCCGTTGTAGAAGGTGATGCACAGCGCCGCCAAGGTGGCCAAGGTGGCGTAAGGCGCACCGCGCAGGCTGCGCAACAAGGCCCAGAACAGGCCCAGGGCAGCCAAAGTGACCAAGGTGCCCAGCACATAGGTCAAGCCCACCGAAGGGCCGAACACCGCAGCAGCGGCGCCCAGCAGCCAGGTGGTCAGTGGCGGGTGTTTGTAGTAGCCCCACTCCAACGAGCGCACCCACACCAGTTGTTCGATGTTGTCGGTGCCCGGCGAGAAGGCCGTCAGCGCGTACGAGCCCGACCACACCAGGCCAAAGGCCAGCAGCAGCAGCGCCACAGACAAGGGCGTCAGCACCCAGGACGCAGGCGTTGCAGAGGGGGAGTGTGAGAGTGTGTTCAGTGGCATGGGCAAACAAGTTGAGCGCCCACGCACCAACGGGCGGCGCCCGCAGGCGGCGCATTCTAAGATGCGCCCCCTGCACCCTGTCTGTACCCTGCCTGCGCTTGCCCATGCTGTCTGTTGTCTCTGTTGCGTTTCCTTTTTTTGCCCTGGTGCTGTGCGGCTATGTGGCCACGCGCAGCGGCGCGCTGGCGCTGGCCGCCATCAGCGGGCTCAATGGGTTTGTGCTGTATTTCGCCCTGCCCTGCATGCTCTACCGCCTGGGTGCCCAGACCCCGCTGGCGCAGCTGCTCGACCCGGTGGCGGCCCTGCTCTATCTGCTGTGCGCGCTGGTGCTGGTGGGCACCACGGTGGCACTCACACGCCGTGGCGCCATCGGCTGGAGCGATGCCGCCTTCGGCGCCCTGGTGGTGACGTTTCCCAACTCCGGCTTCATGGGCATTCCGCTGCTGGCGGCGTTGCTGGGCGAGCGCAGCAGCGCACCGGTGCTGCTGACCCTGGCGCTGGACATGGTGGTGGTGACCTCGCTGTGCATTGCCCTGTCGCGCCTGGACGGTGCCAGCGGCCAAGGCGCGCTGGCGGCACTGCGCAAGGCGCTGCGCGGCATCGCCGTCAACCCCATGCCCTGGGCGATTGCGCTGGGGGCGCTGGCCTCGTGGCAGCAGTGGCAGCTGCCGCAAGCCATTGAGCAGACGGTGGCCATGCTGGCGGCAGCGGCCTCGCCGGTGGCGCTGTTCACCATGGGCGCGGTGCTGGCACGTTCGCACATGCATTTGCACGACAGCGTGGCCCCGCGCCTGTATGTGCCGCTGGCCCTGGCCAAGCTGGTGGCCCAGCCGCTGCTGCTGTGGCTGCTGGGCCAGGCGGCGCGCGCTCTGGGCGCCCCGCTGCCAGACCACACCCTCGCAGCCCTGGTGCTGGTGGCCGCGCTGCCCAGCGCCAGCAATGTGGTGCTGCTGGTGGAGCGCTACGGCGCGCACAGCGGGCGTGTGGCCCGGGTGATTCTGGTGAGCACGGTGCTGTCGTTTCTGAGCTTTCCCATCGCGGTGGCCTGGATGCTCCCAAAATAAGAGCTGCTTGCGCTTGCTACATGCGGCTTAGAGGCCGATTTTGCTTACTTTTTCAGCACGCCACGGCGCATTTGGTCTAGCTCCATGCTCTCGAACAAGGCCTTGAAGTTGCCATTGCCAAAACCGTCATCGCCCTTGCGCTGAATGAACTCGAAGAAGATCGGCCCCAGCTGGTTTTCGCTGAAGATTTGCAACAGGATGGCGTCTTTTTTGCCGTCGATCAAAATTTTGCGCGCACGCAGCGCCTGCACATCTTCGCCATGTTCAGGGATGCGCTGATCCACCAGCTCATAGTAGGTATCAGGGGTATCGAGCAAGCGCATGGCACTGGCACGCAGACCGTCCACCGTGGCGTACAGGTCGTCGCTGGTCATGGCAATGTGCTGAATGCCCTCGCCCTTGTACGAGTCCAGGTATTCCTGGATTTGGCCTGGCTTGTCCTTGCCTTCCTCGTTGATGGGGATGCGAATCTTGCCGCAGGGGCTGGTCATGGCCTTGCTTTTCACGCCGGTGATCTGGCCCTCAATGTCGAAATACTTGATTTCGCGGAAGTTGAACAGGCGCTCGTAGAACGCCGCCCACTCGGCCATGCGGCCCCGATGCACGTTATGCGTGAGGTGGTCAATCACCTTCAGGCCGTGGCCCACTGGCGCGAGCATCTCGGCGCTGCCCACGCCCGGCAAGGGCACGAAATCGACATCAAAAAAGCCAATGTTGCCAATGTCGCCGGGCTGCGCGCCGCCCTTGCCGCGCCAGCGGTCCACAAGGTAAATCAGGCTGTCGCCAATGCCTTTGATGGCCGGAATGTTCAGCTCGCCCGGCCCAGCCTGCCCCGCATAGCCCCACGCCCCCAAGTTCAGCGCACGCTCGTAGGCCGCTTTGGCGTCGTGGACGCGAAAGGCAATGGCGCACACGCTGGGGCCGTGCAAGCGGGCAAAGCGCTGGGCGAACGAGTCAGGCTCGGCGTTCAAAATGAAATTGATCTCGCCCTGGCGGTACAGCAGCACGTTTTTGTGGCGGTGGCGCGCCACGGCGCGAAAGCCCATGCGCTCAAACACCGCGCCCATGGCGGCGGGGTCGGGTGCGGCGTATTCGATGAACTCAAAGCCATCGGTGCCCATGGGGTTGTCCCAAGCGCTAGACGTATCGGGGGCTTGCATAGGGAAAGTCTCCTGGAAATGCGTCAGGCCCCACCACCACAAGGCAAGGCCCTTCATGTGAACGAACTGCGCACTGTAGAAGCCATCGCCTTCACAATTCCTGCAGATTTAGCCGCGTTCAATCTGTAGAACGCAGGAAAATTGCAAGAAATCCCCACCCCGCACACCAAACCACTTATTCAGCCCACCCCATGCCTGAACGTGCCCCTGCTCGCCTGGACAAACTCGACCGCGCCATCTTGCGGGCACTGCAAGACAACGGCCGCGCCACCTGCGAGGCCCTGGGCGCGCACATTGGCCTGTCGCCCAGCGCCGTGCTGCGCCGCATTCGCCAGCTGGAAGACAGCGGCATCATTGCCCGCTACGTCGCGCTGGTGCTCCCCGAAGCCGTGGGCCTGGGGCTGACGGCCTACCTCAACGTGCGCCTGGCCAAACACATTGACCACCAGCAGCGCAGCCCGATGGAGCTGTTTCGCGCCGCTGTCCACACCTGGCCCGAGGTGGTGGAATGTGCCGCACTGACGGGCGACATGGACTACCTGCTGCGCGTGCTGGTAGCCGACATGGCGCACTACAGCCGCTTCATCCGCGACACCTTGCTGCAGCACCCCAGCGTGCAAGACTGCAAAACCAGCTTCGTGCTGGAGCGCTTCAAATCGACCACCGCCGTGCCCGTGTAGCCGAAAAGCAACGCATTACCCCTTTGCAGCTTGCAATACCCTTACAGCAATTGCTGCATTGCAACAAAAACATGGCGCATCCCTAGGGTTAACCCTATAGTGCGGGCTATGAACTCCACTGCCCAAACTTGGCTACAAGCCACTTTCTATGCAGGACGCAGTTGGTTGCGCCCCCCTAGCAGTGCATGTACCCACAAGGAAAGTGCCCATATGCTGCCTCTCATGGTGCCCATCCGTACACTGGGCGAACACCACCGCGAGCGCGTCAAGCAGCACCTGCTGCAACTGGCGCCTGCCGACCGTTATCTGCGCTTTGGCTACCAGGCCAACGATGCCCAGGTGAGCCACTACGCCGAGCAGCTGAATTTCTCGCGCGACGAGATTTTTGGCATCTTCAACCGCGAGCTAGAACTCGTGGCCATGGCCCATGTGGCCTATGCCGAGCCGCCACAGCACCAGCAATGCGCTGAATTTGGCGTCTCGGTGCTGCCCAGTGAACGTGGCCGCGGCTATGGCGCGCGCCTGTTCGACCGCGCGGTGATGCAAGCGCGCAACCGGGGCGTGAACATGCTGTTCATCCACGCGCTGTCGGAAAACGCACCCATGCTGAAAATTGCGCGCAACGCAGGCGCCAGCGTCGAGCGCGACGGCAGCGAGTCCGAAGCCCACCTGTACCTGCCCGCGCCCAGCCTGGACTCGCGCATGGCCGAGCTGGTGGCACGCCAGTACGCCGAGGTCGATTACTCGCTGAAAAAGCAGGCCAAGCAGTTCTGGGACGTGCTCGCGCGCTTGCAGGCGCTGCGCCAGGACGTGCCCACCCACGAGTCGGCCCGCGAGCCTGCCCACCACGGCAATTGAACACGCCACGCCAGGCGCGGCCCACCGTGCCTGGCGCACACGCTGTCAGCAGCGTGCCTCGTCGATCCGCTATCCTTGCAGGCCTGTTCCACTACCGCATGTCCTGCACCACCCCAGTGCCTGAACCTGACGCCCTCCCTGGCCGCCCGGCTGACAGGGAAGACAAACGCTCCTTCCTGCAAAAGCTGGCCGAATTCATCCATCCCGGCCCCGATTCGCGCGACGAGCTGATCGAAACCCTGGCCGACGCCGAAGACAACCAAATCATCGGTGCCGATGCACGCGTGATGCTCGAACGGGTGATCCGCCTGGCCGACATGACCGCCGGCGACGTCATGATGGCCGCGCCGCGCATGGATGTGCTCAACATTGATGACCCCGTGCCACGCCTGCTGGAGCAGGTCATCAACACCGCGCATTCACGCTTTCCGGTGTACCAGGGCGAGCGCGACAACATCATTGGCACGCTGATGGCCAAAGACCTGCTCAAGCTGCAACGCTCGCCGCAAATCAGCGTGCGTGCGCTCTTGCGCCCAGCCGTGTTCGTGCCCGAAAGCAAAGGCCTGAACGACCTGCTGCGTGAATTTCGCGGCACACGCAACCACCAGGCCATCGTCGTCGATGAGTTTGGCCGCGTGGCCGGGCTCATCACCATCGAAGATGTGATCGAGCAAATCGTCGGCGAGATTGAAGACGAATTCGACATTGCAGGCGACGAGGGCGACATCTTCGGCCTGAGCGACCACACCTACCGCGTGTCGGGCGATACGCCGGTCGAGCGCGTGTGCGAAGCCTTTGGCGTGAGCATTCGCAGCAGTGACCCCGAGGAAGACTTCGACACCATCGGCGGCCTGATCGCACACGAACTCGGCCACGTACCCCGGCGCGGCGAGCAGATTGCCCTGGCAGGGCTGCACTTTGTCGTGCTGCACACCAAAGGCGGGGCCGTGCGCTGGTTCAAAGTGTCCACCCAAGGCCCCGCCAGCAACGACCCCGGCACTGCCGAGGACGCTAGCGCCTGATGCACCTGGGCGCCGCCGCACCCATGCGCTGGTGGGCGCCCACAGCCACCGGCATCGCCCTGGTACTGGCAGGGCTGGCACAGGCAGGCGCACTGGCCTGGCCTGGCCACGGCGCGCCACTGTGGTGGCTGCACATTCTCTCGCTCGCGGGTTTCATTGCCCTGCTGCAGCGCAGCCCCAGCGCCAGCAGCGCCTTGCTGCGCAGCGCCACCTTTGCCACCGCCTGGCTGGTGGGTACCTTCTGGTGGCTGTTCATCTCCATGCACCAGTACGGCGGCCTGGCCGCGCCGCTGGCTGCACTGGCGGTGCTGGCACTGGCTTTGTTTCTGGCCAGCTACTACGCTGCTGCAGGCTGGTTTTATTGGAAAATTTGCCGCCTAAGGCCCATGGGGCAAGCGCAAGCAGCTCTTTTTTTCATAGCATGTTGGCTGCTGGCCGAACTGGCCCGGGGCGCGCTGTGGACGGGCTTTCCGTGGGGTGCCGGTGGCTACGCCCATGTCGATGGCCCCCTGGCGCTGCTGGCACCGTGGCTGGGGGTGTACGGCGTGGGCGCGGCAGCCAGCGCCACCGCCTGGATGCTGGCGCAGGGCCTGGGGTGGCGCCCGCTGGCGGCGCTGGCGCTGGTGTTGCTCGCCCTGGGGCTGGTGCAACACCAGCGCTTGCAAGCCCCGCCGCCCGACGGCCCCGGCGTGCGCGTGGCCCTGCTGCAAGGCAACATTGCGCAAGATGAAAAATTTCAGCCTGGCTCCGGCGTGCCGCTGGCGCTGGCCTGGTACGCCCAAGAGCTGCGCGCGGCACAGGCCGACCTGGTGGTAGCCCCCGAAACTGCCATTCCGCTGCTGCCCCAGCAACTCGTGCCCGGCTACCTGGAGGCCCTGCAAAACCACTTTGAGCGCCCCGTGCCAGCGCGCGCGGCCCTGCTGGGCATTCCGCTGGGCGATGCCACGCAGGGCTACACCAACTCGGTACTGGGTTGGGCCCCCACGCAGCCCGCGCCCTACCACTACGACAAACACCACCTGGTGCCCTTTGGCGAGTTCATTCCGCCGCTGTTCAAGTGGTTCACGCAGCTGATGAACATTCCGCTGGGCGACTTCAACCGGGGCGCGCTGGGCCAGCCTTCCATGGCCTGGGCGGGCCAGCGCTGGGCGCCCAACATCTGCTACGAAGACCTGTTTGGCGAAGAAATCAGCCAGCGCTTTGCCGACCCCGCAAGCGCGCCCACCGTGCTGGTGAACCTGAGCAACATCGGCTGGTTTGGCGACAGCGTGGCCATTGACCAGCATTTGCACATCAGCCGTATGCGCGCGCTGGAATTTGCCCGCCCCGTGGTGCGCGCCACCAACACCGGCGCCACTGCCATCATCGACCACCTGGGCCGCGTCACCGCGCGCCTGCCCGCGCACCAGCGCGGCGTGCTGTACGGGCCAGTATGGGGACGCGAGGAACTCACTTTTTTCGCCCGCTGGAGCGCCTGGGGTGCGCTGCTGCCGCTGTGGCTGCTGGGTGCAGGCACCGTGCTGCTGATCGCTGGGCGGGCCCTGCGCCCGGCGCGCACACCACCGGTTTGAGCACTTTCGGGGATTTTTGGCTGACGGCCGGCACGCCTTGCTTCGATAATGCGCGTTTGCGCGAGTCTGGACAGCGCCGCTGTCATTTTGGAGCATGACTAATAATGGCTGAATCTTTTTCCTACGAACAACTGATTGCCTCCGGTGAAGGCCGGTTGTTCTCGCCCGACAGTGGCCGCCTGCCCCTGCCCCCCATGCTGATGTTTGATCGCATCACCCACATCGATGCAGACGGCGGGGCCCATGGCCTGGGCCGCATCGAAGCGGAACTGGACGTGAAACCCAATCTGTGGTTTTTCGATTGTCACTTCCAGGGCGATCCGGTCATGCCCGGTTGCCTGGGCTTGGATGCCATGTGGCAGCTCATCGGCTTTTACCTCACCTGGCTGCAACTGCCAGGGCGCGGGCGCGCCTTGGGTGCGGGCGAAGTGAAGTTCACTGGGGAAGTGGGCCCGGATGTGAAGCTGGTGCGCTATGAAATCGACATCAAGCGCGTCATCAAGCGCAAGCTGTGCATGGCCATTGGCGATGCCCGCCTGCTGGCCGATGGCAAAGAAATTTACGTCGCCAACGATCTGCGCGTAGGTCTGTTCCTGCGCGAAGGCGACCAGGCAGCAGGAGGAAAGGCATGAGCAAACGGCGCGTCGTCATTACAGGCGCAGGCATTGTGTCCTGCATTGGCAACGACTTGGCCAGCGTAGAAGTGGCCTTGCGCGAAAGTCGCAGCGGCATCCAGGCAGTGGAAAAATTCACCGAACTGGGCCTGCGCAGCCAGGTGGGCGGTGTGCCCAGCATCGACCTGGAAGCGCGCATTGACCGCAAGCAGCTGCGCTTCATGGGCGATGCTGCGGCCTACGCACAAATCGCCCTCGAAGACGCGATTGCCCAGTCAGGCCTCACGCCCGCACAGGTCAGCCACCCGCGCACCGGCCTCATCATGGGCTCGGGCGGCGGCTCACCCGCCAACCAAATCGAGGCCGCCGACACGCTGCGCGAAAAAGGCATTCGCCGCGTGGGTCCCTACCAGGTCACGCGCTGCATGAGCAGCACGGTGTCGGCCTGCCTGGCGACCAACTTCAAGGTCAAGGGCATCAACTACTCCATCACCTCGGCCTGCTCGACCTCGGCGCACTGCATTGGCGCGGCGGCGCAGCAAATCGCCTTCGGCCTGCAAGACGTGATGTTTGCAGGCGGTGGCGAAGAACTCTCTTGGGGTATGTCGCTGCTGTTTGACGGCATGGGCGCCATGTCCAGCAAATACAACGCCACGCCCGAGAAGGCCTCGCGCGCCTACGACGCCAACCGCGACGGCTTTGTGATTGCGGGCGGCGGCGGCGCGGTGGTGCTGGAGAGCCTGGAGCACGCCCTGGCACGCGGCGCCACCATCTTGGGTGAAGTGGTGGGCTTTGGCGCCACCAGCGACGGGGAAGACATGGTGGCACCGTCGGGTGACGGTGCCATGGCCTGCATGCGCCAGGCCATGGAAGGGCTGGACGGCCCCATCGACTACATCAACACCCACGGCACCTCCACGCCCGTGGGCGATATGCAGGAAGTGCGCGCCATGCAAGCCGTGTTTGGCGATGCCGTGCCGCCGTTTTCCAGCACCAAATCGCTCACCGGCCACTCGCTGGGCGCCACGGGCGTGCAGGAAGCCATTTACTGCCTGATCATGCTCAACAAGGGCTTTATTGCCGGTTCGGCCAACGTGGAAACGCCCGACCCGCTGCTGGGCACGATGCCGCTGGTTACCACCACGCGCGACGCGCAGTTGACCCAGGTGCTGTCCAACAGCTTTGGCTTTGGTGGCACCAACGCCAGCTTGGTGCTGCGCCGCTGGACAGGGGCCTGAACACGCCCTTCACAGCCACAAGCATTTTGGGCCTATACCCTTGTGTAACGCGCGCTAGAAGCTCTTTTTTTCATAGCAATCACAGCATACACAGGACGTTCCATGGCCTCTTTGGATGCACCCGCGCCTGTGCCCGCTCCCGCTGCGGCGCAGGCGCCCTATCCGGAAGAAATGTTTGACAAGGCGGCGGCGTTGTTTCGCATCATGTCTGCGCCCATGCGCCTGCGCATCATCCATGCGCTGTGCCAGGGCGAGAAGAACGTGGGCGAATTGCTGGCGCACATCCCCACCACCCAGCCCAATATGTCGCAGCACCTGAACACGCTCTACAAGGGCGGCGTGCTGGCCCGGCGGCGCGAGGGAGTGCAAATTTTCTACAGCATTGCCAACCAAGACATTGCCGCCATTTGCAAAGCGGTGTGCCTCAGCATCTCCACGCCGCGCAGCTAAAAAGCGGGGCCAGCAGCCCTAGGGAAATCCTTATATGGGCGCCTCCCGGATTGCAAGAACTCGTGTGTGTGACGCTTCAGGAGGCAGGGCTGCAGTCTTATATCCGGCCTGTTGTGCAAGCTGGTACGCCCGCTGCAAAACCTCCCCTTCTGTTTGGTAGGTGTCAACAGACCATGGCATCCTCGGTACAAAAAGCGCAATAGCATGATCTGAAAAGCAACGGCTTTGTGGTACTCGCACTCCCCATTTTTATAATTTCTTTATAATTTTCAATTAAGCAAATTATGTACTACAAAAATATTAAAAATCTATCACTTGTGGGTTTGTTTATAATAATAACCGGCTGTGATAAAAAAATTGATATGGGAGTTTTTAGTAGGGGAGATGTTTGCGCAGCAACTGTAGCAACAGTGATGGAAAAAAATCCATCGATCATTAGCATTGATACAGTTACTAGCGAAGAGATTTATTTGTCTTACATTAGGGCGGATGATAAATCGAAGTGGAATTATAAGTGCAAGATTGATGGCTCAAGTGTTATTTGGGGGAGCCATCCTGGTCGATGGAGGGTTGATAATGTTGATCCAAAAAATGAATTCCATGTGGAAGGAGATTTTTTAAAAATTTCCGTAAATTATAGTGATGGTTCTGCAACAAATAAATCCTTTTCTCTGCAAGATTTGAGGAATTAATTTTTTGTAACTTTTGCTCCTTGTTATATTAAAATTATTTTGTTTGAAATTTTATTTTAGGGATTAAAAAATAATTCAAATTAACTTAAATGTGGTCAATACCTAATTTTGGTGAGGCACCATTCTTTTAAAATATAAAACTCAATAACTCAACTAAAATATGTCTGCCAATCAAACACCTGAAAGCATTATCAAAAAAGTGGCGCTGGTGGTAGTAGTTATCACTGTATTAAAAATATCATTTAGTGATAACACAAATGAACAACGTCTTGCTGCTCGAAAAGAACTGAATGCAATGATGGATAAGTTTGAGTCCACTGCCCAGATTGCAGAAGGAACTAGCACTGTGGCTTTGACTGGCCCAATTCTTGTTCTTTCTTCGATTGCATCAGATATAGGCAAGCAAAGTTTTGGGGATTGTATTGATAAATCAAAGCATCTTTTGGTTGAAAGCATGAAGAATCATATTGAAGGTTTTGTTTTTCTTTCTACAGAGGATGGAATTGAGTCTTACGGTAAACATCTTGAAATGAAAGCAAAATCAAGAGAAAAGCAACAGGAATTTCGTGAGGCAATAAGCAAGTGCTAAGGAAATCCTGCAAAACCTCCCCCTCTGTTTGGTAGGTGTCAGCAGGCCGTGGCATCGTCTCACCGCATGAAGCAAAGCAGCCTTGATCTGAACCTGAGCACCAAAAAAACCCGCAAGCAGCAATTGCTCGATGAGATGGAATTGGTGGTTCCCTGGGCTGCGTTGGTTGAACTGATTGCGCCGTATTACCCCGAAGGCAAGAACGGTCGCCCGCCCTTTGCACTGGAGACCATGCTGCGCATCCACTGCATGCAGCAGTGGTTCAACTTGTCGGATCTGGGCATGGAGGAAGCTTTCTTTGACACCCCGATCTACCGCGAATTTGCCCAGCTCGATGCCCATGGCCGAATGCCCGATGAGAGCACCATCCTGCGCTTTCGCCACCGGCTGGAGAGGCACAAACTGGCCGATCAGATTCTGGCCA
>JAYRPZ010000017.1:0-18334 GCA_041910915.1 Acidovorax sp.
CCCATAATCGCCAGCATCTTCCACGACATTCCGCAAAAAACGCTGCCAGCGATCGGCTATGGTTTCGCCAGCGATTCACACCCTTGGTTCGGACACCACCATGCACCTTTGCAGTTACCAGCTTCGTTTTCAGACCCCTGCCTTCCTTGGCAATGCGCAGCAGCAGGGGCAGTGGCGCACGCCGCCGTTCAAGGCTTTATTGCGCCAGTGGTGGCGCGTGGCGGTGGCGCAGCAAGCGCGCTACAACATCGAAACACTGCGCCAGCAGGAAAACGCCTTGTTTGGCACGGCGGCCGATGGGGAGGGCGATTCGCGGCAAAGCAAGATTCGCATACGGCTGAGCCATTGGAATATGGGCCAGCTCAAAGACTGGGTCAGCATAGGCACACAAAAGCACCCCGAGGTTCCTGCCCCTGTTGGCAGCGACCTTTACCTGGGGTTTGGTCCGCTGGAATACGACCGCGCCAGTCGCAGCACTTCCATTAAAAACAAAGCCGCCATACAGGCGGGCGACACCGCCACCCTCAGCCTGGCCCTGCCTGACGGGCATGCGGCCACGTTCCAAACCGCCCTGTGGCTCATGGATCGCTACGGCACTCTGGGCGGGCGCAGCCGCAATGGCTGGGGCTCCCTGTCGCTGCAAGCTGTGGATGAAGAAGCCTCTGCACTCGACGGCCAACTCGGCAGCCAGTTGGCAATGCCCTGGCAAGACGCCCTGCAACGCGACTGGCCCCACGCCCTGGGCACCGACGCCAAAGGGGCGCTGGTCTGGCAGACCGCCGCCTTTGACGACTGGAAAAGGCTGATGCAAGAACTGGCGCGCATCAAGATTGCGCTTCGAACCCAGCGTGCATTCGAATTCACCACGGGCAGGGACAATCCCGCGATCAACCCCGAGGCGCGCCACTGGCTCAGCTACCCCGTCACCAACCATAGTGTCAGAAACTGGGGTGGCAACGCACGCCTGCCCAACAGCCTGCGCTTCAAGGTGCGGCCCGCCCCCGGCAACCCTAAACAACTGGTGGGCGTGATTTTTCATGTGCCCTGCCTGCCGCCACCGGCGTTCCAACCTGACCCAGCGGCCATCAAAGCCGTCTGGCAAACCGTGCATCGGTATCTGGACAACGAAACGCAACTGACCCGCATCCCCGCCTGAGAGTGCCTCCATGACCACCGACCACACCGCCCTCTGGCAAACCAAGCTCGCCGCCCGCCTGCACGACCCGGCCGAAAAGGCCCTGGTGCTGCTGCGTGACCCCGCAGGCCACGAAAACGGTACCAGTCGCGCACTCACGCGCCTGCTGGGCTTTTGCGACATCGGCGCGCAGCCGCTGGACGCCGACAATGACGAAGCCCTGGTGCGTACCGTGTTCCAAAAAGGCATACCCACCGATATGTACCGCCACGTGCAGCGTGCCGACTGGTGGGCCGCAGCGGCAGACCGTCCGCAGTGGCCCATGGAAGAAATCACTGTCACCACCAAGCAGGGCGAGGAAAAGACCTTCAAGGTCGCTCCGTGGGCACAGGTGCGATGGACTAAGGAACCCACCTTGATCCATCCCTTGACGGGCGACCAGATAGACCTGGGTCGGCAAGGCGGCCTGAGCGACACCGACTTTCATGACATCAAACAGCGCAGCTTTGACCACCATGCCAGCCTGTTGGCCGCGCTGGAACAACAAGCCCCCGGCCAGCCGCTGGACTGGAAAAAGGCCCTGCTCGCGCTCTGGCGCTTTGCCCCCGAGCTGAGCGAGTCCACCGACAATGGCAAGCTCGGCGAACTGTGGAAGCTGCTGCCCGCCGACACCCGCGTACCCGACCACTCCATCTGGGACCACCTGGACCTGACCAGCGCCTTTGCTGGCGCCTTTGCCGCCGACCCGCAGGGCGACATCGCGCTGCTGACGCTCTCCATCGGCCCGGTGCAGCCCTTCATTGCCAGCGCCCGCAAGATGGAAGACCTTTGGGCAGGCTCGCACCTGCTGGCGCGCCTGTCCTGGGAGGCCATGCGCGTGGTGTGCGAACGCCTGGGGCCCGACGCTATCTTGTTTCCGCGCCTGCGCGGCGTTCCTCAGGTGGATGTGTGGCTGCGCGACACCTGCGGCCTGCCGGCTGACCTTTTCAAAGACTGCGACTGGATGCAAGGCAGCACCGACAGCAACCCGCTGTTTGCTGCTGCGCTGCCCAACCGCTTTGTGGCCGTGGTGCCGGTCAGTCAGGCCAAAGACCTGGCCGAGGCTGTCCAAACTCAGGTACGAGCGTGGCTGCAAGAGCTGGGAGCCGAGGTGGTGCAGCGCCTGCTGGAAGAAGCGGGCCTTGCCAATAGCCCCGCCTTGCCTTGCCACCAGCAAATGCGCGAGCAGCTCAGTGGCTTTCCCGAAGTGCATTGGGCCATCGTGCCTTTCTCGCTGATTGGCGTGGCCAACAAGGACAGGCAAACCGGCTTGGACACGTCGCAACTGTCCCAGGCCATGCGCCCCTTCTTTGGCGTTGCCGGAAGTGCGGCCTGCGGCTTTCTGGATACCGACGCCTGGAAACTGCTGCAAAGCGAGCTCCAGTGGCAGGAGAGAGGCAAAAAATCCACCTTCTTTGCCCCCAACCCCGGCGTGCTGTACCCGGCGGTACACGACTTGGCCGAGCGCGCCCTGGCCGCTGCCAAATCCCTGCGTCCCTTTGCCCAAAGCACGCACCAGGGCTGGCGCTGCTCGCTCAGCGGCGAGACCGAATGGCTCACCACCGACACTGACCATCTGGCGCTGCCCGCAGGCCAGCGCAGCGACACCCTGTGGGCGCGCATCGCCCAATCGAAACCCGCTTGGGCCAAAAAGGGCGAACACCTGGGCGCTTTGGCTGCCATCAAGCGGATATGGCCCACCCTGTTTGCCGAAGAGGTCGGCCAGGCCCTGGACAAAATGAACATAGGCCGCTTTGTCGTCTCTACCCACACCATGGCGCTGGCGCACCAACTCGACCAATGGTTGGAGCATAGCGGCCAGTGCACCCCGGAACTGAGCCGCCGATTGGAGCGCTACCGCAAGCAGTTGGACACGGTGGCCTTGCCCCGCCGCCTGATGCGCCACCAACGGACGGCCGACGCCGAGGCGACCCAAACTGCTGCCCTGATGCCCGCGTTGCTCGAACTGGCCAGCGAACAAAGCGTCAGCGACACCGAAGCCGCCCTCATCCGCAGCGCGGTGCGCCAAACGCTCGCCAGCGTGCGCGACAACGCCCAGGACGACCGGCTGGAAACCTACTACAGCCTGCTGCTGATGGACGGCGACCGCATGGGCGCTTGGCTTGCGGGCGGTGAGGACTACGCCATCGGCTACCGCCAAAGCTTTCATCCGCAGGTGCAAAAAGGCTTTGACCAGCACGCCAAGGGCCAGCCCGCCATTGCGCAGTACGGCCAGCAAAAACGCGCCCTCTCGCCCGGTCGTCACCTCGCTATCTCGGGTGCGTTGAACGATTTCTCACTCACCGTGGTGCGCCATGTGGTCGAGAGCGAACACCTGGGCCGCCTGATCTACGCCGGCGGCGACGATGTGTTTGCCATGCTGCCCGTGGCCGACCTTTTGAGCACCATGCAGCGCCTGCGCCACGCCTACAGTGGGCACGATCCGGCGCACCCCGGCGGCGTGGAGCGCCACGGTCTCAACTTGCACCTGGGTTTTGCGCTGCTCAACGGCAAGCTCATGCGCATGATGGGCACCCAAGCCACAGCCTCCTGCGGCGCCGTCATTGCCCACCACCAGGCGCCGCTGGCCGCCGTGCGCCGGGAACTGCACGCCGCCGAGCAGCGCGCCAAGAACGAAGGCGGGCGCGATGCGTTCTCCATCACCGTCATCAAGCGCTCGGGCGGCGCCCTGCGCCTGACGGCGGAATGGGGTGAGCCGGTCTCGTTGCTCAACGACCTGCGCGCCTTCCTGGCGGCAGAGGGTGTGTCGCGCCGTGCGGCTTATCACACGCTGGAATGGCTGGATGCCCAGACCCTTCCCACCCCCGAGGCCGACGGTGCCATGCTGCAAAGTCTGCTGGCCTACCAACTCGACCGCCAAGCCAGCGGCCCCGCCAAGGCCCAGGCGGCACCCCTCGCCCAACGCCTGACCGTGCAGACGCTGATCCAACCTGCAGGACAGCGCATCGCCTGGCTGCGCAACTTCATCAGCGTGGCCGAATTTTTGGCCCGTGAGGTGCGCACCAGCGGCGCACAAACCCCATGAGCGCCGTTGCATCCCTGCTGCAGCAGCCCGAGGGCAAGCAGTTGGAGTTCAAGCGCGACCTGTCCTCGCCGCTGAACGCCCTCAAAACCCTGGTGGCCTTTGCCAATTCGGCTGGGGGCCGCCTGGTGATTGGGGTGGACGACGCGCGCCAAGTCATCGGCGTGGCCGACCCGCTGGCCGAAGAGGAACGCATCTGCAACCTGATTGCCGACGGCATCACCCCACGCCTGATTCCCAATGTGGAGCTGATGAGTCTGGGGGATGCCACGGTGCTGATCGTCGAAGTCTTTCCCAGCAGCGCTCGCCCGCACTACCTGGCCAGGCAAGGCTTGGCGCAGGGCGTGTACCTGCGCCTGGGCTCCAGCAACCGCCAGGCCGGGCCCGAATGGATTGCCGAAACCCAGCGCGCCAGCGCTGGCCTGGTGTTTGACGAGCAACCCCTGCCTGAACTGAGCGCGCAAGACCTCGACCTGCCAGCCCTGGCGCGCTGGCTGGGCCCCAACCGCCCGCTGGACAACAAGGCCCTGCAAACCCTCAAACTGCTGCGCCTGCATCAAGGCCGCCTGGTGCCCACGCGCGGCGCCGTGCTGCTGTGGGGCCACGAGCGCGAGCAGCACTTTCCGGACGCCTGGGTGCAGTGCGGACGCTTTCGCGGTGCCGACAAGGTGCATATCTTTGACCAGCAGGAAATCCACGCCCACCTGCCCGACGCGGTGACGCAGATCGAACTGTTTTTGAAGAAGCACGCCTACCAAAGCGCCCGCTTTGGCGCCATGCAGCGCGACGACGTGTGGAGCATCCCGCTCACCCTGCTGCGCGAGGCCGTCATCAACGCACTGGTGCATGCCGACTACGCCCAGCGCGGCACGCCCATTCGCATCGCCTTCTTTGACGACCGCATCGACATCGAAAGCCCAGGCTTCCTGCTGCCCGGCATGACGGTGCAGGATATGCAAAGCGGCGTCTCGCGCATCCGCAACCCCGTCATTGCGCGCATGTTCCGCGAGCTCAAGCTGGTGGAGCAATGGGGCAGTGGAGTCAAACGCATTTTTTCCGAGGCGGATGCCCTGGGCCTGCCAGCGCCCCAGGTGCTCGAAATCGCCACTGGCGTGCGGCTGAGCATTGGCCTAGCGCAGCCTCACAGGGTGGGCGGCAACTCCCCGCCCCCCGATTCGACTCCTGCCGTAACGCCCGGAAAAGACACCCAGGCCAAGTCGCGGCTAGAGTCGCGGCTGGAGTCACGGCTAGAGTCAGCGCTGGCCGCTAAAGTCTTCATGTTGCTGCTCACGCAGGAATCGGGCAAGGCTGCTCTGGCGCATGGCCTGGGTCATCGCAGCGTATCGGGCGAATTGCACAAACAAATTGGCCGTCTGCTGGCGCAAGACTTGATCGCCATGACCCTCCCCGACAAACCCCAAAGCCGCCTGCAGCGCTATCGCCTGACAGCCCAAGGGCGCGCACTGCTGGCCACCTTGCAGACCCAGGAAAACCCATGACCACCACCTCCTGTTTCATCGAGCCGCTGGACGTGCTTTTCTTGCGCGGCAACCAGCTTTTTGGCGAGCCTGGCAGCTACGGCGAAGCGCTCATGCCGCCATGGCCCTCCGTGTCGGCCGGTGCGCTACGCACTCGAATACTCGCCGACGACGGCTTTGATCTGGCCGCTTTTGCTGCTGGCCAAAAGCCTCACCCCTACCTGGGCACCCCGCAAGCGCCGGGCAGCTTCGTGCTGCAAGCATTTTGCGTGGCACGCAAGCCCCAGGGGGGAGGCGATGTCGAACTGTTCATGCCCCTGCCTGCCGACCTCGTAGTCCAGGGCAAAGAGGGCGCTGCGGGCCCAGCCGTCGCCAGCGTGCAGCCCCTGCGCCCCACCGCCTTGCATGGCGCGCTGGCCAGCTCCAGCCCCCTGCCGCTGCTGCCCGTGCTGGCGCAGGGCAATGACCGCGCCAAACCCGCCAGCGGCTGGTGGCTCAATGGCAATGGCTGGCACAACTACCTGCTGGGCCAACCCGTCGCCCCCGCAGACCTGGTGCACACCAGCACGCTCTGGAGCTACGACGAGCGCGTGGGCGTGGGCCTGGACGGCGACACCCGCAGCGCTGCCGAGGGCAAGCTCTTTACTGCCCGGGCCATCGCCCTGAAAGAAGGCGTGGGTTTTGCTGTGGCAGTGGCGGGGGGGCAGTTGCCCACCAGCGGCAGTCTGCGCCTGGGGGGCGATGGCCGCGCCGCCGCCGTGCACGCCAGCCCCATCACCTGGCCTGCACCCGACCTTTCCGCCATCAGCGCCGCCGGGTGCTGCCGCATCGTGCTCACCAGCCCCGGCATTTTTGAAGGCGGCTGGCGCCTGCCCGGCATGGCGCTGGACAACACCCTGCAACTGCCCGGCCTGCGCGCCCGCGTGGTGGCCGCCGCCGTCAGCCGTGCAGACACCGTCTCGGGCTGGAATTTGGCCACCCGCCAGCCCAAGCCCGCGCAAAAAGCCGCCGCCACAGGCAGCGTGTATTGGCTCGACACCCTCGAAGCCACCCCCGACGCCCTTGGCAAGCTTGCAGCGCACGGCCTATGGGGCCATCCCTGCGAAGATGCCCAGCGCCGCGCCGAAGGCTTCAACCGCTTCAGCTTTGCCCCGTACTGATCCGCTCGACACCTCGATTGATATTGACCGACAAGGAACCACCCATGTTCGAGAAAACCGCCGCCGTCTTCTTCTACGCCATCAGCCCCGTCCACATGGGCGCAGGCCAGGCCGTGGACGTCATCGACAACCCCATCCAGCGTGAGCGCCACACCCAGCACCCCTGCTTTGCGGGCTCAGGGCTAAAGGGCGCGGTGCGCCACAGCTACGAATCGCTGGGCGGCAGCAAGGACGACATTGACCGTCTGCTGGGCCCCGATTCAAACAGCAGCACGCTGCACGCGGGTGCCGTCAGCTTTGGCGACGCGCAAATGCTGGCCCTGCCAGTGCGCAGCCTGAAGGGCGGCTACGTGTACGCCACCTGCCCGCAAGCCCTGGCCCGCGCCCAGCGCCTGCTGCACCTGGCAGGTATCGCGGCGCAATGGCCCGCCGTGCGCGTGGACGACGGCCACTGCCTTTTTGCCAACCACGGGCTGCTCTCGGGCGACAAACTGCTTCTGGAGGCCTTTGAATACGCCGCCAAGACATCGGAACCCCTGGTGCAGATCGCCGCCGACCTGGCCCAGCGCGCCCTGCCACAGGGCGAAAGCTACCAGTTCTTTGCCAACAAGCTCAAGACCGACCTGGTGCTGCTGTCCGACACCGACTTTGGCTACTTCGCCAAAAACGCCATGCTGGTCGAACCCCATGTACGCATTGACGAGGCCACCGGCACCGCCAGCGACGGCGGGCTCTTCTACACCGAAAACCTGCCACCCGAATCGCTGCTGATCGCCCCGCTGATGGCCAGCCAGACGCGCACCGGCAAGCCAGACGACCACCTGAGCGCCGAAGAAGTTTTCACCCGGCTCAAGCCCCTGCTCGACGGCAAGCTGTTGCAAATTGGCGGCGACGCCACCACCGGGCGCGGCCTGGTCGTGGCCAAGTTGGAGGGCTGAACCATGAGCAAACCGACGATGGAACAACTGCGTGCGCAAAACGCCTGGAACGCCTGCGCCAGCTACCAAGGCGACCATGTCAACGCCGCCAAAGGCCTGCCCGCGCTCATCATGAACAGCGGCCTCATGCAGGTGCTGGCGTTCTGCCACGAAAAAGGCAAGGCCCCGGCGCTGGTGGCCGAACACCTGCGCGCCTGGCTGGCCGGGCAATTCCCCAAAACCTTCGCCAAAGGCAGCGACTTTGCCCCCTTCATGGAGGCCCTGATGCGCGCCAGCCCGTCCGACTACCAGGCCATCAACGCCGAAGCCTTTGCCTGGCTCAAATGGCTGCGCCAAATGGCCGCCGCGCGCAAAAACAAGGACTGAGCCATGCCCATTGCCGCCGTACCCGTTTATTTGGGAGCCGACTTCAGCAGTGCATCGCCGGGGCTGCGCTTTGGCATGTATTTGCCGCTGTGGGGTGTCAATCGCCGTACCGGGCAACTGCTTTGGAGCACCAGCGACATCGACCATGCCGTGCGTGGCCAGCAACGTGAAGAGCGCGAGATCAAGGTGGAGAACAAAACCTCTGCGTTGCTGCAGGCTTGCAAGCTCACCAACCGCGACAAAGCCACCATGCGCGCGTTGGCCACCCGCCAAACCCACACCGCCCAAAGCACCCCCCACACGCTCACGCTCGACGCCATCGCCACAGCCCCCTTCACCACCGGCCTGGGCAACGAGCACCCGCTGGAAAACGGCTTTGCCTTCCTCAACCCCTACGGCCTGCCCTACCTGCCCGGCAGCGGCGTCAAAGGGGTTTTGCGCCAGGCCGCGCGCGAGCTGGCCAGCGGCGAATGGGGCAACAGCCACGGCTGGAGCCACGAAAAAACCCACCTGTTGGGCAAAATTGAGCTTTCCACCATCGATGCGCTCTTTGGCCTGGAGGGCAAGGCTGGCGACAGCGACCATGTGCGCGGCGCCCTGAGCTTCTGGGACGCCATCCCGCAAATCCCCGGCGACACCCTGGCCGTGGACATCATGACCCCCCACCAGAGCCACTACTACCAGCAGCGCCAAGATCGCAAAAGCGGCGACAGCACCAGCCCGCACGACAGCGGCGCCCCCAACCCCATCAGTTTCCTCACCCTGCCGCCGGGCACCGGCTTTGCCTTCCATGTGGTGTGCGACCAGGCCCGCCTGGAACGCCTGGCCCCCGACCTGGCGCACGGCCAGCGCTGGCAAACCTTGCTCACTGCCGCTTTTGAGCACGCCTTTGAGTGGCTGGGCTTTGGCGCCAAAACGGCGGTGGGATATGGGGCCATGCAGGTCAATGAACGCGCACGCTCTCAGCGCGCCCAGGCCCAGGCTGAAGCGGTCAAAGCGCAGCACATGGCCAGCCTCTCGCCTGCACAGCAACAGATCGAAGCCTTTGTGGCTGAGCTGCGTACCAAGCACGAGCAATTCCCCAGCTACAAAGAAAAGCCCAACGCAGCCTTCCACAACCAGGCCCGCGCCCTGGCCAAGGCAGCCCACGAAGGCACCGACTGGAGCGCCGACGAAAAACGCCAGGCTGCCGAAGCCATCGAAACCTGGTTGCCCAAGCTGGTGCAAGTGGACATCAAGGACGAGCGCAAAAAACTCAAGCTCACGCTGCTCAAAGGACAATGACCGTCTCCCCCCTGCCCATCGCCCGCCTGCACCTCACCGTGCGCACCGAAGGCCCGCTGCAACTGCCGCCCTACGCAGGCAGCATGTTGCGCGGCGCCTTTGGCCACGCGCTGCTGGCGCTCAGCCCGCTGCAGCACACCGACGGCAAGCCCTGCGCACTGCACGCCACGTGCCCCTACTGCCAGCTCTTTGCCGCGCCCCCGCTGCCGGGCCACAGCCTGCAAAAATTCAGCCACATGCCCCAGCCTTATGTCATTGAGCCGCCCACCGGCGGGGCGCAGCGCTTGCAAGCCGGGCAGCAGTTTGGCTTTGGACTGGTGCTCATGGGCAAGGCGCTGGGCCTGCTGCCCACCGTGCTGCAAGCCTGGCAGCGCGCGCTGCGCAGCGGCCTGGGGGCAGGTCACACGCCCTGCACCTTGGTTGAAGTGATGGATGAAAATGGCCTCCAGCGCTTATCAAATAAGCGCGAGCAGCTATCAAATGTGAACTGCCAGCTCCCGCCAGCCCTTGCACTGGATGGGCAAGCCACGCTGCACTTTCACACCCCTTTGCGCCTGCAGGTGCAGGGCAAGCCCGTGCGCGCCGGGCAGCTCACCGCACGCGACCTGCTCATCGCCCTGGCACGGCGCAGCCAGCTGCTGTGCGACGTGCATCTGGGCGCTGCCGCCCCCCAGTTAGATTTCTCCACCCTCAGCACCCAGGCCGCCGCCATCACCCTGCAAGGCGAAGGCCTGCGCTGGTTCGACTGGGGTCGCTACTCGCAGCGCCAACAGCAAGAAATGCAGCTCGGCGGCCTGCTGGGCAGTGTGTGCCTGCAGGGCGACCTGGCGCCGTTTGCACAGTTACTGCACCAAGGCCAATGGCTCCACGTCGGCAAGAACGCCACCATGGGGCTGGGGGGCTACCGGCTGGAGGCTGTTCAGAACCTGCCTGCGGCCTGTCACACCTGCAGGTAAAGGGTGAGTGCGCGGCTGGCCGTGCGCCGAAATCCATAGCGCTCATAAAACGCTGCCACCTGCGCATCCTTGGCGTCCACCAACAATACCCGCACACCCATGGTCTGGCGCACTGACAAAGCCAGGTTCACAGCATGCCCCAGCAACAACTGGCCATGGCCCTGGCCTTGTGCGTGGCTGGCAACTGCCAGCCGCCCCATGCGCATGGCCGGTACCGGATACGCGGGCAAGCGCTTGCGATCGGCGGCAGTCAATTCGCTCAAATGCACCTGTGCCGCTGCCAGGCTGCAGAAACCCAGTACCTGGGCGGGACTGGCGCTATCGACCAGCACATGGGTCGTGGCAATACCAGCGCGCTGGTGCTGCCCTGCAAGCTGGTGCAGGTAATTGTCCAGCGCGGCATCGCCACAGGCAAAACCGTTGCGGTTGTGGCGCTGGCCATCGAGCAGTTCAATGACCAGCGGCATGGGTCAACTTTGCGGCAGCATCCATGGCACCCTGCAAGCGTGCGTTGGGGCGAAGCGGCGCATCCAGCGCAGCCAAAAAGCGCTGCGTTTCCTGTGCCGACAAAGTTACCGCTGCATTGGCGGCGATCGCTGTTTCTGCCTCGCGCAGCACCGCATCGCGCACAAAAGCCGACACTGCCATGCCGCGCAGAGCGGCAGCCTTGGCGATACGGTCCTTGTCGTTGGCACCCAAACGCAAATCCAACCGGGCTGTCGTTGTTGTCATGGTGAACTCCTTTCGCGGGTTGTACGGAATTTTACCGTACGCACCCGCGCCCCCACAGGCCAGTTAGCAAGCTTGCCAGAAGCCCTGCTCAGCGCCGAACCTTTGCACAATCCACGTCTTACCCATCCCAGAGCAGCCCACACTCTTCATGACCACCTGGTTCGTCAGCCGCCACCCCGGCGCCCTGCAATGGATGCAGCAATGCGGCCCCGCGTTTGACTGCCATGTGCCGCACCTCGACCCGGCCCAGGTGCAGCGCGGCGACACCGTGATCGGCACGTTGCCCGTGCACCTGGCCGCGCAGGTGTGCGCACGCGGGGCGGCCTACCTGCACCTGGTGCTGGCGGCCCCCCAGGAGGCTCGCGGGCGTGAGCTCAGCGCGCAGGAGCTGCAGGCGCTGGGTGCTACGCTTCAGCCTTTCCGCGTTCATCCACTCAAAACAAGGCCCGCGCCATGAGCATCCACATCTGCCTCGTCTCGCAACAAGCTGCCGCCAACCTGTTGCCAGCGCTCGACCCAGCACTCAAGCCCGGAAAAATCATCCTCGTGGTCACTGCCAAGATGCAGCGCCAGGCCGCCCACCTGACTGCCGTGCTGAAAGAAAACGCCATCCAGGCCGAACTACTGCAACTGAGCAACGAGCAGGATTTCCACCAGACCGAAAACGAACTGCTGGAGCTTGCGGCACGGCTGGAAGGCGGCAGCGTCACCCTCAACATCACGGGTGGCACCAAGCTCATGTCGGTAGCGGCGCAATCGGTGGCCCAGGTCAGCGGCTGGCGCATGTTTTATGTGGATGCCGACACCGACCGGGCCATCTGGCTGGGCCAGGACAAAACGCCGCCCCACGCGCTGCAAGAGCATCTCAAGCTACGGCACTACCTGCGCAGCTACGGGTTTGAGCTGACCAGCAAGCCCAACCGCAGCCAGGCCACGGCCGCACAGCAGCAGCTCACCCAGACGCTGGTGGAGCAAGTGGGCAGCCTCGAAGCCTCCATTTCGGTGCTCAACGCGCTGGCACAAGACGCTGAGAACCGCCGCGCCCTCAGCGTACCCATGAACGAGTGGCAACGTGACAGTCGCAGCCTGGACGTGCTGCTGCGCTACTTTGACGATGCCGGGGCGCTCAGCGTGCAGGGCGACCGCATCCAGTTCGCCAGCGAAGCCGCCCGCGACTTTGTCAAAGGCGGCTGGCTGGAACTGCACGCCATTCAGGCCGTGCACCAGGTTACCGGGCCGCTGGGCATACGCGACAAGGCCATGGGCTTGGAGGTACAGGACATCACCACCCAGACGCGCAACGAGCTGGACATTGCCTTCATGGCACGCAATCGGCTGTTTGTCATCGAATGCAAAACGGCCCGCATTGACCGTCCGCAGGGCCATGCAGACCGTGCCGCACCACCCAAAGCCAACGACACCCTGTTCAAACTGGCCGAAAACTGCCGCCGCATCGGTGGCCTGGGCACGCGCGGCATGCTGGTGAGCTACCGCAAACTGCAAGAGGCCGAGATGAAACTGGCCAAGGCCCTGGGCATCGAGGTGGTCGCCGGGGCCGACATCGCCCGCCTGCCCGAAAAACTCAAACACTGGGTGCAACCCGCCGCCTGAGCCCGATGACGCAGCCCCACCCCCGCCGCATCCTCCTGGCCGTCACCGGCCTCTCACCCCAGGTCGTCACTGAAACGCTCTACGCCCTGGGCATTGCAGCCGGGCAGGGCGGCGCGGATGCCTTCATGCCCACCGAGGTGCACCTCATCACCACCGCGCAGGGCGCAAAGATTGCCCGCACCGCGCTGCTGCACCCCGACGGCGGGCAATACCACGCCCTGCTGCGCGACTACCCGCAACTGGGCAATCCGGTGTTTGACGAAGCGCACATCCACACCATCCACGACGCCGCAGGCCAGCCCCTGGCCGACATCCGCAGCCCCGAGGAAAACGCCGCCGCCGCCGACAGCATCACCGCGCTCATGGCCCAACTCACGCGCGACCCGCAGGCCCAACTGCATGTATCGATTGCCGGGGGGCGCAAAACCATGGGCTTTTACCTGGGCTACGCCTTCTCGCTGTTTGCGCGGCCGCAAGACGAACTCTCGCATGTGCTCGTCAACTGCCCATTCGAAAACCACCCCGACTTCTTCTACCCGCCCGCCACTCCGCGCCGCCTGGCCACACAAGGCGGCCAGCACATCGACACCGCCGAGGCACGCGTCACGCTGGCGCGCATCCCCGTGGTGCGCCTGCGCCACGGCCAGCCCCAAGCCCTGCTGGCCGGCCAGGCCAGCTACGGCGACACCGTGGCCGCCATACAGCAAAGCCTGGAGCCGCCCAGTCTGCACATCGACCTGCCCGCACGGCGCGTGCAATGCGGCGCCACACCCATCAGCCTGCCGCCAGCGCAACTGGCCTGGCTCGCCTGGTGGGCGCAGCAAACCCTGCAGCAACGCGGCCCCCAAAACTGGCGCGGCGCCAACGCACCAGAATTTCTGGCCCTGTACTGCCGCGTGGTGGGCATAGACGCCATGGCCTACGAAAACGCCCAGAAGCGCCTGCACGAAGGCATGGAAAAAGAATTCTTCGAGCAAAACAACGCCAAGCTCGAACGTGCCCTCAAGGCCCAGCTCGGCCTGACCGCAGCCCCCTACCTACTGACCACCAGCGGCAAGCGTCCGCACACCGCACGCAGCCTGGGGCTGGATGCGCAGGCCATCACACTGCGTATCTGATTGCTATCAAATATATAGCTGCTTGCGCCCTTTCTACGGGCGCTTTGGCTTGTTTTCTCCAAAAATCGGCTGGTCGGCCGCTCCACCCGCGGCAAGCTTGCGGCGCCCCCTGAAAGGCCCGCGAAAAAAGACACTGCTTGGCATCCAACCTCCACCCAACGAAAGAGGGAAACCATGCAGAAAACCATCGCCATCGCACTCGCCATCAGCACCGCACTGAGCACCACCGGCTGCGCCACCTCGTCGGCCAACATCGCCGCCAGCTACACCACCCCCATTCAATACCAAGGCTACGACTGCGCACAGCTCACAGCCGAGGCCCAGCGCATCCATGGCCGCGTCAACCAGCTTGCCGGCCGCCTGGACGAAGCCGCCAACAACGACAAAGTGCTCATGGGCGTGGGCATGGTGCTGTTCTGGCCCGCCCTGTTTGCCCTGGGCGGCACCAAACAGCAAGAGGCCGACTACGCCCGCCTGAAAGGCGAGTACGACGCCATCCAGCAAGCCATGATCGCCAAGAAATGCGACCTGGCCGCCACCCCCGCCAGTGCGCAACTTCCCGCACCAGGCACCGAAACCCCACCCACCGGCCCAGCCGAGGCAACCGCCGTGCGCTAACGCACGCGGCAGTCACCCGGCCAACCCCACCATGCCCCGCACCCTCTACCTTGTGGCCTACGACGTATGCGACCCCCGGCGCCTTGCGCGCGTGGGCCGCTACTTCCACAGCTACCGGGTGGCGGGGCAAAAATCGGTGCCCGAAATTTGGGTTACCGCCGCAGAGCTGCAGCAAATCCGCAGCGACATGGAGCACCTGCTCGACACGCAGCAAGACAAACTGCAACTCATTGCCCTGGATCCCCGCATGCGCCGCCGCTGCATGGGCAAGGCCGTCACCCTTTGGCAGCCCGTACTTCTGCGTCGTCTGAACCCAGAAAGCACCCATGAGCAGCCTCTACGTAGACCGCCGCGACGTGCACCTGCAGCACGATGCCGGCGCCATCGCCTTTTACGAAAACGGGCAGCGCAGCGCCACCGTGCCGCTGGCGCCCATTACCCGCGTCATCCTGCGCGGCAAAGTCACCATTGAAGCCAGCTTGCTGGGCCACCTGGGCGAACGCGGCATTGGCCTGCTGTTCCTCAGCGGGCGCCAGGGCCGCCCCAGCCTGCTGATGGGCCGCGCGCACAACGACGCCAGCCGCCGCGTGGCGCAAACCCGCCTGAGCCTGGACACGGGCTTCTGCCTGCGCTACGCACGCCAGCTCATCCACAGCAAAATCCAGCGCCAGTGCGACTGGTTTGACACCCTGCGCAGCCACTACCCCCAGGCCCGCTACCCCCTTACCCAGGCACTGCGCCAACTGCAGACACAGCAGGCCCAAGTGCCCAGTGCCGCCAGCCTGGAGCGCCTGCGCGGCCTTGAAGGCGCCGCCGCCGCCAGCTACTTTGCTGGCCTGCGCGCCGTGGTGCCTGCCAGCCTGGGCTTTACCGAACGCAACCGCCGCCCCCCGCGCGACCCCTTCAACGCGCTTATCTCGCTCACCTACACCCTGGCCATGGCCGAAACCGCCATGGCCTTGCACATCGCTGGGTACGACCCCTGCATTGGCTACTACCACCAGATCAGCCACGGCCGCGAATCGCTCGCCTGCGACCTTATCGAACCCCTGCGCCCGCTGGCCGACCAACTCTGCCTGCGGCTGGTGGCCCAGCAAACCCTTACTGCAGAGCACTTCAGCACCACCGACGGCGGCTGCCTGCTCGGCAAGGCCGGGCGTGCACGCTACTACGCCGCCTACGAAGAAAACGCCACCCCGCTGCGCCGTGCCCTCAAAGCCGAAGTCCAGGCCCTGGCCCGCCTCGTCAGCCCCGAACTGCCCGAGCCCAGCACCGAGCTGCAAGCCCCCGATCCCGACGACGAAAACGCCACCCCCTGGGCCACCTGACCCTGGCAAAGAGTTGCGCACAATGGCCGACTACATCATCTGCTATGACATCGCCAACCCCCGCAGGCTGGGCCGCATCCATCGCGCCCTGAAAAAACAGGCCCTGGCGGTGCAGTACTCGGTGTTTCTGTTCAGCGGCACCGAAGAAGCGCTGCAACGCTGCCTGGCGCAACTGGAAGCCCTGATGGATGCACACCAGGACGACATTCGTGCCTATCCGCTACCCCAGCGTGGGCTACGGTGGGTGCTGGGGGCCACGGCACTGCCCCAGGGCATTGTGCTGGGCAGCCTGCCTGCAGACTGGCAGAGCACGGGCGGACCCGATGGGCCCGACGAAGACTAAAATGCCCCGCAGCGTGAACGCCACAGACCAGCCCGACGGGAAAAACGGCCACACATCTCAGGCCAGCCCCCAAAAACCCATAACAGCCTTTGCAAGTGCTTGTGGCACAGGCGTTTTTTGCATCGCGGAGCTTCAAGCCAGCCCTGAATTCAAAGGGATTAAGACGCTGGGCTTCGTCACCTTCGCTGCGCTCCATGCCGCTTCAAGCCAGCCCTGAATTCAAAGGGATTAAGACCGCCAATCGATTTGCACTTCCAAAGCCATATTGCTTCAAGCCAGCCCTGAATTCAAAGGGATTAAGACTCCACTCGGTCGCCCCGTGCACCCACACCGAGCTTCAAGCCAGCCCTGAATTCAAAGGGATTAAGACCCGGTGGTGGGGAAAAGCACCTCGACCAGGTAGCGCTTCAAGCCAGCCCTGAATTCAAAGGGATTAAGACCAAGCCCACCGGGGCGTATTCGCGCCGGGCCACGGGCTTCAAGCCAGCCCTGAATTCAAAGGGATTAAGACCCGCGGCTGGTCGTCAAGGTTTCAAGGATAAGGGGCTTCAAGCCAGCCCTGAATTCAAAGGGATTAAGACCATTGTCCAATAGATTCTTTTTATGGCATCGAGCTTCAAGCCAGCCCTGAATTCAAAGGGATTAAGACCATAGGAAACGACGATCCTTGGGGGCATCAGGCTTCAAGCCAGCCCTGAATTCAAAGGGATTAAGACTTGAACATCTCGGCGAGGTAGACTTCTATGGCTGCTTCAAGCCAGCCCTGAATTCAAAGGGATTAAGACACGTTACCCGGCAAAGCATCAACCCAAGCGACAGCTTCAAGCCAGCCCTGAATTCTAAGGGATTAAGACATTCTGTACGGTCGCGCATGCTGCGTCGTGCTTGGGCTTCAAGCCAGCCCTGAATTCAAAGGGATTAAGACTCTGGAAGAATAGGCAAGCGCGGGAAAATAGTACCGGCTTCAAGCTAGCCCTGAATTCAAAGGGATTAAGACATGCCGATGACCTTCGATGCTTCTGCGATCTTCGGGCTTCAAGCCAGCCCTGAATTCAAAGGGATTAAGACATCTCGAATGCCTTAGCCAATTCGGCCTCGCTTCAAGCCAGCCCTGAATTCAAAGGGATTAAGACATGATGGCGAGAATAAGGGCTTGCATGGCTTTATGCTTCAAGCCAGCCCTGAATTCAAAGGGATTAAGACTTGACCCCATTGCGATAGAAGGTAACGTTAGAGCTTCAAGCCAGCCCTGAATTCAAAGGGATTAAGACGGCAAGCGCGGGAAAATAGTCCCTTGCTTCTTATGCTTCAAGCCAGCCCTGAATTCAAAGGGATTAAGACCGATTACTGCCGGTGCCTTTGCCGTGGGCTTTGCTTCAAGCCAGCCCTGAATTCAAAGGGATTAAGACTTTGCTTTCCGTGAATCCGTTGGCGTTAACGGATGCTTCAAGCCAGCCCTGAATTCAAAGGGATTAAGACCAATAGCGGTAATAATGTTCTGCATGGTGTGTGCTTCAAGCCAGCCCTGAATTCAAAGGGATTAAGACTCTGAGCTATGGTACCTACTCCTATGATGCGGCTTCAAGCCAGCCCTGAATTCAAAGGGATTAAGACCTTGCGAGTTTGCGCATTTGAAAGATTCCTTTTCGCTTCAAGCCAGCCCTTAATTCAAAGGGATTAAGACGCTGCTCGAACACCTGTGCGACATCCTCCGGCTTCAAGCCAGCCCTGAATTCAAAGGGATTAAGACTGTGTTACCTCAAAAGCCTTTTTAAGCTCTTCCTCGGCTTCAAGCCAGCCCTGAATTCAAAGGGATTAAGACAACGGCGGCCCATCGGGCACGTTCAGCGGCTTGGCTTCGAGCCAGCCCTGAATTCAAAGGGATTAAGACCACTGGCGCGCAATGAATAAAAATTGCGCTTTGCTTCAAGCCAGCCCTGAATTCAAAGGGATTAAGACCGCGGTACAGGCGGTAGGTTTGTTTGTTCATGGGCTTCACGCCAGCCCTGAATTCAAAGGGATTAAGACACGTAGGCGTCGAAAACTCTTTTCGATTCGGTGCTTCAAGCCAGCCCTGAATTCAAAGGGATTAAGACACATTCCGGGGATACATTGGCGGTGCTCCAGGCTTCAAGCCAGCCCTGAATTCAAAGGGATTAAGACCAGGTGAGCCCGCGATCCCACG
>JAYRPZ010000018.1:0-8517 GCA_041910915.1 Acidovorax sp.
GCGCGCCCAGGTCTTCGTGCGGCAGGGGCTGCACTTGGGTGCTGCGCTGCGGTGGCGGCGTTTCCAGCTGCTCTAGCAGGTAGCGCAGGCTGGGGTCGGGGAACAGGCGTTCGGTGCCTGCCAGGCGTTGGTATTCGCTCAGGTAATGGGCAGGAATGGTGCCGCGCGCCGCTTGGGTCAGGCGCCACAAGCCATCTTCGCAGCGCACGGCAATGCCGCACAGGCGTTCGCCCAAATCGCGCTCAATGGTGCGCACCTGCACTTGGTACTGGGCTACCAGTTGGTGCTTGTCCAGGGCTTCCCCCTGGTGCAAGCGGGCCAGGATGTCGGACAGGCGCTGGGCCAGTTTTTCGTTTTTGACGGTGCTACGTGTGCGGGTAGAGGCAGGCATAGAGGGCGGCGGCAAAGGAATAACCCCACTCTACCCGAGGGCTACGACAGGTCGTGTCGATGCCGATGCCAACGCTGATGCTGCACAACGTTTCCGTCACATATTTGCTCGATATGTCCCCGGCGCCGTTGCCAGCGCTGGGGTTGCCGCAGTGCTTTTTGCTTCTTTTTTGATAGCTGCTTGCGCTTTCCCAGTAAGGGCTAGGAGCCAATTTAGCTCCTTAACCACGGGATAAAATGGCACCCCTCCAACGCACGATGACATGGCGATGAAGATCGCTCTTTGTGCTGTGGCTCGATGGCATCGCGGAATAAGATGCCCCATGATTCACTCGTTCATCTGCGTTGAGACCGAGGCGCTGTTTCATAGCCAGACGGTTCCCCGATTCAAGAACATCGAACGCGTGGCGCGGCGCAAGCTTTTGCAATTGCAAGCGGCTACGGAACTGGCCAGCTTGCGGGTTCCCCCCCGCAACCATTTGGAAGCGCTCAAGGGGAACCGCAAAGGACAGCACAGCATCCGCATCAATGACCAATGGCGTATCTGCTTTGTCTGGCACACCGATGGCGCCTATCAGGTCGAAATCGTGGACTACCACTAGGGGCGCAACATGACTGAACTACTCGATGAAATCCACCCCGGCGAAATTTTGCTGGAGGACTTCATGAAGCCCATGGGCATCTCGGCCCGTCAACTGGCGGCGGATATTGACGTCTCGCCCAGCCGCATCAGCGATTTGGTTCATGGCCGACGCCCTATCACTGCCGATACCGCTTTGCGGCTAGGGCTGTTTTTCAGCATGGAGCCACGCTTTTGGCTGAACTTGCAAACCGAGTACGACATGCGCGTTACCAAGCGCACGCAGCAGGAAAAAATAGCCGCCAAGATTCGCGTGTTCCGCCAGCAGGCGGCAGTGTGAATCTGGGAGATGGCGCAGGCTGTGGCGTACACGTTTTTTCAATACGCGCAGCTTGGCGGCACATTCGGTTTGACCAGGTATCAAACGAGATACAAAATGGCCACACTAAGGAGGTTCCACCATGGCACACACATCGATGTTGCATGTCCGGGTAGATGACGATGTCAAGGCGCAGGCCAGCGAAGCGCTGGCGGCCATGGGGTTGTCAATATCCGATGCCGTACGCATTTTGCTCAAGCGCGTGGTCAACGACCAAGCATTCCCGCTGGAGCTGAAGGTGCCCAACGCCCAAACCCGTGCGGCCATGGAGGAATCGCGCGCCATGATGCAAGCACGCACGGCACGCTTTCACTGTGCGGATGCGCTGCTCGATGACCTCGAAAAAACCGGCGAGCAGTAAACGCGCCGTGTTGCCACGGGTGGCCGATTACACCAAGGCCTTTCGCAAGGACTGGCAGCGCTTGTCGCACTCTGGGCGCTACGACATGCATCGGCTGAAAGAGGCCATGCTGCTGTTGATTGCCAACGATGCGCCGCTTGGCCCCGAGTGGTTGGATCACCCGCTCAAAGGCGATTGGGTGGATTACCGCGAGTGCCACATCGGCGGCGATTTTTTGCTGATCTACCATCTGGAGGGCCAGCAGATCAACTTCTTGCGCGCCGGAACACATGCGGAATTGTTCGAGGCGTAGCGCCGACGCATCTGGCTACGCCAGCAGCGGCTGAAGTCCTCAAAACTAATAGCTGCTTGCGCTTGCTAGATAAGGGCTGGAGCCGTTTTTTATCTTGAATCTACAAGGTCAAAATGGTCGAACCGGTGGTCTGGCGGGCTTCCAGGTCGCGGTGGGCTTGTTGCACCTGCTGCAGGGGGTAGCGCTGGGCGATGTGGATCTTCACCTGGCCGCTGGCGACGACGGCGAACAGCGCATCGGCCATGGCCTGGGTGGCTTGGCGCTCGCCAATGTGGGTGAACAGGGTTTGGCGCGTAACGTAGAGCGAGCCCTTGGCCCCCAGCAGGGCGGGTGAAAACGCCGGCACCGGGCCAGAGGCGTTGCCAAAGCTGGCCATGAGGCCGAAGGGGCGCAGGCAGTCGAGCGATTTGTCCCAGGTGTCTTGGCCCACCGAGTCGTACACCACTTTCACGCCCTGGCCACCGGTGATCTCGCGCACCCGAGCCACGAAGTCTTCCGTGCGGTAGTTGATGGCGTGGGCGGCGCCGTTGGCCAGGGCGAGTTGGCATTTTTCTTCGCTGCCTGCGGTAGCAATGAGCTGCAGGCCCAGCGCACGTGCCCATTGGCAGGCAATCAGCCCCACGCCGCCAGCAGCCGCATGGAACAGCACGTGGTCGCCCGGCTGCAGGCCTTCGACGGGGCGGGTTTTGAGCAGCAGGTACTGCGCTGTGAGGCCCTTGAGCATCATGGCGGCGCCGGTCTCAAAGCTGATGGCGTCGGGCAGCTTGCACACGCAGGCGGCGGGCATCACGCGCACAGCGCAGTAGCTGCCGGGCGGTGCGCTGGCGTAGGCGGCGCGGTCACCCACCTGCAGGTGGGCAACGCCTTCGCCCACGGCCTCGATCACGCCTGCGCCTTCCATGCCAATGCCGCTGGGCAGGGTGAGCGGGTACAGGCCGCTGCGGTGGTACACGTCAATAAAGTTCAAGCCGATGGCGTGGTGGCGAATGCGCACCTGACCGGGGCCAGGTTCGCCCACCGGGACATCGACCAACTCCAGCACTTCGGGGCCGCCATGCTGGCGGATGTGAACGGCAAGGCTCATGTTCAGGGTCTCCTTGGAATCACGGAATGTGAACGGGTTAGGAAAATCGTAGGTATGCACATCAATTGTGTGCCACCGTTTACATTAGCGCCTCTTGAAAACCCGCACCGCCGCCAGCCCTTGGGGGCCGGGGTCTTTGGTGATTTTTTCTGCCGTGCTATGAACTCCCGCCTCTCCCCTTCCACCATTGCCATGCTGGTGGCCGCCCCCATGCTGTGGGCTGGCAACGCCGTGGTGGGCCGTGCCTTGAGCACCTTGATTGCCCCCATCACCCTGAACCTGTTGCGCTGGGCTTTGGCGTTCATCTTGCTCGCGCCGCTGGCCTGGCGCGTGCTGCGCCCAGACAGTGGGCTGTGGCCGCACTGGCGCCGCTACGCCATGCTGGGCCTGCTGGGCATTGGTAACTACAACGCCCTGCAGTACCTGGCACTGCAAACTTCCACGCCGCTGAACGTGACGCTGGTGGGCTCGGGTATGCCGGTGTGGATGATGCTGGTGGGGGCGCTGTTTTTTGGCGTGCCTGCCGGGCGCCAGCAGGTGGTGGGCGCACTGCTGTCAGTGGCTGGGGTGCTGACGGTGCTGTGCCGGGGCGACTGGCAGCAGCTGCTGGCGCTGCGCCTGGTGGTGGGCGACTTGTACATGGTGCTGGCCACGATTTCTTGGGCGTTTTACAGCTGGACGCTGGTACGCACACAAGAGCCTGCGCATGTGCGCTCGGATTGGTCGGCCTTTTTGCTGGCGCAAATCGTGTTTGGCGTGGGCTGGTCGGGCGTGTTCACGGGCGTGGAGTGGTCGCTGGGCGCGGCACCCACGGTGTGGGGCGCGCCGCTGCTGGCAGGGCTGGCCTTTATTGCCGTGGGGCCGGCCATTTTGGCGTACCGCTTTTGGGGGGTGGGGGTGCAGCGCGCCGGCCCGGTGCTGGGGGGCTTTTTTATCAACCTCACGCCACTGTTTGCTGCGCTGATGTCGGCTGCCTTCCTGGGCGAGCGCCCACAGCTCTACCATGCACTGGCGTTTGCGCTCATCGTCGCCGGGATTGTGGTGACCTCGCGGCGCAGTTAAGCCCTACAGGCCACAGCCTGCCCGCTCACTACTCACGCTCACAACTGCGCCGAGAGCGCGGCGTTGTGCGCTTGCAGCAGCGTCACCAACTGCTCTTGTGGCACCGGGCGGCTGTAGAGGTAGCCCTGGTACTGCTCGCAACCGTAGGCGGCCAGGGTGTCGCGCTGCTCGCAGGTTTCCACGCCTTCGGCAATCACTTCCAGCTCTAGCGTGCGCGCCATGCCGATGATGGTTTGCACGATGACGTCGTCGCTGTGGCGCACGCCCAGGTTGCGCACGAAGGACTGGTCGATTTTGAGCTGATCCAGGGGCAGGCGCGTGAGGTAGGCCAGCGAGGAGTGGCCTGTACCAAAGTCGTCCATGGCGAAGCGCACGCCCTTGGTGCGAATGGTGTGCATTTTTTCAATGGTGTCTTGCACGTCTTCCAGCATCATGGATTCCGTCAGTTCCAGCTTGAGCAAATGCGCCGGTGCGCCACTGCTTTGCAGCACCTCTGTGACTTGCTGGGCAAAGTCGGCCTGGCGAAACTGGCGCGCACTGACGTTGACCGAGAGCTGCGCCCCTGCCAGGGTGGGCTGTTGTTGCCATGCGGCCAAATGCTGGCAGGCCGTGCGCAACACCCACAGCCCCAGCGGCACGATCATGCCGCCCTCTTCGGCCAGCGGAATGAACTCGGCGGGCGAGACCATGCCGCGCTGTGGGTGGCGCCAGCGCAGCAGGGCCTCGGCCCCCACCATCTGGCCTGCACGGTTGAATTGCGGCTGGTAGTGCAGCTCGAACTGCTCACGCACCAGGGCGAACTGCATATCGGCCTCCAGGCGTGCGCGCTGGGTGATGAGTTCCTGCATTTTTTCGTTGAAAAAACACAGGCTGTGGCCACGCTGGGCCTTGGCCTGGTACATGGCAATGTCGGCACGCTTGAGCAGCTCGGCCGCACTGTGGCGTCCATCGGAAAACAAGGTGATGCCAATGCTGCAAGCACCTTGGTAGCTCTGCCCTGGCAAAGCATAGGGTTGGCCCAGGCGCCACAAGATTTTTTCGCCAATGTGCTCTACCTGCAGTGCTGCTTGCATGGAATCGGCACTGAGTTCGCCAATCAGCACCACAAATTCATCGCCACCCAGGCGCGCCACGGTATCGCCCATGCGCACCAGCTCTTGCAAACGGGTGGCCACCTGCTGCAGCAAGACATCGCCCACTTCATGGCCACACGAGTCGTTGAGCACCTTGAAGTGGTCGAGGTCCAAAAACAGCAGTGCGCCTGACTGGCCGCTGCGCTGCACCCGGTAGCACAGCTGCTGCAGCCGATCGAGCAGCAAACGCCGGTTGGGCAGACCGGTGAGGGGGTCGTAGAAGGCGAGTTTTTCAATCTCTGCACTGGCACGGCGCATATCGGTCACGTCGTGGTAGGTGAGCACGCGGCCCCCGTCGGGCGTGGGTTGCTCGGTAATTTGCAGGCACATGCCGGAGCTGAGGTACAGCTCGAAGCTGCCCCCGTCGGGCTGCAGCAGGCCATGCAGGCGCCGCGCCAGCCAGCTCTCGCGCTCGGCCTCGCTGCCCTGGGGCATCAGCATATCGACGGAGTAGCGCAGCAGCTCACCAAAGGGCTCGCCCACTTTCAACAGCGGCGCCAGCCAGGGAAAGAGCTGCACGTAGCGTGGATTCCACTGCACCACGCGCTGCTGCGCATCAAGCAACACAAAGCCACTGACCATAGAGGCCAGTGCCTGGTCCAGCGCCGCCTTGGCCTGGCCAATTGAGCGCTGGGCGGCCTCCATGCGCCGCAGGTAATGGTGGGCGAAAGCCCCGGTCGCCAGAACCAGGGCTGCCAGCGCCGCTACCAGCAGCCACATGCCACGGTCGAACGGGTGCGTGGCCAAGGCCGAAGCGGGCAAGCGGGCGCTAACCCACAGCTGCGGGTACATGGTGGGCTGGGCCACGTGCAAGGTCAGTGAACGCGTGCCCACGGATGTGCCCTCTTCCTCGGCCAGCTCCTGCCCCCAATGTGCCCCGGCCTGCAGCGGCGTGGGCAGCAGGCCTGGCGAGGACTGCGCAGGCACACTCAACAGGATCGCGCCATCGTCGCGCACCAAAGATACGTGCAGGCCTGCAATGTCCACGCTTTGCATCAGCACCGGGGTGAGCAGCGCCGCTTGCACCTGTACCACCGCCAGCCAACGCGCTTGCGTCCCCCGCAGCACCGGACGGGCAACATAAAACGAGGGCTCAAAATTCGTTGCACTGACCTGGGCCGTGCTGAACAGCAGCGAAGGAATGGGTTGCTGCAGCACCTGCTGCAAAAACTCGGGCGGCAGTTGCACCAGCAACTGCTCGCCCTGTGGATCGGACGATGCCAGCACCTGGCCCTGGGCATCGACGATGGCCAGGTAGCGCACCTGCATGTTGTGCCGCGCCGCCTGGGCCAGCCAGCGGTTGGCATCCGGGGGCAGCGGCTGGCCAGCCTCGGCGGGGGCTCGGCCAAACTGCTCGGCGGCACTGGCCAGCAGCACGTCCCAGCCCAGCAGCGAACGGTTCATGGCCGCACTGGCACCGGCAACAAAGTGCTGCACCTGCGCCTCTTTCTCGGCGCGTTGGCTGGCGTGGAACGTGCTCTCCACCCAGGCCGTGCCCTGGGCCAGGGCGAGCAAGAACAGCAGCACCAAGCCCCACACGGCCAGACCCATGCGCTGGTGCGCAGAGAAATGAAAAAAGGCGCGGCGCAAGGGCATGGGCGGGGTGGCTAAGGTTGGGCTGAGGCAGGCACCAGGCTGGGCACAGACTGCACCGTGCCCAACGTGGCCTGCCACACGCTGGCGCAGGGCTTGCAGCGCTGCAGCGTGCGCGGCAGCACCACGGTGCGGAAAATTTCTTCACTGCGCCCCTCGTCTTGCGCGGCCACGGGCACCACGCGCATGTGCCCCTGTTCAGCCAACTGGCACGAGGGTGCGCCGCTGTTGCACGCCAGGCCCTGGGTGGTGGCCGCCTGAGCGTCTGTCCAGATGGCCGCTTGCAGGCGCGGCAGGTGCTCGCGCAAGAGCTGGCGCAAATCAGCAGGCAGGCCTTCCCACACCTCGCGGTTGGCAGCAAACAAGGCCACGCCCCACGACACAGGCAAGGGGTACAGGTACTGCGTGACCCGGTACAGCCCCAGCGTGTGGCCCGACAACGCACCGGTGATGGCGCAATCCGTCTCACCCGCCTGCAAGCTGGCAGCAATCTGGGAAAAAGCCGTGTTCACGGGCGTAGCGCCCAAGGCCGTGACGAAATCGGCCTGGCCAATGGAAGACACGCGCACCCGCCGCCCCACCAGCTCTTGCAATCGGGTCAGGGGTTGCTTGCAGAAAAACACCTGCGCCGGGTAGATGTACACCGCCAGCAGCTCTACCCCATGCTGCTCGCGCAGGCTGCGCTCCAGGTAGGGGCGGTAGGCGGACAAATGGCTGCGCAAATGCGCCAAATCAGGATTGAGCGCAGGCAAATCAAGCAGCGCGTAGTGCGGATGCGACTGCGCCAACTGGCTCATCAGCACCGTGCCCAGGGGCACCACCCCCAACTGCAACAGGCGCAGCATCTCTGTGCCAGGCACCCCTGCGCGATCAAACGGTACGATGTCGGCGCTGTAGCGGCCCTGGCTCAGGCGGGCCAGGTCGCGCGTCCAAAACGGCTCTTCATGGTTCACATACTGGCTGACCCCCGCCAGCCCCCCCACCACACGCAGCTTGTACGGTGCCGGGGCGGCGCCCACCTGCGCCAACGCGCCGCCACACCATGCCAACAAGGCCAGGCCCGCCCAGCGGCGCAGGCACGCAGGCAGGACGTCCTTTAGCAGTGGCAGCAGGTGGCGCACAGGCCCTCCGGGGACAGACATGGAACCTGCATTGTGACGGCTCTTGGACGCGTTCCGCCAGGCTTCAATGCCGGTTCTTGAACATACGCTGGTGCAGTCGCCGCAGCGACCACCAAACGCTGCCCGCCACCAGCGGGATGGCCACCGCCGCCGTACTCTCTGGCGACCAGGGCCAGCCCAGCGTCTGCGCGCCCTTGGCCAAATAGCTCACCAAGCCGACAAAGTAATAGGTGATGGCGGCCACGGACAGCCCCTCGACCGTGGACTGCAGCTTGAGCTGCAGGTCCTGGCGCTGGTTCATGGCGCCCAGCAGCGCCTGGCTGCTTTGCTGCTGCTCGATCTCGACGCGCGTGCGCAGCAGGCTGCTGATGCGTGCAACCCGCTGCGACAGCCCATCCTGGCGCCGCGCCACCCATTCACAGGTGTTGCGCGCAGGCGTCAGGCGCCGGTCCATGAATTCGCCGATGGTCTGCATCCCCGCCAGGCGCGACTCGGCGATGTCGCGGATACGCCGGTCTACCA
>JAYRPZ010000019.1:0-2075 GCA_041910915.1 Acidovorax sp.
CCATTTTTATCATGAAACCCGGTTCGTGCTGCTGCCGGTGAACTTCCCCATTGTCGCCTCGCCCGCCGCGCTGATGCCCTCGCGCACCAGCACCTTGCGCACGGTCAGCCACAGAATCTTCAGGTCAAGCCACAGGGAGCGATGGTCCACGTACCACACATCGAGCTTGAACTTGTCGTCCCAACTCAGGGTATTGCGGCCATTGACCTGCGCCCAGCCGGTGACGCCGGGGCGCACCGCGTGGCGGCGTGCCTGTTCGGGCGAATACAACGGCAAATACTCCATCAGCAGCGGGCGCGGGCCCACCAGGCTCATGTCGCCCTTGAGCACGTTCCACAGCTCGGGCAGCTCGTCCAGGCTGGTAGCTCGCAAAAAGCGGCCAAAGGGCGTCAGGCGGTCGGCATCGGGTAACAGCGCACCATCGGGCCCACGCGCATCCGTCATGGTGCGGAACTTGACCATCAAGAACGGCTTGCCATGCAGGCCCGGGCGCATTTGGGTAAAAAATACCGGGCTGCCCAGCTTGCGGCGCACCATCCAGATCACGACCAACAAGGGCAGGGCCAGCAGCAGCAGGGCGCAGGCTGAAGCGACGACGTCAAACAGCCGTTTCATCGGGCTGCTCCGGCGGGTTGTTGGGGTTGAAGGCGGGCTTGCAGGAACATATTTAGTATCAATTTGATAGCGGTTGGCGCTTTATCTTATTGGCCTATGCGCTGATTTTAATAAATATATTACCGAACTTACCTACCCCCTCCGCCAAGGCCAAATGCCCGCGGTAAAAGCGCTGGGCCTTTTCACCCATGGCGGCCAAGGCATCTGCGGGCATGGCGGCCAGTTGCTCGGCGGCGCGGGCCAGGCCTTCGGCGTGTTCGGACTCGGCTACCACGCCCCCGCCCGACTGGCGCACCAGGTCTGCGGCATCACCATCGACCGCCATCAACAGCGGCCGGCCCACCGTCATGTAGGCCTGGGTTTTGGAAGGGATGGTGATTTCAAACAGCGGGTCTTTGCGCAGGTGGACCAGCAAGGCATCGGCGGCATTCAGATAGGCGCCCACCTCGGCCATGGGCACGGGGGGCAAAAACACCACATTGGCCAGTTGCCGTTTGGCGGCTTCGGCCTTCAGCCGCTCCACCTCCACGCCGCCGCCCAACATCACCCAGCACACCCGGCTGCCGCGCGCTTGCAGCAAGCTGGCAGCCTCCAGCACCGTGTCCAACGCCTGCGCCTTTCCCATGTTGCCGGCAAACAGAATGCGGAACTGGTCGGCACCTGGGAAGGCGGCAGGCACCTGACCCACGGGCGCGCCCAACGCAGCCTCGTCCGCCCAGTTGTAGATCACGCTCAGCTTGGATTCGGGCACACCTCTTTCCAGCAACAAGCGTTTAAAGCCTGGCGACAGCACCACGATGTGGTCCATGCGGCGGTACACCCAGCGGCACACGCGTGCCACCAGGTCCAGCGCCTTCGGGTTGTTCAACATGCCGGTGGCACGCAGCGTGTCGGGCCACATGTCTTGAATGTCATACACCACGGGCATACGCCGACACAGCTTGATCAGCGCCGCCGCCATCCCCACCGTCAACGGCGGGTGGTAGGCATACATCACATCGGCCCGCTTGGCCATGAACACGCCATAGATCGTGGCAGAGGCCGCAAAGCTCGCGTAATTCAGCACCCGCTTGATGGCCGACTGGTCGTGGTTGGGGTACAGCGGCACCCGGGTGATGTGCACGCCATCGATCACCTCGCGCTGCAGCAGCCGGATGCGATAGCCCGGATACACCTTGCCGCCGGGGTAGTTGGGGAAGCCGGTGACGACCTCGACCTCATAACCTTCGCGCACTAGCTCGCGCGCGAACACCATCCCTTTAAGGGTCGGTTCAGGGTCAAACCACTGCGTGAGCAGCAACACGCGGGTGCGACGCGGGGCAGACATGGCGGCGCTCAATACTTCTTCCACACCACGCGGTTCACGTAGTCGGTGTAGCTGTGGATGATGCGCAGCACCTTGTCAGACACGTTGGGCATGCTGTAGTCAGCCACCGGGCGAATGCCGTGCGGGTTGCTGC
>JAYRPZ010000020.1:0-5259 GCA_041910915.1 Acidovorax sp.
CAGGACAGCTTTTCAGGTGCGATGCTCAAAACGGCCACCCCTTCGCTTGCAGGTAACCGGCAGCGGCGCCAATCAGGCCAGCGATGGCGATGCAGCAGCACAAGTCAGCCACCGCGCGGCGCCAACCCAAGAGGCGGCGCGCACGACGAGGGCCTTGCTCGATAGCGCCAGGGGCAAAGTAGTAGCCGCCCGCAGCAGGCTTGCCCTGCGCTTTGCTGGTGCGGGGCAGACTCTCGGTGTCGTGATGGCAGGTGCAGCCAAGGCCCTTGCGGCCGTGGCACACACCCAGCTCGTGGCAGGTGCGGGGCGCGCGGTTCATGCTGCGGCCCTCCGGATGAACATGGCTGCCACGCTACGGGCCTCGGGGAAGTCCGCCAGGGTTTGCACGATGGCTTCTATGCCATCGGCAAAGATGCCGGTGTAGCGGCCTCGGGAGCCGTCGGGCATGGTGATCTTGATGCGGTAGATGGCCATGGTTGCCCCTTACGCAGCGCGGACCACGTCGCGATCAATGCGCGGCGCACCCAGCTCGGCGGCCATGTTGAGCGCGGCCACCATCCAGTTGTTGACGTTGAGCGGGTACAGCAGGCTCACTGGGGCGTCTTGGCCGGGGCCTTTGACCGTGAGGCGGCTGCGCAGCTCGTCCACGCCGTCGGGCGTGATGAACTCGTCCAGCTTGCGGCCTGCGGCGCTGGCGCGCAGCTGCAGGTAGGTGGAGAGGTCTGCACCCAGCGGGCGCAGGCGGGCGATCTCGGTGCGCTGCATGACTTCGCGCACGTCAAAGCGGTTGAGCTTTTTCTCCAGCTCGGGGTGGCCCACCAGCAAGATGCCCAGCATGGGGCGGCGGCCCAGGCGCATTTTTTCGTGCAGGCGCTTGAGGTGATTGAGCGTGGGCACCGGCAGCGCGTGGGCTTCTTCAATGATCAGCAGGTGCGAGCGGCCCGACTGCACCGACTCTTCCAGCATGCGCTTGACCTGGCGCGAGCGCTTTTCGCTGGACTGCGCCACGCTGGCGTTGGCGTCCAGCGTGAGAACGATGGCTGCATGGATTTCGGCAGACTTGATGCTCTTGCCCTTGGTGTCAGTCTCTTCCATGCCCTCCACGCTGGGCTCAATGCACACCACTGGGCGGTGCTCGCGCACGATCTTTTCCTTCAGGTCATCCAGCATGGTGGTCTTGCCCGCTCCGCTCTCGCCAATGACGGCCACCATGCGCCCGCCCACTGCGGCCTGCCAGGCGGTTTCGTGCACAAAGCGGATTTCGCCGTTGACGAACATCTGCGCATCGCTGGTCACCTCGCCGTCGAACGGGTTGGTGAACAGGGCGTACTGCTTACGGGCGGCTTCGCTCAAGGTTTGCTTGGGTAGTAACATCGTTTCCTCCTCCGGGGTTTCGGTTGGTTTCGGGTCTTCAGGGGCGGCCTCGTCGGGGTGCAACCCGGCGGGGCCAACTTCTTTAAGGGCGGGTATGGGCACGCTCAAACGGGCCACATGGGAATGGATGCGCACCATCACGCGCCCCCTACCGCACGCAGCCCACTTGGCGCAGGCGTTGCCGTCAGTGCCTGGCGGCGCGCGGCAACCAGCCCCTTCACCACGTCGTCAGGCACGCCCGCGCTGCCATAGCGCTCGGTGAGCCAGGCGTAGGTGCTGGGGTCGTAGGCGTCGCCCAGCTCCTGGCGCATGTATTTGCACGCGGCGGCCACCGACATGCGGGCGGCCTCCACGGTTGGCGCTGCGGCGGCGTGTTGCGTGCCGGGGCGCTGCAGATAGGTGGGCAGGCTGGCAGCACCGGCCTTGATGTCGGCAAAGGGGTCGAACTGGCCCAGGTAGGGCGCGGTGCCTGCCTTTTGCGCGGCCTGCACCTGGGTGGGGGTCGCCGGGCCTTGCGGGGTGGCAAAAGCCTGCGCGGCAATCCGGGCCCGGCGCTCGTCGGCGGGCGTGGCTGGCATGGCCTGGAATTCACTTTGACCAAGCACGGGGGCGCCGGCTTGATAGCCCATCCAGCCTTCTGCAACAGGCTCCACCTGGTGCCACACGATTTCACCAGTAGCCGGGTCTGTTACGCCCACCCGCACAGCAGGCGCCGCGAGCGGGTTGACGCACACCAGCACCTTGCTGCGCGGACTGACACCGGGGACATAGCGCAGGTCGTATTCGCGGCTACCCTGGCCCTTCTTGAGCGCGTAGCTCACCGTCATGTTGCCGCTGACCTGGCGCGGCTCGGCCAGGCTGGCAGGCAAGCTGCGCATGAGCTCCATGCTGGGCGCTATGCGCAGATGCTCGGTGGTGATAGTGCTCCAGGCCGCATAGGGCTGCATGCCGTGGCGGCTGTGCTTTTTGGTGCCGTTGCGCTTGTGCATCCACAGCTCGGCCATGGCGTTCAGCCGTGCAATGGTGATGGTTTCAGGGTCCAGAAAGCGCAGGCGCGACTCAAAACCGCGCTCGGCAATGTTCTGCGACACCTCCACCTGGCCGGTAGCCCGGCTGTTGCGCGGCTTGTGCCATTCCTGCTTGATCCCCATGGCGCTGCAAAAGTTGCGGAACGGCGCGCTCTTGAAGCAACCGCCCTGGTCGGTGTACAGCATGAATGGCACGCCATGCAGCGGCATGGGGTTGCCTTGGGGGTCGTGGCGCTGGGTCATCATCCACATGAGGAAGTCCAGCGCGTTTTCGGTGGTCTCGCCCCCGGTGTAGAAGCGCACGGCAATGGCGTTGCTGGCGTGCTCTGTGCCTACAAAACGCACCAGCAGCTGGTCCATCACGCGCACCAGGTTGCCCGGCTTGTTCTTGTAGTGCACGCCGTCTTCTTCCAGCAGCAGCAGCTCGCCCTTGGGCGTTTTGTAGAGCACGCACACCGAGGCGTCTATTTCGAACACAGCATTGATGTGCTCGGTGCGCATGCGCACATGGGGCGTGGGGGCGGCCAGGCTGTGCCCGTCCAGGCCGCGCTGGCGCAGAAGGCGTGCCACGTGGTTGCTGGATAGCCGGGTAGCGATCTTGCCGCCTTCATGCAGCATGTCGATGGTGTCTTGCAGCGGGATCATCCATTTGCCTGCACGGCGGTCGTGCAAGATGGTGCCCGCTATGGTTTCAAGCTCAGCGTCGGTGATGGCTGACTGCCCCGCGTCTGAGCGGCGCTTGCGCGGCTTGGCCAGGCCCAGGCGCTTTTGCGCTTGACTGATCAGCGTGGCCGTGCGCCCCACCGAAAGGCACAGGGCCTCGGCGGCGCGTGCCACCACGGGGCCGCATTCGCCATGCCCGGCCTCGGCGCACTCCTGCGCGGCGTTGGTGATGATTTGCATACGGATGTCGTCCATGGGGGTGCCTTGGTGGCAAAGGCCGTGACTTACTGCGCCCGCGTGTTGGTGTGGGGGTTTGCTGCGTTGCGCGCCTCCATGGCGGCAATGGCGTCTTCACTGAGCCAGGACGGATTGATGCGCTCGTCCAGGTCCACCGACATGCCAAACTCTTCGCACATGTCGGCCAGCTGCTGAGCGAGGAACTCCACGGCCTGGCGGGCGCGGGCCTGGATGGCATCGCGGGCACCGCTGCCAGACAAGGCGGCATCTGCAGCCTTGAACGTGCGGTGCATGGAGAGGAAGGCGCTGCTGGTGCCTTCGTCCAGCTCTTTGAGCAGGGCCTGCTCTTGGGCGGTGCGCGCCTCGCTGCCGGGCAGTGGCTTGAACTTGCCTGCCACCTGCTCTTCGAGCTGGCCAATCAGCTCGGCCCGGGTTTGCAGCACGCGGTCCTTGGCTTCCAGCGTGGCCTGGGCTTCTTCCACCTGGGTGGCAAGGGCTTCCTTTTCTTTGGCGTGCTTGGCAATGATCTCTTCGGCCAGCTCTACAAAGCCCTCCTTGTCGCCCGCCTTGGCCACTTCGATCAGGGCTTGCTTCTGGTCTTCGGGCAGCTTGCGGTATTGGCGCAGTTCGCGGTAGCCGATGCCGATGCGCTGCATTTGCTCCAGGGCGTCTTCACCGAATGCGTTGAGGTTGTTGATGTCCTCATTGGCCTTGTCGTCAGAGATGCCCAGCAATCCACAGAACTCGACCCATGTCCCCTTCAACTCCGAACCGTTCGGAGCCTTCATGCCGCTAAGTTGTTGATACAGCTTGTTTTCCTTCACCAAAGCCAGCTTGGACACTCCGAACGTTCGGAGCAGATTGCCTGCGGCCTGGAATGCCTGCGCTTGGCCCAGCAGTTGGTTGACCAGGTCCCGACCCTGGCCATAGCCGGCCTGCAGCTGCGCCAGGCCGTCCACAGCGGCCACTTCCTGCGCGGCTTCCTCCCCGTTCAGCACCACGGCCACCGCTTGGGCGGCGGGCATGGCGGGGCGGCCTGCCTTCTTGGGCATGCGGGCTTCGATCTGTTCGTCGGTGAGTTCTCTGCGTGTCATGGTGTTCGTTCCCTTGGTTTTGAAGTGTTTTTGGCCTCTGGCGCTTGTTGAATAAGCGCAAGCAGCTATTTAATTGATAGCACCCAACTCGCCCACGGCACGCCCGTAGCGCTGCTGCACGTCGCGCCACTGCTGGGCGCCTGCATTGAGCGCGGTGGCGTAGCGCAGGCTGATCTGGATGACGTGCGGCGTCAGGCGCCAGCGGTCGCCCTTGGGGGTGAGCTCGGCCCAGCCTGCGGTGCGCAGGTTGTCCAGGTCCCTCGTCACGGTGCTGCCGTTCACGGCCAGGGCCTTGGCAATCTCGCCCGGTGTCAAGCCCTGCAGCTCGTGCCCGGCCATCAGGTCAATGAGCTGCAGCAGGCGTTGCTGCGCGGCGTTGGTGTAGTCCGTGGCGCGGGTCATGCCAGGCTCTCCATGTAGCCGTTCGCAATCAGCGAGCCCTCTTCGGCGCCCGCAAAATATGCGTCGAACTCAGCGCTGCCCTGCGCGTAGGGGCAGACCAGGCGCTCGCGCTGCAGAACCAGACGCAACTTCGCCAACACGCCCAGCTTGTAGGCACTGCTGCGGGCGGGGCGGCCAGGGAAGAAGGCGTGCTGCATCAGTTCGCTAACCTGGGCTTTGGTGGCTAATTGGGGGCCAGGCATGGGCAGGCCCAGGGCGATGGCGTCAAATGGGTCGTGTGGGCTGTTCATGCTCAAAACTCCAGTTCAGGCGTGGCGTACTGGGCCACGTTGTGGTGGTGGTAGGCCACCTGCTCCAGGTGCAGGCGCAGGGCGGCCAGGGTGGCTTCGGTGTCTGCCGCCTGGGGGGCGGCATAAAACTGGGTGAGCAGCTGCAGGGCGGCGGCGCAGCTGCTGTTCATG
>JAYRPZ010000021.1:0-4245 GCA_041910915.1 Acidovorax sp.
GATGGCCTGCCAGAAGGGTTTGCACGGCTCGGGCAGGGTGACATACCCTGGCGGCTCAATAGGCGCTTGGGCGGCGTTCTGGTGCGCTTTGGCTGCACTCTTGGCGCTGTCGGAGCGGTGGCGCTTGGGGGTCAGCTTCATGATTGCCTATTTTTTAAGCAGTCAGCGTTAAAAGAAGGGGAACGGGTCGGTTCTGAGCCGTCAGCCGCTGGTGATTTCTGAGAGTCGCCTACAACGTCCCCAGCAAGGCCCTTAGCGGCCTCTACAGTCGATTGATTCCAATGGTGTGCAGGGTTGATAGGGTTGCCCTCTGCGTCGCATCCCTGGCGTGCGGGTCTGCCGTACAGCTCGGCCATGGTCTTGATGGAGTGGCAGGGCTTGCAAAGAGCTTGGAGCGCGTCACGGCTGTTGTCTGCCGCACCACGCATGTGGTCAACCTCAGTAGCTGGCACCGTCAAACCTTGGGCGGCGCAGTGCCTGCAAAGTGGTTCCTCTGCCAGCACCTGTTTGCGGAGCTTGCGCCAGGCGTCAGAGTTGAGGGGCAGCAATCGCCCGTTGTCTGCCTTGCGCCAGCGCTTGGTGCGAATGTCTGCCAGCTTCAAGGGTGGGCGCACGTCGTCCAGCATCTTCAAGCCTCGGGCCTTCCAGGGGTCTAGCATCTTCACGCTGCGGCCTCCTGTTGCTTGCTCGGGTACGGCAGCGGCGCAGGGGTGGCACTGGGCGCGGATTTGCGCTCATCGTCGATACCGTCGAACAGTGGCATGTTTTCCAGGCGGGCGGCATAGGATGGTTTCATCCATCCCGATTCGATGGCGCTTGCATAGAACTGCGCACGGTTCACGCTGTCGCCACGGAGAAGGCCCTCCACCTGATGCTCGGCAAAGTACACGCGGCGGCCTGCGTCTGTCAGGCACTTGGCTGCAATGGCCTGTTCCCATGCAACCAGGTGGCGGCGCAGTGTCTGCGTTACGAACTGGCGCGCCATCTCCACGCTGTTGGAGTAGTTGCCGTTTCGCAAGTCTCCGATGACCGTGGGCGGCACGCGGAACAGGCGGGCTACTTCCTCCACTGAGAACTGGCGGGCGGCGATCCACTCGGCATCTTCCAGCGTCATAGACAGGGCTTGGAAGTCCACGCCTTCTTCGAGAATCGCAGTCCGTCCGGCGTTACCTCCACCTGCGTGCTGGCTTGCCCAGCTCGTGGCGATGGCCTGGCGCTGCTCTGGCTTCAGGCGTCCGGGGAACTTGAGCACGCCCAGCAGCTTTGCCCCATTGGTGAAGGTGTTTCGCCCGTGCTCGTTCTCGGCTTGGGCCAGCTCCACCACGCCACGCGCGGCCTGAATCGGGCTGATGCCCATAACCCCGTCATCCCCCAGGCGGTGGCGAAGGTGCAGAACTTCATGGGCCAGCAGGCGGGTTAGAACCCCGTCTTTGGTGTAGGCGTACACCAGGCCGGAGCTGGTGCGGTTCACCGTCACGTTGTCGGGGTTCAGTGGCCACAGCTCTCTGACCTGGCCATCCCAGCCGCGCACGATCCGAGCGAAGGCGTTACCTCGGAGCAGGACACACGCTTGCATGTACTCGCGGAACTCCAGGGCGGTTTGCTCGGGGTTGGCCATGTCGTGCAGCACTCGGTACAGCGGGTGGTCTGTAGCTCGCTCGCGGTCGTCGCCGTTGCGTTTGAACAGGATCAGGGGAAGGCTTGCCGTCGTTTCGCTGATGGCTTGGACGCAGGCATAGACTGCGCTCACGCCCTGAGCGGTGGCAGGGGTGACAGCACCAGCAGCAGGCACCAGGGGCCAGCCGTTGACGCCGATGGTGGAGCGCTTCTCCAGGCCCACCAGGGACAGGGCGCGGGTGATGATGCTCATGCGCAAGTCTCCAGCCACAGCAGGTTAAGGTCGCGGCTCAGGGCAGCAGGGCGGCTGCGCATGGCGACGGTGGTGTCTTGATAGGCTGGGTCGGCGGTCAGGGTGATTTCAACCAGATCAACGTCCAGCAGCTCACGCACTAGCTGGCCCCCGCGCTGTTCCCAGCGGTCGCCACCATCGCGGACACGGAACCCAAAAGAACACCCCGCAACGTCCCCACGATCCACCAGGATTGCCAGATCACGGCCATGGGTGGTGTCAGGCAAAGCCAGTTCAAAAGCCAGTCCATGCGCGTCCTCCTTGAGCTTCAAAGTGCCGCCTCGGGTCGTGCCCAGCAGGGCGTCGCCTTGGTGGTGGTACAGGGCGCGAATGTTGGTGCCGCCCTCCAGGGACTTGCGAAAGGCTCCATTGCGGACAACCTCCACAAAGCCGCCCAGGTCGGCTTCGCTGTTGAATATCGCGGCGTACCCGGTCAGCTTCTTGCCGTTGCTGCTCAGGCCGCCTGTTGAGCGGAACTCCAACATTCGCAACCCCTTACAGCGTCAGGTCGTCAGCGACCACAAACGCCTTGGGCTGGCGCACAACCGCATCCATCGTGTGCAGGATGCGAATTTGCACATCGCCCTTTTCGTAGTACCCGGCGGCGTAGGGGTTGGCGAGAATCTCGGTCACGCCCCATTCGCCAATCACGATTTGCGAGAAGTCGCCTGCGATCACGCGGCCCGTGTTGGGCGATCCGGTCTTGGCGTCCAGTTGGTTGGTGATGTACGCGGGCAGCTCGGCAATGCGACCGTTTTGCAGCAGGTACTCTGCGCCGTTGGCTGCGTTCTTGAGGGTGGTTTGCAGCTTCGTCGCGGCCTTGGCGTGGGTCACGATGGCATTTGCAGCCACGTTCTCCAGGCCCAATTTTTCGAGCATCGCCACCAGGGCGGCCCAGGTGACTGCGCCCAGGGCTGCGGTCTGGATGCCTGCCGTTGCCAGGATGCCCACGGGTTGCTTGGCTGCGGCGGTGCCGTGCAGCAGGGCTTTGTCCACGGCCAGGCCGACCACTTGGGCGAAGTCGTCGCGGGTCAGTTGCTCGATGGCAGGATTGGCCTGTTGGATCAGTTGGCGGGACAGGGCAGACAGCGCGCCCACATGCTTGGGCTCCAGACGCACAGAGCCATATGCGGCGGCCGATTCGGTCAGGGCGTCGCCTTCGGCAATCCAAAAGGCAGTTGCGGAACCTGTTTGCTTGGGCAGCACGGTATCGCCACGCAGGCCGGTCAGCACGCGGGCACCCAGTTGACGAACGATCATGCTGTTGCGCAGCAAGCCAACGAATTGATCCGGGCGGAAGTCGTCAGGGGCCACGGCTGCATTGGTGGTCGTGGTCTGCGTGGCGCGCTTTTCAAACACGCTCGCGGGCACCAGGATGCCGCCTTGCTTGGCTTCCAGGCCCTGGCGCTTGGCCTCTTGCTGGAACTCAGCCAGCGCACCAGTGGCAGAGCGGTTCTCTACCTGGCAGCGGATGGCGTCCAGCACGTTCACCTGGCCTTCCATGTCTCGGCGGCTGTTGTCCACCGGCTGGCCCAGGCTGCGGCGCTCTGCGTCCTCGATGAACTGAGCGCGGGCTTCCTGGCTTTCCAGGCTGGTGATTTCGGCCTTGATGGCGTCGAACTTGGATTGGGCCTCGGGCGTCAGGTTGCCGCCGTTGGCACTGTTCAGCAGGGAACGGGCTTCGGAGACTTTTTGAGCGCGTTGCTCGCGGATTTGGTGCAGTTGCATTTGTGGGCTTTCTTGAAAAGGTGCCCATGCAATCGCCGGGCGGGTTGCAATAGTCATAGACTATTGATAATGCGGCATGTATAGCTGGTTTCTATCGACGTGTCAAGAAAAAACCCGCTCGGGGCGGGCTTGGCGTTTAACGTGCCAGCACGATAAGCAGGGGTGCAGCATCTGCGGGGGGCCATGGGTTGCCGCTGGGTTCTGCAACGCCGTGCAACGCCGAAAGGGCCAACCATGGTTTTCTGCCCTCCAATGGCCTGCACCATCTGCGCACCTGCCACCTCTATGGGTGGCAACATGCATAGGTGTTCAGAATCTGAAGCAGTGCAATAAAGTGTTTCTGGCATGATGAAAACGCCTGAAACCTAGACTGCATGCGGGTTGGCGGGCTTTTTCACCTTGCTCGCCTGCTTCAATTTCTGAACTAGAGAAACGGCTACTGCTTCAGAATCTGAATCGTTAAATTGGCTTAAGGATGTCCTGAACAACTCGAATTCGTGAGTGCTACAAGGCCACCGGTTTCAGATAGTGCGATGGATGGCGTTTAGCCTGGGTCTTCGCACCACTTTCCACGCCCTTGCGGGCCATCTGCACCGCCTTTGCGGCCA
>JAYRPZ010000022.1:0-1511 GCA_041910915.1 Acidovorax sp.
AAAGGTCGAGCGCCTGCATGTACGCAGGCTGCAGCATCAATTCATCCCAGGGCTGGGGCAGTGTTTCGGGCAGCAGCGCCAGGCGGCGCGACTCACTGTCCACGTTCGGCTGCCAGCGGCCTTTTGCCTGCGCGGCGGCCAGCCCATCGATCAGCTCGTCCACCGCTTTGCCTTCGCCCAGGCTCTGGTTGCAGAGCAGCACCAGATCGCAACCTGCCTCCAGCGCAGCCAGCGCAGCGTCGGTGTAGCTCACCACCTGGCCGTCAATGCGCCGCGCGCCTTCCATGCTCAGGTCGTCGCTGAAGATGGCACCGTCAAAGCGCATCTGGCGGCGCAAAATCTCTTGCAGCCAGCGCTGCGAGAAGCCTGCGGGGCGGCTGTCTACCTTGGGGTAGATGACGTGGGCGGGCATCACACTGGTGAGCGTGCTGCTGAGCCAGGGGTACGGCGCGGCATCGTCGGCCAGGATGGCTTTGAGGCTGCGCTTGTCCACCGGCACTTCGGTGTGCGAATCGGCCTTGACGAAACCGTGGCCCGGAAAGTGTTTGCCGCAGTTGGCCATGCCCGCTTGCAACAGGCCGTGCATCAGGCTCTTGGCCAGCAGGGCCACGACGCGGGGGTCGCGGTGAAAGGCGCGGTCGCCAATGACGCCGCTCTCGCCCCAATCGAGATCGAGGACGGGCGTGAAGCTGAAATCCACGCCGCAAGCCCGCAGCTCGGTGCCCAGCACGTAGCCCGCTGCGGTGGCCGCATTGGTGGCGCGCAGCGCGCCGCTACCGGGCACGGCTTTAGCCCCCTTGCCGTCATCCATCCACATCTCACCCAGGGCGCGCATGGGCGGCAGGTGGGTGAAGCCATCGGTGCGGAAACGCTGCACGCGCCCGCCTTCGTGGTCTACGCAGATCAGCAAATCTTCACGCACGGCCTTGATGCTGCTGGTGAGTTGCAGCAGCTGGGCGCGGTCCACCCAGTTGCGGGCGAACAGGATGATGCCGCCCACCAGCGAGTGGGCCAGGCGGCGGCGGTCGGTGGCAGTAAGTTCGGTGCCAGCGATGTCGATGATGAGGGGGGCGTGTTCGGTCATGGAAGATCGGAGGGGATAAATTGCTATCAAATCAAGAGCTGCCTGCGCTTATGGGATAAGCTTTGGAGGCCTATTTCCCTCCAAACACTCCACCACACAGAAGCTGGCAGCGTAATCGGTCTCGTCCGTCACGCTCAGGTGGGCGTGCAGGCCACGTTCTTCAAACCAGGCTTTCAGGGCCCCATGCAGCACGATGACGGGTTGGCCGCTGGGCAGCTTGGCCACCTCGCAGTGGCGCCACGTCATGGGCATGCGCATGCCCAGCCCCACGGCCTTGCTGAAGGCTTCTTTGGCAGAGAAGCGCGTGGCCAGGTAGCGCAGGCCGCGGTCGGGCCAGCGCTCGGTGCGCTCGCGCCACACGGCCAGTTCGCCCTTCGCTAGCACCTTTTCGGCAAAGCGGTCGCCGTGTCGCTCCAGGCTTTCGCGG
>JAYRPZ010000023.1:0-20306 GCA_041910915.1 Acidovorax sp.
AAGTGACTGAGCTGCAGGTGCGGGTGGCGTTGCTCAACCGCTTCACGCTGCTGGGTACGCCCGAGACGATGGCTATTGCATAGCTGCGTCTGGGGTCAGGGGAATGCCGTCTTGGGCGGGCTTTGTGCAACAAAGCCATTTCAACCGGCACATTCCCAAAACGAGTTTCACTTTCATCTATTATTTTATTATTCACAGAATTCGATAATTCTTTGGCAGACGGAATTTCATCATGTGGCATCCTCAAGACTAAAGTGGATTTTTCTGATTTAGAAAAGAGGGTGGTATAATTAAGCGATTTCAGAATCTTTAGCAGATAAGCACGGTATTTGTAAATAACCGCAGCTACTAATAAGATAAACAGTGCTTTACCTGCCGCTTTGACCCAACGAATCAACAAATCACGAAATGCTGCACTATCTGCTTGCTTCTTGGCTTGTGCAATCGCCACCACTTCCTCAGCCTGTTTTTTTGCCAATGCAGCCGTTGCAGCCTCTTGAGCTTGCTTCCTTGCCAATTCAGCTGCTGCAACCTGGGCCTGCCTCCTTACCAATTCAGCGGCTGCCACCTCCTCAGCCTGCTTTTTTTCCAACTCAGCAATTGCAGCCTCTTCTGCTTGCCTCTTGGCTTGTTCGTCTACGATAGATTCAGCAGCTAGTTGTTCGTTTGGATCTGATGAATGAACTCTGGTTAAGATGGCGTTCGCAGCACCGACATCTGAACTAGAACGCACCGATGTTGAAGGCAACTCTTGTGCAAGCGGAGAATCATTTACTCCAACCGACAAGGCGGCAATCCTTTGCTTGTAGACCGCAGTTAGGCAATTCAAGTCGCCACAGGAATTTCTTGTTTCTTTAAGCCATGCACGTTGAGCAGCCTTAACACCATCGACATCACTACTTCTCGCTAACGCCGCAGCATAAGCTGTTGCTAGTTGAGAATCTAAATTAGACAATTCTGGTGATGCACATATGGCATTTTCGATACGACTGACCGCCTTCGCGCAGTCAAAACTCGCAGCAAAAACAGTACAGTTAAAGGCTAAATAAAGCGCAATCGCAGCAAATATTTTTTTCTTCATTCTGGCAATCTACCAGAATTCTTTTTAAGAATGAAGTGCTTTGACCAAGGAAAGGATGACCATGCGCCCCTCTGTAGCGTTAAACACGAAGCGCCACACCGTGCGGGACATGGTGGGGCGTTTTCGCTCTACCAACCCGCGCATTTTTGGCTCGGTACTGCATGGTACGGACGGGGAAGGCAGTGACCTGGACTTGCTGGTGGATGCACTTCCTGGCGCCACGCTGTTGGATTTGGGCGGTTTGCAAGACGAACTGGAGGCGTTGCTGGGTGTGCATGTCGATGTGCGAACCCCCGCCGATTTGCCGCCAAAATTTCGCACCCAGGTGCTTGCCGAGGCACAGCCGCTATGACCGTAAACCGCCTGCTTGACTACTTGGAACACATGCAGCAGGTCGCTATGAACCACAGACGCCGCGCGACCGCACCAGCACCCGCTCCATCCTCGGTTGTCAATCCTCAATCCCGCGCTGCGCGGGCACGCCAGCCTGGAAGGCGTGTTTCACCAGCTTCATCTCGGTCACGGTGTCGGCGATGTCGATGATTTCCTGCGGGCAGCGGCGTCCGGTCAGGCACACGTGGACGTGGGCGGGGCGTTGGGCCAGGGTGTCGAGCACGTCTTGCAGGTCGAGCCAGCCGTAGATCAGCGGGTAGGTCACCTCGTCGAGCACGAGCAAAAAGTAGTCGCCCGACAAGATGGCGGCACGGGCCTTGGCCCAGCCGTCGCGTGCCAGTTGTGCGGAGTGCTCTAGGTCTTTGCTTTTCCAGCTAAAGCCATCGCCCAGGCCCTCGATGGGCAGGCCCACGCGCTCGGCCAGGCGGTGCTCGCCAAAGCGTGCGCTGGGTACCTTCATGAACTGGAACACCTTCACCGCTTTGTCGCGCCCCAGGGCCCGAAAAGCCAGGCCAAACGCTGCCGTGCTTTTGCCCTTGCCATCGCCGGTGTGTACCAGCACCAGGCCACGGCGCTCGCCCTCGGGCTTCTCGTAGGGTTTTTCGCTGGGAGGGGTTTCTACTTGCATCTCAAGGCTTTCATCGTTCAAAAAATTACACACGCGGCAGGGCCATCCACAGGCCATCAATCTGGCGCACTACCACACGCTGCTCAAACACCGCCTCCAGGGCGGCATGGGTGGCGGGGGCGCTGCAGGGGCCGTGGTGGCGAATGTGCCCTTGGTCGAGGATCAGCAGCTCATCGGCCTGCAGGGCAATGGAGATTTCATGCAGCACGCTGACCACCGTGCGCCCACTGGCCACCAGGGCACGCACGGTGCGCAGCCAGTCGCTTTGGTGTGGCGGGTCGAGGTTGGCCAGCGGCTCGTCCATGCAGGTGATGGGGGCCTGCACTGCCAATGCCCGCGCCAGCAGCACGCGCTGGCGCTCGCCCCCCGAGAGCTGGCCCAGGCTGCGTGCGCGCCAGTCCCAAGCACCGGTGGTTTGCAAGGCCTGGGCCACGGCCTCGTGGTCGGCCTGGCTGGGCGGCTGCATCCAGCCCTGGTGCGGCAAGCGCCCGAGCATGGCCACGTCGTACACACACAAATCGTCGGCTGCCACTTCGCCCTGCCCGAGCCAGGCCAGGCACTGGGCGCGCTCGCGCCGAGGCCAGTCGGCCAAGGGGCGACCCTGCAGCCACACCTGGCCTTGGGCCAGGGGCTGCAACCCCACCAAGGCACGCAGCAAGGTGGATTTACCCGCGCCATTGGGGCCCACGATGCTGGTCCAGCGCCCGGCGGGCAGTTGCAGCGCCACATCGTGCAGCAGCGTGCGCCGCTGCACGCGCACACTGAGCGCCTGCGCGGCCAGCGCTATGCCCGAAGCCATCGGTGCCACCGGTGCCATCTCCCGGGCCGTCACAACAGCCCCCCCGCTGCCGCGCTGCGCCGGTGCATCAGCCACAGCAGATAGCCCCCGCCCAGCACCGCTGTGAGCACCCCCACGGGCAGCTCCTGTGGCGCCAGCAGGCCACGCGCCAGCAGGTCGGCCGCAGCCAGCAGCACGCCGCCCATCAGGCTGGCCAGCAGCATCAAACGGCCATGCGTCACCTGTACCGCAGCACGCACCAAATGCGGCGCTGCCAAGCCCACAAAAGCCACCAAGCCGGTTTGCGCTACGGCCGTGCCGGTGGCCAGTGCCAGCACCGCCACCAGGCCCGCACGCAGCGGTGCCAGGCGCAGGCCCAGGCTGTGTGCCGTGGCCTCGCCCAGGGCCAGGGCGTCCAGCGCCCGTGCCAAGGCCCAGGCGGCCAACAAACACACCAGCCACACGCTGGCCAGCAGCAGGCAGGCCGTCCAGCCCATAAAGCTGGTGGAGCCGAGCAAAAACGCCTGCATGGCCTGCAACGAATCGGGCGAAAACAGCAGCAGCAACGAGGTACACGCGCCCAGCACCACCCCCACCACCACCCCGGCCAGCAGCAGGCGCAGCGTGTGCTGCACGCCCCGCGCCAGGGCCAGCGTCAGCAGCACCGCCAGCACCGCGCCCATAAATGCTGCCCCGGTGAGGCCCAGGCGCACCAGCCAGTGGCTGGAGTGGATGGAAAAGCGCAAAAGTGGCCCGGCGCTGGCACCCAACATACCGCCCGCACCGCCCAGCAACGCCAGCAGCAGTGCCACGCCCAGCGACGCACCGGCAGCGCTACCCAGCAAATAGGGGTCGGCCAGCGGGTTGCGAAACAGGCCCTGCGCCACCGCTCCCGCCAGCCCCAGCAAGGCCCCGGCGCTCCAGGCCCCCAGGGTGCGTGGCAGGCGAATCTCCCACACGATCTGCCCGGCCATGGCCGCCTGCGCACTCTCCGTGCCTGGCGTAGCAGCCCACAGCGTTTGCAGCAGCGGCCACACGCCTTGCAGCCCGGTGCTGCCCACGCCCAGCCCCAGCACCACCAGCACCAGCGCCAGCAGCACCAGGGCTAAGGCCAGGGCGTGCGCCTTGGCGTGGTGATGGGGCACGGCGCCATGCACAGCACCCATCACGGCGCGGCCACCTTGCGCAGGCACTGCGCCATCAGGCGGGCACCTTCTTGCATACGCGGGCCGGGGCGCACCAGGGTGTCAGACTCACTGGGCGAAAACACACACAGGCGCTGGGCGCGCACGGCGGGCAAAGCGTCCCAGCCGGGGCGGGAGGCCAGCTCACCGCTGCTGCGCGCGCCTACCAAGATGGCATCGGGATTGGCGCGCACGATAAACTCAGGGTTCAGCTTGGGAAACGGCCCCAGCTCCGCCGGGATGATGTTGCGCGCGCCCAGGCGGGCCAAAGTTTCGCCAATGAAGGAGCTGGCCCCAGCACCATAGGGGCCAGGGCTGACCTCGAAATACACGCGCAAGCCACGCGCCGCAGCAGGCAGGCTGCGGGCTGATTCGTCCATCGCCCGGTCAATGTCTTGCCACACCTGTTGCGCGCGTGCCGGGGGCACCCCCAGCACCAGCGCCACCTTGCCCAGCACCCGTTGCACGTCGGCATGGGTTTTGGGCTCCAGCGCCACCACCGTCACGCCCAGCGCCTCCAGGCGCTCGCTAGCGCGCGAGGCCACGCTCATCAGCACCACATCGGGGCGCAGGGCCACCACGGCTTCGATGCTGGGGTCCATGCCGCCGCCCACTTGCGGCAGCTGGCGCACGGCCTCGGGCCAGTTGGTGTAGCGATCCACACCCACCAGGCGATCGCAGGCACCCAGCACACACACGGTTTCGGCCAGCGAGGGCAGCAAGCTGACGATGCGCTGTGGCGGCTGGTGCAAGCGAACGGTGCGGCCCCGGTCGTCACGCAAAGTGATGGCCGCGGCCTGCGACCCACTGGCCGATGCAGATACAGATACAGGCGCAGACACCCCTACCGCGCGGGAGGCGGCCGGGGTGGATGGCGGTGCCGCTGGGCCCGCCTGGGCCAGCACCGACATCAACAGCCACAAAGCCAGCAAACAAGCCAGCACGATGAGAATGCGGCGAACAGGGGTAGGTTTCATGGCTGGATCGGGGCTGAGGAACTAGGTTTCAGAGACAGGGGCAGGCCAGCCGCCATGAGGGTGACGCGTGGGCACACCTGGGCCACCTGCTGGTTGAGCACGCCCAAGGCATCGACAAACGCGCGCACCTGCGCCCCCAACGGGATCACGCCCAGGCCAATTTCATTGCCCACCACCACCACCGGCCCCGGGGCCTGCGCCAGTGCTTCTAAAAAGAGAGCTGCTTGCGCGCTCCAGTCCTGGGCTAGAGGCTGATTTGATGCATCTTCCTCGGCGGGCATGAGCCAGTTGGTCAGCCACAGGGTGAGGCAGTCGATGACCAGCAGCGTGTCGGCACGGCTGTGCTGTGCCACGGCTTGGGCCAGGGCGCGTGGCACCTCCAGCGTGTGCAGGCCGGGCACGCGCACGGCACGTTCACGCTGGTGGCGGGCAATGCGCTGTCGCATTTCTTCGTCCCAGGGCTGGGCGGTGGCCAACAACAGGGCGCGGTGGGTGGGGTGGGCCTGCAGCCACTGGCGTGCCAGCAGTTCCGCGCGGCGCGACTTGCCGCTTTTTTGGCCGCCGAGGATGAGTTCGCTGGTGAGATCGCTGGTGAGTTCGCTGTGCCCCATGCCTCAGCCCCCAAACAAGCTGGCAGCCGCACGCGGGTCGGAGGCAAACCAGGGGTGAAAAAAACTGGCGCGCACGCTGCCCTGTTGGTACAGCGGTTCACAGTTCGCCCCCGCCCTGCTGCCCGTGCCCGGGCGCTGGCTGTGGGCCACGGCGGGCAGGCGGCTGTCGCACTGGGCGTAGTGAAAGCTGTGGCCGCGCAGCGTGCCTGCAGGCAAGGTGAGCTGCTGCGGCCCCAGGCCCGCCAGGCGGCTTTGCATACGGGCTTGCGCAGGCAGCAGGCCCCACAGGCGGTGTGCAGTGCCGTCGAGCAAGGTGAGGTTTTCGCACAGCGCCATCAGGCCACCGCATTCAGCCCACAGGGGTTTGCCCGCCTGCACATGGGCGTGCAGTTGCGCGCGCAGCCGCTCGTTGGCGGCCAGGGCCGGGGCGTGCAGCTCGGGGTAGCCGCCGGGCAGCCACAGGGCATCGCACGCGGGCAGCTCGTCACCCGCCACGGGCGAGAAAAACACCAGCTGCGCGCCCAGCTGCTCCAGCGTGCGCAGGTTGGCCGGGTAAATGAAGTGAAAGGCCGCGTCGCGTGCCACGGCAATCGTGCGCCCGGCCAGCAAGGGCGGCAGCGGCGCGGCCGGGGGCGGCGGGGCAAAGGAGGTGGCCCAGCGCTGCCAGGCGCTGGCGTCTAGCTGGCCCAGCGGCGTGGCGGCCAGGGCGTCGGCAGCGGCGTCTAGGCGCTGCAGGGCGTCGGGCAGCTCTTGCGCGGCCACCAAGCCCAGGTGGCGCTCGGGCAGCAGCGGTGTGCCGCCCGGGCCGCCCAGCGGCGGCAAGGCGCCGAGCCAGTCGGGGGCGGCGAGCAGGCCGTCTTGCAGCATTTGCGCGTGGCGCGGGCTGGCCACGCGGTTGGCCAGCACCCCGGCCCAGGGCAGGCCGGGCCGGTAGGTTTTCAAGCCATGCACGATGGCCCCCAGCGTGCCTCCCATGGCGCTGGCATCGACCACGGCGAGCACGGCCACGCCGGTGCGCTGGGCCAGGTCGGCCACGCTGTCGCTGCCGTCAAACAGGCCCATCACGCCCTCGATCAAGAGAAGGTCCGCCTCTTGCGCGGCGGCGTGCAGGCGTGCAGCGCAGTCATCCCAGCCGGTCATCCACAGGTCAAGGTTTTGCACCGGCGCACCGCTGGCGAGCTGGTGCCAGTAGGGGTCGAGGTAGTCTGGCCCGCACTTGAACACGCGCACGCGGCGGCCCTGGCGCGCGTGCAAGCGCGCCAGCGCAGCGGTGACGGTGGTTTTGCCCTGGCCCGAAGCGCCAGCAGCAATCAACAGGGCAGGACAAGTGGCAGAACGGGGGGCAGGAGCGGTCATGGAACAGAAAAAATGCTATTGAATAAATAGCTGCTTGCGCTTGCCTGGTGCGGCTTAGGGGCTAATTTCACCTTGAACTGAGGCCCTTGCAGCGGCTGGGCAGGCCCACCCAGCGGGGTAGAGGCCTGCACTGCCGTGGCTGCGCAGTGTACAAGGCGTTTTTCAAGAGTCAAAATGGCCTCTGAGGCTTATGCATCAAGCGCAAGCAGCTATCATTTTTATGGCTTGGTAGCCCACAGAGGGGCTACGGCAAACCACCGTGGATTTAGCGGGCCGGGGCCCACTTCACCCCCATGTAGAAGCTGCGCCCGGCGCTGGCATAGCCATTGGCCAGGGTGTAGTTTTTGTCCGTCAGGTTGTCCAGGCGCGCCAGCAGTTGCCAGTCCTGGGCCAGGCGGGTGCTGGCGTACAGGTGTACCAGGGTGTAGCCGCCCAGTGCCACGGTGTTGGCGGCGTTGTCCCAGCGCTGGCCACTGGCTTGCACCTGGGTGCCCAGTTTCCAGTCACCCCAGCGTGTGTCGGCACCCAGGCTGGCGTGCTGCTTGGCACGGCGCGCCAGGCGGCGGCCGGTGTCGAGGTCTTTGGGGTTTTGCCAATCCACCGAGCCGTGCAGTTGCACGCGGCCCACGCGGTACGAGCCCGCCAGGGTGAGGCCCTCGTAGCGTGCCTGGCCAACGTTGTTGTAGCACCCGGGGTAAGGCCCTGAGCCCCCCGGGCAAGGCCCGGGGCCAGCCACCCAGTTGATGAGGTTGCTGACGTTGTTGCGGTACAGCGTGGCCGAAAAGCTGTTGCTGGCCTGCAGCCATTTCACGCCCACTTCCACGTTGCGGCTGGTTTCTGGGCGCAGCGTGGCATCGCCATACATGCTAAAGCGCTGGTACAGCGTGGGCACCCGAAAGGCCGTGCCCGCCGAGGCGGTGGCGCGCCAGTGCGGTGCAAAGGCAAAAGCGTAGGCGGCGCTGCCGGTGTTTTTGCCGCCAAATTCGCTGTCGTCGTCGTGGCGTGCGTTCAGCTGCAGGGTGTGTGCGCCCAGCACCAGGCCATAGCCCAGCGCCACGGCGTTTTGCGCGCGGCTGCGGTCGATGGGGGCGTTCTCTAACTGGTCTTCGCGCCGCTCCAGCGTGGCGCTCAGGCGGCTGCTGCCCAGGCGCCATTCGTTGTGCCACAGGTAGCCGCGCAAGCGCGTGTCGGTGAAGTACGGCGAGGGCGTGGTTTCGTAGCGGTCTTGCGTGTCGGTGACGGAGACGCGCGTGCGGTAGTCGCTGCTCCACTGCGCTTGCCAGTGCAGGCCCAGTGCCTGCAGGCGGCGCAGACTGCGGTCGTCGGCCTGGCTGGCGTCGTAGCCGCTGTTGCTGTCGTTGTAGAGCCAGCTGCCCTCCAGGCGGTGCGCGGCATTGAGCTGCCAGCCCAGGCGGGCGGTGGCGTTGGTGCTGTGGTAGCCGTCGCGGTCGGTGTTTTTCTTGGGGTCGGTGGTGGCATCAAAGCCTGCGCTGCCTTCGCGCGCCAGGCCCAGGGCATAGTCGAAGGTGCCCTGGGCACCGCTCACACCGGCCTGCGTGCGCCAGGTGCGCTGGCTGCCCAGCCCCACGCCCACATAGGGCGCCACGCCCTGCTCGCCTTTCTTGGTAAAAATTTGCACCACGCCGGCCAAGGCATCCGAGCCATAAATGGCGGCGGCCGGGCCGCGCAGCACTTCAATGCGCTCAATCTGGCCCAGCGGCAGGCCTTCCCACGAGGCCCCGCCGCTGCCCGCCTGGGAATCAATGCGTACGCCATCGACGTACACGGCAGTAAAACGGGTGTCGGCACCGCGCATGAACACGCTGGTGGTGGTGCCGGGGCCGCCGTTGCGGGCCATTTCCAGCCCGGGCAAACGTGCCAGCACATCGCCCACACCGGCTGCGCCACTGCGCTCGATGGTCTCGGCGTCGACGATGGAGACATCTGCCACCACATCGGCCAGCGACTGGGCGCTGCGCGTGGCGGTGACGACGACCTCATCCATGCGCGGCGCCACCAGGTTTTGCGCAATCTCCACGCTTTCGGGGGAACGATCCAGGGCGAGAGGAGCGGCGTCGGCCAAAGCCTGGGCCAGGGTTTGGGCGTGGGCAGGCACAACGCCCAGAGCCAGCAACGCACAGGCCAACGCACTCAGACGCTGGGGCGAGCGCACACGCGCAGCAACGCGCGCGCCATCAAAAACAAACTTCATGGAAGAACAAACAAGCGATCAATGCCCTGTGCCAGCCTCCCCGCCAGCGTTGGGCGATACGACCTGCTGCACACCCCATCAGGCTAGGCGCAAGGCAGGTCACCGTGTTGGCCGGTATCCGGGCTGGCGAATGCGCCCCCACAGCCTTCCCACGCGCTTGTTCAAGGCGCTCAGTGGCATGATTGGGTGGGGGGTGGCCGAAAAGCTTGACCGATTCGCTGACCGTTGCGGGGGCAGCGCAGGCACAAGAGACCCTGTGTGCCCTGGGGCACGCCTCTTTCCCTGCTTCCCGTTGAACTGCGCCCTGTGAACCAGCGCGCGAGCACCAACGGGGGCGGATTCTACGGGCAAACACAGGCCAGGCAGCCGCCCACTTACAATTGCGCCACTATGGAAAACCTTGACCTTTTCGACCAACTCACGCAGCGCGTTGAGCGCCTGTTACAGCAACATGCTGAGCTACAAGAGAGCAATATTTTGCTTTCCGTGCAAGTGGAGGAGCTGACGCAAGAGCGCGATGCGTTGCTGTCGCGCCTGGGCAATGCACGCGAGCGCCTGGAAGCGCTGCTGGAGCGTCTGCCCGCCCCGCCGAATGAAAACGCCGACGCTGCGCCAGCGCAGGCTTCTGCCTCTTTGAGCTGAACCAGCGCTTGGGACGGCGATGAAGCACATTGAAGTCCACATCATGCAGCAGAGCTATCTGCTGGCCTGCCCGGACGGGCATGAATCGCGCCTGCTGCAAGCGGTGGAGCGGGTCGATTCCGAGATGGTGCGCATCCGCGACGCTGGCAAGGTGCGCACCCGCGAGCGCATTGCCGTGCTGGCAGCGCTGAACATGGCCTTTGAAATTGCCGACCGCGATGCCGCCACGGCGGCCAGCGGCATCGACAGCGAACGCCTGCACACCCTGGTGCAGCGCCTAGACGAGGTGCTCGACACCCCTGCGGCTTAAGACGGCATACGACTGCATACGGCGGCGCCCAAAGTGGGCAAACAGGCCTACAATGGCGCCGTCCGTGGAGTTGCCGGGTTCTCATTGCCTTGAACCAATGCTCATATGAGCCCGGGCTTGGTACATTGCCTGGTGAGCGTGATCGTCTCGCGTCAGATGAACCCAACGTCAGGCTGCCCTTGCCCCCCTGAACCCCCGGTTCAGGATACAGACCCGGTGGCATCCACGGACACCTTTCTCCCCCCTCCTCCCTTTCTTTGCTACTGTGCTAGCGCTGACGCCTGTGGTGCCGGTGCTTTTTGGCGTTTTTTTCCATGATTGATTCCACCGTCTTGCTGCCTTTGGCGGCTCTGGGCTTGTGTTCGGGTTTTCTTGCCGGTTTACTGGGCATTGGCGGGGGCATGATGCTGGTGCCCTTTTTGACCTACTTTCTCACGGCACAGTCGGTGTCGCCCGACCTGGCAGTGAAGATGGCCATTGCCACCTCAATGGCAACGATTTTGTTCACCTCCATCTCCAGCGTGCGCGCGCACCACAAGCGCGGCGGGGTGCGCTGGGACCTTGTCTGGCGCCTGGCACCAGGCATTGCCCTGGGCGGGTTGCTGGCCAGTCTGGGGGTGTTTTCACTGCTCAAGGGCAGCTACCTGGCGATTTTCTTTGGCCTGTTCGTTGGTTTTTCTGCCATCCAGATGTTCAAAAACAGCAAGCCCGCACCCTCGCGCCAGCTACCAGGCACAGGTGGCTTGCTGGCAGCAGGCGGCAGCATTGGTTTTATTTCAGGCCTGGTGGGCGCAGGGGGCGGATTCATCAGCGTGCCGTTCATGGTCTGGTGCAACGTACCCATCCACAACGCTGTGGCTACCAGCGCTGCGCTGGGCTTTCCGATTGCCGTGGCCAACGTAGCGGGCTTCATGCTCGGTGGCCTGAGCGTGCCAGGCTTGCCGCCAGCCTCTGTGGGTTACGTGTGGCTGCCTGGACTGGCGGCGCTGGCGTGCTGCAGCGTGCTGACCGCGCCACTGGGCGCACGCGCTGCACATGCTTTGCCAGTCGCGTTGCTCAAGCGTATTTTTGCCGCAATGCTGTTGTTGCTGGCCGGCTACATGCTCTGGAAAGGGATGACCAGCTAATCACAGCTGGCCAAGGCAACTCACACCCCAGGCGTGTGCTGCAGCAAGGGCAATACGGCCTGAGCAGGTACGGCTGGCGAACACAAAAAGCCTTGGTAAAAATGGCAGTGCAAGGCGTGCAAGGCTTCTTTTTGCGCCACCGTTTCCACACCTTCGGCCAGCACCTGAATGCCCAGCGCCTGGCCCATGCTGGCAACGGCGGCGACGATGGCACGGTCTTCATCATCATCAGGCAGACCGCGCACGAAAGACTGATCGATTTTGAGTTTTTGGATGGGCAGCTTTTTCAAGTACGCCAAACTTGAGTAGCCGGTGCCAAAGTCGTCAATCACCAAACCCACGCCCAATTGCGCCAAAGCCAGCAGGCGCTGCGAGACTTCCTGCACATCTTGCAGCAGCAAGGTTTCGGTGATTTCCAGCTCCAGGCACGGCGGTGGCAAGCCTTCGTGCTGCAGCACATCTGTCAGGCGCTGTACAAAGTGGGGCTGGCGAAATTCCAATGCCGACACATTCACCGCCAGGCGCAGCACGGCGCCAGCACGGCGCCAACTCTCTGCCTGACGCACCGCCTGTTGCAGGGCCCAAGCCCCCAAGGTGACGATGTAGCCCGACTCTTCTGCCAAAGGAATGAAGGTGCTGGGCGCCACTTCTCCTCGCACGGCATCGCGCCAACGCAACAAGGCTTCCACGCCCACAATGGCGTCATCCTGCAAACGCACAATCGGCTGGTAATGCACTGCCAGGGCCTGGGCCGCCAAGGCTTGGCGCAGCGCGTGCTCTAGTTGCATGCGCGAGAGCAGGTTTTGGTTCATTTGCGGTTGGTAGAAGCTGTACGCCCCCCGACCACAATCTTTCACCTGGTACATGGCCGAATCGGCCTGTTTGATCAGCTCATCAAGCGTGCTGCCATCATGCGGGTACAAGGCAATGCCAATGCTGGTTTGCACACTCAGCCCCATGCCATCGATTTGCAGTGGGCGCGCCATCTCCTCCATCATTCGTTGCGCCACCGCCTGCGCGACCGCCGCATCGGCCTGGTGCAGGTACACCACAAACTCATCGCCGCCCAAGCGGCACAGCACATCGGTGGAGCGCAGACACGCCTGCAGGCGCTGGGTAACGAGCTGCAGCACACGGTCACCAAAATGATGCCCCAGTGAATCGTTGATGTTTTTAAAGCGATCCAGGTCAAGAAAGAAGACTGCAAACTGGCAGCGCTGGGGATCGCTGTGGCGCAGCAGGTGCGCAATGTGCTCGTTGAGCCATAAGCGGTTAGGCAAGCCGGTCAGAGCGTCGCTGTAGGCCAGTTCATGGATACGTTTTTCCGCCGCACGCTGCGCCGTCAAGTCGCGCATAAAGCCAATGCTTTGCACCACCTGGCCAGCATCGTCACGCAGTGCCACCCAGGTCACCTGCACGGGGCAATCGCCCCCCTGAGGACGGCGCAGAGCCAATGTGCCTTCCCAAAAGCCATCGTGCTCCCACGCTGCCTGCACCTGTGGCACCAACGCGGCCCCAGGCTGCAAGGCGAACAAATCGCAGGCACATCGCCCCAGCCAATCGGCAGCAGCGCCACGCACCAGGCGCTCGCATCCCGGGTTCATGCGCAAGATGCTGCCTTGCGGATCGGCAATGAAAATGGCATCCAGGCTGGACTCAAACACCCGTGCCGCCAAGCGCAGACTGGCCTGAATTTCTGCCTGGTGGGTGATATCACGAAACGCAAACACCCGCCCCACCGGCAGCCCACGAATGAGCTGAGGCATACAGCGGCGCTCCAGCACCGTGCCCGAACGCAGGCTGAAAATGTCTGTGCTTTCCTGCATGGGGTCGGCCAGCAAAGCCTGCCAGCGCTCGTGGTAGCGCAGGGGCTCCTCGACCTGGGCCAGCATATGGGCTGCAATCGCTTCGTCGTTGCGCTGCACCAGCAGCTCCCGAGGCAACTGCCACAACTGCGCCAAACGCTGATTGAAGGCGCGCACCCGGCCATCTAAGGCGCACACCAACATGCCATCGGCCACGGAATCGAGTGTGGCACGCAGTTCGGCCAGCAGTTTTTCCAACTCGGCTTCGTGCTGCTGCTGTTCGCTGCGATCGAGCATGGTGGCCATCCACACGCTGCGCCCGTGCGCCAAAGGCACACGCTGCACGCGCTGCTCTACCGGCACCAGGGCGCCATCGGCGCGCAGCAGGTGGCTGAAATTGTGCGTACCACTGCGCAGCGGCGCCCCCTGTGGGCTCCACAGCAACTTGTCCTGGGGCGTGGCCACCAGCGCCCACATGGGCTGGCCACGCATATCTTCCAGCGTATGACCACTGAGCAACGTAGCAGCGCGATTGGCAAACAGCACAGCCAGGCTCTCATCTTCAATCACCCACACCGCTTCGAGCAGAGCATCCAGCATGGCAGGCCAGGCATCGGTCATGGCATCAAGGCTCACACTGCCCCTCCACTGACCATGCTGCCCACGGCACGCTCAAAAAAATAGCAAATGCGCTGGCGTGGCGAGAGGTAATCGAGCACCTCGCGCGGCAACTGGGGGGGGCGCAGACTGCGGCGAATACCCACACCAGGCAACTCTTCCAGGTCCCACACCTGGGCTTGCTCTTTGGGAATGCTGCGGTCGTACACCACGATGCGCGGGCGCAAAGGGCGGGCCGGATTCACCGACACCACGATGGCATAACGCTCATCGACCAACTGCACCACAGAGCCGGGGGGGTACACCCCCATCATGCGGATAAATATCCCCAGCAAACCAGGATCAAACTTGCCCTGGTGCTGCGCAAACATGACGGACAAGGCCTCATGCGGCGTCAGGCAGGCACCGCCATGCGAGGGGTTGCACAGCCGCTCGTAATGGTTCACCAGGGCAACGATTTGCCCCAATTTGTCCCAGCTGCTCGCCTCTAAGCGCGCTGGAAAGCCTGAGCGGTCGGCACGCTCGTGGTGCTGCGCCACGGCTTGCGCCACCGCAGCGGGCAAGCCCATGTGCAAGATGCAGTCGCGCGACTCCTCCACGTGGCTGCGGTAGAGCATGACCTCATCTGCACTGAGCTGGGCATAAGGCTCGCGCGCATGGGCGGGCAAAGCCTGCTTGCCCACATCGTGCAGCAATGCTGCCAAACCCAGGGTATGCAACTGCGCGCTGTCCAGCCCCTGGGCTCGCCCCAGCAGCAGGCTGAGCACCATCACGTTCACGGGATGCAATGCGCTGCGCACGCCCACATCTTCAGACAGCAAGCGGATGACCACCTCGCCGTGGTCGAGTAATTCTTCAATAGAGGCAGCTACCAGCGCCTCAGTGCGAGCACGGGCGTGCTGCGGCTGCTGGAATGCCTGGGCAGCAATGTCCACATAGTCTTGGGTTGCCTGAGAAAAACGGCGTTCGCAGGCCTGCAAGGTGCTGTCTTGCGGGGCCGAAGCGGCAGGGGATGGTGTGGACTCCACAGGCGGGGCGCTGTCTTGCACCTGTGGGGCGGTGGACTCTTCCTGCACCGCCAGATCACTTTTGGCGGGAGACCAGCGCACCTGCGCCAAATTCAAACTGCGCAAAGTGTCCAGCTGCTCCTGGGTGGTGATGCGAAAACTGTTGACAGGAAAAGGATGCCGCATCCAACCCACATCGAGCTGGATATACATGCCAATACGCACTTGACTGACATCGATAAGAAAAAATGAGCTCACAGCACGAAGGCCTTCGTCGCAACAGACGCAATTCTTCGATTATGGCCCCGTGCCACAGCCCGACAAGGCCTGCTTTCCTACAATCTGCAGCCGTGCGCCTGCATCGGGGCGCTGCATTGCCTATTGCATGAGCCACATCATCTTTGCCCACGCCAACAGCTTTCCTGCGGGCACCTACCAGGTCTTGTTTGCACAGTTGCGCGCGCGCGGCTTCACCGTCAGCGCCATTGAGCGCCTGGGCCACGATGCACGCTACCCCGTGAGCAACAACTGGCCCCACCTGGTGGCCCACCTGGCCGAATTTGCCGCCCAAGAGCGTGCCCGGCACGGCCAGGAGCTGTTTCTGGTGGGACATTCGCTGGGGGGCTTTTTGAGTGTGATGACGGCGGCCCAGCACCCCGGGCTGGCCCAGGGGGTGGTGATGATTGATTCGCCCTTGGTTGGCGGCTGGCGTGCCAGTGCCCTGGAAGTGGCCAAGCGCACGCAACTGGTGGGTGCCGTGTCGCCAGGGCGCATCAGCCGGGCGCGGCGCAACAGCTGGGCCAGCCCTGAAGAGGCCTTGGAGCACTTTCGCCGCAAAAAAGTCTTTGCCCGTTGGGACCCACAGGTGCTGCACGACTACGTAGCGCACGGCCTGGAGGCACACAACGGCCAATACGTGCTGCGCTTTGCGCGCGAAGTAGAAACCCACATCTACAACACGCTGCCACACAACCTGGCGGCCCTGCTGCGCCGCCATCCCCTGCGCTGCCCGGCTGCCTTTATTGGCGGGCGCCACTCCGCCGAGGTGCGTCAGGTGGGCATGGCGATGACCGAACGCATCACCCAAGGGCGGGTGATGATGCTCGACGGCAGCCACCTCTTCCCCATGGAACAGCCCCTGACCACCGCCGCCGCCATTGAGGCCAGCGTGCTCAACCTGCGCCAAAGCCAGCGCAGCGCCCCCGCCAGCTAAACCGCCCCGTCAAGCGCGCCGCAGCCGCTGCACCAACTGCGCCCCCACCAGCACCAGCGCACCCAGTACCACACCTGCCACGCCGTTCAAGGCATTGGTGGCCAGCGCCTGCCACAGGCCGCCCAGCGGGCCTTGGGCTACAGCCCCCCCTGCAGCCTCAATAGCATGGTGCAGCGGGGCCACGCCGTGTACCACAATGCCGCCGCCCACCAAGAACATGGCTGCCGTACCCGCCACGGAGAGAAACTTCATCAGCCACGGCGCCAAGGCCAGCAACCCACGCCCCAGCGCCTGCGCCGCCGCGCTGGCCTGGCGGGTGAGCCACAGGCCCGCATCGTCGAGCTTCACAATGCCCGCCACCAGGCCATACACCCCCACTGTCATCAGCAAGGCAATACCCACCAGCACGGCCACCTGCTGGGGAAAAGGTGCCTGGGCCACCGTGCCCAGAGCAATCACGATGATTTCTGCCGACAAGATGAAGTCCGTGCGCACCGCACCCTGAACTTTTTCCTTCTCAAACGCCACCATGTCCACCGCCGGGTTGGCATTGGCGGCCACATGGCTGCTGTGCGCAGCCTCGTCCTCTGAGGCGCTGTGCAGCCACTTGTGGGCCAGCTTCTCCACCCCTTCAAAGCACAAAAAAGCCCCACCCAGCATCAGCAGCGGCGTGATCAACACTGGCAAAAACGCACTGATGGCCAAGGCCGCCGGCACCAAAATGGCCTTGTTCAAGAGCGACCCCTTGGCCACCGCCCACACCACGGGCAGCTCACGCTCGGCACGCACGCCGGTAACCTGCTGGGCGTTCAGCGCCAAATCATCGCCCAGCACCCCGGCGGTTTTTTGCGTTGCCACCTTGGTCATGGTGGCCACATCATCGGCCACCGCCGCACTCTTCTTCGCCGCCACTTTGGTCATCACGGCCACGTCGTCCAACAGCGTGGCAATGTCGTCAAGCAGCGTCAGTAAACTGGCTCCAGCCATAAAATTTTCCTTGGTAATTTGGAATGAAATCCGGCTCTAAGCCTTATGCAGCAAGCGCGAGCAGCTATGTTTTTTGTTGACTGAGCAAGCTTACCCCCGCCGCTCATATCTCCAAGCCGCCCAGTTCGTTCTCAATCTGTTCAATGCTGGGCAGGCTGGTTTGCAAATCCTGTGGTAGAGCGCGTGTCAGCTCGTAGCTGGAAACGCCAATCGGCTTTTCAACACCGCGCAAGGCGTACTCAGCCAGCACACGATTGGGCTGCTGGCACAAAATCAGGCCGACGGTCGGCTGGTCACTGGGGTGGCGCAGCAGGTCATCGACCACGCTGCAATAAAAACTCATCTTGCCAGCGTACTCGGGCTTAAAGTCGCCGCGCTTGAGTTCAATCACCACGTAACAGCGCAGCTTCAGGTGATAGAACAGCAGGTCGATGTAGAAATCCTGATCACCAATATCCAAGTGGTACTGGCGCCCGACAAAGGCAAAACCCTGCCCCAATTCCAGCAAAAATTTTTCTAGGTGCGCAATCAGTCCAGTTTCCAGTTCGCGTTCGTGAAACGGGTCGGAGAGCGTCAAAAAATCAAACAAGTACGGGTCTTTGAGCGTCTGCTGCACCAGATCGGATTCGGGCTTGGGCAGGCGCAGCGCAAAGTTGCTGGCCGCGCGCCCATAGCGTTGGTGGGCAGCTGTTTCGATCTGCATCAGCAAAATGTTGCGGCTCCAGCCATGCTCCAACGCCGCCTGCATGTACCAGCGGCGCGTGGCGTGGTCTTTGACCTTGGCCATCAGCTCCGCGTGATGCCCCCAAGGCAGGGCCAAAATCAGTTCGACCGTAAAAAGTGCCACAGCCTGTGGCACTTTTGGCGCGGGCGGCATTTGTGCCACAGGCTGTGGCACCCACTCCAGTTGGGCGTACTCCCGGTAGAAGGCCAACATCCGCTTAATGTTGCGCTCGGAAAACCCCTTTTCCTCGGGCAGCTCGTTGTGCAAATCCCGCGCCAGCCGGGGAATGACGCCCGCGCCCCAGCCCTCTTGCTGCTGACGCTCATGAATGATCTGGCCAATGCCCCAATACAGGCGAATCAGCTCGGCGTTGACCGACAGCATGGCCCGCACCTGGGCTTGTCGCACGCGTTGCTTGATGTCGGCAAGCAGCGAGGCGTAGCCCTGGGGCGGGGGCGTGGGGGAGATGGGTTGTTCGGTCATCACAAATTACAAACAAAAAAAGCTGCTAGCCCTTGCCCAACAAGCGCTAGCAGCTCTTATTTCAGGAGCAAATCCTGATCAGCCAATCCACTTGCGGGCGTTGCGCCAGATGCGCATCCAGGGGCTGTGCTCGGCGGCGTCGCCACTCGTCCAGCTCATCTGGATGTTACGGAACACGCGCTCGGGGTGCGGCATCATGGCGGTGAAGCGCCCGTCGGCGGTGGTCACAGCCGTCAGGCCGCCTGCGCTGCCGTTGGGGTTGAAGGGGTAGCGCTCGGTAGGCTGGCCGTGGTTGTCCACATACCGCATGGCAGCAACCACCTGGGCGGCGTTGCCACGGTGGGCAAAGTTGGCGTAGCCCTCACCGTGCGACACCACGATGGGCAGGCGGCTGCCCGCCATGCCTTGCAAGAAGATGCTGGGCGACTCCAGCACCTCCACCATCGACAGGCGCGCCTCAAAGCGGTTGCTTTGGTTTTGCGTAAAGCGCGGCCAGGCGCTGGCGCCGGGAATGATGTCGGCCAGTTCGGCAAACATCTGGCAGCCGTTGCACACGCCCAGGCCAAAGGTGTCTTGGCGCGCGAAGAACTCCTGGAATTGCGCGCTCAGGCGCTCGTTGAAGGTGATGGAGCGCGCCCAGCCAATGCCCGCGCCCAAGGTGTCGCCGTAGCTAAAGCCGCCGCAGGCCACCACGCCGGCAAAGTCTTGCAGGCGCACGCGCCCGGCTTGCAGGTCGCTCATGTGAACGTCGTAAGCGGCAAAACCGGCTTCGGTGAAGGCGTAGGCCATTTCTACGTGCGAGTTCACGCCTTGCTCGCGCAGCACGGCCACCTTGGGCTTGGCCAAATTCAGGTAAGGCGCGGCCACATCTTCGGCGGGGTCGAAGCTCAGGTGCAGGTGCATACCGGGGTCGGTGGGGTCACCGGCGGCGGCGTGTTCGCTGTCGGCGCACGCGGGGTTGTCGCGGCCTTGGGCAATTTTCCAGCTCACGGCGTCCCACACCTGTTGCAGGTCAGAGAGCTTGGCGCCAAAAATCTTCTGCGCGTCGCGCCACACTTGCAATTCGCCCTTGCCCATGTCCACCGGCGAGCTGGCTGGGCGGGTTTTGCCGATGATGTGGCTGCACTGGATCAAACCGTGCTCGCGCAGGGTTTGCATGACGGCGGTGCGCTCGGCGGTGCGAATTTGCAGCACCACGCCCAGCTCTTCATTGAACAGCGCGCGCAGGGTTTGCACGTTGCGCCGTCCTGCTACCTGCTGGCCCCAGTTTTTGCCCTCGCCGCTGTCCATGCGGCTGTCGCTGATGCCATCGCCTTCGGTGACCAGCATGTCCACATTCAGCGCCACGCCCACCTGGCCAGCAAAGGCCATTTCGGCCACGGCAGCCAGCAAGCCACCGTCGCTGCGGTCGTGGTAGGCCAGCAAGTGGCCTTGTGCGCGCAGCGCATTGACGGCGTTAACGAGGTTTTTCAGGTCTTGCGCATCGTCCAGGTCGGGCACAGCGTCGCCACTTTGGCCCAGCACCTGGCCCAAGATGGAACCGGCCATGCGGTTTTGCCCCCGGCCCAGGTCAATCAGCACCAGCGAGCTGTCTTCCTCTTGCGCGTTGAGCTGTGGCGTGAGCGTGCCGCGCACATCTGGCAAGGTGGCAAAGGCCGTGGCAATCAAGCTGACGGGCGAAACCACTTTGCGCGCTTGCCCCGCATCGCTCCACTGGGTGCGCATCGACAGCGAATCTTTGCCCACCGGAATGCTGATGCCCAGCTGCGGGCACAGCTCCATGCCCACGGCACGCACGGTGGCGTACAAATCAGCGTCTTCGCCTGGCTCACCGCAGGCGGCCATCCAGTTGGCGCTGAGTTTGACGCGCGACAGCTCGATGGGCGCGGCCAGCAAGTTGGTAATGGCTTCTGCCACCGCCATGCGGCCCGAGGCCGGGGCATTGAGTGCGGCCAGCGGCGTGCGCTCGCCCATGGCCATGGCTTCACCGGCAAAGCCTTTGTAGTCGGCCAGGGTCACGGCCACGTCGGCCACGGGAATTTGCCAGGGACCGACCATTTGGTCGCGGTGCGTGAGTCCGCCCACAGCGCGGTCACCAATGGTGATCAAAAAGCGCTTGCTGGCCACCGTGGGGTGGGCCAGCACGTCAATCACGGCCTGCTCCAGCGCC
>JAYRPZ010000024.1:0-1571 GCA_041910915.1 Acidovorax sp.
GCGCAGCGGATGTCGTACCCGTAGCTGCTGGTGCCGTAGCTGATGATCTTGTTGCCTTCGCGTTCACGGATCTGGCCGGGCTCGAAGGGCTCGATCATGCCGTGCTCTTCGGCCATGCGGCGGATCCATTTGTCGCTCTTGATGCTCATGCTGCAAATTCCTCGGCAAATACTACGATTTTGATAGCTGCTGGCGCTTGATGAACGAGCGCCTGAGCGGTATTTTGCTTGAGAATTCTTCCGCCGCCACCGGACAAAGCCGCAACTACATCAAGGTTTGGCGAACTCCAGGATGTTCACGGGGCTCCTTGAACCATCATCATCCGAAAGGTACAAGGTTGTGCCTTGCAACTCGAAAGTCCCACAATCCACCTGCGCAATGCGGTAGTAGTCGCGGCATACCTGGTTTCCCTTGAACTTCCAGCTTTTGCCAAAGTTGGCACCGCCTTCAGGACCAGACTCCAGCTTTCCGCCCGGCCTGAAGTGAACGAAAAACCGCTTGCCCGACTTGCCGCTGGTCACCAGCATCTTGGTCACCACATCTTCCTTGATGAGCAAGGACTTGATCTCCGCCTCGGTCAGCACCCGGTCTGGCCCGCAGGGAAGCCACTGCGGCGCGCCAGCCCGCGCCTCACAAGCCGCTGGGGCCGGGGATGCAGGCTCTTTGGGCGGGTCTTGCGCCAACGCCGCCAACGGCGTCAGTGCAGCGACGAACAGCAAACTACGCAAGCAGTGGGTGGGGAACATGGACGCCTCCTGTATCAAAGCAAACACGCGCAGCACGACTCTGGCGCAGCCTGTTGCATCGGCGCACTGTGCCACCCTGCTGCGGAACCAGGCATCCTTCAAATGCAGTATGGACGCAGGGACGATTCTGAGATAGGCGTTCAAACGCCTGCTCTGCGCAACATCGGGCTAGGTGGCACGCTGGTTGGCGCCTTGCTGAGCAATCACCGTTTGCTCCACAACCCGGTCGTCGCCCAGCACGATCAGCGCAAACAATAGCTCATCCAGGCTCCGGGCCTGACGCGTCTTGCGCGCCAGCAGCGGCGTGGCTTCGGGGTTGAGCACCAGAAAGTCGGCCTCGCACCCGGGCTGCAGATTGCCCACCACGCCCGCAAGGCCCAGCGCCCGGGCTGCACCCGCCGTGTGTTGCCACCACAGCTGCTGGGGCGAGAGGCTCAGGCCGGGCTTGGTCTGCCCTTCGCGCCCCACGTAGTAGGCGGCCATCATCGTACGGAAGGGGCTGAAGCTGGTGCCACCGCCCACGTCACTGGCCAAGCCATAACCAAATCCCACCCGGTCGGCGCCCGCGTAGTCGAAAAATCCGCTGCCCAGAAAAAGGTTACTTGTCGGGCTGACGGCGGCCACTGCACCGGTGTCGCGCATCAAGGCGCGGTCATCGTCATCAAAGTGGATGCAGTGTGCATACACGGCACGCTCACGCATCAAGCCAAAGTCGTCGTACACGCCAAGGTAGCTGCGCGAGCGCGGAAACAGCTCGCGCGCCCAGCGGATTTCGTCCAGGTTCTCGGCCACATGCGACTGGATCCACACATCGGGGTAACGCGC
>JAYRPZ010000025.1:0-35141 GCA_041910915.1 Acidovorax sp.
CAAGCCATCAACGTACGCAACCAGTTCAAGGGCAAAGTGCGCGAAATCATTCGCGGCGATGTCGTCTCGGAAGTCGATGTGGAAACGCCGTGGGGCATCGTCACCTCGGTCATCACCACGCGCTCGGTGGACGACCTGGGCCTGACCATCGGCTCGGACGTGGTGGCCTTGGTGAAGTCCACCGAGGTCTCCATCGCCAAGCTCTAGGCCTGCACCGCACCGTCCTGAAAGGCCATTGCCATGAGCACACCCCATCGACAACTGCACCTGGGCGCCTTCCTGTTTGGCGTGGGCCACCACATTGCCGCCTGGTGCCACCCGAATGTGGACCCTGCAGCCGCGCTGCGCCCGCAGCACTACAAAAACCTCGCGCGCATTGCCGAAGCGGGCCTGTTCGACGCCATCTTCAGCGCCGACACCATGGGCTTGCCCGGCACGTCTGCCGAGGCGCTGTCGCGCAACGTGCCGCCGCACCAGTTCGAGCCGCTGCAGCTGCTCACCGCCCTGGCGGGGGTGACCGAGCGCATTGGCCTGGTGGGTACGGTCTCTAGCACCTACCTGCCGCCCTACCACTTAGCACGCAAGGTGGCCACGCTAGACCACCTGAGCGGTGGGCGGGCGGGCTGGAACCTGGTCACCTCGGGTTCCGACCATGAAGCGCGCATTTTTGGCCTGGAGCAGCAAATCAGCCATGCCAGCCGCTACGAGCGTGCGCGCGAGTACGTGGACGTGGTGAAAGGTTTGTGGGACAGCTTTGAGGACGATGCCACCGTGTTCGACCAAGCGGGCGGGCGCTACTTCGACCCGGCCAAGCTGCACCGGCTGGACCACCAAGGCAAGCACTACCGGGTGCAGGGCGCGCTGCAAAGTCTGCGCCCGCCCCAGGGCTACCCGGTGATGGTGCAGGCAGGCTCGTCTGAAGACGGGCAAGAGCTGGCTGCCGCCACCGCCGAGCTGGTGTTCACCGCGCACCAGTCGGTCGAAGACGCGCGCGCGTTTTACAGCAGCTTGAAAAACCGCCTGCCCGCCCATGGCCGCAGCAGCGACAGCCTGAAAATTTTGCCCGGCGTCTCGCCCGTGGTGGGCCGCACCCAGGCCGAGGCGCAAGAAAAATTCGAGCGCCTGCAAGCGCTCATCGAGCCTTCGGTGGGGCTGGGGTTGCTGTCGAACTTTGTCGGGGGCTTTGATTTTTCCAGCTATCCGCTGGATGGCCCCGTGCCCGATCTGCCGCCCACCGAGGGCTGGCAAAGCCGCCAGGCGCTGTTTTTGGGCGTGGCGCGGCGCGAAAACCTGACGCTGCGCCAGCTCTACCAGCGCGTGGCCACGGCGCGCGGGCACTGGACGGTGGTGGGCACGCCGCAGTCGATTGCCGACGAGCTGGAGCACTGGTTCACCACGGGCGCGGCGGACGGCTTCAACGTCATGGCGCCCACGCTGCCCTACGACCTGCAAGATTTCGTCGCCCTGGTGATTCCCGAACTGCAGCGGCGCGGGCTGTTTCGCACCGCCTACACCGGGCGCACGCTGCGCGAGCACCTGGGCCTGCCCCGGCCCGCGCACCCGGCGCAACTGCACCGCCGCACCTTGGAAGCCGCGCCCCAGGGCGCTGCCCTGGCGGCCTGATGCCCTCGCGGCCCGGCCCGGTGCCCTTGGCGTGAGCGGGGCACCGAGCCGGGCTGAATTTTTTCTTCCGCCCGGCTCGGTGTGAGCTGGGTGATGTGCTGAACCATGAATTTTCAACAACTGCGCTCTGTGCGCGAAACCGTGCGCTGTGGCTTCAACCTGACCGAAGTCGCCGCCATGCTCTACACCTCACAACCGGGCGTGAGCCGCCAAATCCGTGAACTGGAACGTGAACTGGGGGTGGAGGTGTTTGTGCGTGCAGGCAAGCGCCTGACCGGCCTGACCCCGCCGGGCGCAGCGCTGCTGCCCATCGTTGAGCGCCTGCTGCTGGAGGCTGACAACCTCAAACGCGCGGGCAACGACTTCAGCGCCCATCTGGAGGGCCAGCTTTCCGTGGCGGCCACGCACTCGCAGGCGCGCTACGCCTTGCCGCCGGTGGTAAAAGACTTTCGCGACCGCTTTCCCAAAGTCACGCTGCACCTGCGCCAGGGCTCGCCCAAGCAGGTGGCGGCCATGCTGCTGTCGGGCGAGGCCGACATTGGTGTGGCCACCGAGGCCTTGGCCGATTACCCCCAGCTCGTCACCCTGCCGTGCTACCGCTGGACGCACGGCATCGTCGTGCCGCCAGGTCACCCGCTGCTGGCGCTGCCCGAGCCGGTGACGCTGGAGCAGTTGGCCGCTTACCCCATCATTACCTATGAACAGGGCTACACCGGGCGTGCCCACATCGACGAAGCCTTCCAGGCCCGTGGTCTGTGCCCCGATGTAGTGCTCACGGCCATGGATGCTGACGTGATCAAAACCTATGTAGAGCTGGGCATGGGCGTGGGCATTGTGGCCTCGGTGGCGCTGGATGCCGAGCGCGACCTGAACCTGCGCATTCTGGACGCCGGCCACCTCTTTCGCGTCAACGTCACCCGCCTGGGCCTGCGCCAAGGCGCCTGGCTGCGCGGTTATGCCTACAGCTTCATCGAGCTGTTCGTCCCCACCCTGACGCGCGAGGCCGTGGCCCAGGCGCTGGCGACGGAGTTGTGAAAAGGAAACCTATGGTTCAGGGCAACGGTTGTGGTTGCGATGCTTGCACGCTGTGGCCGCTGGGTGTGCCCTGTGGGGACAAAGTCGGGTAGAGGTGTTGCACGGTGCCATCACGCATCACGACCACAGCGGTGCCAGTTTGTGCGGCCAGCAGCCGTGCCCGCTCGGCAGCGCGGCGCAGCGCGGGCCAGGAGCCGCGCAAATCGGCACTTTGGGCCTGCTCTATAGGGCGTTGTGGCGTCATGTTTCGCTCCAGTCTTGCAAAAGGGGCTCATCCCCCGAGTTGTCGTAAAGCGCCCAAGCATCCACGGCTGGGGCGTAGTGCTGCATGAGGTTGTGCAGCCCGGCGTTAAAACGGCGGTGGATCACGTTTTCAGGGATGGCGTGCCCACCTTGCTTGATGCGTTGCGCTACGCGCGCTACGGCCTCCTGCGCACTGGCCAAACGTAGAAAAATCAATTCCACACGGTAACCCGCTGCCCGCCAGCGTGCAATGTGGCGCAAATACACACGGCCAGAGAGGGTTGTTTCAAACGCAAAACTACGCCGGGCTTGGAAGTGCCGCTCCATTTCGGCCAGCATCAACCGTGCAGCGGCCAGCGCCGCACTGTCAGGAGCGAAAGGTGCCAGGCCTGCAGCAATCAAGTCGGCATTCAGAAACTGTGGGCAATCTGCCTCATGGGGCAGAAATTCACGGGCAAATGTGGTTTTGCCCGCGCCATTGGGGCCTGCAATGATGATGACTTTGGGCTGTGCCATCAGGTCGAGTGTTTCGTGTGTCAGGGCTAAGGGTTGTGTGGTGGCAGGGAGTCTAACGGTATGGCTCGGGCGGGTGGGGAGCCTTCGTTATAGCTGTTTTACGCATGAAGTAAGAGAAATTTATTCTTTTGGGTTTGAAAGCGCGGATCGCACAATCGGCTGCAACCCCACTATTGCGTGGACGCCGGGCGGCGAGCCCAGGTGTCTGCGGGAGCTTTTTTGTGACAGCGACTTCCATCATCATCGTTCCCGGCTGGCGCGACAGCGGCCCCGGCCACTGGCAGAGCTTGTGGGCCGAGCGCCTGCCGCAGGCCTGCCGTGTCGTGCAAGACGACTGGATCACCCCCACACGCGCTGCCTGGGTGGGGCAGCTGGAAAAAACCGTACTGGCGGCGGCGCACCCGGTGGTCATCGTGGCGCACAGCCTGGGCTGTATTGCCACCACCCACATGGGGCCGGAAGCCGCCGCCCGGGTGCAGGGCGCGCTGCTGGTGGCGCCTGCTGACCCGGAGCGCCGCGCCGTGCTGAGCGACTTTGCCCCCGCGCCCAGCACCGCGCTGCCCTACCGCAGCATTGTGGTGGCCAGCAGCAACGACCCGTACTGTCCCATCCGCCTCTCGGGCGCCTATGCACGCGCTTGGGGCAGCGAGTTTGTGCGTTTGCAAAACGCCGGACACATCAACGTCGAGTCGGGCCACGGCGAATGGCCGCTGGGCCTGGCGCTGCTGCAATCGCTGCTGGGAGAGTCGCAGTGGTCTTCCCCGGCGGCCCCGGCAGTGCAGCCTGTAGCGGTGTAATTGCTCCTGAAAAAATAGCTGCTTGCGCTTGATTGGTGAGCCTTAGAGGCTATTTTTATGGTTCTTTACGAGGTGTGTTCCTGCAGCACCACCGTAGCAGGTGGGTGATAAATGAGCATCTTTATGCAAAAAATAGCATTCATTAAGAAAAATATATTCTTTTGAGTTTTAAGTGGGTCTTCGCACAATCGCAGCATTCCCATCTTCAACGCGGTGATGCCCACATGACCTCTCTGAAAATCAAAACTCTTTTGGCTGCGGTGGCCCTGGCGGTCAGTGGCGCGGCTTCGGCGCAAAACCAATTGCTGAACGTGTCGTATGACGTGGCGCGCGAGTTCTACAAGGACTACAACACGGCGTTTGTCGCGCACTACAAAAAAACCAAGGGCGTGGACGTGAAGGTGGATCAGTCGCACGCTGGCTCCAGCGCCCAGGCGCGGGCCGTGAACGACGGTCTGGCAGCCGATGTGGTCACTTTCAACACCACGACCGACGTGCAGTTCCTGGCCGACAACGGCGTAGTGGCCAAGGACTGGGCGAAGAAATTCCCTTTCGATGCCGCGCCCACCACGTCCACCATGCTGTTTCTGGTGCGCCAGGGCAACCCCAAACAAATCAAAGACTGGGCTGATCTGGTGCGCCCGGATGTGAAAGTGGTGGTGGTCAACCCCAAAACAGGTGGCAATGGCCGCTACGCTTACCTGGCCGCCTGGGGCAGTGCGCGTGAACAAGGCGCCAGTGAAGCCCAGGCGGCTGAGTACGTCGCCAAGCTGTACAAAAACGTGCCCGTGCTGGCCAAGGGTGGGCGCGATGCCACGGCCACGTTCTTGCAGCGCAACATTGGCGATGTGCTGATCACGTTCGAGTCGGAAGTGGTGTCGGTGGAGCGCGAGTTTGGCAAGGGCAAGGTGGAGGCGGTGTACCCCTCGGTCAGCATCACCACGGAAAACCCGGTGGCGGTGGTGGAGCGCACGGTAGGCAAAAAGGGCACAGCGGAGCTGGCCAAGGCTTATCTGGACTATTTGTATTCCGACGAAGCCCAAGAGATTGCAGCGCGCCACGCCATTCGTCCACGCTCTGAGGCCTTGCTCAAGAAGTACCAAGCCCAGTTCAAGCCGATTCCGCAATTCACCGTGGCCAAGTACTTTGGCAGCCTGAACGAGGCACAAAAGGTTCACTTCAACGACGGTGGCCAGTTCGACAAGCTCTACCAACCGGGGCGTTGATCCATGCAGGCAACCGTGTCCGCGGTGCCTGGCGTTGACAGCGCCAGCGCCGCTCCCCGGCGGCGCAGCAAACAGGTGCTGCCGGGTTTTGGTTTGACGCTGGGCTACACCCTGCTGTACCTGAGCATCATTGTGTTGATACCGCTGGTGGCATTGCTCACCAAAACGTTTTCTCTCACCTGGGTGCAGTTTTGGGAAGCGGTGGCTGCGCCGCGCGTGCTGGCCGCCTACAAACTGACTTTTGGCGCCTCGCTGCTGGCTGCCTGTGTCAACTTGGTGTTTGGCCTGTTGATTGCCTGGGTGCTGGTGCGCTACCAGTTTCCAGGCAAAAAAATTGCCGATGCGCTGGTAGATTTGCCCTTTGCTTTGCCCACCGCTGTGGCGGGCATTTCGCTCACGGCTTTGCTGGCGGGCAACGGCTGGGTGGGGCGCTACCTGGAGCCCCTGGGTATTGAGCTGGCGTTTCGCCCCGGTGGGGTGGTGGTGGCGCTGATTTTTATTGGTTTGCCCTTTGTCGTGCGCACAGTGCAGCCAGTGCTGGAAGATGCAGAAAAAGAGCTGGAAGAGGCCGCCACGAGCCTGGGCGCCTCGCGCTGGCAGATTTTTACCAAGGTGATTTTGCCCAGCATTACACCTGCGCTGCTCACCGGTTTTGCCATGGCGTTTGCGCGGGCGATTGGTGAGTACGGTTCGGTCATCTTTATTGCGGGCAACGTGCCTATGGTCTCGGAAATCACGCCTTTGATCATCATTGGCAAGCTGGAGCAGTACGACTTTGCCGGTGCCACCGCGGTGGCGGTGGTGATGCTGGTGATTGCCTTTGTCATGCTGCTGGTCATCAATTTGCTACAAGCGTGGCAGCGTCGCCACGCGGGGATGCCTGCATGAGCCGCGCCCCATCGTCGCGTGCCCTGGCGGGCACCACCGAAGCGCGCTGGGTGCAGTGGCTGTTGATTGGGCTGGCGCTGGCGTTTTTGCTGCTGTTTTTGCTGCTGCCGCTGGCGGCGGTGTTTGCCGAGGCTTTGCGCCAAGGCTGGGGTGCCTACCTGGCAGGCTTGCAAGAGCCTGATGCCTGGGCCGCCATCAAGCTCACCTTGATCACGGCGCTGATTGCCGTGCCCTTGAACTTGGTGTTTGGCGTAGCTGCTGCGTGGTGCATTGCCAAGTACGAGTTTCGGGGTAAGGCGTTCTTGACTACGCTGATTGATCTGCCGTTTTCCATCTCTCCGGTGGTGGCGGGCCTGATGTATGTGCTGGTGTTTGGTGCCAATGGCTGGTTTGGCCACTGGCTGGCCGAGCACGACATCAAAATCATCTTCGCTGTGCCGGGCATTGTGTTGGCCACGGTGTTCGTGACCTTCCCGTTTGTGGCGCGTGAGCTGATTCCGCTCATGCAAGCGCAGGGCAACGACGAAGAGCAGGCCGCCATGGTGCTGGGCGCCAACGGGTGGCAAACCTTTTGGCACGTCACGCTGCCCAACATCAAGTGGGGATTGCTGTACGGCGTGATTTTGTGCAACGCCCGCGCCATGGGTGAGTTTGGTGCGGTGTCGGTGGTGTCTGGCCACATTCGCGGGCAGACCAACACCATTCCGCTGCACGTAGAAATTCTCTACAACGAGTACCAATCGGTGGCTGCTTTTGCCTGTGCGTCGCTGCTGGCCTTGCTGGCTTTGGTGACTTTGGTGATCAAAACCGTGGCGGAGTGGAAAACCGAGCAGCAGCTGCGCGCTGCCAGCAGCTTGCCGCCCGAGCAGCCCACGCAGTCTTGAGGTGGTTTTAAGGTCAAAAACGGCTCTAAGCCCCGTGGGGCAAGCGCTAACAGCTATCAAAATATGAGTATCCAAATCCGTAATGTCAGCAAGCAGTTCGGCGCGTTTCAGGCCCTGCGCGATGTCAGCCTGGACATCCAGTCGGGCGAATTGATTGCGTTGCTGGGCCCCTCGGGCTGCGGCAAGACCACGCTCTTGCGCATCATTGCCGGGCTGGAGCAGCCCGACAGTGGCTCCATTTTGTTCAGCGGCGCAGACCAAACCGATGTGCATGTGCGCGAGCGTGGCGTGGGCTTTGTGTTCCAGCACTACGCGCTGTTTCGCCACATGACGGTGTTTGACAACGTCGCCTTTGGCCTGCGCATGAAGCCTCGGCGCGAACGCCCCAGTGAAGCGCAGATTCGCGCCAAGGTGATGGAGCTGCTGAGCTTGGTGCAGCTCGATTGGGTGGCCGAGCGCTATCCCTCGCAGCTGTCGGGCGGGCAGCGCCAGCGCATTGCCCTGGCGCGTGCTTTGGCGGTAGAGCCCCAGGTGCTGCTCTTGGACGAGCCCTTCGGTGCGCTGGACGCCAAAGTGCGCAAAGAACTACGCCGCTGGCTGCGCCGCCTGCACGACGATTTGAACGTGACCAGCATCTTCGTCACCCACGACCAAGAGGAAGCCCTGGAGGTGGCAGACCGTGTGGTGGTCATCAACAAAGGTCACATCGAGCAACAAGGCACGCCGCAAGAGGTGTGGGATCACCCGGCCAGCCCTTTTGTCTATGGTTTCTTGGGCGATGTGAACTTGTTCCATGGCCGTGCGCACGAGGGCACGCTGCACGTGCAGGGTATGCAGTTGCCCGTGCCCGAGCACGCCACGGCACAAAACGCCGATGCCCGTGCCTACGTGCGCCCTTATGACCTGGATGTGCAGCGCGCCGTGCCAGGGCAGACCAGCACCCAAGGCTTGCCTGCCATCTTGGAGCGGGCGATTGTGGTGGGCTCACTGGCCCGCTTGGAACTCAAGCCGACGCAGGGCCACGGTGAAGCAGCTGCACCGCTGATTGAAGTGCATTTGCCCGCACAGGAGTTTCGTGCCATGGGTCTGCGCGAGGGCGAGGAGCTGCTGGTGACGCCCCGCCAGGCGCGTGTGTTTGTGGACGAAGCCGCCGGCATTTGACGCCAGGGCAGGGGGCTGCGCTCAGGGGCTCAGGCGCTCTGCACGCAGGGCCTGGGCCAGTTTGGCTTCGATGGGCAGCGGTTCGGCGTGCAACCAGGCCGCCATCAGTTCACCACACAGCAGCGCCAGTGTGAGGCCACGCGCACCCAGAGCGGTGCTGATGCACAAGCCCGGCAGCGCCTGGCGCTGCAGCGGCCCGACCACGGGCAGGCGATCGGGCGTGGTGCAGCGCACGGCCGCCCAGTCGTACACAGCACCAGGGCGTTCAAACAGGGCTTGCAGGGGCGCAGCAAAACCGGGAACTAACTTCGCCAAGCGCTGCTGGTTGTAGAGCCTGCCTGCAGCGATGTCTTGCGCGCTTTTGGGCAGTTCGGTCTGCCCGCGTTCAAAAGTGGAACCTAGCACCCACAGCGGCCCCCGCGGGCTGTACGCTTGGGGCACCAAATTGCCATGGCCGTTCACAGGAAAAGGCGGTAGGGCAGGGGCCAGGTCAGCCCAGCCCCAGCTGACCTGACCGCGCAGTGGCCGCAAGGTGCCAGGGCGCACCAGGTCGGCACACAGGGGAATGCTGCCTGCACCTGTGGCCAACACCACCAAGGGCGCCTCGGCCAACAGTTCACCAGCCGCGTTCCACAGCTGCCATGGCGCCATAGCGCCAGGATCGGCGGTTGGGGCAGTGTGGCTGCGCGTGATGCGGGCGACTTGTACCCCGCCATGCCAGCTGATGCCGGGCTGGGCCAGCAAGGCGGCAACCAAGTGTGCGGGTCGTATCCAGCCGCCACAGGCGTGCCATTGGGCTACGCTGTCTTCCCCGAGGCCTGCGGTGTGGGTGTAGGCGCGATCTGCGGGGTGGCTCCAGTCGTGTCCGGGGTGCTCATGCGCTTGCCAAGCGGCAGGCAGGCTCAGGCGGCCATCTACACAGTGCTCCAAGACCCCGCTGGGCGCCCAGTCTTGGCCTGAGGTCAGCAGCATCTGCGCGACTTGGCGCACCCAGCGCACGCCCGCACGGCTCAGGCGCGAGAGCGGTGCATCGTCCGGCGAGGTGTGTGGGGCAAACAGCCCTGCAGGCAGCCCGCTGGCACCGGCAGCGGGTGTATCGCCTTGGTCTAAAACACTGACCTGCCAGCCGCGGCGTGCCAGGCTGGCGGCAGCACCCGCACCGGCAAGGCCTGAGCCCACGACCACGCAGTGTGAGGGTGTTGCGAACAGGGGGGGCTCGGTGGCGGGCGCAGCGCGCAGCGTCCAGGGTGGGGCGTAGCGCGCTTGCAGGTTGTCTCTTTTGGGGGGCGTTCCTGGGACTTTGCGTACCTCAAAGCCGCAGCTGGTGAGCTGCGCACGCAAGCTGGCGGCCACGCTCCAGGTCGCCAGACGGGTGCCACGTTGGCAGCAGCGGGCTACGGCTTTGATGAGTTCGCTGTTCCACATGTCTGGATTGCAGCGCGGGCTAAAGCCATCCAGGTACACCGTATCGACCAGGGGCTGCTGCTGGCGCAGCAGGGTGGCAGCGTCACCAATGTAGAGCGTGAGCAGTACCTGGCCATCTTCAAATGTCAGGCGGTGTACGCCAGGCAACAGCCCCCACCATTGCTCGGCCAACTGGGCTGCCAGAGGTTGAAGTTCAGGGTCTTGCGGTGCAGCGCGCAACAAATCACCAGCTGACACAGGCCACGCTTCGCAAGAAACGAAATGCAGCAGGCGAGGCCGTGATGGATCGTTGCGCCAGGCGGCCCAGGTCACGAGAAAGTTCAGCCCCAGGCCAAAGCCGGTTTCCAAGATGCGCCATTGCGCTTGACCTGCCCAGGCCTCAGGCAGGTCACAACCTTGGAGGAAAGTGGCGCGAGCTTGGTCCAGTCCTTGGTTGGCGCTGCTGTGGTAGCGGTCGCCAAAGCGTGGGCTGAAAGGTGTGCCATCGGGCAGCCAGTCGATCGCTTCGGCCATGGCGTGGATGACGTTGGCTTAGTTGCTGGGGGGCACGTAGCCCACTGCTGCGTCGGCACCTGCGCCAAAAAAGTGATTTTCCATTTGCCGTGCCAGGTATTGGCGCGCGCGTGCGTCGGCCAAATTCAGGCGGTTTTCATTCACCAGCATGGTTTGGTGCTTGAGCCAGTCGGCCCAGGCTTGTTTGCTCACGCTTTCAAAAATACGCTTGCCCAACTCGCCTGGGTAGGGTGGGCGATCGAGGCCCTCAGCTTCAGAGCCCAGCTTGATGCAGTGAACGATGCGTGCCATGTGTGAAAAATTCCTTGTATGTCAGTGCAACGACGAGCAGAGCGCCATTGCCAAAAAACGGCGTGACTGTAGCAAGTTTCCCTTGTGGGGCGCAGGTTCTGACCCGGTAGCCCCAGTGGTGTTGGATAAAAGATCGTGCCAGGCATTCATTGCTGCGCAGACGCCGCAGCTTGCGCTAGCATCCCGGGTATGAGTGAAACGGATTCGAGCAGTGCAGTGCCTGTGCCCATTCCCGTGCCCGAGGGCGCGCAGGGGCATCGCTTTTGCATGCCTTTATTCCATCCGGGAGTGAAGGTGCGGCTCAACGGGCGTGAGGAAACGGTAAGCCACGTGGTTGTACGCAAGCAGTTGCTTGCCGTGCATTTGGTTGGCCGTGAGCTGCCTTACCGGCCAGATCAACTAGAGTTGGAGCCCACCGTGTTTTCCACGGTGCGCAAACCCGAACCGCTCTTTACCTGAGCAACTGTTAGCGCTTTCCTGGGCGGTTGGCCATTGTTTGTCCTAATCGCACAGGATGGCCTGCCTGCCACTCTGGGTTGAACTGCAGTGGGCCAGGGGGCAGCAAAAGTACCACGGTGGAGCCCAGTAAAAACCGACCCATTTCTTCGCCCTGTGCCAGGCGGATCGTGCGTTCTTTGTAATCCCACCGGCGTAGTGCGCCTGTGCGCGGTGGGTTGACCATGCCATGCCAGCTCGTGGCCATGCTACCGACGATGGTCGCTCCTACCAGTACCATCACAAAAGGCCCATGTGGTCCCTCAAAAACGCATACCACCCGCTCGTTGCGCGCAAACAGCCCAGGGACCCCGCGTGCCGTGGTGGGGTTGACAGAAAACAGCGCGCCAGGCACATGCATCATGTGCAGCAAGCGACCAGCGCAAGGCATGTGAATGCGGTGGTAGTCGCGTGGGCTGAGGTAAAGAGTGGCAAAGTGACCGTGTTGGAACTGTGCAGCCAGCTCGGCATCGCCACCGAGCAAGGCCTGGGCACTGTACTGGTGGCCCTTGGCTTGGAATATTTGCCCATCTTCAATCGTCCCGAGTTGGCTGACGGCGCCATCGACTGGGCAAATCCATGGGGCCTTGGCCAGAGGACGTGCGCCTTTGCGCAGAGCACGGGTAAAGAAATCGTTGAAGCTGGCGTAGGCTGCAGGGTCGGGCTCCGCTGCCTCGCTCATGTCAACGCCATAGCGTTGAATAAAGCGCTGGATGAGAACGGTAGTCCACGTCCCTCCGTGCAGCCGGGCCACGCGGCCCATGAAGTTGGTCAGGGCCTGTTTTGGCAGGAGGTATTGCGGAAGAACAGCGAGGCGATCAGACACAGGCGACAGTCAAGAAAAGAGGGGCTTGCGGGGCGCTGATTCTATCGGCTGGCATATGCCGAGAGGCCTGAAGACACGTGCTGGCAGGTCTGCACACCGCAAGTTAAAACGCTCGAATGCCAGCGACGTGAAAGAACAGCAAGCAGTAGAATTGAGGGGTTTATTGCAGTGCACAACCGTTCATATAGAGGGAGCTGCAGCGCACCCGCTCATTTCTCGCCTAGTCGGGTTCGGTTTCCTTGTTGTGCATGGTTTCCTCTGTGTAATGTCCTGCGTCTGGCTACCTTCCAAGGGGCCTCACGCCTCAGCGGGCGCGTGGTCTTTTTGTACCGTTCACATTCCTATTTGAGAGATTGAGATATCTGAGAGATTGATATGGCTAAAGAAGAACTGATTGAAATGCAGGGCTGCGTCACGGAAGTGCTGCCCGATTCGCGTTTTCGCGTCACGCTGGACAACGGTCACCAACTCATTGCCTACACAGGGGGCAAGATGCGCAAGCACCACATCCGCATTTTGGCGGGCGATAAGGTGTCGCTGGAAATGTCGCCCTATGACTTGACCAAGGGCCGCATCACGTTCCGCCATTTGGCAGGTCGGGGGCCTGCGCCTTCGCGTTAAAGCCGGACAAGACAAGTTTTTCGCTGATTCGCTGAAACGTCCAAAAATACAAGTTAGAATGCGAGCTGTCGGAGCGTAGCGCAGCCTGGTAGCGCATCTGCTTTGGGAGCAGAGGGTCGCGAGTTCGAATCCCGCCGCTCCGACCATTTTTTGACACGATAAGGCCTGCACAAGTTATTGCTGCAGGCCTTTTTGTTTTGCACCATGATCGATCTTCGCGGCATCACACAGATTTACCCTGGCCCGCAAGGCCCGGTACAGGCTTTGCGTGGCATCGACCTGCACATCACTCCCGGCGAAGTGTTCGGCATCATTGGACGATCTGGCGCTGGTAAAAGCTCTTTGGTGCGGGTGATCAATCTTTTGAATCGTCCAACCGCTGGGGAAGTCTGGGTGGCCGGACGCAATATGACCTCGTTGCCCGAAGTGCAGTTGCGCGCGGCACGGCGCGAGATTGGGATGGTGTTCCAGCACTTCAATCTGCTGTCTTCGCGTACGGTGTTTGACAACGTGGCTCTGCCGCTGGAATTGGCTGGTGCCTCACGCACTGAAATCCGCCAGCGCGTGCAGCCGCTGCTGGAATTGGTGGGCTTGGCGCATTTGGCGCAGCGCTATCCAGCGCAAATTTCCGGTGGGCAAAAACAGCGCGTGGGCATTGCGCGCGCCTTGGCCAGCCATCCTAAGGTGTTGCTCAGTGACGAAGCCACCAGCGCACTTGATCCGGAAACTACGCGTGCCATTTTGGATTTGCTGCGCCAGGTCAACCGTGATTTGGGGGTGACGGTGGTGTTGATCACGCACCAGATGCAGGTCATCAAGCAGATTGCCGATCGGGTGGCTGTGATTGATGCCGGGCGCATCGCGGAAATGGGCTCCGTCATGGAGGTTTTCACCCGCCCCCAAGAAGCCATGACCAAAAGCTTGATTGACGAAATCGTGCCGCAAGAGTTGCCCGCCAGCGTGTTGCGGCGTGTACGCGCACTTGCTGCGCGGTTGGCACCCGGCCAAGTGGGGCAGTTGCTGCGGCTTTCCTACGCAGGCGAGCAAGCTTATGAGCCCATCTTGTCGCACCTGATTCGTGAGTTGGAACTGGACGTGTCCATTTTGCATGGGCAGATGGATGAAATTCAGGAGCAAACATTTGGTTCGCTGGCACTTTATGCCAGCGGTTCTATGGCACGCATTGGTGCTGCCATTGATTACCTGCGCAGCCATGGGGTGATGGTGCGCATGGTGGACGTTGAGTAACCTCGCAGGCGAGCGTACGGATGTTTGAAAATTTTTCTCCCATGATGTTGGAGCTGCTACGAGACTCGCTATGGGAAACGCTGATCATGGTCGGTGCTTCTGGTGTGCTGGGGGCACTGGTAGGGGTGCCTCTGGGTGTGTTTTTGCGCCTGACCGATCAGGGCGGCATCTTGCCCCACCGTGGAGCCAATATGGTGGTGGGCGGCGTGGTGAATGCAGTGCGCTCCACGCCGTTCATCATCTTGCTGGTGGCCATCATTCCCTTCACGCGTTGGGTCACTGGCACATCCATCGGCACTTGGGCCGCTGTGGTGCCGCTGACCTTGGCGGTGGCGCCCTTCATTGCCCGTCTGGTAGAGACTGCGCTGCGGGAAGTGGACAACGGTTTGGTGGAGGCAGCCCAGTCCATGGGTGCCAGCACTTGGCAAATTGTGTGGAAAGTGCTGCTGCCTGAAGCGTTGCCGGGCATCGTGGCGGGTTTGACCATCAGTTTGGTTAGTCTGACCGGCTATTCCGCCATGGCCGGTGCTGTGGGCGGTGGCGGGCTGGGGGATTTGGGTATTCGCTACGGTTACCAGCGTTTTTTGCCTGATGTAATGCTGGCCGTGGTGGTGATTCTGATTGTGTTTGTGCAAGTCATCCAAAGTCTGGGTGACTGGGTGGTACGCCGTATGTCCCACCGTTGAGCACGGCTCTCTTTGCATGGAGGCATGAAAAAAGCCGCAGCCCTGTGTGAGGGCTGCGGCTTTTTTGTGGCGCATTTCAGGCTTGCACTTGCGCGGCAATCGCTTGCTGAGCCGCTTGCAGTGCTTGTGCTTTAGCCTCCTCGCCCATGCCGATGCCTTCTGCACGCACGATGCGCACATCGGTCACACCGAAAAAGCCCAGCACAGTTTGCAAATAGCTTTCTTGGTGATCCATCGCCCGGCCTGCATCACTGGTGGAGTACACGCCACCGCGGCTGGAAGCAATGAACACGGTCTTGCCCTTGGCCAAACCCTCCGGGCCATTGGCGGTGTAGCGGAAAGTGCGGCCAGGTTGGGCCAGGCGGTCAATCCATGCCTTGAGCTGGCTGGGGATGCTGAAGTTGTAGAACGGCGCACCGATCACGACCACATCTGCGGCCAAAAACTGCGCCACCAAACGCTCAGACACAGCGTTTTCGCGCTGTTGTGTTTCGCTCAGGCCCTCGGTTTGGCCGGTGCGTGGTGCCATGGCGTCGCTGGTGAAGTGGGCGGGGGCGTTTTGCACCAAGTCCAGGTATTCCACTGTGCTGCTGGGGTGGCGCTGTTGCCACGCCTGAACAATTTGCGCCGTCAATTGGCGCGAAACGGAAGCGGAACCGGTGATGGCGGAGTCAATGTGCAGGATACGCATGGAACAAACCTTTCTGAGGCATCTGGGAAGAAAAGCCACGCATCAGGTGGCCATGGGTGAATTGTCCTTCATCCCAAAAGCATTGATAAGCCCAAAGAGATGGGATAGATTGTTCCACCCATAGAACAATAACGAGATAGCCATGCAGGACTTGAATGACATGCTGTTTTTTGCCGAGGTGGTCGAACGCGGTGGCTTTGCAGCTGCGGGGCGGGCCTTGGGGGTGCCCAAGTCGCGCTTGTCGCGGCGGGTGGCGGCGCTGGAGATGCAACTGGGTGTGCGGCTGCTGCAGCGCACCACGCGCAGCCTGGCCTTGACGGAAGTCGGGCAAGCCTATTTGCGCCATTGCCAGCAGCTGCGTGCATGTGCCGAATCTGCCGCTGATTTGGTGGCGAGCGTACACACCGCGCCGCGCGGCACCATCCACGTCAGTTGCCCGGTGACCTTGGCTCAAACCGTATTGGCTGAACTGTTACCCCAATTTTTGCAACGCCACCCGCAAGTGCGTATTGAAATGCAGGTCAGCAACCGTGCTGTCAACCTGGTAGAGGAGGGCGTGGATGTGGCCTTGCGCGTGCGCCACAGCGTGGACGACAGCGCCAGCCTCGTGGTCAAACGCCTGGACACAGCCCGCCAGGTGCTGGTGGCCAGTCCGGCTTTGTTACAACGCCAAGGCACGCCCAGCCAGTTGTCTGATTTGGCTGCCTTGGATAGCGTGGCCATGGAGGCCCAAGAGGGCAAAGCCGTCTGGGTTTTGCGCGGTCCGCAGGGGGCAGAACAACGTGTGGTTCACACACCGCGCTATGTGGCCGATGACTTGCTCACGCTCAAATACGCTGCGCTGGCAGGCATCGGGCTAGGGTGTCTGCCAGATTACATGTGCCATGAAGACATCCACGCTGGGCGCCTGGTGCGGGTGCTACCCGATTGGGAGCAGCGCCGTGGCATCGTGCATGCCGTGTTTCCCTCGCGCCGTGGCTTGACGCCTGCGGTGCGCCAGTTTTTAGATTTTTTGGGCGAAACCATGCCCGGGCGCAGCAGCCTGCCAGCACGGTAGGTGGCGAAGCCGCTTGGCGCATTTGCGGTGACAATGCAACCAATTGCTACAACTTCACCTTTGCGCCTGCGCTGTGACGATGAACTTTGCCCCCTCTGGCGCGCTCCCCGCCGTGCCTACCGACCATCCCATCGATACCGACATTGCCCGGGTACGCGCCCTACCAGCGGTGCGCGCCATCGTCATTCCACCGTGTCCCCAGGTGCTGCTGCGCTTGCAAGAGATTTTGCGCGCCCCTGAGCACGATATGGGCGCGCTTGACGAGCTGGTGAGCAGCGATGTGGCGCTGGCTGCTGCGGTGATGCGCCAAGCCAACAGCCCTTTGTATGGCCTGCAGCAACCGGTGCAAACCGTGGGCCTGGCGCTGACCGTGCTGGGCTTTGATCCGGCCGTGCAACTGCTCTCGACCTTCATCACCCGCCAAGCTTTGCAGGTGCAGTCGCCGCTGATGGAGCATTTCTGGCAAAGCTCGGTGCGCCGCGCCCTGGCCTGCGAGCACATTGGCGGTGAGCTGTACGCCTTGCCCACGGGCCTGGGCTACAGCTACGGGCTGTTTTGCCATATTGGTTTTCCCGTGCTGGTGAAGGCCGTGCGTGGCTACGCCAGCACCGTCACCGAGGCCTTGGCGCGCAAAGACCGCACCTTTACCCAGACAGAAAACGCCAACCACCGCACCGACCATGCCGTGGTGGGCGCCATCGTGGCGCGCACCTGGCACCTGCCGGGCGACGTGGCACAGGCCATTTGGCTGCACCACGATTTTTCCTGCCTGGAAGATGAGCGCTTTCCCGTCACCGTGCGCCAACTGGTGGCCCTGGGGGCGCTGGCCGATTACGTGGTGAATCACCACGAGGGGCTTCCTCCTGCGCGCGAGTGGCAGCAGCACGGCCAGGCGTGCCTGGCGTTCTTGCAGGTGTCGCCCGAGGAGCTGGAACATTGGATTGACCAGCTCCACCCCAGCTTGGAAGAAGTTGGGAGTTAAATCGGCCTCTCAGCCTTACTGGGTAAGCGCGAGCAGCTATGAAAAAAATAGCTGCTCGCGGCCTACCTTCATACCTTAATGGCTTGGATGGCTGTTCAAAAAGCTGCGAATGGCGCGCAGCGTGCCCTCGGGGGCTTCGCTCATTTGCTGGTGGCCCACGGGGAGGATGCAAGTTTGCACCGCTGCACTGTGGCTGCGCGCTTGCGCGGCCTGCTGCAGCCCCTGGGCAGCTTTGGGCGGCGTCATCTGGTCTTGGCTGCCGAGCACGAACAGCACCGGGCAGGTGGTGCTGGCCATGGCTTCGAGGCCCTGGTCGTAGCTGTCGCAGGCGCTAAAGCCCCGGTGCAGCACGTTGGTGTGCGGGTTGCTGCGCAGCACCCGCCGACCCAACGCCATGCCCGCGCCATACACCCACACCCCGGCCCCCGAGGGTGGCGCCAGCGTGCTGCGGGAAAACACGTTCATGGTGTGCAGGGCTTTTTCCGGGGTGTTCAGCGCCGAGTCCAGCAGTGCCGGGCTGACGCGCATGGGGTAGGCCGAGCCCACCAGCACCAGGTGGCTGGCACGCGCGCCCAACTGCGCTGCGGCCTGCAGTGCAATCAACGAACCCCAGCTGTGGCCGATGAGCGCAGCCTTGTGTGCGCCCACCGCATCGAGCAAGGCACACACCGCTTGGGCAGCTTCTTGCACGCTTTCGGGTGCGTGGCCACCGCTGCGGCCATGGCCGGGCAGGTCGATGGCCAGCACGTTCCAGCCGTGGTGCGCCAGCGAGCGGCTTTGCAGCGCCCACACGCTGTGGTCGCCCGCTACGCCGTGGATGAACACAGCGGTGGGCTGCGCCGGGTTAAAGGCCTTGCCACCGGTGTAGCAGTACAGGGGGGAGTGGTTGACGGTGTAGATCATCAGGCACCTGCCTTGCTGGAGTGAGACTGTGCGTGGGCGGCCTTGCCACCGGCTTTCTCGGCCGCTTTGAGCGCGCGCTGCAGATCGGCAATCAGGTCTTGTGGGTCTTCCAGGCCAATGGACAGGCGGATGGTGCCCGCGCCAATGCCAGCGGCGGCCAGGGCAGCGTCGTCCATGCGCGAATGCGTGGTGCTGGCCGGATGGATGACCAGCGAGCGGCAATCGCCCACGTTGGCCAGGTGCGAGAACAGCTGCAGCGCCTCAATAAAGGCTTTGCCTTGGGCGCGTGTGGCGCGCAAGTCGAAGCTGAACACCGAGCCTGCACCGCGCGGCAACATGCGCTGCGCCAGGGCGTGGCTTTCGTGGCTGGCCAGCAGGGGGTGGCCCACGCGCTCCACCAGCGGGTGCTGGGCCAGAAATTCCACCACTTTTTCCGTGTTGCGCATGTGCCGCTCCATGCGCAGCGGCAGGGTTTCAATGCCTTGCAAAATCAGCCAGGCGCTGTGCGGGCTCAGGCAGGCGCCAAAGTCGCGCAGCCCTTCGCGGCGTGCGCGCAGCAAGAATGCGCCCACGGTGGACTCTTCCGCAAACACCATGCCGTGAAAGCCGTCGTAGGGCTGGGTGAGTTCGGCAAATTTGTCGCCCTGGGCGGCCCAGTCAAAGCTGCCGCCATCGACCAGCACCCCGCCCATCACCGTGCCATGGCCCGAGAGGAATTTGGTGGCCGAGTGCATTACCAAATCGGCGCCATGCTCCAGCGGGCGCAGCAGCCAGGGCGGCGTGAGGGTGGAATCGACCATCAACGGCACGCCCGCCTGGTGCGCAATCTCAGACACCGCGGCAATGTCGAGCACTTGCAGGCCGGGGTTGCCCACGGTTTCGCCCAGCAGCAGCCGGGTGTTGGGGCGGATGGCGTCGCGCCAGGCATCCAGGTCACCTGGGGGCACGAAAGTGGTTTCAATGCCAAAGCGGCGCAGCGTGTAGTGCAGCAGGTTGTGCGAGCCGCCGTACAGCGCCGTGCTGGCCACAATGTGCCCGCCCGCACCCATCAAGGTGCTCACGGCCAGGTGCAGCGCCGCCTGGCCGCTGGCTGTGGCAATGGCGCCTACACCGCCTTCCAGTGCCGCCACGCGCTGCTCCAGCACGGCGGTGGTGGGGTTGCTCAGGCGCGAATACACATGGCCGGGGCGCTCCATGTTGAACAGCGCAGCAGCATGGTCGCTGGACTCAAAAACAAACGACGTGCTCAGGTAAATGGGCGTGGCACGGGCACCCGTGCTGGGGTCGGGTTGGCTGCCTGCGTGCAGGGCCAGGGTGTCGAAGCCGGGGTCGGCGTATCCGGGCATGAAAGAGTCTCCGAAAAAACAAAAGCGCAGTATGCGTAGCAATACCAGGCATAAAGTAAAAGTGCGGGTGCATTGTGGGCTATATTCTTTTGCTGCATTAACTGCAACCAAATACGCATCACATTTCGCATTGCACTTTGCCCTGAGATTCCGCCATGAAAGTCACCGACATCCTGCGCCTCAAAGGCGGCACCCTCTACACCGTTCACCCTGACGACCCCCTGATCGAGGCGGTGCAAACCATGGCCGAGAAAGACATCGGCTCGCTGGTGGTGATGGAGTACGGCGAACTGGTGGGCATGTTGACCTTTCGCGAAATCAACCAGGTGCTGGCGCGCAACGGCGGCAGCGTAGGCACCCGCCTGGTGCGCTCTGCCATGGACGACGCCCCCCTGACCTGCACGCTAGAAACCGACATGGACGAGGTGCGCCGCATGATGCTGGGCTGCCACGCGCGCTATATGCCGGTGATGGACCAGGGAATGTTGATGGGCGTGGTGAGTTTTTACGACGTGGCCAAGGCCGTGGTGGACAGCCAGAACTTTGAAAACAAGCTGCTCAAGGCCTACATTCGCGACTGGCCGCAAGACAAAGACCAGCCCGCTGCCGACAGCAGCGCCCAGCCCCTGGCCCAGCCCTGAGGCCGTGAGGCGCTCCAGACCGGTTCTGGCGCCTTCCCCCGTAGGTAGGTCAAAAATTAAGCATAAAAATGGCTGCTAACGCTTACCAGATAAGCGCGAGCAGCTATTTTTTCTAGAGCAAAAACCGATCGCCCCCAGATTGAATGGAACCCCAGGTATGAGCGGCAGCACCCTTGGCACTTTGTTTTGCGTCACCAACTTTGGTGAATCCCACGGCCCGGCCATTGGCTGCGTGATTGACGGCTGCCCGCCCGGCCTTGCGCTGAGCGAGGCCGACATCCAGCACGATCTGGACCGCCGCCGCCCTGGCACCAGCCGCCACGTCACCCAGCGCAGCGAAGCCGATGCGGTGGAAATTCTCTCGGGTGTGTACGAGGGCCGCACCACGGGCGCGCCGATTGCGCTGCTCATTCGCAACACCGACCAGCGCAGCAAAGACTACGGCGACATTTTGCGCACCTTCCGCCCCGGCCATGCCGACTACGCCTACTGGCACAAATACGGCCTGCGTGACCCACGTGGCGGTGGCCGTTCTTCGGCACGGCTCACGGCGCCCACCGTGGCTGCCGGTGCGGTGGCGAAAAAGTGGCTGAAAGAAAAATTCGGCACCGAGCTGCGTGCCTGCATGACCCAGCTGGGCGAGCTACCTATTCCCTTTGAAAGTTGGGAGCATGTGCCGCACAACCCTTTCTTCGCGCCAGTGGCCAACGTGCAGCCCTATGAAGACTACATGGACGCCCTGCGCAAGGCGCACGACTCGTGCGGCGCGCGCTTGCGCGTGCAGGCCACCCAGGTGCCCGTGGGCCTGGGCGAGCCCGTGTACGACCGGCTGGATGCCGACATTGCCCACGCCATGATGGGGCTGAACGCCGTCAAGGGGGTGGAGATTGGTGCCGGTTTTGCCTGCGTGGCGCAGCGTGGCACCGAGCACGGTGACGCACTCACGCCCGAGGGCTTTGCCAGCAACCATGCGGGCGGCATTTTGGGCGGCATCAGCACGGGGCAGGCGATTGAGGTGAGCATTGCCATCAAACCCACCAGCTCCATCCTCAGCCCGCGCCCATCGATTGACATTGCGGGCCAGCCGGTGGAGGTGGTCACCAAGGGGCGCCACGACCCCTGCGTGGGTATCCGTGCGGCACCGATTGCGGAGGCATTGTTGGCCTTGGTGCTGATCGACCACGCCTTGCGCCACCGTGCCCAGTGTGGCGACGTGCAGCACGCTGTCGGCCCGATTGCGGGCGAACGGCCATGAGTGCGCGGCTGCGCCGCTGGATGGGCCACTGGGTTGGTGGCTGTGCGCGGGCTGTGTCGGCGCTGGCCATGGCGGCTGCTCTGGCCGGGTGCGGTGCCAGCAGCAGTCTGCACACCCCCGAGGTGATGGAGATTGCCGTGCTTGGCTTCAACGACTTCCACGGCAACCTGGAGCCGCCGCGCCTGGCTGTGCCGGTGCCAGCCAGTACCGGGGCCAGTCAGGTGCCGGCTGGTGGTGCAGCCTATTTTGCGGGGGCGGTCGCGGCGCTGAAGGCGCAGCATCCGCACCATCTGCTGGTGTCTGCCGGGGACATGGTGGGTGCTTCGCCGCTGGTGTCAGCGCTTTTTTTGGACGAGCCCACCATCCATGCCTTCAACCTGATGGGCGTAGATTTCCACGCCCCAGGTAACCACGAGTTCGACAAAGGCTGGCAGGAGCTGCTGCGCTTGCAGCGCGGTGGCTGCGAAAAATTCACCGTGCGCCAGCCTTGCCAGCCCACCACCCCGGGGCAAAGCGCCGCGTTTGCTGGGGCGCAATTCCCTTTTCTGACGGCCAACACCTTACAGGCCGATGGCAGCACCTTGCTGCCTGCCACGGGACTCAAGCGCTTTAGCGAAGGCGGGGCCACTATTACCGTGGGTTTGATTGGCTTGACGCTGCGCGCCACTCCCCAGCTGGTGAACCCGGCAGGTGTGGCAGGGCTGCGTTTTGCCGACGAGGCGGATACCGTGAATGCGCTGATTCCCGGCCTGCGGGCACAGGGGGCAGATGTCATCGTCGTTGTCTTGCACGAGGGTGGCAGTACCCGTGCGCCTGTGACTGAAACCAGCTGCGATGGCCTGAGCGGCGACATCGTGCCCATCGTGCAGCGGCTTGACCCTGCGGTGGATGTGGTCGTGTCTGGCCATACCCACCAAGCTTATGTGTGTGACTATGGCCGCATCGATCCCGCCCGGCCCCTGCTGCTCACCAGTGCAGGCCAGTACGGTACCTTGCTCACGCACATCCAGCTTGGTGTGGACACGCGCACGCGCCGCGTGGTGCGCAAAAGCGCGCGCCAGGTCATCGTGCAGGGGCAGGCGTATGGCAACGTGGCGCTGCACCCAGGCTTTGCGCGCTTTGAGCCCCAGCCCCAGGTGCAGGAGCTGGTGCAGCGCTACCGCAGCGCCGCGCAGCCGCTGCTGCAGCGCCCTGTGGGTCAGGCCAGCGGTGCTTTTTTGCGCACGGTGCTGCCCTCGGGCGAGTCTGTGCTGGGCAATCTGGTGGCTGATGCCCAACTGGCCGCCACCCAGGCGCCGGAGCACGGCGGGGCCCAGGTGTCGTTCATGCACGCGGGTGGCTTGCGTGCCGATTTGGTACCCGACGAACAGGGTCTGCTGCGCTACCAGCAGTTGTTTGCGGTGCAGCCCTTTGGCAACAGCCTAGAGGTACGCACCTACACCGGCGCGCAATTGCACGCCTTGCTGGAGCAGCAGTTTGATGACAGCCACAGCAGCAGTTATTCGCGGGTGCTGTCGGTATCGCAAGGGCTGAGCTATCGCTACGATTTGCGCCAGCCGCCGGGCCAGCGTGTGCAGGATCTGCGTTTGCACGGCGTGCCCATCGAACCCACCCAGCCGGTGCGCGCGGTAATGAGCAGCTTTCTGGCGGCAGGCGGCAGTGGTTTTAGCGTCTTCACGCAAGGCCAGGAGCCCACAGGCGGCGGGCAGGATATTGATGCGCTCGAAGCTTACTTTCGCACGCACAGTCCGGTGGCGCCCTCCAGTAGCGCGCGTATTCAACGTATCGATATCCAGTGATAAATGCCTCTAAGCCAATGTGGGTAAGCGCAAGCAGCTCACTTTTTAAGAGCATTTCAGGAGCGAATTGTGGATAGAGATGTGCTTGTTTACCGCTAGGATGGGCTGTAAATTCGACAACTTGTAAGACTTGGTATGTATGCTTTTTTTCTAGTACGCCAAGCATTTTCAGAGAGCTCACAGTGAAAACCATCATGCTGGTGGATGATTCCGCCACTTTGCTTTTGTCGGTTGCCAATATTTTGGGCAAAGCAGGCTACAAAGTCGAAAAAGCGGCCAGTGCCGAGGAGGGGTTGAGAAAGTTCGCCACTGGCATTGCCGTGGATTTGCTTATCACCGATCTGAACATGCCGGGCATGAACGGCATTGAGTTCATCAAAGAAGTGCGCAAGCTGGCACCCTACCGCTTCATGCCCATTTTGTTTCAGACGACCGAATCGCAGCAGTCCAAGCGCCTAGAGGCCAAGGCTGCGGGTGCATCGGGCTGGTTGGTCAAGCCGGTGACCGCCACCGATTTGCTCAACACCATCAAACTGGTGATGAGGTAGTCTGCATGGACGATTCTGTCCAAGTGCGCCGGTTGGCGCTGGTGCTGGTGATCGTGACGCTGGGTGTAGCCACCAGCGTGTATTTTTTCAATGGCTGGTTTGAGAACCAGTGGCTGCCTGCTCTGGGGCTGTAGCGTTCAATGGGCGCGGCCATGGGCAGCGCGTTCATCGTGGTGGCTTCATTCGCGGCCCAGCGCTTGGTGGCCGTGGCGTTTTATCGCAACTGGCGTTTGGGTGTGGAAACGCGCGCCGCTGCGGCGCAGCGTGTGGGCGATGAGCTGCAGCAAATTCCTCAGTTCAACGAGGTGGTGCGCAAGCAGTTGGGTTCGGTCGTAGAGGAAACAGAAAAAGCCTCGTTCGACATCATTGCCCGTCTGGGCGACATTGACCGCGTGGTCGAGCAGCTCAATGCCATTGTGGATCGCAGCACCCAGGTGTCGAGCGACATCATTGGTACTGCCGAGCAGCGCATTACTGACAACCAGCAGCTGATTGCGCAGCTTGACCAGTACATCGTGCAGCGTGTGGCCGATGCGGAAACCGAGCAGCAGCGTTCGCTGCAGTTTGCCGAGCAGGGGCGGGCGCTGGCCGGGCTGGTACAGCTGATTCGCAACATTGCTTTCCAGACCAATCTGCTGGCGCTGAACGCTGCCATTGAGGCGGCGCGCGTGGGCGAGGCCGGGCGCGGTTTTGCCGTGGTAGCGGGCGAGGTGCGCAAGCTGGCCCAGGCGACTGACCAAGCGGTGGGCCAAATCAATGACGGTATCCAGGGCGTGGTGGATTCGATTGAGCAGCAGTACCAGCACAAGCTCCAGCACAACGACATCCAGGCCGAACGTGCTGCCTTGCAAAATTTCTCCTCCCAGCTCAACGAATTGGGACGCGAATACCAGCAAGTGGCCCGCCACGACGCCGAGGTGATGCAGCAAATTCATGAGTCCAGCCAGCAACTCGTGGCCATGTTCATGGATGCACTGGCCAGCGTGCAATTCCAAGACGTTACGCGCCAGCAAATCGAACATGTGATTGCAGCCTTGAGCCGTTTGGATGGCCATGCCGTGGATCTGGCTCGCTACCTGCAGGCTTTGGATGTGCCGGGGCAAGAGCTGCGCCCCCTGTCTGAGCATCTGCAGGAGGTGTACAGCGGCTACGTGATGCACACCCAGCGCAGCGACCACCACCGCGCGGTGTCGGCCAGCGCAGCCCCAGCGCCCGCGGCGCCTGCGGGCGGGGCCAGGCAAAGTGCTGCGTCTGCTCCTGCCCCCGCACCTGCGCCCGCAGCTCCCGACAACGAGCCCAAGATCGAGTTGTTCTGACGCCTCAAGGAGGGCCTGACGCCATGACGGACATTTCCCACCACAGCCCGCAAACGGGTATTCAGCGCCTTACGGTGCAGGGGCCGTTGACCATTTACGACGCCCAAGCGCTGAAAAGCCGCTTGCTGGAACTGCTGGGCCAGGCCCCCTTACAGACCCTGGAGCTGGATTTGGCCCAGGTGCCCGAGATAGACACCTCCGGCGTGCAACTGCTGCTGCTGGCTGCGCGCGAGGCGCAGCACCACCAAGCTACCGTACACACCGTGGCTGCCAGCGAGGCGGTGCGCGAGGTGCTGGAGTTTTGCCGTCTGGGTGCTGTGCTGGGCATGACCCCGGTCAGCGCCTGAAGCCCAAGGGCCGCCAAGCCCGCAAGGACGATCATTCATGGAAGAAATCTACAGCGTCTTTATCCAAGAAGCGCGCGAGCAGCTCACAGCGATGGAAGATGGCCTGCTGCGCATGGAGCAGGGCGACCGAGATGCCGATGTGCTCAACGCCATCTTCCGCGCTGCCCACACCATCAAGGGGGCCTCGGGCGTGGTGGAGCTGCACCACATCGAGCGTTTCACCCACGTTTTGGAAAACCTGCTGGACCGGCTGCGCAATGGCGAGCTGGGCCTGAGCAGCGACATGGTGACTTTGCTGCTGCAAGGCTGCGACCACATTGGCAGCTTGCTGACGGTGGTGGAGCAGGGCCGCTTTGACGAAGACAGTGCTTTGACCGAAGCCGGGCGCAGTTTGTCGCAGGGGCTGCGTGCGTTTGGCGGCCACGCTCCAGATGCTGCTGCGCCGCCGCAGGCAGCGCTGGCCAGCAGCCCCGATGCTGATGCCGCGCCATCCGCCGACTGCTGGCACATTTCCGTGCGCTTTGGGCCGGACGTGCTCAAAATGGGCATGGACCCGCTGAATTTTTTGCGTTACCTGTTGCAGTTGGGCGAGATCACCCACCTCACTACAGTGTCAGACGCCATGCCTGCAGCGCAGGAGATGGATGCCGAGTGCTGCTACCTGGGCTTTGAGGTCACGCTGCATTCGCGCGCCAGCAAAGAGGAGATTGAAAACGTCTTCGCCTTCTGCCGTGACGACTGCGAGCTGCACATCCTGCCACCAGACAGCAAGGTGGCTGACTACCTGCAGCTCATTGAGCAACTTCCCGAGGAGCCGCTGCGCCTGGGCGAAATTCTGGTGCGCTCCGGCACTCTCACGCGTGAGGAACTCGACGAGGGCCTGCGCCAACAGCGTGACCAGAGCGAGCGGGCTGCGCCCCAGGTGGCTGCTGCGGCACCCTTGGGGGAAATTTTGGTGGAACGCAAAGTGGTGCAGCCGGAAATTGTCGAAGCGGCTGCAGCACGGCAAAAGCAGGTGCAAGACAAGCGCAGCAGCGAAGCGCGCCTCATTCGGGTGCAGGCGGACAAGCTTGACCAATTGATTGACCTGGTGGGTGAGTTGGTGATTGCCGGGGCCTCGGCCAGCTTGCTGGCACGGCGCAGTGGCCAAGCACCGCTGATGGAGGCCACCTCGGTGCTGTCACGCTTGGTGGAAAACATCCGCGACTCGGCGCTGCAGCTGCGCATGGTGCAAATCGGTGAAACCTTCAACCGCTTCAATCGCGTGGTACGCGACACCGCCCGCGAGATTGGCAAAGACATTGAGCTGGTGATCACAGGTGCTGAGACCGAGCTAGACAAGTCCGTCGTGGAAAAAATTGGCGATCCGCTGATGCACCTGGTGCGCAACGCCATGGACCATGGCCTGGAACCTGCCGATGTGCGCTTGGCGGCAGGCAAACCAGCCTGCGGGCGCCTGGAGCTGAATGCCTACCATGACTCAGGCAGCATCGTCATTGAGGTGATTGACGACGGCGGCGGCATCAACGTGGAGCGCGTGCAAGCCAAGGCCATAGAGCGCGGTTTGATCCAGGCCGGGCACAGTCTGACGGAACAAGAAATCGTCAACCTGATTTTCGAGGCCGGCTTTTCTACCGCCGAGACGGTGAGCAACCTGTCTGGGCGCGGTGTGGGCATGGACGTGGTCAAGCGCAACATCCAGGCCCTGCGCGGCAGTGTGGATGTGAAAACCTGGCCAGGCCAGGGTTCGCGCTTCACCATCCGGCTGCCACTGACCTTGGCCATCATCGACGGTTTCCTGACTGCGGTGGGGCCATCGTCTTACGTGATTCCGCTCGATGCCGTGGTGGAGTGCCTGGAATTGCAGTCGCAAGACACGCGCGGGCACATGCTGAACCTGCGCGGCGAGGTGCTGCCCTTCATCCGTTTGCGCGACTTCTTTGAGATTGAGGGCGAGCCACCTGTGCGCGAAAACGTCGTCGTCATTGCAGCCGGGCCGCACAAAGCGGGGATCGTGGTCGATCAACTGCTGGGTGAGTTCCAGACCGTCATCAAACCCCTGGGCCAGCTCTTTCGCCACCTGCGCGGCATTGGCGGCTCCACCATTTTGGGTTCGGGCGAAGTGGCACTGATTTTGGATGTGCAAGCCCTGACCCACCTGGCCGCACAGCGCGAGGAGGGCCGCCAAAGTCCGACCGCTGCGTTGTACGCACCAGCCCATTCCGCCACTCCTGCCCCCTCTTCATTTGCCACTCCATAGGAACACAAAATGAACAACCTCAAGATCGGCACCCGCCTGGGTATCGGCTTCGCCGTTCCCCTGCTGCTGATGGTGATCATTGCCGTCATCAGCTACACCCGCCTTGCCACCCTGGGCAACGAAGTGCAAGACATGGCGCACGACAAGTTTCCCAAGGTGGTGATGGCCAACGAATTGGTGGACTCCATCAACCTCATTGCACGCCAGTTGCGCAATGCCTACATCATCCCTGATGCCGCAGAGAAAAAGCGTGCGCTGGACACCATTGACGAGCAGCGCAGAGTCATTGATGGCCTGTTGCAAAAGCTGGAGGCCAGCATTCGCACCGATGCAGGCAAGGAAAAGCTGCGCGCCATCATGGCTGTGCTCCCCGCTTACCGGGCGCAGCAGGATGTGGCCATCCGCCTGATTCAGCAAGGTGCTTCAAGCGAAGAGTTCGGCGCCCTTTTAACGGGCAACCTGCGCAAGGAGCAAACCACCTACCTCAACGCCATTGCCGAGCTGGTGCGCTACCAGACTGAGCTGATGGAAGAGTCGGGCAAAAACTCTGCTACGGTCGTTGCGGCGGCGCAAACCTTGTTGTTGGGCCTGTCGGGCGCAGCTGTGCTGCTGGCTGTGTTGCTGGGCTGGTTGATCGCGCGCAGCATTACCCGCCCCGTGGGTGAGGCTGTGCAGATTGCAGAAAAAATTGCCGCCGGTGATTTCACGATGCAGATCGACACCTCGGCACGCGATGAAGTGGGTCAGGTTCTGACTGCACTGGACAAAGCGGTGCATGCCGTCAAAACCATGAGCAGCGAAGCTGCGGGGCTGGCGCAGGCTGCGGTGCAAGGCAAGTTGGCCACCCGTGCCGATGCCTCGAAATACCATGGTGAATACAAAAACATCGTCTCTGGCGTGAATGCCACGCTGGACGCGGTGATTGGCCCCTTGAACGTGGCGGCCAACTACGTCGATCGCATCTCCAAGGGCGACATTCCGCCCAAGATCACTGATTCGTACAACGGTGACTTCAACACCATCAAAAACAACCTCAACGCCTGTATTGATGCGGTGAATGCCTTGGTGGGCGATGCCAACACCCTGTCCAAAGCGGCTGTGGACGGGCGCCTGGCCACCCGTGCCGATGCCACCCGCCACCAGGGTGACTTCCGCAAGATCGTGGAAGGGGTGAACGACACGCTGAATGCCGTGATTGGCCCGCTGAACGTGGCGGCCAACTACGTCGATCGCATCTCCAAGGGCGACATTCCACCCAAGATCACCGATTCGTACAACGGCGACTTCAACACCATCAAAAACAACCTCAACACCTGTATTGAGGCTGTGAATACGCTGGTGGCCGATGCCAACATGCTCTCCAAGGCAGCGGTGGACGGGCGCCTGGCCACCCGCGCCGATGCCACCCGCCACCAGGGCGACTTCCGCCGCATTGTGGAAGGGGTGAACGAGACGTTGAACGCCGTGATTGGCCCGCTGAACGTGGCGGCCAACTACGTTGATCGCATCTCCAAAGGCGACATTCCGCCCAAGATCACCGACTCGTACAACGGTGACTTCAACACCATCAAAAACAACCTCAACACCTGCATTGAGGCCGTCAACAAGCTGGTGGCCGATGCGCGCATGTTGTGCGATGCAGCCGTAGCAGGCCGTCTGGACACCCGCGCCGAAGCCTTTACCCACCAGGGTGACTTCCGCAAGATTGTGGAAGGCGTGAACGAAACGCTCGACAACGTCGTAGGCCCGATCAACGACGTGCGCCGCGTCATGGCGGCGATGGAGCACGGCGACATGACGCAGACCATCACCGCGCACTACAACGGTGACTTTGATGCGCTCAAGCAAGCCATCAACAACACCATTGCCAAGCTGGCCGACACCATTGGCCAGATCAACGTGGCCGCTGATGCGCTGAACAACGCGGCAGCCCAGGTCTCGGCCACGGCGCAGTCGCTGAGCCAGTCGTCCTCCGAACAGGCCGCCTCGGTGGAAGAAACCACGGCCTCCATGGAGCAGATGACGGCCAGCATCAACCAGAACTCGGAAAATGCCAAGGTCACCGACAACATGGCCACCTCGGCAGCGCAGCAAGCGCAAGAGGGCGGCGTGGCGGTGAAGGAAACCGTCGAGGCCATGAAACAGATTGCCGACAAGATTGGCATCATTGACGACATTGCCTACCAGACCAACTTGCTGGCGCTGAACGCGGCCATTGAGGCGGCGCGTGCGGGTGAGCACGGCAAGGGCTTTGCCGTGGTGGCGGCTGAAGTGCGCAAGCTGGCCGAACGCAGCCAGGTGGCAGCGCAAGAAATTGGCCAGGTGGCCTCCAGCTCGGTCAAGCTGGCCGAGCAAGCCGGTGCGCTGCTCACCGAAATGGTGCCGGCCATTCGCAAAACCTCCGACCTGGTGCAGGAAATTGCCGCTTCCAGCCAAGAGCAAAGCCAGGGCGTGGGCCAGATCAACGGCGCCATGGGCCAACTCAACAAGGCCACGCAGCAAAACGCCTCGGCTTCTGAAGAGCTGGCGGCCACGGCCGAGGAAATGGGCGGCCAGGCAGGTCAGTTGCAAGACCTGATGAGCTTCTTTGCCGTGGACGGCGCCGATGTGGGGGCCAACCGCGCTGCGGCAGCGCCGCGCAAGTCCCCGCGTGCCGTGTTGGCGTCTGCGCCCGCGCGTGCCGTGGGCTACAGCAAGGCCCCGTCATTGACGGTGGATGAGCAGGACTTTGAGCGCTACTGACGTGGCACCATCAGCCCAAGGAATGCCTTATGCATGAGTCCAACCCGTCCCAACGCGGTGCGGGTGGCGCCGCCAAGTCGATGCACAGCGGCGACACCCACCAGTACCTCACGTTCAACGTGGGCAGCGAGATGTTCGCTGTAGGCATCTTGAACGTGAAGGAAATCATCGAGTACGGCAACCTGACCGAAATCCCCATGATGCCCAGCTTCATCCGGGGCGTGATCAATTTGCGTGGCGCCGTGGTGCCGGTGATTGATCTGGGGGCGCGCTTTAGCGGCAAGGTGTCGGCAGTGCAGCGGCGCACGTGCATCGTCATCGTCGAAGTGCAGCAAGACGATGAAAAGCACGACATCGGCATCATGGTCGATGCGGTCTCGGAGGTGCTGGAGATTCCCAGCGCCGACATCGAGCCCGCGCCGGCCTTTGGGGCGCGCATCCGTGCGGACTTTATTGCCGGCATGGGCAAGGTGGCGGGCAAGTTCGTCATCATCTTGGCCATCCAGCGTGTGCTGTCGGTCGATGAAATGGCGGTGCTGGCACAAATGGGGCAGGAGCAAAGCGAGAGCCAGCACGTGCCTTGAGTGCCACGCGCGCAGCCGCATGGGGAAGAATGAAGGGGAATTTTGCTTCTAAATTTATAGCTGCTGGCGCTTGCCTAGCAAGGCTTAGAGGCATTTTTCATTCATTTTTTATCCCCTGCGCAGCCTCTGCAGGGCCTGGGCGTAGCGCGCGCAGGCCCTGGAGGGGCGTGAGACAGCAGTTTTTATAAGAAAAAAATGGCTCTAGCCCTTGCTAGGTAAGCGCAAGCAGCTACTAAATTGGTAGCATTTTCAGCACCGGGGCAGAGTTTGCGCGCCCCATCACTTCGAGCTTGAACTTTCATGGCCGACCCCAGCATCACCGAAGCGGAGTTCCGGCGCTTTCAGCGCCTGATCTACGAGATTGCCGGCATCAGCCTGGCCGACTCCAAACAAGTGCTCTTGGTCGGGCGCCTGGGCAAGCGCTTGCGTGCCTTGCAGCTCAAGAGCTTTGGCCAGTACCACGACCTGGTGGCGCACGGCAACGACCCGCTGGAGCGCCAGACCATGGTGGATTTGCTCACCACCAACGAAACCTATTTTTTTCGCGAGCAGGCGCACTTCGACTACCTGCAAAACACCATCGTGGCGCAGCACCCGCCGCGCCAGCCCTTCGATGTGTGGAGCGCCGCCGCCTCTACGGGCGAAGAGATTTACACCCTGGCCATGGTGCTGACCGACAGCCTGGGGGTGAAGGGCGCGTGGAGCATTTTGGGCTCGGACATCAGCACCCAGGTGCTGGCCACCGCCGAGCGCGGCCACTATTGGCTGGAGCGCACGCGCGGCCTGCCCGATGCCTATCTGCGCAAATACTGCCTCAGGGGCGTGCGCAGCCAGGAGGGCAGTTTTTTGATTGCGCCCGAGCTGCGCAGCCACACGCGCTTCATGCAGATCAACCTCAACACCACGCTGCCCGACATTGGGCGCTTTCACGTGGTGTTCTTACGCAACGTGATGATTTATTTTGACAACGACACCAAACGCCAGGTGGTGGCGCGCATCGTGCAAAAGCTGCACCCAGGCGGCTACCTGATTGTTGGCCACTCGGAAAGCCTCAACGGCATCAACAACACGGTGCAGCTCGTGCGTCCCACCATTTATCGCCTGCCGCTGGCGCAGGCCAAGGCGTAGTGGCTGTGGCGAAAATCAAAGTCATCGTCGTGGACGATTCGGCGGTCGTGCGCCAGGTGAACCGTGAAACCCTGGCGCGCGAGAGCGACATCGAAGTGCTGGCAGCCTGCCCGGACCCGGTGGCGGCGCTGGAAAAAATGCGCGTGCAATGGCCTGACGTGATCGTCACCGACATTGAAATGCCGCGCATGGACGGCATTGCCTTCTTAAAAAAAGTCATGGCCGAGCGGCCCACGCCGGTGGTGGTGTGCTCCTCGCTGACCGAAGAGGGCGCCGCCACCACCATGGAAGCGCTGGCTGCCGGGGCGCTGAGCATCATCACCAAGCCCAAGCTGGGGGTGAAGCAGTTTTTGCAAGACGCGGGCGACGATTTGGTCACTGCCGTGCGCGCGGCAGCGCGGGCCAACATGGGCCGCGTGCGCATGACCGTGCCACGCCCCAAGCTGGGGGCCGAGGCCATGCTGGCGGCGCGGCCCGGTGCGGGCGCTGGCAGCGCACTGCACAACACTACGGACAAAGTGGTGGCCATTGGCACCTCCACAGGCGGCACCCAGGCACTGGAGGCGGTGCTGACGCGGCTGCCACGCACCAGCACGGGCATCGTTGTGGTGCAGCACATGCCTGAGAAATTCACCGCTTTGTTTGCCCAGCGCCTGAACGGCCTGTGCGCGATGGAGGTGCGTGAGGCACGCGATGGCGACCGCGTGCTGCCAGGGCGTGTGCTCATCGCTCCCGGTGGGCGGCACATGCTGCTGCAGCGCAGCGGTGCCCAGTATTTGGTGCAGGTGCGCGATGGCCCCATGATCAACCGGCACAAGCCTTCGGTGGATGTGTTGTTTCGCTCGGTGGCCCAGGTGGCCGGGCGCAATGCATTAGGCATCATCATGACGGGCATGGGCGACGATGGCGCGCGTGGCATGAAAGAGATGCACCAGGCCGGCGCCCTCACTGTGGCCGAGGACGAGTCCACCTGCGTGGTGTTTGGTATGCCCAAAGTCGCCATAGAGATGGGGGGCGTGAGCAAGGTCCTGCCGCTCGACCGCATCGCCCAGGAGATCATTGCGTATGGCCGTTAAACCTCGATTCAGCGCCCCTATGGGGGCCTTGCCAGGCCGGGCTAAGGCGCAAGAGCTGCCGCCCGCCGGGGCTGCAGGGCGCGGCCTGGAGCGCTTGGCCCGGGTCATCAACCCGGGCGGTTGGGCGGTGGAGACGGAGCGCCCCATTGCCACCTTGCTGGGTTCGTGCGTGGCGGTGTGCCTGATCGACCCGCAGTTGCATTTGGTGGGCATGAACCACTTTTTGCTGCCCAGTGGCCAGCCCGGCGGCAGCCGCCGCAACGCCGATGAGGACACCGTGCTGCACGGCGACTACGCCATGGAGGTACTGCGCAACGCCATGTACGCGCGCGGTGCTTCGCCCGCACGCCTGGTGGCCAAGGCCTTTGGCGGCGGTAACGTGGTGAACGCCATTCAGATGGCGATTGGCGCGCGCAACGCCGAATTTGCGCGCGAGTGGCTGCAGCGCGAGGGCATTCCGCTGCTGTCTAGCGACCTGGGCGGGGCGTGGTCGCGCAAGGTGGTGCTCGACCCCCTCACGGGCGATGCGTTTTGCCGCCGCACAGCCATCCACCGCCCCGAGGCGATTGCCATGGCCAATGCAGAGAATGCCTACGAAAAAGCTTTGCTCGAACGTGCTCCTGCCGCTGCTGCGCAGGAAAAGAAAATCGAGCTGTTCTAGCGCCACCGTCCATGCCGTTGTTGCCTCCCCATGCTGGTGCTGCGTTCACTGCGCGCTTGCGGCGCTGGGTGCTGCAGCCGTGGCTGGTGTGGTTGTGGGCGGCTCTGGCGGTGGTGTTGGTGGTCTGGGTGTGGCACCTGGAAGAGCGCGCCGCTGTGCGGCAAGAGCACCAGCGCCTGGACTTTGAGGCAGAGGAAATTGCCCTGGCACTGGCCCAGCGCCTGCGGATTTACGAGATTGCGCTGCGTGGTGGGCGCGGCCTGTTGGATGCTTCGCGTGGCGTCAGCCGCGCGGAGTGGCGCCGCTATGTGGACAACCTGCGCTTAGAAAGCACGCACCCTGGTGTGCAAGGGCTGGCTTTTGCGCCGGTGCTGCGTCCGAGCCAACTGGCGCAGCACGAGCGGCAGGTGCGCGCTGAGGGGCTGGCCCAGTATGCGGTGCATCCACCCGGCCCACGCGACACCATGGTGCCGATTGTCTACATCGAGCCCTTGGAAGGGCGCAACCAGCGTGCTGTGGGCTTTGATATGTTCAGCGAGCCGCTGCGGCGCGAAGCCATGGAGCGTGCGCGCGACAGTGGCTTGCCCGCCATGACGGGGCGTGTGGTCTTGCTGCAAGAGACCCTTCATGACCCGCAGCACGGCTTTTTGATCTACCTGCCGGTGTACCACCACGGCCTGCCCACCGAGACGCTGGAGCAGCGCCGCGCCGCCCTGCGAGGCTTTGTTTTCAGTCCCTTTCGCTGGAAAGATTTCATGCAGGGCACTTTGGCAGGCATGAAGCAGCCCAGCCGTTTGGAGTTGCTGTTGTCTGACGTGGCGACGCAGGACCTGCTGTTCAGCACGGCTGACGACCCCCAGCATTTGTTGCAAAAGCATGGCTGGTCGAGCACGCAGGAGTTGGCACTGGGTCAGCGCCTGTGGCGCTTGCAGGCCTTTGCGCCAGATGATGGGATGTCCGTTGCTGGCGCGCTGCGCTCCTGGCCTGTGGCGTTGGCTACTTTGCTGGTGCTGGGCTGACCTTGCCCCTGTTCCGTGTAGTTCTTAGCCAACGATTACGCGGCCTTTTTGCGCTGTGCCTCGTACCAGCGTTGCTCATACCGCATCGGACTGAGGTAGCCCAGCGACGAATGCAGCCTGCGGTGATTGTAGAAAGCAATCCAGTCCATCACAGCCCGCCTGGCCTCCTCGCGGGTGGCGAATTTCTTTCCATGCACACTTGCCGTTTTCAACCGTCCCCAGAAACTCTCGGTCGGTGCGTTATCCCAGCAGTTGCCCTTCCTGCTCATCGATGAACGTATGCCCCAGCCCTTCATGGCCTCTTGGAA
>JAYRPZ010000026.1:0-6603 GCA_041910915.1 Acidovorax sp.
CGTGTCTGGCAGCGCGACTATGCAAACCATGCCGAGGCCAAGGCGGACATCGCGGACTACATCGTGGGCTTCTACAACCCTATCAGGCTGCACTCCACGCTGGGATACCAGTCACCCAATAGCTACGAGATGCATCAGGCGCTTGCAGCTCACTCAGCTTGAACGAACTTCCCCTATCGGAATGTCTGAAAAAACTTGACCACGACACGTTGATCACCCAGACAGCACACGAGAAACCGAAGTAGAGGAAGGACGACCACAGCGTGGGGCGTGGCCGGACTTGAGGAACTCGCGGAATTGAAGCATGGCGATCGTGCGCAAAAGGGCTGGGGGCTCCCCAGCCGGGGCAAAAAACAAAAAGGCGCCTGCATGGATCGCACGGGCCTTGCAGCCTGTTTGCATTCCATGAAGACGCCATCGTCCTGTTCGCCCAATCCGCCATTGCACCGGGCTGTTACACGGCCAGCGTTGACCGCACCCATCTGCAAGCAATGCCTGTGCCAGAGCCTGTGTGGTGCAATATTTGATGAAATAAGCCGCCAGCGCTGATGGATAAAGCGCGAGCAGCTATGAATTTTGATGGCTGCTGCGGTGTTGCCCAGGCACTGCGGGCCACTGTGGTGCGGTGGGTGCTGGCGGTGCTGTGCGTGGCCGGTGCGTGCACCAAGCTGGGTGCAGGGCGCCCGGCTTTGCAGGGCATGGAGCCCGTGTGCACGCATGCCATCACGCGTGTGAACCGCATGTGACATGCACCGGTTCGGGCTTGTGAGGCTTGCGCTGCGCGGGCGGATGGGCTGAAATCACTCCGTACCTGTTCCAGGTCTCAAGAGGGAGAGTTCCATGACCATCGTCGCCAAAATCCTGCAATCCAAACCCGACGCCACCGTCCACACCATCACCCCCGCCGCCTCGGTGCTGGATGCCCTGCGGCTCATGGCCGACAAGAGCATTGGTGCGCTCATCGTCACCGAGGGCGAGGCCATCGTCGGCATCTTTACCGAGCGCGACTACGCCCGCAAGATCGCGCTGATGGGGCGAACCTCGGCGGTCACACAGGTCAAGGACGTGATGACCTCGGCCGTGATGTTTGTGAAGCCAGACCAGACCAGCGAGCAATGCATGCAGATCATGAGCAACAACCGCCTGCGCCATCTGCCCGTGCTGAACAACGGCAAGCTGGTGGGCATGATTTCCATCGGCGACCTGGTCAAGGACATCATTTCCGAGCAGAAATTCATCATCGAGCAGCTGGAGAACTACATCACCGGTAGCCACTAGAGGCAACCCTGTGAGGCGCTGCGCGCCTTCGGCGCGGCGGGGCGGCCCTTGCGCGGGTGCTCTGGCCTGGGGTGTGCGCGTTGTGCGGGCGTCCACCCCTGGCGCAACGCTGAAAAAAGGGCTCTGACCAGATCTGCTCAGAGCCCTTTTGTTGGGGGTGTCCGGGTCACTGCCGGCCGCACGTTCAAGCGGCCTTCTCGACGTGCCCCTGGCGCGTGTACAGGAAGTCGATCACCGCCTTGCGGTAGTGCACGTACTGCGGGTCTTCGGCCAGCTCCACGCGCTTGCGGGGGCGGGGCAATTCCACGGCCAGCACCTCGCCAATGGTGGCGGCCGGGCCGTTGGTCATCATCACGATCTTGTCGGACAGCAGCACGGCCTCGTCCACGTCGTGCGTCACCATGACCACGGTGCTTTGGGTGCGGGCCACAATCTCCAGCAACTCGTCTTGCAGCTTGGCGCGGGTCAGGGCGTCCAGCGCGCCAAAGGGCTCGTCCATCAGCAGCACCTGGGGTTCCATGGATAGGGCGCGGGCAATGCCCACGCGCTGCTTCATGCCGCCCGATATTTCGCCGGGGCGCTTTTGGCCAGCGTGCGTCAGGCCCACCAGGGCCAGCGCGGCGTCGGTGCGGTCCTGGAGCTGGGCCTTGCTTTCCTTAGCACCAAACACGCGCTCCACGGCCAGGTAGATGTTGTCAAAGCAGGTGAGCCATGGCAGCAGCGAATGGTTCTGGAACACCACCGCGCGCTCAGGGCCGGGGCCCTTGATCTCTTTGTTGGCGCAGATCAGCACCCCGTTGGTGGGGGTGGTGAGGCCTGCAATCAGGTTCAGCAGTGTGGATTTGCCGCAGCCCGAGTGCCCGATGAGCGCCACGAACTCGCCTTTCGCAATAGTCAGGTCGATGCCCTTCAGCGCCGGGAAAAGCCCCTTGGCGGTTTTGAACGTTTGCTCCACGCCTTGGATTTCGATGAACTTGGTGGTGAGAGAGGTATGCATGAGGAGCTCCTGGTTTTTCCGAGGACTACCGTGGAGCCGGCTTTGCCGGGCCACGGGGGGCGATGCGCCGATGGCGCGGCGCTCAGGGGTGGGTCAAGTTTTGACCTCTTCAAACGTGAAGGCGGTGGCCAGCTTGATGAGTGCGTACTCCAGCACCAGCCCGACGATGCCGATCACGAAGATGGCGATGATGATGTTCTTGACGTTCAGGTTGTTCCACTCGTCCCACACCCAAAAGCCGATGCCTACGCCGCCCGTGAGCATCTCGGCCGCCACGATCACCAGCCACGCGGTGCCCACGGCCAGGCGAATGCCGGTCAGCATGTAGGGCAGCACGGCTGGGAACAGGATCTTGGTGGCGATCTTCCACTCTGACAGTTGCAGCACGCGGGCCACGTTCATGTAGTCCTGTGGCACGCGCTGCACGCCCACCGCAGTGTTGATGACCATGGGCCAGATGGAGCAGATGAAGATGGTCCAGATGGCGGCCGGGTTGGCGCCCTTGAACACCAGCAGGCCAATGGGCAGCCAAGCCAGGGGCGACACGGGGCGCAGCAGGCTGATGAGCGGGTTGAACATGCGCGACAGGAAGTTGAAGCGCCCGATGACAAACCCGGCCGGAATGCCCACCAGCGCCGCCAGCCCAAAGCCCACGGCCACGCGCTGCAGGCTCATCAGCACGTTCCAGCCCACGCCCTGGTCGTTGGGGCCATTGCGGTAGAAGGGGTTGCTGAACACCTCCACCGCCTGGCCCCAGGTCTCCAGCGGAGACGGGATACTCTTGCCTGTGGCTGCAGACACCATGGCCCAGGCCACCAGCAGCAAAGCCACACCGCAGGCCGGTGGCAGTACTGCCATCCAGAAGTTGCGTGACCAGGTGGCCAGGTCACGCCCGGAGGCTTTGGTAGAGGTGGTGGCTGCGGTTTTAGAGGCGTTTTGGGCTGTAGCGCTCATGGATAAAGCGCTAGGCGCTATGGAGTTTGTAGCGGGCTTGTCCGCGTGGGGCGCGGCGTCCAGCGGGGTGTGAAAAACAGCACTGACCATGGCGATCTCCTGGTTTCAACGTGGGGGAGGGCGGGGCGTGGGTGTTGCGATGAAGGGGGTGGGCTTCAGGCCTTGATCTTGAAGCCGTCGGCGTACTTCTTGGGGTCCTTGCCGTCCCACACCACGCCGTCGATCAGCTTGTGGCTGCGCGTGTCGCTCTTGGGCAGGGGGGTCTTGGACGCAGTGGCGGCCTGCTTGTACAGATCGATCCGGTTGATGGCCTTGGCCACGCCCGCGTAGTCGGGGTGGTCCTTGAGCAGGCCCCAGCGCTTGTGCTGGGTCAGAAACCACATGCCGTCGGACAGGTAGGGGAAGTTCACCGCGCCGTCGTTGTAGAACTTCATGTGGTTCGGGTCGTCCCAGCTCTTGCCCATGCCGTCTTGGTAGCGGCCCAGGATGCGCTGGTTGATCGCATCCACACTGGTGTTCACATAGGCCTTGCCCGCAATGGTTTCGGCCATCTTGTTCTTGTTGGCCAGGCCTTCGTCGATCCAGCGGCTGGCTTCCAGGATGGCGGCCGTCACGGCGCGTGCGGTGTTGGGGTACTTTTGCGCAAACTCGGCCGTGGTGCCCAGCACCTTCTCGGGGTGGTCTTGCCAGATGGCTTGTGTGGTGCTGGCCGTGACCCCGATGCCGTCCATGATGGCGCGCTGGTTCCAGGGCTCGCCTACGCAGAAGCCGTCCATGTTGCCCACGCGCATGTTGGCCACCATTTGCGGTGGGGGCACGGTGATGACCTTGGCGTCCTTCATCGGGTCAATGCCATGCGCGGCCAGCCAGTAATACAGCCACATGGCGTGCGTGCCGGTGGGGAAGGTCTGGGCAAAGGTGTACTCGCGCTTTTCGCTGGCCATCAGCTTGGCCAGCCCGGCGCCGTTCACGGCGCCCTTGTCCGCCAGCTTTTTAGACAGCGTGATGGCCTGGCCGTTGTGGTTCAGGTTCATCAGCACGGCCATGTCTTTCTTGGGGCCGCTCACACCCAGGTGCACGCCATACACCAGGCCATACAGCACGTGGGCAAAGTCCAGCTCACCGTTGACCAGCTTGTCGCGCACACCGGCCCAGCTGGCTTCCTTGGTGGGGATGATGGTGACGCCGTATTTTTTGTCGATGCCCAGCACCGAGGCCATCACCACGCTGGCGCAGTCGGTCAGCGGGATGAATCCGATCTTGACCTCTTTCTTCTCAGGCGCATCCGACCCCTGGGCGTGGACAAGCGCACGCAGTGCGGGGCTGACACCCACGGCGCCCACGGTGGCCGCTTGCAGCACGGTGCGGCGGTGGAGGCTGGTTTTCAACAAATCGGTCATGGCACATCCCTCAAGGGCAAGTCGGTGAAGAAAACAAAAAAGGCGTCCTCACGCCTCGCACGGCTGCCGTAGCAGCACGTTGCAAGGGTGGGGACGCCTTTGTCCTGGGTGGAGCCTGGGGCTCCTTGGCTGCATTCACCCGCCGTTGGGTGTTTGCTGCCAGTACAAGACCTTCATTGGTCTATGCAGGAGCTAATGCAAGCGGTGTGCCAGCTTTGAAAAGAATGCGTTTGCTATTTATTTGATAGCTTCTGGCGCTTGCAGATAAAGCGCTACAGCATGTTTTGGCTTGAAGGGGTATGCCTGTTGTGCACCTGTGGCGTGGCGCAGGCCTGCACGCGATTTGTGCGTTGCACCATCGCTGCTCCTTCGCAGAGCCGTGGCCGCTCCATGGGCGTGCTGCTGCCCCATTGCGGGGTGGTATGACGTGGTGCGAAGGGAGGGGAGGTGCTCGCCGTCAGCCGAGCAGGTCCATCACGTCCAGCATGCGCTGGGCCACATCCACGAGCTTGAGACCCTTGTCCATGGCCGTCTTGCGCAGCTTGTCGTAGGCGGCCTGTTCGCTCAGGCCCTGGCGCTGCATGAGCAGGCCCTTGGCGCGGTCGATGGTCTTGCGGTCCTTGAGCTCGGTCTTGGCATCGGCCAGCTCCGCCCGCAAGGCCTGCTCGTGCTGAAAGCGCGCCATCGCCACATCCAGGATGGGGCGTATGCGCTGCGGCGCCAGCCCCGCCACGATGTAGGCCGACACGCCTGCGGCCACCGCGTCCTTGACGTGCGAGGTGTCCTCGTCGTTGGTGAACATGACGATGGGCCGGCGGGCATCGCGCGTGGCCATCACCACATGCTCCAGCGCATCGCGGGCTTCGCTCTCGGCGTCCACGATGATCAGGTCGGGCTGCAACTGGGCCAGACGGTCGCTCAGGAAAACGTCGGCGGGCAGTGTGGCAATGAGGTTGAAGTTGTTTTCCAGCAAACCAATGCGCAACGCTTTGGAGCGCTGCGCTTGCAGCAGCGCGTGTTCGTCATCCGGGTCGGTAACGGCCAGGTTGGGGGCGACCACCACGATACGTAATGCCTCATTCATACCGCTACTTTAAGCAAGATTTACGCCACTTTTTGGTGCACTGCTGCGGTGCGCAGGGTCGTGCACAAGGTGTGGCACACGCTGCCGTGGCTTACGGGGCCTGAAACTTGCTAATAAATGTAACCCTGGCAGGGCATACCCGCTGGTGCGGGGCCCGGCTGCTCTTCTATACCTCCGGTCACTTGATCATTCATCTCATATTCAGGAGTCCACTGCATGAAGAATCACATCGCGCGTCGCCGTTTCCCGGTGGCCTTGGCCCTGCTGCCCACCTTGGTGGCAGCCGCTGTGCTGGCCGGTTGCAGCAAGGTGCCAGACACCCTCAAGATCGGCGTAGCCCAGCCCCTGACTGGCCCCCTGGGGGCGCTGGGGCAAGACCTGCTCAACGGCGTGAACATGGCCGTGCAAGAGCTGAACAAGGACGGCTTCATGGTGGACGGCAAGCGCGTCAAGCTGGAAGTGGTGTCGGTGGACGACAAGGCCGACGCAGCCACCGGCAAGCAAGTGGCCCAGCAACTGGTGGACGCCGGGGTGGTGGCGGTCATTGGCCACCTCAATTCGGGCGTGAGCATTGAGGCAGCGCCCATCTATGCGGCCAAGGACATCGCCCAGATTGCAATTTCGACCAACCCCAAGTTCACCCAGCTGGGCTTGAACTCCACCTTCCGCATGGTGGCCAACGACACGCTGCAGGCGCGCGCCATTGGCTCGTTTGCCGCCACGCAGCTCAGCGCATCGCGCTATGCCGCACTGGACGATGGCACGCCCTACGGCAAAGGCCTGACCGATGGCGCCGCCGCCCAGCTCAAGGCCGAAAACAAGGAAGTGGTGGTGCGCAAGTCGTTTGACGACAAGACGGTGGAGTTTGACGCCCTGGCCGGTGAGCTCAA
>JAYRPZ010000027.1:0-24516 GCA_041910915.1 Acidovorax sp.
AAGACGCTGTTTGCGCTGTCAAACCTGTGGATGGTGCGCCAGCAGTTGCTGGCTGCCAAGGCATGAGTGCGCCTGCAAACAGGCAAGGGGCCGCAAAAGCGGTGCAAATGGCCCGAAAAGGCGCCAAGAATGGCGCAAGGGCGCGGGCAAAACGGTGCGATTGCGTCATCTGAAAAACATCAGCCATGCAGCACTGGCGCAGCCGAGTTTTTCAGGATGTCCCTAGCTGGCAGTGGACTCGTCGGGCAAAGCGTAGGGGTCGGCAAACCCCAGCTCTTGCAAGATGGCGGTTTCATAGGCCTCCATTTCCTGCGCATCTTCCTCGCTGGTTTCGTGCTCCCAGCCTTGGGCGTGCAAGGTGCCATGCACCAGCAAATGGGCGTAGTGCGCCTGCAAGCTTTTGCCCTGCTCGCGCGCCTCGCGCTCGACCACCGGGGCGCACAGCACCAGATCGGCCAGCACCGTGGGTTCTTGTTGGTAGTCAAACGTGAGCACGTTGGTGGCGTAGTCTTTGTGGCGGAAATCGCGGTTGAGCTGGCGCCCTTCCTCTTCATCGACCACACGCACGGTGATTTCGGCATCCACGCTCAGCGCATGGCGCACCCAGCGCTGCACCCGGTGGCGTGCCAGCTCGGCGCGGTGCGCTGCCACTTCGGGCGTACGCGCAAACTGCAAAGACAACTGCAATTGATTCAGTGCCATTTAGGCCTCCAAGGCCCGCCAGATAAGCGCGAGCAGCTATCAAAAAAAGAGTGTTTAGCCAAGCAATTCACAGTGCCTCATCGCTGCTGCTGCTGCGGCGGCTGCGCTGGGCGTCGTAGGCGTCAACGATGCGTGCCACCAAGGGGTGGCGCACCACATCGCGGCTGGTAAAGCGCGTCACGGCAATGCCCTGCACGCGCTTGAGCACACGCTCGGCATCAATCAAGCCACTGGGAACGCCCCGGGGCAAATCAATCTGGCTGACATCGCCTGTAACCACCGCCTTGGCGCCAAAACCCAGGCGCGTGAGGAACATCTTCATCTGCTCAGGCGTGGTGTTTTGCGCCTCATCGAGGATGACGAAGGCGTTGTTCAGCGTGCGCCCGCGCATGAAGGCCAGCGGCGCAATCTCCAGCGCATTGCGCTCGAAGGCTTTTTGCACGCGCTCAAAGCCCATCAGGTCGTACAGCGCGTCGTACAGCGGGCGCAGGTAAGGATCAACCTTTTGCGCCACATCGCCCGGCAAAAAGCCCAGGCGCTCGCCCGCCTCGACGGCCGGGCGCGTGAGGATGATGCGCTGCACAGCGGCGCGCTCCAGCGCATCGACCGCGCAGGCCACGGCCAGGTAGGTTTTGCCCGTACCGGCTGGGCCAATGCCAAAGGTGATGTCATGGCTGGCAATGTGCGCCAGGTACTGGCTCTGGCCAGGTGTGCGGGCGCGCAAATCGGCCCGGCGCGTGGCCAGCGCCACGGCTTCGCCGCTGGGCTCGTGCAAGCTCATCTGGGCATCGCCCGCCAGCATGAGCTGGATGGTTTCATCCTTGATGGGGCGCTCGGCCAGCTCGTACAGCGCCTGCAGCAGCTCCATGGCTTGGGTGGCGCGGGCCTTGGGGCCGTCGATCTTGAACTGCTCGTGGCGGTGGGCAATTTGAATTTGCAGTGCGGCCTCGATGGTGCGCAAATGCTGGTCGGCAGGGCCGCACAGGTGCGTCAGGCGCAGGTTGTTGTGGGGGGTAAAGGTGTGGCGCAGGATCACGCTTGATAATTCCGAGAGTCGCCGCCGAAAGTGCGGCAAAGGATTCGCATGATAGGCAAATTGACCGGCACGCTGCTGGAAAAGAACCCCCCCGAAGTGCTGCTGGACTGCCACGGCGTGGGCTACGAGGTGCAAGTGCCCATGAGCACCTTCTACAACCTGCCCGATGTGGGCGAGCGCGTGAGCCTGCTCACCCAGTTCATCGTGCGTGAAGACGCGCAGCTGCTCTACGGCTTTGCCAGCGCACCCGAGCGCCAGGCGTTTCGCGAGCTGATCAAAATCAGCGGCGTGGGGCCACGCATGGCGCTGTCCATTCTCTCGGGCCTGAGCGTGCAAGACCTGGCGCAGGCCATTTCGCTGCAAGAAAGCGCCCGCCTGGTGAAGGTGCCCGGCATTGGCAAGAAAACCGCCGAGCGCCTGCTGCTGGAACTCAAAGGCAAGCTGGGCGCCGACATCGGCGTGCGCGCCCACGCCAGCAGCGACAACCAGGCCGACATCCTGCAAGCCCTGCTGGCCCTGGGCTACAACGACAAAGAAGCCGCCACCGCCCTCAAAGCCCTGCCGCCCGAGGTGGGCGTGAGCGATGGCATTAAGTTGGCGCTGAAAGCGCTGGCCAGGTAAAGCACGCCACCATGACCATCCACACCGACGATTTCACCCCCCCACCGCGCCAGCGGGTTGTCTCCAGTGCGCCCGTGGGGCCGCAGGAGGAAGCGCTGGAGCGCGCCCTGCGGCCCAAGCTGCTGCAAGAGTACGTGGGCCAGGCCAAAGCACGCGAGCAGCTGGAAATTTTCATTGGCGCGGCAAAAAAGCGCAGCGAAGCACTGGACCACGTGCTGCTGTTTGGCCCGCCGGGCCTGGGCAAAACCACGCTGAGTCACATCATTGCTGCCGAGCTGGGCGTGAACATGCGCCAAACCAGCGGCCCCGTGCTGGAAAAGCCCAAAGACCTGGCGGCGCTGCTCACCAACCTGGAAAAGAACGACGTTCTGTTCATTGACGAAATCCACCGCCTCAGCCCCGTGGTGGAAGAAATCCTCTACCCCGCGCTGGAGGACTACCAGATCGACATCATGATCGGCGAAGGCCCGGCGGCGCGCTCCATCAAGCTGGACCTGCAGCCCTTCACCCTGGTGGGCGCCACCACGCGCGCCGGGATGCTCACCAACCCGCTGCGCGACCGCTTTGGCATCGTCGCGCGGCTGGAGTTTTATACGCCCGAGGAGCTGACGCGCATCGTCACGCGCAGCAGCGCCCTGATGCAAGCGCCCATCGACGCGCAAGGCAGCATGGAGATTGCCCAGCGCTCGCGCGGCACGCCGCGCATTGCCAACCGCCTGCTGCGCCGTGTGCGCGACTACGCCGACGTGAAGGGCGATGGGCGCATCACCCAAGAGATGGCCCAGCGCGCTCTGGCCATGCTGGACGTGGACCCCGAAGGCTTTGACGTGATGGACCGCAAGCTGCTCGAAGCCGTGATCCACCGCTTCGATGGCGGCCCTGTGGGCTTGGACAACATTGCCGCCAGCATTGGCGAGGAAAGCGGCACCATTGAAGACGTGATTGAGCCCTACCTGATTCAGCAGGGCTTTTTGCAGCGCACGCCGCGCGGGCGCATGGCCACGCAAGCCGCCTGGCGCCACCTGGGGCTGACGCCGCCGCCGCCCGCGCCCTAAGCCAGCAACACCAGCCCGGGCGGCAGGCTGTCGCCCAGGCTGCGCTGTTGCTCGGCGGCATCCAGCTGCACCACCTCTTGGCACAGCTCAATCCAGCGCGGCGGGGCGCCGCTGGCGCGCAGTTTGTCCAGCACCTGGGCGCGGGTGGCGTCGTCGAGGTCCAGCGTGCGTTCGCCGGTTTTGCGGGCGATGTGGACGGCTGCGAACATCGCGTGCTCGTTTTTGCGCCAGTCTTGTGCCAGCGCGGCCTGCAAAAATTCTTGCGCCGCAGCCGGGGGCATGACGCGGTGCGCGTTGGCCGCCAGCGGCGCGCGCGCGGCCAGGCGGCCAATGGCCCACCAGGTGTGCGCTGGCTCGTCGGGGCGTTGCAGGCGCTGCAGCATCCACTGGCCCATTTCCTGGCGGTATTCCCAGGGCACGGCTTCCATGGCGGCAAACAGACGCAGCATGTCGTCGTAGCTGCCCCAGCGCGCCTTGGCGGTGCGCTCCACGGTTTTTTGCATACAGCCGGCCACGGCTTCGAGCACCTGCATTTGCTGCTCTTCGTTCAGCCCGGCAGCCACGCGGCGCCACAGCACCCACCACTGCGTCCAGTTGGCACCGTCTTGGCCATGCGCCAGACCCTGGGGGTAGAGCTGCCACAGCTGCTGCACGCGCCAGGCGTCGAGCTGTGCGCCCAAGCCAGGGCGCAGGCACCAGCCCACGAGGTTGAGCCAGGTGCGCTCGTGCTCGGGCGTGCGCCGGCGCCGTTTGGCATGGGCCAGCAGCGCATCGCACAGCGCGCGCAGCAGCGCCACACCCCAGCTCTCCTGCGGGCCGAGGATTTTTTCCAACGTGGCGCGCAGTTGGCGCACGTCTTTGGGGGTGATGGCTTGGGCCTGGGTGCCAAAAATGCGCTCAATTTGCGCCAAAGCCTGGGCGAGTTTTTCAGCATCTTTTTCGGCTCTAAGGCGCTCTGGTAAAGCGCTTGCAGCTACGTTTTCAGGAGCATCATCCACCCCACCATCCGATGCTGCCGGGGCCATGCCACGCACGGCAAAGGGCAACACCCAGTGCGTGGCGGGCTGGTCGGGAGATTGCCCGGGCTCCTGCACGCGCTCGCAGCGCACTTCCAGCGTGCCCACTTCCGTCAGGCAGGCTTGCAGTTGCACTTGCACCTTGGTGTGGGCCACGCCTGGGGCCGCGGGCAGCACGCTGTGCAGCGGCGGCAGCTCCGTCCAGCCCTCGCCCTCCAGAGGCACGATCTGCCCGGCCTGGGCGCTGCCGCTGCTGCGCGCCACCAGGTCAAAGCGCACAGCCTGGCCCAGGCGCAGGGCAAAGCGGCGCCCACTGAGGGTGATGCGCGTGCCCTCTTGCGTTCCGCGCGGCAGCAGGCACAGCGCCTGCTGGCCACCTTCGGCGCGCGGCAGCACCAGCCAGTAGCTGCGCGCCGCACCACCGGCAATTTGCGGAACTCTGTTTTTAATAGCTGCTTGCGCTTGCCCAGCTTGGCCTAGAGGCCGATTTTGCTGCCAATTTGCCCAGCCATGGGCGGCGGCGCCACGCGCCACGGCCCAATCAGGATGGGGGTTGTGCAGCACGCGCACCGGCGCACCGCGCCAAGCGGCGAGCTGCTGCGCCAGGCGCTCGGCCAGCGCGTGGGCGTGGAACACACCGCCATTGAGCAGCAAGGTATCGGGCCAAGCACCTTGCATTTCGCTGGCGTGCTGGGCCAAAAACTCCGCCAGGTGGCGGGTGATGGCGGCGTCCGCCGGATAGGGCAAGCCCAGGCCGCGCAGCGCACCCTGGCGGCGGCTGGGGCGCGCTTGCGCATCCACCAAAGGCCAAAAGCCTTCCACCAGCCATTGCTGCACATCAGCGCGGCGCAGTTGCACCGTGCGGGTGTGTGCCAAGAGCTTGGAGCCGCTGCCCAGCAACGTCACCGGCACGGCCTCGGGGGCGTCTTGCGCCAGCAGCTGCTCTTTGGCCATGCGGCAGCGCTGCACCAGCTGGGCAAAACGCGCCGGAGCCAGGCGCTGGCCTGCGGGTGCGAACGCGGGCTCCAGGTGGTGCGCCAGGGCCAAATCCATGTTGTCACCGCCCAGCATCAGGTGCTCGCCCACGGCCACGCGGGTGAGCTGGGGCAGCGCACCGGGGGTGCCAGGGGGCGGTGCATCCACGCGCACCAGCGTCACATCGGTGGTGCCACCACCCACATCTACCACCAGCACCAAGCGGCTGCCGTGCAGCTGCTGCGCCAATTCTTCGCCTTGCAGCACCAGCCAGTCGTGAAAGGCCGCTTTGGGCTCCTCTAGCAGTTGCAGCCGGGGCAGGCCCGCCAGCGTGGCCGCCTGCAGCGTGAGGGCGCGCGCCCCTTCATCGAACGAGGCGGGCACCGTGAGCACCAGCTGCTGCTGTGCCAGGGGCGCGTCGGGGTGCGCCGCGTCCCAGGCGGCGCGCACATGGGCCAAGGTGGCCGCGCTGGCTGCCAGGGGGGAGATTTTGGGTACTTCCGCAGGCGCGCCCCAGGGCAGGATGGCTGCTGTGCGGTCCACGCCGGGGTGCGACAGCCAGCTTTTGCTGCTGGCCACCAGGCGCTGGGGCTGGCTGGCACCCAAGGTGCGCGCCCACATCCCCAGGGTGGCGGGGGCCTCGGGCGTGGCGCCCAGGGGCGACCAGGGCTGCAGCCAGGCCTGGCCCAGTTCATCGGCTGCGCCCAAATAGCACACCGAGGGCAGCAACACCTGCGCCTGCACTTCGGCGGCAGACAGGCGCTGGGCAATGGGCAGCAGACTGAGCTGGGGCAGACCATCAGGAACCAACGGCGCACTGGCCACCACGGTGTGGCTGGTGCCCAGGTCGATACCAACGGCGTAGCGGGGGGAAGAAGCAGCCTGGCTCACAGCGTGGTCTTAATCGCTGGCGGACTGCTGGCCAGGAGAGGAGAGGCAGGAAGAAGGGGGCATGGTAATGCTCACAGGAACAACGAAGGGGGCTGCCATGCGGGCCAAGCTGTCCGCTCAGGCCCCAGCGGCTGCAGCGCCGGTACGCACTTGCAGCTCCACTTTCCAGCGCTCGCTACCGCCCACGGGCACAGCCAGCAGCTCCAGGGTGCCAATGTCGGTCACACGTGCGTGCAGGCGCACGGGCACCACCTCGCCCGGCGCGCGCCCTTCAGCGGGCAAGGTGGCGACGATTTCAGGCAGCTCCAGCAGCTCTTCGGGGCCCCAGAACTCCAGCAGCGTGCCCACGCTGTCGTGGCGGCGCACGCTAGAGCCGAAAAAGCGCAGCAACACGGGCTCGCCCACCACCAGGCCGAACTCCTGCGAGTCCAGCGCCACCTCGGTGCCCTCTTCCATGCCAAAAGGCGCCAGGCACAGCGCGCACAGCGGCGGCTCCATGCCCGGAATGGCGGGCAGGTTGCTCTCTACACCCACGTAGTAGCTTTGCGCTGTGCCACCGCGAATGCGCACACCACGCCCCAGCGTGTTCACATAGCCCAGGTAGGCGGCGCCGCGCGCCACAGCCAAATCCAGCTCCGCGCCTTCGAGCAAGCGCGCGGGCGGCGCGCCTTCTTGCGCCAGCCAGCCGTTGAGCACCTGCACGATGCGCTGCTCAATCAGCGGTGCCTTGAGCACGCCGCCGTTGAACAGCAGCGCCGTGGGCCGGGCAAAGCTGGCGCCCTCGGCCTGTACCAGGGCACCGGCTTGGCGCGTCAAAAACGCGGCCAGATGGCGGGTGATGGCGGCATCTTGCGCATAGGGCAAGCCCAGTTGCGTGAGGGCGCTGCGCGCGCGCGTTTGCGGTGCATCGCTCACGGCGCAGGGCGGGAAAAAGCCTTCCACCAGCGTTTGCAGCACCTCGGCGCGCGTGATCTCGGTGCGAATGCTGCCGCCAATCAGTTTGCTGCCCCGGCTGGGCACCACCACGGGCAACGACTCCGGGGCGCCGGCGCTGAGCAACTGCTCTTTCGCGGCGCGGCAGGCCTGGGCCAGGGCGCGGGTTTGCCAAGCGTCCAGCGGTTTGCCCTCGGCGGCGAGCTTGCGCGCCACACCGTAGGCCAGCGCCAAATCCATGTTGTCGCCGCCCAGCAAAATGTGCTCGCCCACCGCCAGGCGCTGCAGCTGCAAGTTGCCGTCTTGCTCTTGCACGGCAATGAGTGAGAAGTCGGTGGTGCCACCGCCCACATCCACCACCAGCAGCACGTCGCCATGGCGCACCTGCTTGCGCCAAGCGCCCTGGCTGGCTTGCAGCCAGCTGTAGAGCGCCGCTTGGGGCTCCTCTAGCAGGCTGAAATGCGCCAACCCCGCCTGCTGGCAAGCGGTGGCCGTGAGTTCACGCGCGGCCGGATCGAACGATGCCGGAATGGTGACGGTGACTTGCTGCTGCGCCAGCGGTGCCTCGGGGTGGGCCTGCTCCCAAGCCCAGCGCAGGTGCTCTAGGTAACGGGTGCTGGCCGTGAGGGGCGAGATGCGCTCGACCTCAGGCGGTGCATCGGCAGGCAGCAGCGGCGCGCGCCGATCCACGCCGGGGTGGCACAGCCAGCTCTTGGCGCTGGCCACCAAACGCATGGGCGTGGCGCTGCCGCGCTGGCGTGCCAGTTCACCCACCACGCCTTCGTGCGCCGCTTGGCCGGGCAAGTTGCGCTCGGCCGCGCTCATTTCGCTGTCGTGCGGCAAATAAAGGAAAGACGGCAGCAAAGGCAGCGCCTGCACGCTGGCCGGTGCCGTGAGCTGAGGCACTTCCAGCACGCCTTGCACCACGCGCTCGCCATCGCTGGCTGCCAGATCGACCCAGGACAGCGCGCAGTGCGTGGTGCCCAAGTCAATGCCAATGCTGTATTTGGCTTGAGAAGGATTTTGGCCTGTAGCGCTTACTGGGAGGGCGCTAGCAGCTACGGATTGCATAGCATCTACAGTCACAGTTCCACCTCCGCCTGGGCCACGATGCGCGCGGCTTGCGGGTCGGTGAGCTGGGGCAGCTGCACGCTGGCAGCCTGCCAGCCACGGTGCGCCAGCGTGCCGGTAAAGGGCGGCTGGCCCACCACGTTGCCGCTGACGCGCACGGCCACGGCGTCAAAGCCTGGCGCCAGGGTCACGCGGCTGCCCTCGGCCTCGCTGCGCACGGGCTGCAGTGGCACGTGCTCGGCCAGCACCTGACGGCACCCGGCGTGGACCACGCGCGCCGCCGCGCCAATCTCGGCATCGCTGTACTGCGCCACGTCTTCCTGCACGAAGTCCACAAAGCGCGCCTGGCGCTGCAGCAGGCCCAGCAGTTGCAGCGCCGCCAAGCCGTCGTCGGCGCGCACTTCGACGCGCTTTTCCACGATTTTTTCTACGGGCACCTCCACCCGCACTTCAACGATTTTTTCCACCGGCACTTCAACGCGCACTTCACGCGGGGGTACGTCTGCCGCCAGCTGCTCGCCAGCTCGCAGGCGCTGCACCCGGGCCGCCAGCGGGCCATCGCCCAAGATGGCAAAAAAACTACCGATCGCCAAAGCGATGCGGCTGACAAACGAAGGAGGGGTCGAGGAACTCATGAATCAACAAAAAAGTGGAGCGCCCGCATGTGCCAAGGCGCAAGAGGGCAATGGTAGTGCAAGCACAAAAATATGTTTTTGATAGCTGCTCGCGCTTTCCTGGTGGGGCTTAGAGGCCGATTTGATTAAAAGTTTTATTCAAAACTTCTCCCACGGCAGGGCGTAGCGCCACTGGCCCACTGGCAGCTTGGCCAGTGGCACGCGGCCCAGGCGGATGCGCTGCAGCGCGCGCAGCTCCAGGCCCACGGCGGCGCAGGCCGGTGCCAGCAGTTGCAGTGCCACGCCTTTGAAGGCCAAGCGCAGGCGCTGCTCGCTTTGCCAGCTGGCTTTGATGGGCGCCAATTGCAATTGGCTGGGCAGCAGCAGCCCGGCGCGCAGGCGCTCCAGGCCATCGGGCGCAATCTGGCCTTGCACATCGGCCAGGCATTCGTGCTCCAGCAGCGCGGAGCGCTCGGAAAAGTAGCGCTGCACACGCACATCTTGCGTGTACACGGCCAAGCCGCTGGCCTTGGCGGGCAGCGCAGCCACGCAGTGCAATTGGCGAAAGTGGCGCTGCAGCACCCGCACCGGTGGGCCGGGCTGATCGCTGGTGTGGTGCTCGGGACGCAGCAGATCCAAGGCTGCCTGGGCATCCAAGCCCGCGCCTTGGTGCAAGATGAGCGTGACGGGCGGCGACTCCTGCGCACGCGCGCCCGGTGCCAGCGTGAGCTGCTGGTGGGGCTGCACGCGCACGCTGGGCGATTGCATCACCACGCCATCCACGCTCACTGCACCGTTTTCAATGTGCAGCTCGGCTTCGCGGCGTGAACAACCGAGCTGCGCTGCCAGGCGTTTGGCCAAACGCTCGCCTTCACCGTCTGCAGCGGGAAGTGCAGCGGGGCTGTGGAGGTTGTCAGTCATTGCCCGGCTCCTGGCCGCGAATGCGTTCCACGTGCGCCAACAGCGAGCGCTGCGCTACCGGCCACAGGCGTGGTGGCACATCGGCATAGGCGTGCTCTACCCATTGCTGCAGCGAACCATCGGGCAGGGCCTGCATGGCGGCCAGCACCTTGGCCTCGCGCGCCAGGCGGTGCGCCTTGAGCTGGGCAATAGTGCGCCGGGCCTGGCCCAGGGCATAACCGTGCGCGGGCAAGATGAACTGCGCGCCGTGTTCAGCGCACAGGGCGTCGAGCCGGTCGAGCGAATCCAGGTAGTCGGCCATGTTGCCGTCGGGCGGGTCGATGACGGTGGTGCTGCCGTTCAGGATGTGATCGCCCGAGAACAGCAGGCCGTCTTCCAGCAGCAGCAGGCACAGGTGGTTGGCGGCGTGGCCCGGGGTGTGAATCACCAGCAAAGTGTGGGTGACCGCGCCCTCCAGCCCCCGGCCCGCCAGGGTCAGGCGCTCGCCATCGGCCAGTGCGCGGTCGGGCACAAAGTGGTGCGCGGCACGCGCGGTGGGCGCCGAGGGCAAGCCCACAATGGGCGGAGCAGCGCGCCCCGCTTGCACACACAGCTGCTGGAGCTGGGCCGCGCCCGGGGAGTGGTCAGGGTGCGAGTGGGTGCAGATGATGAAGCGCACGTCGCCACCGGCAGCGCGCCACAGGCGCTCTTGGTGTTCGGGGTCGAGCGGGCCGGGGTCGATCACGGCATAACCCGTGGCCGGGTCGCCCACCAGGTAGCTGTTGGTGCCGGGGCCGGTCATGAAACCGGGGTTGGGTGCCGTCAGGCGCTGCAGGTTTTTGCGCAGCGCCACCGGGCGCTCGCTTTGCCACTCCAGCGGGTGGGCGATCTGGCCATCGGGGCAGACCAGCTCCAGCTCGCCGAACTCCATTTCGTGCTCCATATGGCGCGACTCTTTGCCATGGCGCAGACCGGCACGCGGGGTGCTCTCCCACAGCGGCTGCTCGTGGGCCACGGCGTCGAGCACGGCCTGGGTGTGGGCAAAGGCCACCAGGCGCTCTAGCGTGCGGATGGTGGGGTAGATCATGAAGAACTGGCCAGCCTCGTGGCGTTCCAAGGCCTCTTGCGGGCGCACCCACACGGGCTCGAACTGCTCGGTTTCATCGGCCACGGGCTCCTGCCCGGGCGGCATACGCGCCACCAGAAATGGCACGGAAAAGCGCTTGGGCAGGTCGCGGTCAGCCGTCCAGTGCGCCAGCTTGTACACGGCGTCGGCGGCCAACTGCAGGCCACGCGCGCTGCACTGCGCCAGCAAGGGGCTGCGGCGGTCGAGGGCGGCAATGTCGTTGTCGTCGGCCCAGCGGCCATCGGCATGGCGCGCCAGCAGCACGCCCAGCTCTTCAAAACTCTCGCGGATGGCGGCCAGTGCGTAGGTCAGCGGCTCGCCGCGCTGCGCCGGGCGGTGCGCGGTGGCGGCATGGGCCTCGGGCGCGGCGTCTTGCGCCTCAATGCCTCCGCCGGGGAACACGTAGGCGCCGGGCACGAAGCTGGCTTTGTTGGAGCGGCGCGTCATCAGCACTTCAAGCTGACCGTCGGCGTTATCGCGCAGCAGCAAAACCGTGGCCGCCAACAGCGGGGTGACGGGGGTGCGCGCAGGGTGCAGGAATTGGTTGGTGCGTAGCATGGGGGCGATTATGGGCGTGGCCCTTGATTTCAAGATAATCAACGCCCTGCGCCGCGCCAGTGCGCGCGGCCACTGCAACCCGACTGCCTTTCCTGTTTGGCCATGACACTTTCTTCCTCCCCCGCCCTGCCCCCGCTGTCGGAAGCCGACATTGCCGAGTACCTGAGCAACACGCCGGAATTTTTCCTGCGCCATGCCGAAGTGCTGGCCAGCGTGACCATCTCCAGCCCCCACGGCGGGCGGGCGGTGAGCCTGCATGAACGCCAGGCAGAGCTGCTGCGCGAAAAAATCCGCTCGCTGGAGCACCGCATCATGGAGATGGTGCGCCACGGCACGGAGAACACCTCGCTGGCGCAAAAAATCCACGAATGGACCTGCACCCTGGCGCGGGTGGCGCACCCCACCGACCTGCCCCAGGCCGTGCTCGATGGCATGTTGCACCGCTTTGACGTGCCCCAGGCCGCGCTGCGCGTGTGGGGTGTGGCCCCGACCTACCAGCATGAGGCCTTTGCCCAAGGCGCGAGCGACGAAACGCGCTCGTTTGCCTCTTCGCTGACGATGCCGTTTTGTGGCCCCAACCTGGGCTTTGAAGCGCTGGCCTGGCTGCCACAGGCCGACCAGGTGCAGTCGCTGGCGCTGCTGCCGCTGCGCGAGGGCACGATCGACAGCACCACCCCGGCCTTTGGCCTGCTGGTGCTGGGTTCGCCCGATGCCCAGCGCTTTGACGCCACCATGGGCACTGACTTTTTGGGCCGCATGGCCGAGCTGGCCAGCGCCGCGCTGGGGCGGCTACGCTAAAGCGCTGCACCCACTAGCAGCGCGCCCTAACCCTCACCCTAATCGGGCAGCGGTGCAGGTGGCTCGGCACTGGCGCGGTTGCGCCCGGTTTGCTTGGCGTGGTAGAGCTGCGCGTCTGCCGCGTGTACCAACTGCTGGGGGCTGCCGTGGGCATCGGGCACCATACAGGCCACGCCAGCGCTGATGGTGACCACCGCATGGGGCGAGCCTTGGTGCTCCCACCCCAGCGCCTGCACGGCGCGGCACAGCGTTTCGGCCTTGTAGGCGGCGCCAGCGGCGTCGCTTTCGGGCAGCAGGCACACAAATTCTTCCCCGCCGTAGCGCGCCACCAGGTCGTGTGAGCGCGTCAGCCCCCGGCGCAGCACTTCGGCCACCGCTTTGAGGCAGGCATCGCCCTGCTGGTGGCCGTAGCGGTCGTTGAACTGCTTGAAATAGTCGATGTCGATCATCACCACCGCCAGCGGCTTGTGGCTGCGGCGGCAGCGGCGCCACTCGGCTTGCAGGGCCTGGTCGAAATGGCGGCGGTTGGCCAGGTGGGTCAGCCCGTCCATGTAGGCGAGCTTGCGCAGCGCTTCGTTTTGCGCCTGCTGCGCGGTGCGGTCCACAAAGGTGACGAGGACGTTGTGCCCAAACAGCAGCCCGCCCATGGCCACGGTGCGCTGCGTGCCGTCGGCCGCGGTGACGCGAAAGTCGTGGTCGGGAATGTCGCCCTCGCCGGTGGCGCGCGCATGGGCCACGGCCACTTTCCAGGCGCGCGACACCTTGTCGCGGTACGCCGGATCGGGGTAGGCACGCTGGGCCCATTCGCGCAAGGTGGGCACGTCTTCTTCGGTGTAGCCAAAGTCTTGCACAAAGCGCCGGTTGCGAAAGTACATGCGGTGCTGCTCATCGACCATGCACAGGCCCACGGGCATTTCATTCATCAAGTGGCGCAGCAGGCGCTCGGTTTCCTGCTGTTGCAGCGCCTGCTGCTTGGCTTCGGTGGTGTCGTGGATGTAGCCATGCCACAGCACCACGCCGCCCTCCAGGCGCTGGGGCCGGGCATGGCCACTGAGCCAGCGCTCACCACGCCCGGGCAGCAGCACACGGTAATCGTCCTGCCACAGTGTGAGCTGCTGCATGGACTGCGCAATGCTGGCCGCCACGCGCGCATGGTCGTCGGGGTGGATGCGCCGCAGTGCGTGCTCAGCGCTGGCACGCAACTCTTGCGGGCTGCAGCCGTAAATTTCCTGCGCCCCCTGGCTGGCGTAGGGAAAAAAGCTGTGGCCATCGGGGTTGCTTTGGTACTGGTAGATCAGCCCCGGCACGTTTTCCGCCAAGTGGTCCAGCCGCTCTTGCAAGGCGTAGCTTTCGTTGATGTCGGTTTGCGTGCCCACCAGGCGCAGCGCTTTGCCATGGGCGTCGCGCTCAATCACGCAGCCACGGTCGTGCGTCCAGTGGTAGCTGCCATCGGCGTGGCGCACGCGGTGGGTGCTTTCGTACAGCGCGCACTCGCCGTCGATGTGGCGCTGCCAGGCCTGCAAGGTGGGTGCCAGGTCGTCGGGGTGGATGCGCTGCGTCCAGGCCTGCAGCGTGGGGGCGATGGCGTCGTCGCTGTAGCCCAGCATTTTTTTCCACATGGGCGAGTAGTAAGTGTGGCCCGTACGCACATCCACATCCCACACGCCTTGCTGGGTGGCCTCCAACACACCCTGCCAGCGCGCGTGCAGCAAGGCGTTTTCCTGCGCCAGTGCCTGCTCATGGGCATACGCGCGGCGCCAGCCCCGCTGCGTGGCGAGCAAGCCCAGGGTGGCCACGGCCAGCGTGAGCAGGTAAAAAACCACGGTTTGCCACACTTTGCTGTGCAGGTCCAGCCACACCGTTTGCGCCTCGCGCCCCACCCCGGCCACCAGGGGGGCGCTCATCAGCAAAGCGGGCGGCGCAATGGTGCGCAGGGCGGCCAGGTAGGGCATACCACCGGGCAGCATGGGGGCCACCTGCACGCTGGCCGCCTGCCCCGAGGCCAGGTGCTGCGCCAGCACGGTGCCAGGCGTGGCCACTTGCGGCGGGATGTGCCGCGGCTGGGCACTGGCCAGCACAAAAGGCTGGCCGTTGCTGTGGGCCAGGCCCGCCAGCATGTCGGGCGAGTAGCGCACGGACTGCAGCAGCGTCAGGAAATCTTCCGGATCGAGCGTGGCAACCACGATGCCGTCAAAGCGCCCCTGCACGCTGTGCACACGCCGCGCCAGCACGATCACCTGCGCCCCCAGCGCGCCCTCAAACGGCGCACTCACCACCAATGTTTGCGGAGAAGGGGCCGCCACGGCCTGGGTGAAATACTCGCGCTGGCTGAAATTTTTGCCCAGCAACATGCGCTGGTTCGAGGCCAGCACATCGCCCTGGGCATTGAGCACGCTGAGCGAGCGCACGCCCAACATGGCCTGGGTGTAGGCCTGCAGCCGGGAGTTCAGCTGCTCGATCTGGTCTGGCCCGTGGCGCCCCCGGGGCAGCTCTTGCGCCAGGGTTTCCAGCACCTGGTTGATGGCCGTGAGCTGGCGCACCACGTTGTCATGCACGATGGTGACCTGCTGCTGCAGGTGCTGGCGTTCGCTGGCATCGGTGCGGCGGTAGTCGCCCCACAGGTCTGCTGCCAGCAACAAGCCCAGCAACAGCATGACCAGCGCAAACCACCACCATTCACGGCGCAATTGCGAGCTAGGGGGTTGCAGTTGGTCGAGCACTCAGCCCTCAATGTAAAAATGTGTTGCAGGCGATTGTAGACAGGCCCGCCTGCAGGCCAGGCGTGCGCCTTCAGCCGAACAGCTGCGCCAAGGCCTGGCCTGGCTCAGGTGCGCGCATGAAAGCCTCGCCCACCAAGAAGGCATGGATGCCAGCGCTGCGCATCTGCTGCACGTCGGCGGGGCTCAAGATGCCCGACTCGGTGACCAGCAGGCGGTCTTGCGGCACTTGCTGCTGCAGCGTCAGCGTGGTTTGCAAGCTGACCTCGAAGGTGCGCAGGTTGCGGTTGTTGATGCCCACCAGCGGTGTCTTCAGGCGCAGCGCGCGCTCCAGCTCAGGCGCGTCGTGGACTTCCACCAGCACGGCCATGCCCAGGTTATGGGCGATGGCCTCGAAGTCACGCAGCTGCGCATCATCCAAGCAAGCAGCAATCAGCAGCACCGCGTCAGCCCCCATGGCGCGGGCCTCATAGACCTGGTAGGCATCCACGATGAAGTCTTTGCGCAGCACCGGCAGGCTGCAGCTGGCGCGCGCCTGCTTGAGGTAGTCCACGCTGCCCTGGAAGAACTGTTTATCGGTCAGCACCGACAGGCAAGCCGCGCTCACGCCGCCACGCTTGCCATCGCCCTCGGCGTAGCTTTGCGCAATGTCGGCCGGGATGAAATCCTCGCGCAGCACGCCCTTGCTGGGGCTGGCTTTTTTGATTTCGGCAATCACCGCTGCCTGACCCGCAGCGATTTTGGCGCGCAGCGCACCTTCAAAGTCGCGCGTGAGCACGCGGCTCTCAGCATCGGCACGCATGGCGGCCAGGGGCGTTTTTTGCAGCGCGCTGGCCACTTCTTCGTGCTTGACGGCGCAGATTTTTTGCAGGATGTCGCTCATGGGTGGGGTGTCCTTTCAGGCTCAGGCGGCCAGCGCGTGCGTGCGTGCCACCAATTGTTCTAGCTTGGCACGGGCTGCGCCCGAGTCGATGGCGGCGCGGGCGCGGGCAATGCCGCTGGCGATGTCGGCCACCACGTTGGCGGCGTACAGCGCCGCCCCGGCGTTGAGGCAGACGATTTCGCGCGCCGGGCCGCTGTCGCCAGCGAGCACGCCCAGCAACATATCGCGCGACTGCTCGGGCGTTTCCACCTTCAAGGCGCGGTTGCTGCTCATTTGCAGGCCAAAGTCTTCGGGGTGGATTTCGTATTCGGTGATTTCGCCGTTTTTCAGCTCGCCCACCATGGTGGCTGCGCCCAGGCTGACTTCATCCATGCCATCGCGGCCATACACCACCAGCGCGTGCTCGGCACCCAGGCGCTGCAGCGCGCGCACTTGAATGCCCACCAAGTCGGGGTGGAACACGCCCATGAGGATGTTGGGCGCGCCCGCCGGGTTGGTCAGTGGCCCCAAGATGTTGAACAGCGTGCGCACGCCGAGTTCTTTGCGCACCGGGGCGACGTTTTTCATCGCCGGGTGGTGGTTGGGCGCAAACATAAAGCCAATGCCGACCTCGGCAATGCACTGCGCAATCTGCTCGGGCGCCAGGTTGATGTGGATGCCCAGCGCCTCCATGGCGTCGGCGCTGCCGCTTTTGCTCGACACGCCGCGCCCGCCGTGCTTGCTCACCTTGGCCCCCGCAGCCGCCGCCACAAACATGGCGCAGGTGGAAATGTTGAAGGTGTTGGCACCGTCACCGCCGGTACCCACGATATCCACCAGATGGCGCGTGTCGCTCACGTGCACCTTGGTGGAAAACTCGCGCATCACCTGCGCAGCGGCGGTAATTTCGCCAATGGTTTCCTTCTTCACGCGCAGGCCGGTGAGGATGGCGGCGGTCATCAGGGGCGACATCTCACCGCCCATGATCAGGCGCATGAGGTGCAGCATCTCGTCATGAAAAATTTCGCGGTGCTCGATGGTGCGCTGCAGCGCTTCTTGGGGGGTGATTTTGTGCATGGTGCGATCTCGCAAAACAGAACAACGAAGGGGGCAAATTGCTCTCTTTTAAGGAGCTTCTTGCGCTTACCTCATAAGGCTTAGAGCCGGTTTTGATGCCTAAAAAACCCCGCCGAGGCCCGCTGCAGGGCTGGTGTGGGGCCTGGTGGCGGCGCAAAGCACGCTGCAGGCCAGTTTTTCAGCATCTTTTTGGCCTCAAAGCCTTACCCAGCAAGCGCGAGCAGCTCTTATTTTTGAAGCAAAAAATTCTTCAGCATGGCGTGGCCGTGTTCGGTGAGCACGCTCTCGGGGTGGAACTGCACGCCCTGAATGGCCAGCGTTTTGTGGCGCACACCCATGATTTCGCCGTCGTCTGTCCAGGCGGTAATTTCCAGGCACTCGGGGCAACTGGCGCGCTCAATGGCCAGCGAGTGATAGCGGTTCACGGTGAACTGCGCGGGCAGGTCGGCAAACACGCCTTGCTGGGTGGTGGTGATGGTGCTGGTTTTGCCGTGCATCAGCTCCTGCGCACGCACAATCTTGCCGCCAAAGGCCGCGCCAATGCTCTGGTGCCCCAGGCACACGCCCAAAATGGGCAACTGGCCCGCAAAGTGCTGAATGGCCGCCACCGAAATGCCCGCCTCAGCCGGCGAGCACGGGCCAGGCGAGATCACCAGGCGATCGAGCTGCCCGGCGTCGAGCTTGGCCTGAATCTCGGCCACGGTGATTTCGTCGTTGCGATGCACTTCCACCTGCGCGCCCAGCTCGCCAAAGTACTGCACGATGTTGTAGGTAAAGCTGTCGTAGTTATCGACCATCAAGAGTTTCATGGCTGCTCTCCTTGGGGCGCGCGCAGGCGGGCAAATTCGCGGTGTTCGTAGGCGATGTAGGCCTCCATCATGCTGCGGTAGATGGCTTCGATCACGTCGGGCTGGCCGCCCTCTTTTTCAGCACGGGCACGCACGCGCGCCACGATGGCCTCGATGCGCTCTTCGTCGCGCACCTGGCTGTCGTGCTGTTTGATGCGGGCGGCCTGGGTCATGTAGCCGCCGCGTGTCACGAGCAAAGGCACGAGCACGTCGTCCAGCGCATCAATGTGGCGGCGCACATCGTCCATGGTGGTGCAGGCTTGGGTGTGCTCAATGGCACGGGTGGTGTCGCTCATTCCAGGCCCTCCTCGACCAGTTCAGCAGCGCGCAGCAGCGCACGCGCCTTGTGTTCGGTTTCTTTCCATTCCAGCTCGGGCACCGAGTCGGCCACCACGCCTGCGGCCGCTTGCACATACAGCATGCCGTCTTTGACGATGGCAGTGCGAATGGCAATGGCCACGTCCATGTCACCCGCGTAGCTCAGGTAGCCACAGGCGCCGCCGTACAGGCCGCGCTTGGTGGGTTCGAGCTGGTCGATCAGCTCCATGGCATGGACTTTGGGCGCGCCGGTGAGCGTGCCCGCCGGGAAGGTGGCACGCAGCACGTCCATGCTGCTCATGCCCTCGTTCAACAGGCCCTCGACGTTGCTGACGATGTGCATGACGTGGCTGTAGCGCTCCACCACAAAAGCCTCGGTGACTTTCACCGAGCCAATTTTGGCAATGCGGCCAATGTCGTTGCGCGCCAGGTCAATCAGCATGACGTGTTCGGCGCGCTCTTTCGGGTCGTTGATCAGCTCCAGCTCGGCCGCCTTGTCTTTCTCGGGCGTGGCACCGCGTGGGCGCGTGCCTGCCAGTGGGCGGATGGTGACTTTGGTGCCCTCTTCGGTGTGCTCTTGGCGCACCAGAATTTCCGGGCTGGCCCCCACCACCTGGAAGTCCCCAAAGTGGTAGTAATACATATAGGGGCTGGGGTTGAGCGAGCGCAGCGCGCGGTACAGGCTCAAGGGCGATTCGGTGTAGCGCTTGTGGATGCGCTGGCCCACTTGCACCTGCATGAAGTCGCCCGCCGCAATCAGGTCTTTGGCTTTTTGCACGGCCGCCAGGTAGTCTGGTTTGGCAAAGCTGCGCTGCGCGGGGTGGCTTTCGCTGGCTTTGACCTGGGGCGCGCTGACCGAGTATTTGAGCTGCTCTTTGAGCGCACGCAGGCGCTGCTTGGCGCGTGCGTAGGCCTCGGGCTGGGCGGGGTCGGCATACACAATGAGGTAGAGCTTGCCCGAGAGGTTATCAATCACCGCCAGCTCTTCGCATTGCAGCAGCAAGATGTCGGGGCAGCCCAAGCTATCGGGCGGGCAGCTGGCTTCGAGCTTTTTCTCGATGTAGCGCACGGCGTCGTAGCCAAAGTAGCCCGCCAGGCCGCCGCAAAAGCGCGGCAAGCCAGGACGCAGCGCCACTTTGAAGCGCTTTTGGTACTCGGCAATGAAGTCCAGTGGATTGCCGCTGGCGGTTTCGACGACAACACCGTCGCTCACCACCTCGGTGCGGGCGTCGGCGCCAAAACCACTGGCACGCAAGAGCGTGCGCGCAGGCAAGCCAATGAAGCTGTAGCGGCCAAAGCGCTCGCCACCCACCACCGATTCGAGCAAAAAGCTGTGCTTGCCGCCGTCTTGCGCGTGGGCCAGCTTGAGGTAGAGCGAGAGGGGCGTTTCCAGGTCGGCAAAAGCCTCCACCATGAGTGGAATGCGGTTGTAGCCCTGGGCCGCGAGGCTTTTGAATTCAAGTTCAGTGATCACGTGAGGATGCTCCCAACAACGGGGGCGGCGCATGGCTGCCGGGGCGGGTGCCATGGCGGGCAAACAATGCGCCGCAGTGCAGACAATCTGGGGAAATCGGCCCCGCCACTGCGCCAGTGCGCGAAGGGCCACGGTGCGCGCCAAAGCTGGCGGCCAGGGCCCTCGGGGGGCCTTTGGGGGTGTTTACAGGCAGGCAGGCCGACGCCAGGGCCAAGCCCCCCGGTTGGCACAACCTGTAGTGAACACGTGGTGAATGAACATGGGCGCGCAGTGTAGCAAACGCCCTGCCCACCCACAGTGACAGGTTGGTGCCCGTCACTGGGCACAAACCCTGTTGCCGAGCAGGCGGTGGTGTCGCCACAATCACAAAAAGAACGATCGTTCTTTTTTGGAGGCATCCCATGTCTTTTGCATTTTCTTGTCGCGCCCTGCTGGGCGTGTGCGCCTTGGTGAGCGCCACGGCCTGGGCGCAGGTCCGCGTGGCCGATGTGGCCTACAGCGCCAGCGCCACCGTCCAGGGGCAGGCGCTGCAGCTCAACGGCGCCGGTGTGCGCCACAAAGCGGTGTTCAAGGTCTATACGGCGGGCCTGTACCTGAGCGCCAGCGCACGCTCGGGCGCCGAGGTGGTGGCGCTGCCCGGGCCCAAGCGCTTGCGCATCGTCATGCTGCGCGACATTGATTCGGGCGAGCTGGGCAAATTGTTCTCCCGGGGCATGGAAGAAAACATGGACAAAGCCGCCTTCTCGAAACTGGTGCCAGGCGTGCTGCGCATGAGCCAGGTGTTTTCTGCCCATAAAAAGCTCTTGCCAGGCGAGGAGTTCTGCATCGACTGGGTGCCCGGCACAGGCACGGTGCTCACCGTCAAGGGCGAGGTGCAAGGCGAGCCGTTCAAAGAGCCAGAGTTTTTCCACGCCTTGCTGGGCATCTGGCTTGGCCCGCACCCTGCAGATGAGCAGCTCAAACACGCCTTGCTAGGCACAGCGGCACCCTGACACACCCGTGGCACCGGGGCGTGGCAGCACCCGAGGGGAAGGCGGGGTTTTGATGCTTTTCGCGCCGGGCGTTGGCGGCTATCCTCCCAGCCCTTATGCCTGCCACTTTCCTACGCTCCCTGCTGCCCTGGCCGCGCACGCTGAAACACAAGGCGCTGTGGGCGCTGCTGCTGGTGGCGCTGCTGGCGCTGGGCAACGTTGCCACCATGCAATTGCTGCTGCGCCGCTCCGACGATGCCGCTGCCACCTTGAACATTGCCAGCAACATGCGCATGCTGGGCCAGCGCATTGCCCTGGAGACCCTGGCTGCGCAACAAGACCCCTTCAACGCAGGCACGCCCCACATGGAGCGCTACCAGGCGTTTGAAGACGCCTACGCCGCCCTGGCCCATGGCGGCAGTGCCTACGGCCAGCAGGTACAGGCGCTGGACGCGCGTATGCGCCCGGCGCTGCAAACCTTGTACGACGACTGGCAGGCCTACCGCCTGGCGCTGGATGCGCTGCGTGCCACCCCCTGGAACCGCGCCCCCGACATTGTCGGCCTGATGCAAGCCAGCGATGCCCTGCTGCAAAGCACCGAGGTGCTGATGCAGCAGCTCGTGCAGTTCACCAACCAGGCCCACCAGCGCGCCCTGTGGAGCAGCGTGGCGCTGTTTGTGATCGATGTGCTGCTGTTGATCCTGGGCTACCTGCTGCTGGCGCGCCAGGTGCTGCACCCCATCCAAGCGATGGCGCGTCAGTGCCGCGCCATTTCCCGGGGCGACTACACCCAGCGCAGCGAGCTGCCGCACAGCGAAGAGCTGGCCGAGCTGGCGCAGGCGCTGAACCAATCGGCCCAGCACATCGAGCAACTGCTGCGGGACGTGGTGCAAGAGCGCAGCGCCGTGGAACAAATCCAGGCCATGTTTAACGGCCTGGCCGACAACGCCGTGGCGGGCATTTACATGCTGAACGAGCGCATCGAATTCATTTATGCCAACGCCCAACTGGCCCAAATCACGGGCTACCCGCAGCACGAGCTGCAAGCCCACTTTCCGCTGGCGCGCCTGTTCACACCCCAGGCCTACGCCCAGGTGCACGAGCGCGTGCGCGATCGCCTGGAAGGACGCGTACACAGTGCGCGCTACGAACGCCAGCTCGTGCGCGCCGATGGCAGCACCTGCGACATCGAAATTTTTGGCACCACCATGCGCTACCAGGGGCGGCCCGCCGTCATCGGCATGATGCTGGACATCAGCGAGCGCAAGCGCACCGAGGCCTCCATGCGCCGCGCCAGCCTGGCGTACCAGCACACGCGCGAGGCCATGGTCGTGACCGACGCACACGGCGTGGTGCTGGACATCAACCCCGCCTTCACCCGCGTCACCAGCTACGAAGCACACGAAATTCTGGGCCAGCGCCTGAACCGCCTCAGCTCCGGGCGCCACGACCGCGCCTTCTACCAAACCCTGTGGGCCAGCCTGAAAGAACACGGCTCCTGGAGCGGCGATATTTACAACCGGCGCAAAAACGGCGAGGAATACATTGAGCAGCTGACCATCACCACCTCGTACAACGAGGATGGCAGCGTTCACAGCCACATCGGCCTGTTCACCGACGTGACCCAGCTGCGCCAGCAAGAGGCATCGATCTGGCACCAGGCGCACTTTGACCACCTGACCGAGCTGCCCAACCGGCAGATGTTCCAGCAGCACCTGGCGCACAGCATCGAACAGGCGCGCCTGCATGGCCAAAGCTTTGCCCTGGTGTTTCTCGACCTGGACTTTTTCAAAGAAGTGAACGACACCTTTGGCCACGACGAGGGCGACGACCTGCTGCGCCAGGTGGCGCGGCGCCTGCGCTCGTGCGTGCGCTCCAGTGACCTGGTGGCCCGCCTGGGGGGCGATGAGTTCACCCTGCTGCTGCCCGGGCTGCAGCAGTCCCAAGACATCGACCCGCTGTGCCGCAAACTGCTGCACGTCGTGGCCCAGCCCTACGAGCTGACGAACAACACGGCGCGCATCTCCGTCAGCGCCGGGGTCACGTTCTACCCGCGCGATGGCTACGACGGCATCGAGCTGCTCAAACATGCCGATCTGGCCATGTACGCCGCCAAAGACAAGGGGCGCAACCAGTACTGCGTGTTCGAGCCCGCCATGGAAGCCGCCGCACAAAGCCGCCGCCTGCTGCTGCGCGACCTGGAAATCGGTCTGGACGAGCAGCAGTTCACGCTGCACTACCAGCCCATCGTGCAGCTGCGCACCCAGCGCATCGTCAAGGCCGAGGCGCTGCTGCGCTGGCAGCACCCGCAGCGCGGCCTGGTAGACCCGGGCGAGTTCATTGAACTGACCGAGGAGTCGGGCCTGATCGTGCCGCTGGGCGACTGGGTGCTGCGCGAGGCGGCCAACCAACTGACACAGTGGCGCAGTACGCTAGACGCTGATTTCCGCCTCAGCGTCAACGTCTCGCCCATCCAACTGCACAGCGGCGCGCACCAGGTGGCCCCCTGGCTAGAGCACCTGCGCAGCCTGCAACTGCCCGGCGAAGCGCTGACGATTGAAATCACCGAACGGGTGCTGCTGGAGCCTGACCCCCTGAGCGACGGCAAACTGAACGCCCTGCAAGAGGCGGGTATGCAGTTGGCGCTGGACGACTTTGGCACCGGCTACTCCTCGCTGTCTTATCTGAAACGCTTTGACATCGACTACATCAAAATTGACCGCAGCTTCGTCTCCCACCTCAGCCGCGACTCGCAAGACCTGGTGCTGTGCCAAGCCATCATCGCCATGGCACACCAACTGGGCATACACGTGGTGGCCGAAGGGGTGGAAACGCAAGAGCAACACGACATCTTGCTGGCCGCCGGTTGCGATTACGGCCAAGGCTACTGGTACTGTCGCCCGATTGCGGCAGCAGCCCTGAGCGAACGCCTGCGCCAGCAGCAAGAAGGCGCCCTGGCGCTGCCCACCCCCTGAGCGCTCGTTTCAAGAAGCGCACACCACAAGAAAGAGCCCCATGCAACTCCAACACTTCAGCATCGGCACCCGCTTGCGTCTGGGCTTTGGCCTGGTCTTGCTCATCACCGCCTTGATCACCGCCCTGGGCCTGTGGCGCTTGCACGACCTGGCGCAATTCACCGAGCAGCTGGCCACCACGGAGAAAACCCGCTTGCAATCGGCCATGCAATGGCGCCAGGCGATTGCCTTGAATTGGGTGCGTGCCCGCGCAGCGCTGTTCGAGCAAGACCCCACCCGCATTGCCCTATGGGAGGCCGAGATGGATGCCACCAGCCAAGAAACCGCCGGCGCACGCAAAGCCCTGCAGGCGCTGGAAACCTCGGCGGACGGCAAGCAACTGGTGCAAGCCATCGACAGCGCCCGCGACGCCTTTCGCAGCAAGCGCGCCGAACTGCTCAAGCGCAAGGCTGCCGGGGAAGACATCAGCGCGCGCATTGACACGGAAATCAAACCGCTGGCCGAAGCTTTTATCCAAAAACTGGTGCAACTACAGCAGCGCCAGCAAACCCTGTACGAGCAGGCCCACGCCCAGGCCATGGCGCGCGCCGCGCAAAGCCGCACCCTGCTGCTGGCGGCGGCGCTGGCGGCACTGCTGCTGGGCATGGGGGCGGCGGCGGTGCTTGGGCGCTCCATCACCAGCGCGCTGCGCCAAGCCATGCAGCGCACCGAGCGCATTGCCCAAGGCGATCTGTCGCAGCCGCTGCAAGCCCAGGGCCACGATGAAGTGGCCCAGCTGCTGCGCACCCTGCACAACATGCAAACCAGCCTGGCGCGCGTGGTGGCCGACGTGCGCCTGAACGCCGACAGCGTGGCCACCGCCAGCACCGAAATCGCCCTGGGCAACCAAGACCTGTCGCAGCGCACCGAACAGCAAGCCAGCGCGCTAGAGCAAACCGCCGCCTCCATGGAAGAGCTGGGCGCCACCGTGCGCCAAAA
>JAYRPZ010000028.1:0-9990 GCA_041910915.1 Acidovorax sp.
AAGGGGTGCAGGATGCGAATCGGGATGGGCTGCTAGGCGCAAACCGCAGCAATAGCCTTGCTATTGCGAGGATTTGCAACAACGCAGACCGCCCGATTCCGCGCCTGCACACCCGCGTGGAGATCGTGAACACGCTCTTACAGCGCGGCGGTGAGGATGCGCCGCGCTGCGGCGGCGTCCAGGTCGCGGTGCTCGCCCAGCGCGGTCATGCCGTGGGCTTCTAGGTTGGCCACCACGGCATCGACCGCCTCGGCACCCAGGCCGTAGGCGCTCAGGCGCGTGGGCACGCCCAGGCTCTCGAAGAAGGCGCGGGTGCGCTCAATGGCGGCGGTGATGCGCGCTTCTTCATCGCCCGCCGCCTCGCCCAGGCCCCACACGCGCGTGGCGTACTGCAGCAGCTTGGCGCGCTTGGGCACGCGGCGCTCGTGCAGCAGGCTGGGCAGCACCAGCGCCAGGGTGCGGCCATGGTCAATGCCGTACAGCGCCGTCAGTTCGTGGCCAATCATGTGCGTGGCCCAGTCTTGCGGCACGCCCGAGCCGATCATGCCGTTGATGGCCCAGGTGGCGGCCCACACCATGTTGGCGCGGTCGGTGTAGTCCGGCTGCTCGGGCGCGGCCACGATGCGCGGCCCCACGTCCAGCAGCTCCAGCAGCAGGCCTTCGGCAAAACGGTCTTGCACGCCGCCGCCCACCGGGTAGGTCAGGTACTGCTCGGTGGTATGGACAAAGGCATCGACCACGCCATTGGCCAGCTGCTTGAGCGGCAGGGTGTAGGTTTTGGTGGGGTCGAGCACCGAGAACTGCGGGTAGCAGTGCGGGCTGCTGAAGGCGCGCTTGAAGCCCTGGCCGTGGTGGGTGATGACGCTGCCGCTGTTCATCTCCGAGCCCGTGGCTGGCAAGGTGAGCACGCTGCCAAAAGGCAGGGCGCGCTCAATGGTGCGCCCGCGCTGCTCCACCAGCGTCCACGGATCGCCCTCGGTGTAGAGCGCGGCGGCGGCAATCAACTTGGCGGCGTCAATCACCGAACCACCGCCCACGGCCAGCAAGAAGTCGGCACCGTGCGCGCGCACCTGCTCCACGGCACGCAGGCAGGTTTCGTAGTGCGGGTTGGGCTCGATGCCGCTGAACGTGGCGTGGCTGCGCGCGCCCAGCGCCTGGCGCACCTCGGCCAGGGTGCCGGTTTTCTCGGCGCTGGCGCCGCCCACCAGAATCAGCACCCGCGCGTTGGCAGGCACCAGGGTGGCCAGATCGGCAATGCGCCCCTGACCAAACGCAATGCGGGTAGGGTTGTGGAAATCAAAATTCTGCATGGCAAACCTTTCAGGGAAGCGAGAACAAGGCCCGCAGCGTACCGCGTTGTGTGCAACCTGGGGTTTTCACTGTTTTTCAGGTGTTTTTGGCCTTTCAGCCTTATGCAGTAAGCGCAAGCAGCTCCTTTTTTGGAAGCAAATGCCGCACCTCCAGCAGCCATCGCATAATCCCTGCGCCCTGGCTGTGCTGGCCGCTGCCGGGCCACCACCCCACCCCCATGCAGCCCCACCGCCCCCGCCTGCCCTCTCCCCCCCTGCTGCGCCTGCTGGTGCTGGTGCTGCTGCTGCACGCCCTGGTGCTGTGGGGCCTGCCCACATTGCGCTCCTGGCCCACGCGCCCTGCGCCCCCCAGCTTGCACACGCGCTGGGTGGCCCTGGCACCCGTGCCACCTGCGCCCACTCCCCCTGCGCCGCCCAGCCCCGCCGCAGCCCCCGCGCCCAAGACCGCCCCCGAGGCACGCCGCCCCCGCACCACCGCCGCCCCCACGCCTGCCCCTGTTCCAGCAGCAAACGACGACACCCCTTTGTGGGAGCCCACCAGCGGGCAAGAGCTGGGCACGCCCATGGTGGAACCCGAACCTGAACCAACCCCTGCCACCGCGCTCGCACAGGCCCACGCTGCCGCACCAAGCTCTGCAGCCAGCGCAGCGCACGACGACACACCCCAGGCCCAAGCCAGCGCGGCCGCTGTGCCCGCCAGCGCAGCGCAGGCCTCTGCCAGCGCGGCCAGCGCTCCTGCCATCGCGCACGACCCCGGCCTGGCCATCCAAGCGCCCAGCGATGCTGGCCCCAGCCTGGCCGATGGCACGGCCGCAAGTGCTGCCCCGCCCGTGCAGGTGCCGCCACCCATGCGCTTGGCATTCGACGTGAGTGGCGAGGTCAAAGGCTTTCGCTACAGCGCCAGCGCGCAATGGCTGTTTCGCCACGACGGTGCGCAGTACGAGGCACGCCAAGAAGTGAAAGCCTTTTTGATCGGTTCGCGCGCGCAAACCAGCGTGGGGCGGCTCACCGCCTGGGGCCTGCAGCCGCGGCGCTTTGGCGACCGTGTGCGCAGTGAACAGGCCGCACACTTTGACTTTGAGGCCGGGCAGGTCACCTTCAGCGCCAACACCCCCAGCGCCCCCATTGCCCCCGGCGCGCAAGACCGCCTGAGCGTGTTCATTGAGCTGGCCGCGCTGCTGGCCGCCGCCCCCGAGCGCTACCCCGAGGGCACGCTGATTGCCCTGACCACCGCCAGCGCGCGCGCCACCAGCCGCTGGGTGTTTCGCATCGGCCCGCTGGAAACGCTGGAGCTACCCGCCGGGCCGCTGCCCGCCGTGCAGTTGCAGCGCGTGCCCCAGGACGTGTACGACCAGCGCGCCGAACTGTGGCTGGCGCCCTCGCTGTACTACCTGCCGGTGCGCCTGCGCATCACGCAAAGCCAGGGCGACTTTGTCGAGCTGCAACTCAAAGACAGCGCCGCCCTGCCCCTGGGGCTGGGCAGCGAGGCACCTTGAGCGCCTTGCACGCCTTACGCTTGAACTTCCGCGCACCGCACCCATCTGACTGGGCAGACGCACAGACCACAGACACATGGGCCCATGGCCCGGCACCCATTCACGGAAAGGAGGAACACCATGCGAATGCTCTACGACTCAGACTCTTTTGTGGTGGTTCACATCCTGCCCGACCCCCCGCCCGGCGCTGATGCGGCCGATGCCCCGCCCCGCCTGCAGCGCCACGGCTTTGAGATTGTGGACAAGCGCTCGGGCAAAGAGGTGTACCTCGATGGCTCCTGGGCCGAGATGTTCCAGCAGCAAATCCTCGCCTGGCAGCGCGAAGCCCCCACCGAGGAAGAAGTGGACGCCACTTTGGACGGCTACACCGGCCTGGCCCAGCAGCCCCTGGTGGTGCATTGAGACATCCCCCACGCCCGCTGCCTGGATGCGGGCGCACGGGTGCCACAATCCAAGCTCCCGCTACCAACCAAGGGCTCGTTCATGTTGCGTCGTCACTTTCACCATGCAGGCGCTGCGGCGCTCACCGCGTTGCTGCTGGCTGCCACGCGCCAAGCGCAAGCGCTGTCGCTGGGCGATCTCTCGAATGCCGACGCCAGCAGTGGCGTCAAAGCAGCGCTGGGCCAGGGCGTGCAGTCGGCTGTGGCGCTGCTGGGGCGCCCCGACGGTTTTCTGGGCAACCCCCAGGTACGCATTGGCCTGCCCGGCTCGCTCGACGATGCCGCCAAGCTGCTGCGCACCTTCGGCCAGGGCCAGCGCATTGACGAACTCATCACCGCCCTCAACCGCGCCGCCGAAACCGCCGTGCCCATGGGCCAGGATTTGCTGGTAGCTGCCGTGCAAAGCATGACGGTGAGCGACGCCAAAAACATCCTCACCGGCGGCGACACCTCCGTCACACAATTTTTCGCCAGCAAAACCCGCACGCCACTAGGCCAGCGCTTTTTGCCTGTGGTCAACCAGGCTACGGAAAAAGTGCAGCTCGCCCAGCACTACGACGCCTTTGCGGGCAAAGCCGCCAGCTTTGGCCTGGTGAAAAAAGAAGACGCCCAGCTGGGGCCCTACGTCACCGGCAAAACGCTGGACGGCCTGTACCTGATGATTGGCGAGGAAGAAAAGAAAATTCGCCAAAACCCCCTGGGCAGTGCCAGCACCATGGTGCAAAAAGTCTTCGGCGCGTTGCCCTGAAGCGCACGGTGGGGCAATGGGAAAATGCGGCCCATGACCACCTCAGCCTCCCCCCAAACCCTGACCCTCACCCGCCCCGACGATTGGCACCTGCACGTGCGCGACGGCGCGCCGCTGCACACCGTGGTGCCCCACACCGCCGCCCAGTTTGGCCGCGCCATCATCATGCCCAACCTGCGCCCGCCGGTAACCACCGCGCAGCAGGCGCTGGCCTACAAAGAGCGCATCCTGACCGCAGTGCCCGCAGGCGTGGCGTTTGAGCCTTTGATGACGCTCTACCTCACCGACAACCTGCCGCCCGAGGAAATCACCCGCGCCAAGGACGTGGGCGTGGTGGCCGCCAAGCTCTACCCAGCAGGCGCCACCACCAACAGCGACGCGGGTGTCACCTCCTTGCGCCACATCTACCCCACGCTGCACGCCATGCAAAAAGCCGGTATGCCGCTGCTGGTGCATGGCGAAGTCACCAGCCCCGACATCGACCTGTTCGACCGCGAAGCCGTGTTCATTGACACCCAGCTCATCCCGCTGCGCCGCGACTTCCCCGAGCTGAAAATCGTCTTCGAGCACATCACCACCAAGGAAGCCGCCGAGTACGTGGCCAGCAGCGACGCCTACACCGCTGCCACCATCACCGCACACCACCTGCTGTACAACCGCAACGCCATCTTCACCGGCGGCATTCGCCCGCACTACTACTGCCTGCCAGTCCTGAAGCGCGAAACGCACCGCCTGGCGCTGGTGCAAGCGGCCACCAGTGGCAACAGCAAATTCTTCCTGGGCACCGACAGCGCCCCGCACCCCGCGCACCTGAAAGAGCACGCCAGCGGCTGCGCCGGTTGCTACACCGCCCACGCCGCCATGGAGCTGTACGCCGAAGCCTTCGACCAAGCCGGTGCGCTCGACAAGCTCGAAGCCTTTGCCAGCTTCAACGGCCCCGCCTTCTACGGCCTGCCACGCAACCAGGGCAGCATCACCCTGCGCCGCGAAAGCTGGACAACGCCCGAAAGCTTTGCCTTTGGCGAAGCCGAACTCAAGCCCCTGCGCGCCGGGGAAACGCTGGCGTGGAAGCTGGTGGCTTGAGCGCGCCCTGGCAGGGTATCGACTGGCAGGCGCCCTGGCTGCAGGGCTGGGCGCCGCTGGCTAGCAGCGCGCCCACGGTGTGCGGCGCGCTGGAGGCCGCGCGGCCTGCCACGCACCCGGTGCGCTTTGTGCCGCAAAGCACGCTGCCAGCGGGCGTGGCCTACGAACAGTTCATCTTCGACACCGGCGGCGTGCCCACGCGCGACAACCTGCACGATTTTTTCAACGGCCTGGTGTGGCTGCGCTTTCCACAAACCAAGCAGCGGCTCAACCAATTGCACGCCCAGGCCCTGGCAGCACAGGGCGTGGGAGCCACACGCGGGCCGCTGCGCGACGCGGCCACCTTGCTCGATGAAAACGGCGCCTTGCTGCTAGCGCCCGAGCCGCTGTGGCAGGCGCTGGCCGCGCGCCAGTGGCAGCGCTTGTTTGTGGAGCTGCGCCCGCTGTGGCAGCAGGCGCAATGCATCCTCTTCGGCCACGCCTTGTTGGAACAGTTGATACAACCACGAAAACCGCTCACAGCCCACGTCTATCAAGCGCGAACAGCTATGAAACCAGGAGCAGACATCGACGCCTGGCTGGCCCACGACCTGGACGCCGCGCACCTGGCGCGCAAGCCCTTCACGCCCTTGCCGGTGCTCGGTATTCCGGGCTGGTGCGCCGACAACGCGAACTATTCCTTTTATGACGACTCATTTGTCTTCCGTAGCGCACGCGTGGCTTGAAATCACGCACCCTGGCGCCCATTTGCACATTCCCTCATCCCTGCCTGCCTCTTTGGAGCTTCTTCGATGAAACGCATCGTTCTTTTCGTCCTGACCAACCTCGCTGTCGTGGTGGTTCTCGGCGTCGTCGCCAGCTTGCTGGGCGTGAATAAATTCCTCACTGCCAACGGCCTGAACCTGGGCGCGCTGCTGGGCTTCGCGCTGGTGATGGGCTTTGGCGGCGCCATCATCTCGCTGCTCATCAGCAAGCCCATGGCCAAGTGGACCTCGGGCGTGCGCGTCATCGATGGTTCCGGCTCGCCTGACGAGCGCTGGATCGTCGAGACCGTGCGCGGCTTTGCTGACAAAGCCGGGATCGGTATGCCGGAAGTGGGCATTTTTGAAGGCGACCCCAACGCCTTTGCCACCGGCGCATTCAAGAACTCGGCGCTGGTGGCCGTCTCTACGGGCCTGCTGCAAAACATGACCCGCGAGGAAGTCGAGGCGGTGATTGGCCACGAAGTGGCGCACATTGCCAATGGCGACATGGTCACCATGACGCTGATCCAGGGCGTGATGAACACGTTTGTGGTCTTCCTGTCGCGCCTGATTGGCTACGCCGTGGACAGCTTTTTGCGCAAGAACGACGAAGAAAGCTCCGGCCCCGGCATTGGCTACATGGTCACCACCATCGTGCTGGACATCGTGCTGGGCTTTTTGGCCGCCATCATCGTCGCCTGGTTCTCGCGCCAGCGCGAATTCCGCGCCGATGCCGGTGCTGCCCAGCTCATGGGCCGTCGCCAGCCCATGATCAACGCCTTGGCCCGCTTGGGCGGTGTGCATCCCGGTGAGCTGCCCAAGAGCGTGGCCGCCATGGGCATTGCTGGCGGCATTGGCCAGCTGTTTTCGACCCACCCGCCCATTGAAGAGCGCATTGCTGCGCTGCAGAACATGCAGGGCTAAGTAGCGCATTGCGCCTCCACGAGGCGCAGCCGCCCAGCGCCACCCGCTGCCACCCAGCAGCGGGGTTTTTTATGCCTGCAGCAAAGCGCGCGCCACGGCTTCGCCCACTTTGATGCCATCGACCCCTGCCGAGAGAATGCCGCCCGCGTAGCCTGCGCCTTCGCCTGCAGGAAACAGGCCAGGGGTGTTGAGGCTTTGGAAATCTTCACCCCGGTCGATGCGCAGGGGCGAGGAGGTGCGCGTTTCCACGCCGGTGAGCAGGGCTTCGGGCATGTCGTAGCCCTTGATCTTGCGGCCCATGGCGGGCAGCGCCTCGCGCAGCGCGGCAATGGCGTAGCTGGGCAGGGCCGTGCTCAGGTCGCCCAGGGCGATGCCGGGGCGGTACGAAGGCTGCACGCTGCCCAGCGCGCTGGAGGGGCGCCCGGCCAGAAAGTCGCCCACCAGCTGCGCCGGGGCGCTGTAGTTGCTGCCGCCCAGCACATAGGCCTGCGCTTCCCACTGGTGCTGCAAGGCGATGCCTGCCAGCGGATGCACCTGCCCGTGCGGCTGCGGGCCGTGGCCTAGGCCATCGCCCAGGGCGCGCTGCAGCGCGGCTTCGTCTTGCGGATAGTCCTCGGGCGCAATGCCCACGACAAAGCCTGCGTTCGCGTTGCGTTCGGCGCGGGAGTACTGGCTCATGCCGTTGGTCACTACCAGGCCGGGGGCACTGGTGGCAGCCACCACGGTGCCGCCTGGGCACATGCAAAAGCTATAAACCGAGCGGCCATTGCTGGCGTGGTACACGAGCTTGTAGTCGGCGGCACCCAGCAGCGGGTGACCCGCGTCGCGGCCCCAACGCGCCTGGTCGATCACGCTTTGCGGGTGCTCAATGCGAAACCCCACCGAGAACGGCTTGGCTTGCATCTGCACGCCCAGGCGGTAGAGCATGGCAAAGCTGTCGCGCGCGCTGTGGCCCAGCGCCAGCACAGCGTGGCGCGTGGGCAGCACGTGCTCTTGCCCGCTGGCCAGATCGCGCACGCGCAGCGCACGCAGGTGGCGCTGTGCGTCCAGTTCCAGCGCTTCCACACGCTGGCCAAAGCGCACCTCACCGCCCAGGGCAATGATTTGGGCACGCATGTTTTCCACCATTTTCACCAGGCGGAAGGTGCCAATGTGCGGGTGGGCGGCGTACAAAATTTCGGGCGGCGCACCGGCATCGACAAACTCTTGCAGCACCTTGCGCCCCAGGTGGCGCGGGTCTTTGATCTGGCTGTAGAGCTTGCCGTCAGAAAACGTCCCGGCGCCGCCTTCACCAAACTGCACATTGCTTTCGGGGTTGAGCTGGCGCTGGCGCCACAGGCCCCAGGTGTCTTGTGTGCGCTCGCGCACGGCCTTGCCACGCTCGATCACGATGGGCTTGAAGCCCATTTGCGCCAGTACCAGCGCGGCAAAAATGCCGCAGGGGCCAAAGCCCACCACCACGGGGCGCTCGGCCAGCGTGGCCGGGGCCTGCACGGGTGGCTGCCAGGCCATGTCGGGCGTGGGCTGGATGTGCGGGTGCTGGGCGTGCTGCGCCAGCAAGGCGGCTTCTTGGCCAGGGTCGGCCAGTTGCACATCGACGATGTACACCGCCTGCACGCCCGCGCGGCGCGCGTCGAAACTGCGCTTGAACACGTGCAGCTGGGCAATGGCACTGGCGGGCACGCCCAGGGCCTGGGCAGCCAGGGCGTGCAGCTCGGCCAGGGGGTGGATTTCGCTATGGTCTTCGGGGTGCTGCTGCAGGGCAGCCAGGGGAATTTTGAGCTCGGACAGGCGGATCATGCGGGCAGGATAGCACTGGCAGGGCAGCCATGCCGACGCTCTAGACTATGCACACATATTTAGCGCCAAAAACGGCTCTAAGCCTTATCCAGCAAGCGCGAGCAGCTATCAAAAAAAGTCGGATTCTTGCTCTTTGAACAGGCGGCGCTGCTCTTTGAGCCACGCTTTGAGCAGCTGGGGGTCTTCGTCCAGCGCGCGCATGGTGCGTTGCAGGTGCAGGCCGTCTTGGCGCAGGTACTGCACGTTGGTGCTGATGATTTTGGCCAGGCCCGCAGGTTTGCTCGACAGGCGCACGTGCTGTGGCAACTGCGCTTGCAGGTGCGCGCGCAGCGATTGCACTTCCACCTGCAGCTCCTGGTACTGGGAGGTGAGAACGCGGTTGTAGTGCTGCAATCGCTCCTCGCTCACGCGGGCCAGGTGGGCGGCATCGATGTGCTCGGCCTCTAGCTGCAGTTGCAGCAGGTCGAGCAGCTTGTTGTCGGCATAGGCCTGGTTGGCGCGCTGCATCAGTGCGGTTTTGCGCACGCGCTCGGCGGGGTCGGGTTCGCGGTCGGGGTGCAGGCTGCTGGCGAGTTTGCGGTACACCTCGCGCACCGACTGGCTGGCCTGCTGTGCCTCTTCTTGCGCCTTGCGCTCTTTGGCGCTGGGCTTGCGTTGGCGCGCCTGGTGGTGGGCGGCGCGCGCGGCCTCGGCCTGGGCTGCTTGCTGCTGGGCCTGCTGCACCCATTGCTGCTCGGCGTGGCGCAGCACGGCCTCGGAGTCGCTCATGTCCACGCCGCTCAAGTCCAGGCCAAGGGCGGCTTCGGCCATGGCGCGCACCTTCTCTAGCGCCTGTGCCTGCTGGGTGGCGTAGTCGGTGTCGGCGTAGCGGTCGTGCAGCGCGGTCATGGCCTCGGCGGTGGCCTGGTCTGGCGCCGTCTGGGCCAGGTCAGCCGCCATGCGGGCAATCACGTCGGCCAGCGTGGCACGCTCGGCTTTGGTGAGTCCTTTGCGCGCGTAGGCGGCGTCCAGCCAGTGCAGGTGCTGGGTCATCAGCGCCTGCAATTCGAGTGCGGCGGGCTTCAGCTCTTGCGCGTAGCGGCGGCGGAAGTCTTGCTCGGCCTGTTGCCACTGCGCCAGCAGCTCGCGCTGGGCGGCAATGCGCTGGATGAGGGTGTTGAATTTTTTTTGCTGCGCACCCAAGGGCGCGCCATCGGCAGCGACGGGAATGTGCAGCAGTTCGGTAGAAAAAGGAGCAGCAGAGGGCATAGTGCCGCGATTATGGTCAGTCGGCCACGCGCGCCCTGGCTGCGCCTTGCAAGGCCTTTAAGAGCGTGTTCACGATCTCCACGCGGGTGTGCAGGCGCGGAATCGGGCGGTCTGCGTTGTTGCAAATCCTCGCAATAGCAAGGCTATTGCTGCGGTTTGCGCCTAGCAGCCCATCCCGATCCGCATCCTGCACCCCTT
>JAYRPZ010000029.1:0-4872 GCA_041910915.1 Acidovorax sp.
CTTTGGGAAAATCTGGACTGCAGCCACGAGTACGAGGCCAGCATGGGCGCGCAGCGCCGCCGCGTGCGTGGCGAAGGCCACTACAACGAATGGGAGCTGCAGCTCAGCCGCCCCGTGCGCCTGCCTGGTAAAGCCCGCCTGGATGACGACCTGGGGCAACGCACCGAGCAGGTGGCCGACCTGCGCCTGGCCGATGCCGAACACCAGGCTGCCCGCCGCCTGCTGGAGCTGTGGATGCAGTGGCTGCGCAGCAGCCTGGCCGCCCAGACCAGTGCTGCCCAGCGCCAGTTGTTGGCGCAGGAGCTGCAGGCCGTGCAGCGGCGCGTTGCCCTGGGTGATGCCGCCCAGCGCGACCTGGAAGTGCTGCAGGCCGAACACGCGGTGCAGGTGGCACAGGCCTTGGCCGACCAAGAACTGGCTGACGTGGCGCAGCAGGCCCTGGCGCGGGAATTTCCGGCACTGCCCGTGCCGGGCGCAGCCCCCAGCGCGCTGCCCGAGCCTGCGCTCTTGCCGCCAGCACCCGGCGGCGCCCCCAGCTGGCGCGAACGCATCGTGCAAGAAAGTGCCGAGATCGCCATTGCCGAGGGTGAGGTCGCCCGCTTGCAGCAGCTGGCCGCGCGGGTGCGTGCCGAGCGCACCCCCGATCCCCGGGTGGGCGTGCGCATGTTGTCGGACAAAGGCGGCGCTGAGCGCACCGTGGGCGTGGTGCTGAGCGTGCCGCTGGGCGGTGACTACCGCGCCGCGCTGGCCGCGCAAGAAAGCGCCATGGCCGCCGCTGCCGAGGCCGAAGCGCTGCAGGTACGCCGCACGGTAGAGCAGGGTGCCTGGGTGGCCGAACAGGGCGCCGTCAGCCGCCTGGCGCAGTGGCAGGCGCACCAGCGCGCACTGCAGGCCCACCAAGCCGCCAGCGAGCGCACCCGCCGCGCCTGGGAGCTGGGCGAAGCCACGCTGAGCGAGCACCTGTTGGCCCAGCGCCAGTTGCACCAGGCCCGCCTGGCTGAGGTGCGCGCCCGGGTCGAAGCACTGCAGGCGGCGCTGCTGGTACGCATCGACGCCCATGCCCTGTGGCATGGCGCGCACGCGGCAGAGCCTGCGCAGGCCCCAGCAGAATGAGAATCCACAGTCAAAAAGGCCTCTAGGCCGCACCAGTCAAGCGCAAGCAGCTCCTTTTTTAGGAGCTACTGGGCAGCTTTTAGGTAGGGGCGATTACCACGCAGGCTGGGCCATGTCGCACCACAGCTCATCCAGGTCAGGGAAGTGCCAGCGCGACGGGTCTTCGCGGTGGGTGATTTTTTCCGTGCAGCCAGGGGCCGACAAATCAATCACTTCAGGCGGAATGCGCAAACGTGTGCGCGTGGAGAAAAACACCTTCACACGCGGCGCCACCAGCGTGCCGGGCGACTGCTCGACCACCACGCCCAGGCGCGCAGAGCTTAGGCGCACCAATGAACCCACGGGGTAGATGCCAATGGCCTTGACGAAGGCCTGGAACAGGCGGCTATCAAAGTGGCCGCGCGTCCACTCTGCCATGCGCCGCAGCGATTCTGAGGGGTCCCAGCCCGCTTTGTAGGGGCGGTTGGAGGTGATGGCGTCGTACACATCGCAAATCGCCGTCATGCGCGCCAGCGTGCTGATCTGCTCGCGTGCCAGGCGGTGCGGGTAACCCGTGCCATCAATTTTTTCGTGGTGGTGCAAGCAGGCGTCGAGCACGGCAGGGTGCAGGCCGCTGTGCTGCAGCATCTCGTGGCTGGCCACTGGGTGGTGGCGGATCACGTCAAATTCTTCGTCGGTGAGCTTGCCCGGCTTGTTCAAAATCGCCAGGGGAATGTTGGCCTTGCCCAGGTCATGCAACAAACCGGCCAGCGCTGCCAGGCGGGTGCTGTTGTCATCCATGCCAAGCTGGCGTGCCAGCGCCGTCATCAGCGCGCACACCGCCACCGAATGCATATAGGTGTATTCGTCGGCAGTTTTCAGGCGCGCCAGGCTGATCAAAGCCCCAGGGTTGCGCGACACGGAATTGGAAATCTCGTTCACCTGCGCTTGCACGCTGGCCATGTCCACAGCGCGGCCCATGCGCGCCTCGGTGAACATCGACACCACCGCCTCTTTGGCGCTGCGGCACACCTGCGCGGCATGGCGCAGCTCGGCATCCATGGGGGTGGGCTCGGCGCCTTGCGGCGTCAGTTCAATCGAGGGCGGGGCTCCAGGGTGCCCAAGGCGGTTTCGAGGGCCTGCCATTGCGAGCTGATTTCCGCTTCGACCTCGGCACGGGTCATGCTTTGTGCGCCGGCCGCTACGTCGCGCCCGCGTGCCGTGTCGATCCACACCTCCTCGATGGCGGTGTTGAGAATGCGCTGCACATCTTGCGGGTCTTCCAGCAAAAAGCGTGTGCGCCAGAAGGGATGCTCCATCCATGAGCCGCACAATTCGTGCAAAAACATCCCCAGGGTGAGGTCTCTTACATGGATGCGCTTGAGCATGGAGATGTAAAACGAAGTAACAAAGCGATTACTTATATTAGCTGAAGCGCTCTGACGTAGGATGTTCCCGAATTGTCAAATTTGGTATGCCGCGTTCTTCGTCCGTCTCGCCACCTACTGCGCCACCCACTGCGCCACCTGCTTCGCCCGTTGCGCCCGCCTCGCCCAGTCCACGCGCGAGCGCAGCCAGCCCGGCGCAGCAGGCGCTGCGCAAAATGGGCTTGCTGCGCGACATTGACCTGGCCTTGCACCTGCCGCTGCGCTACGAGGACGAAACCCGCATCACCGCCCTGGCCAGCGCACGCACGGGCGAGACGGTGCAGATCGAGGCCACCGTGACTGCCAGCGAGGTGCAGCTGCGCCCGCGTCGCATGCTCAAAGTGCAGGTGGACGACGGCAGTGGCACCTGTGAACTGACGTTTTTCAGCTTCTACCCCTCGCACCTGAAAACCCTGGCCGTGGGCGAGCGCCTGCGCTTTCGCGGCGAAATCAAAGGCGGTTTTTGGGGGCGGCAAATGCTGCACCCCAGCTTTCGCAAGGCTGAAGGTGCCCTGCCGCAGGCTCTCACCCCCGTGTACCCCACCACGGCGCAACTGCCCCAGGCCTATGTGCGCCGCGCCGTGGCCAGTGCGCTGCTGCGCGCCGACCTGAGCGAAACCTTGCCCCCCGGTCTGCAACCGCCTTTGGTCTATGGCGAAAAAAATGGTCAAAAAGGCCTGCAAGCCGCGTGGAGCCTGCGCGAGGCGCTCTTGTTTTTGCACCACCCCCAGCCCGATGTGGCCTTGGCGACCTTGGAAGACCACAGCCACCCGGCCTGGCAGCGCCTGAAGGCCGAGGAGCTGCTGGCGCAGCAGCTCTCGCAGCACCAGGCACAGCGCGAACGCGCCCGCCTGCGCGCGCCGGTGCTGGCCTCCAGCGGCGTGCTGGAGCAGCAATTGCGCGTGCAGTTGCCGTTTGCCTTGACGGCGGCGCAAGAGCGCGTGTGCCGCGAAATTGCCGCCGACCTGGCGCGCCCCCAGCCCATGCACCGCCTGCTGCAAGGCGACGTGGGCGCGGGCAAAACCGTGGTGGCGGCGCTGTCGGCGCTGCATGCCATCGAGGCGGGCTGGCAGTGCGCGCTGATGGCACCCACGGAAATCCTCGCCGAGCAGCACTTTGCCAAGCTGGTGGGCTGGCTGGAGCCGTTGCTCGCGCCGCTGGGGCGCTGCGTGGCCTGGCTGGCCGGGGCGCAAAAGAAGAAAGAGCGCACCGCCATGCTCGCGCGCGTGGCCAGTGGCGAGGCCGCGCTGGTGGTGGGCACGCACGCCGTCATTCAAGAGCAGGTGCAGTTTGCCCGCCTGGGGCTGGCGGTGATTGACGAGCAGCACCGCTTTGGCGTGGCCCAGCGCCTGGCGCTGCGGCAAAAAAACACCACCGCCCAGGGCGAGCCGCATTTGCTGATGATGAGCGCCACGCCCATCCCGCGCACCCTGGCCATGAGCTACTACGCTGACTTGGACGTCTCCACCATTGACGAGCTGCCGCCCGGGCGCACGCCCATCGTCACCCGCGTGATTCCCGACAGCCGCAAAGACGAAATCATTGCCCGCCTGGGGGTGCAGCTGGCCGCCGGACGCCAGGCCTACTGGGTGTGCCCCTTGATTGAAGAAAGCGAGGCGCTGGACCTCTCGAACGCCACCGCCACGCACGAGGACTTGAGTGCTGCGCTGCCCGGTATGCGCGTGGGCCTGCTGCACTCGCGTATGCCCACGGCAGAGAAAAAAGACGTGATGGCGCAGTTTGCTGCCGGTGCGCTGCAGGTGCTGGTGGCCACCACGGTGATTGAGGTGGGCGTGGACGTGCCCAATGCTTCGCTGATGGTGATTGAGCACGCCGAGCGCTTTGGCCTGTCGCAACTGCACCAACTGCGCGGGCGCGTGGGCCGCGGTGCCGTGGCCTCGGCCTGCGTGCTGCTGTACAGCGTGGGCGACAGCGGGCGCCTGGGGGATACCGCCAAAGACCGGCTGCGCGCCATGCAAGAAACCACCGACGGCTTTGAAATCGCCCGCCGTGACCTGGCCATCCGTGGGCCGGGTGAATTTCTGGGCGCGCGCCAATCGGGCGCGGCCCTGCTGCGCTTTGCCGACCTGGAGCAAGACAGAGCCTTGCTCGACTGGGCGCGCGCGGTGGCGCCGCAACTGTGGCAGCAGCACCCGCCGCTGGCGCAGCAGCACATTGCCCGCTGGCTGGGCGGCAAAACCGATTACCTCAAGGCCTAAGAGCGTGTTCACGATCTCCACGCGGGTGTGCAGGCGCGGAATCGGGCGGTCTGCGTTGTTGCAAATCCTCGCAATAGCAAGGCTATTGCTGCGGTTTGCGCCTAGCAGCCCATCCCGATCCGCATCCTGCACCC
>JAYRPZ010000030.1:0-1720 GCA_041910915.1 Acidovorax sp.
GCCCAGCAGGCCCACTTCGCCCATCTCGCGGAAGATGCTCACGTCCATCTTTTCGTGGCGGAAGGCGTCCAGCACGCGGGGAGCCAGCTTGTCCTGGCAATACGCGGCGGCGGCGTCGCGGATGGCGCGCTCGTCGTCGGTCAGTTGCTGGCTCAGAAGGAACGGGTCATCCCATTGAAAAGCGGCGTGGGCCATGTGTGTCTCCAGGTTGGAAAAAGGGGGGAAGAAAAAACGAATCTGGGGCGCATCGTAGGCCTGGGGGTAGTAGTCCGCAAGCGAGTTCTTTTCATCCAGACATGCGTTTATAGAATGTATGGAATACTTGCGGCAGCCAAATTCAAGGGCTGGCAGCCTCCTCACAAGTTCCTCTTCATCATGCGCCGCAACATTCCATCGACCCAGGCCCTGGCCTGTTTTGAAGTCGCCGCCCGCCACGAGAGCTACACCCGCGCCGCGCAGGAGCTGTCGCTCACCCAAAGCGCCGTGTCGCGCCAGATCCAGGCGCTGGAAGAGTTTTTGGGCGTGGCGCTGTTCCGTCGCACGCGCCACGGCGTGGTGCTGACGCCTGCGGGCGCGCACTACGGCCGCCAGGTGGCGCGCTGGCTGCAGGGGCTAGAACGTGACACGCTGGACGTGATGGCCCACCAGGGCGAGGGCGGCACGCTCATGCTGGCGGCGGTGCCCACCTTTGCCACGCGCTGGCTCATCCCGCGCCTGCCGCAGCTGGCGCAGGCGCACCCCGACATCGTGGTGCACATCGACACGCAGACGCGGCCTTTCTTGTTTGCCGACACCACCTTCGACGCCGCGCTGTACGCAGGCACGCCCGAGCAGGTGAGCAACTGGCCTGGCGTGCAGGCGCAGCTGCTGATGCATGAAGACGTGGTGCCCGTGTGCAGCCCGCGCCTGCTCGAATCCGCCGCGCCGCGGGGCCGGGGCCGCGCCCACCAGCCGGTTGCTGCCGAGGCGCTGGCCGATTTGCCGCTGCTCCAGCAAAGCACGCGTCCCTACGGCTGGCGACAGTGGTTCGACGCGATGGGGGTGGATGCGCCGCACGGGCTGGATGGCCCGCGCTACGAGCTGTTCTCCATGCTGGCCGTGGCCGCCACGCACGGCATGGGCGTGGCGCTGATCCCGCCGCTGCTCATCGAGGCGGAACTCGCCAGCGGCGAACTGGTGGTGGCCTGCAACCGCCCGTTGCGCGGCGAGCGGGCGTACTACCTCATCAGCCCCGCGCAGGCCCAGCCCCCTGTGCTGACAACGTTTGCGCAGTGGCTGCAGATCATGGCCCAGGCGGCCACCAGCGCCACAGGGCAGACGGGCGGGGCCGGGTGATAGCCTGGCTTCAGTTGGTGAACGGGCGCAGGGAGTATGGGTTCCTTTTGGCTACAGCAGCCCCATGCCTGTCAATTTCCCCTGCATCACACTTCGGCACCCCATTGCCCCTATCCTGAAGCCCCGATTGCTGTTATCGCCAGGAGCCATCGTGCGTGCACTGTTGCTTCCTTTTCATTCCACATGGCGTGCTTTTGCTTTGTTGGCGTGCGTGCTGCTTCTTCAGGGCTGCAGCGCCGTGAAGCTGGCCTACAACCAGGCCCCGCAGCTGGTGTATTGGCGGCTGAACAACTATTTCAACCTGACCGACGCCCAGGCAGACCGTTTGCGCAGCGAACTGGGCGACCTGCACCAGTGGCACCGCGATCAGATGCTGCCGCAGCAC
>JAYRPZ010000031.1:0-21130 GCA_041910915.1 Acidovorax sp.
ATGTCGAAGGCTGCGCATCGCCATCGGATCGCAGCGCAAGGCGCATTGCGCAGCCAATACCGAGCGTATTGGCAAGCGATGCAACGCAGCGATGCGATTCGAGGGCCAGCGCAGACCGACAGATGACCGCTGACGCGACACCAGGCCCTGTCACCTTGAACCCCTTTGGGGGAAACGTACCATGTCCTCCCCCCCCTCCATCACCCCTCGCGCGAAACCTCCGCCCCATCCCAGCGCGGACGTGGCACCCCGCCAGCGCCGCTACGTACTGGCGCTGCTGACTTTGCTGTCGGCCCTGGCGTTCATGGATCGGCAAATCCTTGCCGTCGTGCTAGAGCCTGTCAAAACCGAGTTTGGTCTGAGTGACCTGGAGATCGGACTGGTCACAGGCCTGGGCTTTTCGCTGAGTTTTGCCCTGCTGGGAATTCCACTGGGCAAACTGGCCGACCGCAGCGAGCGCCGCCGTGTCTTGGTGTGGAGCAGAGGCTTGGGGGCCCTGCTAGGGGCCACAGGTGCGCTTGCCTCAGGCTTTTGGAGCCTGCTGGCATCACGCACCGGGGGGGCTGTGAGCGATGCCGGTGGCACACCGGCATCTATTTCCATGCTCAGCGACCTTTTCCCACCAGAGGAGCGCTCACGCGTCATCAGTATTTTTGGCACAGGCGGTAGCGTGGGAGCTTTGCTGGCGCTGGTGCTGGGCTCGTGGCTGGCACAACACTGGGGCTGGCGCAGTGCGATCGTCGTGATTGGTGCCAGTGCCTTCGCTGCCGTGCTGCTGCTGCGCTGGACGGTGCAAGAGCCTGCACGCCCCCCCTCGCCAGCCGCACAGTCGGTAAACGGCAGCTTGCCAGCGCAGGGAGCTGTGGCACAACTGTGGCACACCCCCGTCACGCGCTGGTTGATCATTGGTGCGGCCTTTGCCTTGTTGGCCGGTTACGGTTTTGGCGCCTGGAACAACGCCCTGCTGGTACGCCACCATCATCTTTCGTTGCAGCATGCCGGCCTGATTTCTGGCGCCTCGGCACTGGCCTCCATCATCGGTGCGCTTTTTTCCGGCACGCTTACCGACCGTCTGACGCGCCGTGACATGCGCTGGCAACTGGGCGTACCCTTGCTGGGGGTATTGCTGGCTCTGCCATGCGGATGGCTGTATTTATCCCTGCCCGGAGGTTCCGTCATCAGCGCCGCCATGCTGATGGTCGGTTACGCGTTTTTCGTCGTCTGGTGGGCAGCGCCCACGTATGCTGCACTGAGCTTTGTCGTCCCTCCTCAACGCCGTGCCACAGCCCACGCCACACTCATGCTGGTCGGATCCATCATTGGCAGCGGTCTGGGCCCCATTTTTACTGGCTGGCTCAGCGACACACTGGAAGCCTACCTGCCCGGCAACGGCCTGCGGATTGCCTTGATGGTGATTGTGGGCATGTTGCTGCCCAGCCTGTTCGCCCTCAGTCGCGCACTGCCCTTGTTCCCCCAAGCACGCCTGGCAATCGACAGCGGGCACTGAGCTGGCATGCGGTCGCCTGGGGTGCATTTTTTCCTGTCACCACCCACAACCCTTCGCATGCAAAACAGCATCTGGAAAATGATTTATTTGGCGCGGCGCAATCCACAATTGGCCGCTGCCGACTTTGCACAAGCTTGGCGCGAGCACTCCGCCCTGGGGCGCCAGTGCGTGAATGTGCAAGAGCGCGTACGCGGCGTCACCCAATGTGTGCGCATCTTCGATGGCACTTGGCCAGAAGATGCCAGCGTGGACTATGACGGCGTGAACTTGCTGCTGCTGCGCGATCGCTCCAGCGCAGACGCCATCTGGACAGACAAAGAAACGCTGGCCATCATGCGCCCGGACGAGCCCCGTGTGTTTGACCGCTATGTGCGTGAATTCACCTTGGTGGCACGCGAACACGTACTCCTGCAACACGCCCCCCAAGGCGGTGCGGGCAATGCGGTGCTGGTGGCTTTTGTACGCCGCGCACCCACGACGGGCCCCGATGAGTTCCAAAGCACCCTGTCGCAAGCCTTGCTAGCACCCACATGGCACAACGTACGCTGTGTGACCGTGAATTGGGTGGAACCAGAACGCCCCGCTGGCTATGACTTTGACGCCATCGTCGAGTGGTGGTTTGCCGACGCTGACACCATGGCCACCCAACTGGCCGGCTCTGCCCTGCACAGCCAACTGCCCCCAGCCTGGGGCCAAGCGTGCGATCGCAGCGCCACCGTTTGGATGCCCACCCAGGTCAGCCACCGCAGGCCATAAATACAGAGCACAAACAAAAACGCCCAACCTGTACAGATTGGGCGTTGTATTTGGTGGCTCGGGGCGGAATCGAACCACCGACACGCGGATTTTCAATCCGCTGCTCTACCAACTGAGCTACCGAGCCAAGACTCAAATTATAGCCACAAAAAATCAGCCAAAAATAATTTTTATGGATTTATCCACGTTTGTTGCGCCCCAGCTCCACGCCAAGCTGGCGCAGCTTGCGGTACAGGTGGGTGCGTTCCAGGCCGGTTTTCTCGGCCACACGGGTCATGGAGCCGCCTTCACGGGCCAGGTGGAACTCGAAATAGGCCTTTTCAAAACCATCGCGCGCTTCGCGCAGCGGGCGGTCGAGATCAACACCCTGGTGCGCCATCGGCACGGCCTCCAGTGACAACATGCCATTGGCAGTGATGTGGCTGGTATCGCTCAATTCCAGCGCTGCCGGGGGGTAGGTTTTCGTCGGCGCAGTGACGACCGTGCTGGCTTGGCTGCGCGCCAGGCCCTGCTCCACCGCTTTGAGCAGTTTTTGCAAGGTGATGGGTTTTTCCAGGAACGAGAACGCACCAATGCGCGTGGCCTCTACCGCCGTGTCGATGGTGGCGTGGCCGCTCATCATGATCACGGGCATGGTCAACAAGCCTGTGGCTGCCCACTCTTTGAGCAAGGTGACGCCATCGGTGTCTGGCATCCAGATGTCCAGCAGCACCAAGTCGTAGCTGCCTGCCGCACGGGCGCCACGCGCTTGGGTGGCGTTTTCCGCCAGGTCCACGCTGTGCCCTTCGTCGTTAAGGATTTCAGATAACAGGTCCCGGATGCCCAGTTCGTCATCCACCACCAAGATATTTGCCATGTATGCGTTGCGCCTTGTTGTGCCTGAAAGTGTTGCTAAGACGCCACCTTTCGCTCAGGCGCGAATGATAGCGACACTTGAGCCCCCTGCACCTTGCCGTTTTCCATACGGTTGACGAGATCGACACGCGCGCCATGCTCGTCAGCGATTTTTTTCACCACCGCCAGCCCCAAGCCGGTGCCACCGGATTTGGTGGTGACGTAAGGCTCAAACGCCCGCTGCAAGATATGGGGCGCAAAGCCGGTGCCCCGGTCAGCCACCGTCAAGCGCACCCGCTGTGACGAGGCACTCCAGTGGGTGCCCAGACGCACGGGCTCAATGGGTTCGCCACTTTGCCGGGCCGCCTGTTCGGTGGCGTCCTGGGCGTTTTGCAGCAGGTTGTGCACGACCTGGCGCAGCTGCTGTGCATCGCCCATCACCGGGGGGCAATGGGAATCCAGCTCAGCGACTACAGGCACAGCGGCGTTTTCACTGCCATACAACTGCAACACTTCTGTCACCAAAACATTCAGATCCAACGGGTGCAGTTCGGCTGCAGGCAGGCGTGCGTAGTCACGAAACTCGTTCACCAAGCGCTTCATGACCCCCACCTGATCGACGATGGTGCGCACCGATTTGGCCAAAATCGCCTCCTCGGCAGCGGGCAGCTTGCCGCTGAGCTTCATCTGCAAACGCTCGGCAGAGAGCTGGATGGGCGTGAGCGGGTTTTTGATTTCGTGCGCCACGCGCCGCGCCACCTCGCCCCAGGCCTGGGTGCGCTGGGCGGAGACGATTTCGCTGATGTCATCAATGACCAGCAGGCGCATCGCATCGGGTAGCTCGGCGCCGCGCACCACCAGACTGGTGCCGCTGTGTGCATTGCCGCCGGGCGGTGCGTGCAGCACAAACGACTGCTGCCAGTGGTCTAGCCCGTGCAGCGCACTGCGATCAGCGGCAAACGTGGCGAATTGCTCTTGTACGGCCTGGGCAAACTCCTGCAGTTCGGGCACCTCGGCCAAAGGCTGGCCCACGTAGGCCGCCAGTGGCACGCGCAAAATGCGTGTGGCCCCCGGGTTGGCCGAATGCACACGGCCTGCGGGGTCGAGCACCAGCACAGCGGCGGTGAGGTTGTCCAAAATGGTCTGCAAATTGGCACGCGCCGCATCCAGCGCCGCCATGCTGTTCAAGGCTGCGCCGCGCGCATCGGCCAGCTGCTGGGTCATGAGGGCGAACGAGCGCGTCAAGCCGCCCAGCTCATCGCGCCCGTGCAAAGCGGCTTTGGGGCGCAAATCGCCCTGCGCCACCTCGCGCACCCCTTCGGCCAGCACCAGCAGCGGGCGTGCCAGCTGGTTGCCCAGCAACACCGCCAGCAGCACGGCACCAAAGACGGCCAAAAACAGGCTCAAGGTCAAGGTGCCGACGTACATGCGCTTCAACCCACCACGCGCCAGCGCACGCTCTTGGTATTCGCGGTTCGCCTCTTGCACAGCCACAGCGTTGGCCACCAGCGCCCGCGACAAGGGCAAGCTGGCCTGCAAAAAGCGCGGCTCCTGCAGCAGGCCCACGCGCGCCGAGGGCACATGCACCAAGGTTTTCACCCGTGCTTCCTGTGCTGCAGCAGGGTCGGCCAGATCGTCCAGGCCCTCAATCACGTAGGCAATGCGCTGCTCGCGCGCGCTGCGCCACTGTGCAGCCGCCGGGCGCTCGGGCTGCAGTGCGTAGCGCGACTGGCCCACACTGGCCACGGCCTGGCCACTGGCGCTCCACAGCACCAAGTCGCTGGCACCGAGCTGGTCACGGATGCGCTCGAGCACCACGCCTGCGGCGGCGTCGGGCACGTCCACCAAGGGCACACTGGCAAGCAAGGTGCGCTGCGCCATGTCGTTGGCCACGGTATCGAGGGTGACGCGCGCCAGGCTCACGCCAGCGGCCAGCGCGCCTTCGACCTTCACGTCGAACCAGCTTTCAATCGAGCGCGTGACGAACTGGTAGGACACGGTGTAAATCACCAAACCCGGCACCACGCCCACGATGGCAAAAATCCCTGCCAGCTTCACCAGCAAGCGGCTGCCAAAGCGCTGGCGCTTGAGCCGCAGGCCCAGGCGCACCCCACCCCACAGCAGCACGGCCAGCAGCAGCACCGCCACCAGCACATTGGTGCCCAGCAGCCAGGCGTAGTGCTGTTCGTACAGGGCGCGCTGGTTGGTGGCCTGCAACAGCAAAAACAGCAGCCCCACAGCAATCGCACACACGGCCAGCGCGCCCAGCGCCAAAGCCCAGCGCACGGTGCGCGAAGTGCGGGCTGCGGCATACGAGGCGGAGGCAGGGGTGGCAGCGGGGTCGGCAGAGGTCATGGCGCGAGCACCTGGGGCGGCAGAGTTTGGGTGCGGGTGAGGAGCAAATTCCAGCCCGAGCGCGGGCCCAGGGCGCTGATTTGCAGTGGCCGGGGCATTTGCGACAGATCGACCTTGAAGCGCAATTGCACCTGGTAGCGCGCCTGCGGCTCTAGTTCGCTGGCCTGGGCAATAGGCCAGCGCGACAGGCGCTGCAGCATGGCCAGGGCTTCGGCAGAGTCGTCAAAACTTTGCCCCAGGGCCATGCCCAGGCCCGCATTGGCAAACGGTGTGGCCGACACATGCAGGCGCCAGCGCCGCGTCAGCGGCTGGTAGGACAGGCGCAGATAGCGCTGGGCCTGGGCCACGGTTTTGTCCCACCAGTACCAGCGTTCGCGCTGGATTTCCGCCTCGGCGATGAAGTACATCGGAATGCCGCGCTGCAAGGCGTCTTGCACCAGCTCGGGCAGCTCAAAGTTCAGCGCGGCACTGAGCAGCAAGCGCTCGTCCTGGCGCTCGATCTGCATGTCCACCACCTCGCCCGGCACCTGGGCCAGCGCCAGCGCGGGCCACAGCGCCACGGCCAGCAGCAGCCCCCACAGCGCGCGTGTGCAGGCAACCCAGCGCGCGCGCAGGCCAGGGCGCTCAAGCGGGGCGCTTTTCCAACAATGCGTAATAAAAGCCATCATGGTCACGGGCGGCATTGTCCGTGAGAGTGCCCCCCTGTGCGCCGCTGCCGGGCAAGAGATGGCCGGGCGAGGGCAGCCAGTGGGCCTGGGGCTGGCGCGCAACGAAGGCCTGCACCTGCTCATCGCCCTCGGCGCGAAACACCGAACAGGTGCAATACAGCAAGCGCCCGCCCGGCGCCAGCAGCGGCCACAGCGCGTCGAGCAACTGCGCCTGGATGGCTGCGAGCTGGGCCACGTCGCTGGAGCGGCGCAGCCAGCGCACGTCGGGGTGGCGACGCACGATGCCCGAGGCGGTGCAGGGGGCGTCGAGCACGATGGCATCAAACGGCTGGCTGGCGCAGTGCGTGGCAAACCAGTCGTGTGGGCGACCCGCATCGGCGCACAGCACCTGGGCGTGCAAGTGCAGGCGCTGCAAGGTGTCGGTGATGCGCGCGCAGCGCGTGGCATCCACGTCGAGTGCCGTGAGGGCGATGGGCTGCTGCGCGCTGGCGCATTCCAGCAGGTGGGCGGTTTTGCCACCCGGGGCAGCGCAGGCATCGAGCACGCGCAGCGCCCGCCCGGCTGGCCACGCCAGGCCCTGCAGCAGCAAGGGCGCGGCGCGCTGGGCCGCCAGGTCTTGCACTGACACCCAGCCTTCGCTCCACCCCGGCAGGCGCTGCACGGGCTGGGGCTGGCGCAGCAGCAGGCCGCAGTCGCCCACGGGGTGCGCTTCTAAATCCATAGCTGCTAGCGCTTGCTGGTACTGGGCTAGCGTGGTTTTTTGCAGATTCACACGCAGCGCCATGGGGGCGTGCTGCTGGTTGGCCGCGACGATGGCCTGCCACTGCGTGGGCCAGTCTTGGCGCAACCGCTGCAGCCACCAGGCCGGGTGGTTGCTGCTGGCCACAGGGTCGGCCTCGACGGTGGCCAGCAGTGCCTCACGCTCACGCAGAAAGCGGCGCAGGCAGGCATTGACGAAGCCCGCCTGGCGTGCCACGGGGCCACGCTTGGCCGCTTCCACCGCCTGGTTCACCAGGGTGAAGGGCGCATAGGGCGCGCTGGCTTCGTCCCAGGCCAGGGCCAGGGCCGTGCACAGGAGCGCATCCAGCGCCGGGGGCGGGGTGCGCGGGGCCAGTTGCTGGCGCAGCGCCTGCGCCCGCCCCAGCTGGCGCAGCACTTGAAACAGCAGCGCCTGCACGCCAGGGCGCAGGCTGGCAGGCACGGCGGCCAGGGCTGTGCTGCTGGAGTGCCCAGCGCGCACGGCCTGCAGGGCCTGGGCGGTGGCGCCCAGCTGCTGCCACAGCGCAGGCGCGCCGGACGGGATTGAAGAAGGTGGCTTAGACATCACAACTCCCCACGCAAACACAGAAGACGCCGCACACAGGCGGCCCAACCCATCGCTACGCTGGCACGCAACAGGCCCACAAAACTCTTTTTTTGATAGCTGCTTGCGCTTGCCCCATAAGCCTCAGAGGCCGATTTGATACCCCAAAAAAGGCCATACCACAGGGTCTGGCACCCCTGGACGGGTAGACAAGGGCGCCCGGCCCTTGCAGCAGGACGTTTTTGAGCATCAAAAATGGCTCCAAGCCACGTCTGGCAAGCGCAAGCAGCTCCTTTTTCAGGAGCAAACCAGCGGCCCACGAGGCACGGCGTCACACACAGGCCCCGGGCCGCAGCCCCAGCAGCAGGGCCAGCAGACGGGCCGGCCACTGGGCAATGGCAGCGTTGTACTGCGTCACGGCATCGTTGAACTGCTGCTGTGCCAAACCGTTGTGCGCCTGGCAGGTGTCCCAGCGCTGGCGCCAAGAGGCGATGGCGGCAGGGCCGTCTTCATCTTCGCGTGCGCGCAGCAGGGCCTGCCAAGCTGCCACCAGGGTGCGTTGGCCCGCACCCAAGGTAGCCACAGCCTCGGGCGACAGGGGCCGCGCGCGCGCCAAGGCCAGCGCGGCACTCCACTGAATGCTGGCCGCCTGCAGCGCTGCCAGCGCCGCCGCAGGCGCACCGCTGGCCTGGGCATGGGCCGCTTCGCACTCGGCCAGCAGCGCTTGCTGGCGCACCAGGTAGGCATCGAGTGCGCCAAACGCCTGGTGGGCCGCCGCGCGCAGGCGCAGTAAACGCTGGTACGCCCCGACGGCCCAAAACAGCAGCAGGAGGCTCAAACCCCACAACACAGGAGAGCTCAGCATGGATAAAAAAGGCCCCGCCGGGCAAAGCACAGCGGGGCACCATCAGGGAGTTCATCACACCCGCAGCTTTTGCCGCGGCCACACAGGTGGCGCGCCGCGCAAGCTGGGGGACAGACCTTAGTCGGCCGAGGGGTCGATGCTGGCGCTGGTGGCGCTGTCACCTTCCAGTGCGGCTGCGGCCATTTCGGCTTCCTCCGCTTCGGCAATGGCGCGGCGCTCGGCTTCGTCCATGGCGTCTTTGGCCTTGCGTGCCTGGTGGTACGCCAAGCCCGTACCGGCGGGGATCAGGCGACCCACGATGACGTTTTCCTTCAGGCCACGCAGCTCGTCGCGCTTGCCCATGATGGCAGCTTCGGTGAGCACGCGCGTTGTTTCCTGGAACGACGCGGCGGAGATGAACGAGTCGGTGGACAACGAAGCCTTGGTAATACCCAGCAGCACGTTGGAGTACGTGGCAGGAATCTTGCCTTGGGCCTGGATCTGCTCGTTGGTGTTGAGAATCTCCGAGCGCTCGACCTGTTCGCCCTGGATGTAGTGCGTCTCGCCGGGGTTTTCCACCACGACGCGGCGCAGCATCTGGCGCACGATCACTTCAATGTGCTTGTCGTTGATCTTCACGCCTTGCAAGCGGTACACGTCCTGCACTTCATCGACGATGTAGCGCGACAGTTCCTCGATGCCCAGCAGGCGCAAGATGTCTTGCGGATCGGCTGGGCCATCGACGATGTGCTCGCCCTTGTTCACCACTTGGCCTTCGTGCACCAAGATGTTCTTTTCCTTGGGGATCAGCTCTTCCCAGACGTGGCCATCAGGATCGGTGATCTGCAAGCGCACTTTGCCCTTGGTTTCCTTACCGAAGGAGATGGTGCCGGTTTGCTCGGCCAGCGTGCCCTTGTCTTTGGGGGTACGCGCTTCGAACAGCTCGGCCACACGGGGCAGACCGCCGGTAATGTCGCGCGTTTTCTGGCCTTCGACCGGAATACGTGCCAACACTTCGCCAGGGCCCACTTCCTGGCCGTCGCGCACTTGAATGAGCGCGCCGACCTGAAAGCCAATCGCCACAGCGTGGTCGGTGCCCGGAATCTTGACTTCCTGGCCGTTGGCGTCCACCAGTTTGACCAGCGGGCGCACCACCTTGGCAGAGCCACGGCGCTTGGGATCGATCACCACCAGTGTGGACAGACCAGTCACTTCATCAACCTGCTTGGCCACTGTCAGACCTTCTTCGATGTTCTCGAACTTGGTCGTACCGGCGAACTCGGTGATGATGGGGCGCGTCAGCGGATCCCAGGTGGCCAAAATCTTGCCGGCCTTGATGGTTTCATCGGGCTTGATGGTCAGCGTGGCGCCGTAGGGCACCTTGTGGCGCTCGCGCTCACGGCCATGCTCGTCCTGGATGATGATTTCGCCCGAACGCGAAATCACCACCAGCTCACCCTTGGTGTTGCTCACGTAGCGCATGGTGGCGTTAAAGCCGATCACACCGTTGGACTTGGCTTCCACGCTCGAAGCGATGGCAGCGCGGGAAGCGGCACCACCGATGTGGAAGGTACGCATGGTCAGCTGCGTGCCAGGCTCGCCAATCGACTGCGCGGCGATCACACCCACGGCTTCGCCCAGGTTGATCAGGCCGCCACGGCCCAAGTCGCGGCCATAGCACTTGGCGCACAGACCAAAGCGCGTTTCGCAGGTCAGCGCGGTGCGCACCTTCACTTCATCAACGCCCACGGCTTCGAGTTCTTCGATCAGGTCTTCGTCGAACATCTGGCCCGCTTGCGCCAGCACGCTGCGGTTTTCCGGGTGCAGCACTTCTTCGGCTGCCACACGGCCCAAGATACGCTCGCGCAGCGATTCAATCACTTCACCGCCTTCGACGATGGCGCGCATCACCGAACCGTTGGTGGTGTGGCAGTCTTCCTCGGTCACCACCAGGTCTTGCGTCACGTCCACCAAACGGCGGGTGAGGTAACCCGAGTTGGCCGTCTTCAACGCCGTATCTGCCAGACCCTTACGGGCACCGTGGGTGGAGATGAAGTACTGCAACACGTTCAGGCCTTCGCGGAAGTTGGCCGTGATAGGTGTCTCGATGATGGAGCCGTCTGGCTTGGCCATCAGGCCCCGCATACCTGCGAGCTGACGGATCTGCGCGGCAGAGCCGCGAGCACCCGAGTCGGCCATCATGTAGATGGCGTTGAACGACTCTTGCTCGACTTCCTTGCCGTGGCGGTCGATGGTTTTTTGCTTGGCCAGCTGTTGCATCATGACCTTGGAGACTTCGTCACCGGCCTTGCCCCAGATGTCCACCACCTTGTTGTAGCGCTCGCCAGCCGTCACCAAACCGGAGACGTACTGCTGCTCGATCTCTTTGACCTCTTTTTCAGCGCGGCCAATGATTTCGCTCTTTTGCGGTGGCACCAGCATGTCGTCAATGGCCACCGAGAAGCCCGCGTGCGTGGCCAAACGGAAGCCGTTTTGCAGCAGCTTGTCGGCGAACACCACGGTGTCTTTCAGACCACACTTGCGGAACGACGCGTTGATGAGCTTGGAGATTTCCTTCTTCTTCAGCGCTTTGTTCAAGTTAGAGAAAGCCAAGCCCTTGGGCAGGATTTCCGACAGCAGCGCGCGGCCCACGGTGGTGTCCACCAGGCTTGTGCTGGGGGTGAACTCGCCGGTGGCTTTGTTCTTGCTGTATTCGGTCAAGCGCACGCTGATCTTGCTGTGCAGCTCAACCACGCCCGCATCGAGTGCGCGCTGAACTTCACCGGTGTCGGTGAAGACCATGCCTTCGCCCTTGCCGTTGATCTTTTCGCGGGTGGCGTGGTACAGGCCCAGCACCACGTCTTGCGACGGAACAATGGAGGGTTCGCCCGAGGCGGGGAACAGCACGTTGTTGGAGGCCAGCATCAAAGTGCGGGCTTCCATTTGCGCTTCCACCGACAGCGGCACGTGAACGGCCATCTGGTCACCGTCGAAGTCGGCGTTGAAGGCCGCGCAAACGAGGGGGTGCAGCTGAATGGCCTTGCCTTCAATCAGGATGGGCTCGAACGCCTGGATACCCAAACGGTGCAGCGTAGGCGCACGGTTGAGCATCACCGGGTGTTCTTTGATGACCTCTTCCAAGATGTCCCACACCACGGGGGTGCCAGATTCCACTTCTTTTTTCGCCGCCTTGATGGTGGTGGCGATGCCCATGGCTTCCAGGCGCGAGAAGATGAAGGGCTTGAACAGTTCCAAAGCCATCAGCTTGGGCAGACCGCACTGGTGCAACTTGAGCGTGGGGCCCACGGTAATCACGGAACGACCCGAGTAGTCCACGCGCTTGCCCAGCAAGTTTTGGCGGAAGCGACCGCCCTTGCCCTTGATCATGTCGGCCAGCGACTTCAGCGCGCGCTTGTTGGCGCCGGTCATGGCCTTGCCACGGCGGCCGTTGTCCAGCAGGCTGTCCACGGCTTCTTGCAGCATGCGCTTTTCGTTGCGCGCAATGATTTCCGGGGCCTTCAGCTCCAGCAGGCGCTTCAGGCGCGAGTTGCGGTTGATGACGCGGCGGTACAGATCGTTCAGGTCCGACGTGGCGAAGCGGCCACCATCGAGCGGCACCAGCGGACGCAGGTCGGGCGGCAGCACGGGCAGCACTTCCATGACCATCCACTGGGGCTTGATGCCAGATTTTTTGAACGCTTCGAGCACTTTGAGGCGCTTGGCGTTTTTCTTCACCTTGACTTCAGAGCCGGTCAAGTCACCGCGCAGGCGCTCGATTTCGGACTCGATGTCGATGGATTCGAGCAGCTCTTTGATGCCCTCGGCACCCATCTTGGCCACGAACTCATCGCCGTACTCGCGCACTTTGGCGTCGTAGTCGTCCTCGGTCATGATGCTGTATTTCTTCAGCGGGGTCATGCCGGGGTCGGTGACCACGTAGGCTTCAAAGTACAGCACGCGTTCGATGTCGCGCAGCGTCATGTCCAGCACCATGCCCAGACGCGATGGCAGCGACTTCAGGAACCAGATGTGGGCGCAAGGCGCGGCCAGGTCGATGTGGCCCATGCGCTCGCGGCGCACTTTGGTCTGCGTGACTTCAACGCCGCACTTTTCGCAGATCACACCGCGGTGCTTCAGGCGCTTGTACTTGCCGCACAAGCACTCGTAGTCTTTGATGGGGCCGAAAATCTTGGCGCAAAACAGGCCGTCACGCTCGGGCTTGAAGGTGCGGTAGTTGATGGTTTCGGGCTTTTTGACTTCACCGAAAGACCAGGAACGGATTTTCTCGGGCGAGGCCAGGCCGATCTTGATGGCATCGAAATGCTCGTCGGGCGTGAACTGCTTGAACAGGTCGAGTAGCGATTTCATAGGACGCTTTCCCTTAATTCAAAAATCATAGCTGCTTGCGCTTGCTGGGCAACGGTTTGGGGCCAAAATCGACCTCAAACCGTTATGTAACAAGCGCAAGGCGCTCACTTTTTTATAGAAGCCTACCCCTGAATCAGGAGCGCTCCAGCTCGATGTCCAGGCCCAGGGAACGGATTTCCTTGACCAGCACGTTGAACGACTCGGGCATACCTGCCTCGATCGCGTGTTCGCCCTTGACGATGTTTTCGTACACCTTGGTACGGCCTTGCACGTCGTCGGACTTGACGGTGAGCATTTCCTGCAGCACATAGGACGCGCCATAGGCTTCCAGCGCCCACACTTCCATCTCACCGAAACGCTGGCCACCGAACTGGGCCTTACCGCCCAGAGGTTGCTGCGTGACGAGCGAGTACGGGCCTGTAGAGCGTGCGTGCATCTTGTCGTCGACCAAGTGGTGCAGCTTCAGGTAGTGCATGTAGCCGATGGTGGTGGGGCGCTCAAAGCGATCGCCCGTGCGGCCATCGATCAGCCAAGCCTGGGTGCGGGTGTCGGTCAGGCCCTTGCGCTGGGCCAGCTCGTCAGGGTAGGCCAGCTTGAGCATGTCCTTGATTTCCTGCTCCGAGGCGCCATCGAACACCGGCGAGGCGTAGGGCACGCCGCCCGTCAGGTTGCTGGCCATGGCGAGGACTTCGGCATCCGACAGCTGGCTCAGGTCTTCCTTGCGGCCACGCGAGTTGTACACCTCTTCCAAGAAGGCACGCACCTCAGAGGCTGCCGCGTGGTCACGCAGCATGTCGCCAATGCGCTGGCCCAGGCCCTTGCCAGCCCAGCCCAAGTGAACCTCCAGCACCTGACCGATGTTCATCCGCGAAGGCACGCCCAGCGGGTTGAGCACGATGTCCACAGGGGTGCCATCGGCCATGTGCGGCATGTCTTCCACAGGCGTGATCTTGGAGACCACACCCTTGTTACCGTGGCGACCGGCCATCTTGTCACCAGGCTGCAGACGGCGCTTGACGGCCAGGTACACCTTGACCATCTTGAGCACGCCCGCTGGCAGCTCATCGCCTTGGGTGAGCTTTTTGCGCTTTTCTTCAAAGGCCAGGTCGAAGCTATGGCGCGTTTGCTCCATGGCGTTCTTCATGGATTCGAGCTGCGCAGCCACGGCCTCGTCGGCGGGGCGGATGTCGAACCAGTAGTGCTTTTCCACACCGTCCAAGTAGGCCTTGTCGATGATGGTGCCCTTGGACAGCTTTTGCGGGCCGCCGTTGGCTTTCTTGCCCACCAGCAGCTTTTCGATACGGTCGAACGCGTCGGCCTCCACGATACGCAGCTGGTCGTTCAGGTCGAGGCGGAAGCGCTTGAGTTCATCGTCGATGATCTGCTGGGCGCGCTTGTCACGCTGGATGCCTTCGCGGGTGAACACTTGCACGTCGATCACGGTGCCCGACGAGCCTTGGTCCACACGCAGCGAGGTGTCCTTCACGTCGGAAGCCTTCTCACCGAAGATGGCGCGCAGCAGCTTTTCTTCAGGCGTGAGCGTGGTTTCACCCTTGGGCGTGACTTTGCCCACCAGCGTGTCGCCGGGTTGCACTTCGGCGCCCACGTAGATGATGCCGGACTCGTCCAGGCGGTTCAGTTGCTGCTCCGACAGGTTCGGAATGTCGCGTGTGATTTCTTCTGCGCCCAGCTTGGTGTCGCGTGCCATGACCACCAGTTCCTCGATGTGGATCGAGGTGTAGCGGTCTTCAGCCACCACGCGCTCAGAGATCAGGATCGAGTCTTCGAAGTTGTAGCCGTTCCAGGGCATGAAGGCGATCAGCATGTTCTGGCCGATGGCGATTTCGCCCAGGTCGGTCGAAGCGCCGTCAGCAATCACATCCCCCTTGGCCAGCACGTCGCCCTTTTTGACGATGGGGCGCTGGTGGATGTTGGTGTTCTGGTTGGAACGCTGGTACTTGATGAGGTTGTAGATGTCCACACCCACTTCACCGGCCACGGCCTCGGTGTCGTTCACGCGAATCACGATGCGGGTGGCATCGACGTAATCGACCACACCACCGCGCTTGGCCACCACCACAGTGCCCGAGTCCACGGCTGCCACGCGCTCAATGCCGGTACCCACCATGGGTTTTTCCGGACGCAGCACAGGCACGGCTTGGCGCGACATGTTGGCGCCCATCAACGCGCGGTTGGCGTCATCGTGCTCAAGGAACGGCACGAGCGATGCGGCCACCGAGACGATCTGCGCAGGCGACACGTCCATGTACTGCACGCGCTCGGCGCTCACCAAGGTGGACTCACCTTGCTCACGCGCACTGACCAGATCGCCCGTGAGGCGGCCTTCTTCGTCCAGCGTGGCGTTGGCCTGGGCAATGATGTACTTGCCTTCTTCGATGGCCGACAGGTAGTCGATTTCCATCGTCACCTTGCCATCCACCACGCGGCGGTACGGGGTTTCGATGAAGCCGTACTCGTTCAGGCGGGCATACAAGGCCAGCGAGTTGATCAGGCCGATGTTCGGGCCTTCCGGCGTTTCAATCGGGCAGACGCGGCCATAGTGGGTGACGTGCACGTCACGCACTTCAAAGCCTGCACGTTCGCGCGTCAAACCACCTGGGCCAAGGGCCGACACGCGGCGCTTGTGGGTGATTTCGGCCAGCGGGTTGGTCTGGTCCATGAACTGCGACAGCTGCGAGGCGCCGAAGAACTCTTTGAGCGCCGCAGAAATCGGCTTGGAGTTGATCAGGTCGTGGGGCATGAGCGGCTCTTGCTCGGCCTGACCCAGACGTTCCTTCACAGCTTTTTCGATACGTGCCAAACCAGTGCGGTACTGGTTTTCGGCCAGTTCGCCCACGCAACGCACGCGGCGGTTGCCCAAGTGGTCGATGTCATCGACTTCGCCCTTGCCGTTGCGCAAATCCACCAGGATCTTCACGACCGACAAGATGTCATCGTTGTCCAGCACCATGGGGCCAGTCGCTTCGCTGCGACCGATCTTGGCGTTGAACTTCATACGGCCCACGCGCGACAGGTCATAGGTGTCGGCGCTGTAGAACAAGCGCTGGAACAGCGCCTGCACCGCGTCGTCGGTCGGCGGCTCGCCGGGGCGCATCATGCGGTAGATGGCCACGCGCGCTGCGGTTTCATCGGTGGTTTCGTCGATGCGCAGGGTTTGCGAAATCCAGGGGCCGTGGGTCAGCTCGTTGGTGTAGATGCACTGCAGCTCTTGCACGCCTGCGCTGCGCAATTTCTTCAGCAGCACTTCGGTCAGCTCTTCGTTGGCGCGGGCAATGATTTCGCCGGTGTCGCCATCGATGATGTTGCGTGCCAGCACGCGGCCAATCAGGTAGTCCTCAGGCACGCTTACGTGCGTGGTGCCCGACTGGGCCAGCTCGCGGGTGTGGCGCGCGGTGATGCGCTTGTCTTTGGCCACGACCACTTTGCCCGACTTGTCGGTGATGTCAAAACGGGCCACATCGCCTTGCAGGCGCTCGGCCACATATTCCATCAACGCACCGGAATCCATCAGGCGGAAGTTGTCGTTGACGTAGAAGTTGGCCAGGATGGATTCTGGATTCAGGCCAATCGCCTTAAGCAAAATCGTCACCGGCATCTTGCGACGACGGTCGACCCGAAAGTACAGAATGTCTTTGGGGTCGAACTCAAAGTCCAGCCAGGAACCGCGGTAGGGGATGATGCGTGCCGAGAACAGCAGCTTGCCCGAACTGTGGGTCTTGCCCTTGTCGTGCTCAAAGAACACGCCAGGCGAGCGGTGCAGCTGCGAGACGATCACACGCTCGGTGCCGTTGATGATGAACGAGCCTTTGTCGGTCATCAGGGGCACTTCGCCCATGTACACCTCTTGCTCTTTGACCTCTTTCACCACCTTGTTTTGCGCGGTAGAAGATTCACGGTCGTAGATGATGAGCTGTACCTTGGCACGCACGGCCGAAGCAAACGTCAAGCCCCGGGTCTGGCACTCGCGCACATCGAACGCAGGCTTGGCCAGGTTGTATTCGACGAACTTCATTTCAACGAAGCCGTTGTGCGAAACAATCGGGAAAGCCGAGGTGAAGGCAGCTTGCAAGCCGTCTTCGGTACGCTTCTTCGCGGGGGTGTCGGCCTGCAGGAAGGCGGTATAGGCATCACGCTGCATTTGCAGCAAGTAAGGCACTTTGAGCACGCTGTCACGGCTGCCGAAACTCTTGCGAATTCGCTTGCGTTCGGTATAGCTGTACGTGGATGTTTGGGCCATGAGATCTCCGGGCAAAGACATGGAATGGGGTCTTCGACGAACTGCCCCCTGAAAAAGAGGCTGGGGCTTGGTGGTTGGCCACTACCAACCATTGGCGGACGGCGATGCATTGCACATCGCCCGAACCAAGGCGTCTTCCGTTGTCGGATGGTTCAGAAGACACTAGCAAATGGCCTGAGAAAAGGCTGCTTGCTGGTGCACTCTGCAAGCGCAACCCATAAGCACCAAAGGCTGGAGGCCTTTTGACAAGACCTCCAGCCCGGCAAGGGGAACCCGATTACTTGAGTTCGGCCTTGGCGCCGGCTTCCACCAGCTTCTTGACGGCAGCTTCAGCGTCAGCCTTGGCAACGCCTTCCTTGACGTTCTTGGGAGCGCCGTCGACCAGGTCTTTGGCTTCCTTCAGACCCAGGCCAGTGATTTCACGCACAGCCTTAATCACGGAGACCTTGTTGGCGCCGGCTTCGGTCAGCACCACGTTGAATTCGGTCTTCTCTTCAGCAGCAGGAGCAGCAGCGCCGCCGCCGCCAGCAGCAGGAGCAGCCATAGCGGCAGCGCTCACGCCAAACTTCTCTTCAATGGCCTTCACCAGGTCATTGAGTTCCATCACCGTCATGCTGTCGAGCGCGGTCAAGAATGCGTCTTTATCGAATGCCATTTTGATTTCCTAACAATTGGTTTAGAGGGGGGATGTCTGCCACGCTGCCTCAAGCAGCAGCAGGCTCGCCTTCGCCTTTTTTGGTGGCCAGAGCACCCAACACCACAGCGGTGCGGGAGATTGGCGACATCAACAAGCCACACAGCTGGGCCAGCAGAACTTCCTTGGAAGGGATGCTTGCCAACTGCTTCACGCCGTTCACGTCCAGAGCTTTGCCTGCGAAAGCGCCGCCACGAATCACCAACTTGTCGTTGGTTTTCGCGAAGTCGGCCACCACCTTAGCGGCGGCCACAGCGTCTTCGGAGAAGCCATAGACCAGGGGACCGGTCATCTGGTCAGCCACCACTTCAAACGGGCTACCTGTCACAGCACGGCGTGCCAGGGTGTTCTTCAGAACACTCAAGGACACACCTTGGCTGCGAGCGGCAACGCGCAGTTTGGTCATGTCGGCGACCGTGATGCCACGGTATTCCGCGATCACGAGCGTTTGAGCTTTAGCGGCGAGGCTGGTCACTTCATTGATGACCGCTTCTTTCTCACTGCGATTAAGACTCAAGGTCTACTCCTTCATATGCGCACTCCGGACAAGCCCGGGTGCGCGCTCTTGTTGCAGCGACCAACTGTTTTGGAATACGGATTCCATCTGCAGCGGGATCGCCATCTGCGTTGGCTTGAATCATTTAAATGCAGCGAACTGCATACCAACGGTCTTGGATGGCCTGGCACAAAAACTGCACCAGCCCACCACTGAGGCCTTTTCACAAAGGCCTCAAGATTGCTCGCAATTACGCTGCGATGGATTGGGTATCGACGCGCACGCCCACGCCCATGGTCGAAGATACCGCCACCTTGCGCAGGTACAGACCCTTGCTGGTTGCGGGCTTGGACTTGTTCAGAGCTTCGATCAGGGCAGCCAGGTTGCCTTGCAGCTTGTCGTTGTCGAACGAGCGGCGACCAATCGTGCTGTGGATGATGCCGGCTTTGTCCACGCGGAACTGCACTTGACCTGCCTTGGCGTTCTTCACTGCCGTGGCCACATCAGGTGTCACCGTACCGACTTTGGGGTTAGGCATCAGACCACGCGGACCCAGGATCTGGCCCAACGTACCCACGACACGCATAGCGTCAGGGGCAGCAATCACCACATCGAAAGGCATATCACCGGCCTTGACCATAGCGGCCAGATCGTCCATACCAACGATGTCAGCACCAGCAGCCTTGGCTTCTTCTGCCTTGGCACCTTGGGCAAACACGGCCACACGGGTGGTCTTACCGGTGCCATGGGGCAGCACCACGGCGCCACGTACCACTTGATCCGACTTCTTGGCATCCACACCCAGCTGCACAGCCACGTCGATGGATTCATCAAACTTAGCAGTGGCAGCCTCCTTCACCAAAGCAACGGCTTCAGCGAAGGGATACAGCTTGGTGGTTTCAACTTTGCCTTGCAGGGCTTTTTGTTTTTTGGTGAGCTTTGCCATTTACAGACCCTCCACCGTCACGCCCATGGAACGGGCAGAACCAGCCAACGTACGCACGGCAGCATCCAAGCTGGCAGCGTTCATATCTTTGAGCTTGGTTTGGGCAATTTCTTCCAGCTGAGCGCGGGTGATCTTGCCGACCTTGGCCTTCAGCGGGTTCGAAGAACCTTTGTCCAGCTTGACAGCCTTCTTGATCAGCACAGTCGCCGGAGGCGTCTTGATGATGAAGGTGAAGCTCTTGTCAGCAAACGCGGTGATCACCACTGGCAGCGGCAGACCTGGCTCAACACCCTGGGTCTGGGCGTTGAACGCCTTGCAGAATTCCATGATATTGAGGCCGCGTTGGCCCAATGCAGGACCAATCGGAGGAGAGGGATTGGCCTTACCAGCTGGCACTTGCAGCTTGATGAAGCCGACGATTTTTTTCGCCATTGAAAGCTCCTTGCGGGTACAAACGCAACAGGCATCTACGCACTGTGCTCCCCGGGGTTAGCGGCTCTTTTTATCTGCGCCGAGCCAAAAAAGCGCATGAAATACAGAACGAGAAAAAAACTGTTAAGTTTTTTCCACTTGGGAAAACTCGAGTTCCACTGGCGTAGAGCGACCGAAAATCATCACGGAAACGCGCAGACGGCTCTTTTCATAATTCACCTCTTCTACGGAGCCGTTGAAGTCAGTGAATGGTCCTTCTTTGACACGCACAACCTCACCCACCATGAATTCGATCTTGTGGCGAGGCTTATCCGTGCCTTCTTGCATCTGACTGATGATTTTCTGAACTTCTTCTTCAGAAATTGGAGCAGGACGATTTTTTGCACCACCGACAAAGCCAGTGACTTTGCTGGTGTGCTTGACCAAATGCCAAGTGTCGTCATCCATCACCATCTCAACAAACACGTAGCCCGGAAACAAACGGCGCTCAGTGGTCTTGCGCTGGCCGTTTTTCATCTCCACAACTTCTTCAGTCGGCACGAGGATGCGACCGAATTTTGCATCCATCCCCGCGCGATGAATACGCTCCGTGATGTTGCGCTCGACCGCTTTTTCCATACCAGAATAAGCGTGAACGATGTACCAACGCAAATCGGGATTCGAGGGCGGAGCGACCACGACCTGCTCGCGCTCCTGATCCATTCCGAGGGAATCGCCCATCACTTCCTCCAGCCCAAAATCAGGTCGTACAACAGCCACTCCAGCGTCTTATCCGTAAGCCAGAGAAACAGCGCCATCAACACTACGAATGCAAAAACGTAAGCTGTCATTTGCATTGTTTCTTTGCGCGTTGGCCAAACTACTTTTTTGACTTCTTTGCCTGCGTCACGCGCAAAACCAACGAACTGACGACCCCACTCAGAAGTCAAAAACACACCGACAGCAGCAACCAGCCCGACAAGCAGGATTGCCCACTGCACCACAGCCCCATGCTTAGAAAAAACATAGAAACCTGCGATGGAAGCCACAAACAAAGCCACAACAAGCGCAGCTTTGGCTTTATCTGCTCCGGTACTAACGGTATCAATCTGAGTTGCAGCCATACGGATCAATTTCTACAACCACAAAGGATTGCGCAGAAGACACTGAAGCCCGCCAGAACTTGCTGGCGGGCTTATTGATTACCACTTTATGTGGCAGGGGCAGTAGGAATCGAACCTACAACCTTCGGTTTTGGAGACCGACGCTCTGCCAATTGAGCTATACCCCTTCAACCGTTGAATCACTCAAGGATCTTAGCAACCACGCCAGCACCCACGGTGCGACCGCCTTCGCGGATGGCGAAGCGCAGACCTTCTTCCATGGCGATGGGGTTGATCAGCTTGACGGTGATCGACACGTTGTCACCAGGCATCACCATTTCCTTGTCGGCGGGCAGCTCGATGGAGCCGGTCACGTCGGTAGTACGGAAATAGAACTGGGGACGGTAGTTGTTGAAGAAAGGCGTGTGACGGCCACCTTCGTCCTTGCTCAGAACGTACACCTCAGCCGTGAAGTGGGTGTGGGGCTTGATGGAGCCGGGCTTGCACAGCACTTGGCCGCGCTCGACGTCTTCACGCTTGGTGCCGCGCAGCAGCAGACCCACGTTGTCGCCAGCTTGACCTTGGTC
>JAYRPZ010000032.1:0-3290 GCA_041910915.1 Acidovorax sp.
CCCAGCGCCGAGATCCGCGTGGAGGCCATGCGCGACGCCGTGGAGTTTGCCCAGCGCACCAGTGCGCGTGGGCGGGGCAAGGCCGTGCTGGTGTACCCGGCCGAGCAGATGAACCATGTGACTGCCAATGCCTTGCTCAAGACCTTGGAGGAGCCGCCCGGCGACGTGCGCTTTGTGCTGGCCAGCGAGGCGGCGCACCAGTTGCTGCCCACCATCCGCAGCCGCTGCCTGGGCCATGCCATGGCCTGGCCCGATGATGCGCAGATGCAGGCCTGGCTGGCCGCGCAAGGCGTGCCCGGCCCTGCCGCGCAGGCCTGGCTGCGCGCCGCAGGCGGGCGCCCGTACGACGCTTTGCAACTGGCCCACAGCAGCCTGGAGCCGCAGGCCTGGGCCGATTTCCCCAAAGGTTTGTTGCGCGGTGCGCCCACTGTGCTGGCGCAGGCCAGCCCGGCGCAGGCCATCACCGCACTGCAAAAGCTTTGCCATGACCTCATGGCTGTGCAAGTGGGTGCCGCGCCGCGCTACTTTGCCGCCGCCGACCTGCCGCCCGCGCCGCCGCTGGCAGCGCTGACCCGTTGGTCGCGCGCACTCTTGCAGGCTGCGCGCACGGCCGAGCACCCCTACAACACCGGCCTCATGCTGGAGGCGCTTGTCGCCCAGGCACGAAAGACCCTACACTCGCCCTCAACGTCACCGTCCGCTAGACCATGAGCACCCCCTCCACAGCGCCCCGTCCCAGCGTCATGCAGCTGGCCATCAAGGAAAAGGGCGCCCTGCATGCCGCCTACATTCCGTTCTTTGAAGAAGGCGGCATCTTTGTGCCCACCACGCGCGAATACCGCTTGGGCGATGACGTGTATGTGCTGCTGACGCTGCCTGACGACCCACAGCGCTACCCCGTGGCGGGCCGTGTGGCCTGGGTCACGCCCGCGCGCGTCGGGGGCAACCGCACGCAGGGCGTGGGCATCCAGTTCCCCAAGGACGAAAAGTCGCGCCAGCTCAAGGTGAAGATCGAGCAGATCCTCGGCGCAGCGCTGGGTTCGGACCGCCCGACGCAGACCATTTGAGCCTTGCATTGTTTGTCTGCCGATCCGTGTCTGCGCGGGTCGGCTTTGTGAGCCAGTCATGTTCACCGATTCGCACTGCCACCTCACCTTTCCGCAACTGGCCGAGCAGTTGCCTGCCATCCGCGCCGCCATGCAGGCGGCGCAGGTCGATCGGGCCCTGTGCATCTGCACCACGATGGAAGAGTTCGCCGAGGTGCATGCGCTGGCCACGGGGTATGACAACTTCTGGTGCTCGGTGGGCGTGCACCCCGACAACGAGGGGGTGACCGAACCCACGGTACAAGACTTGCTGGACCGCGCTGCCTTGCCGCGCGTGGTCGCCATCGGCGAGACCGGGCTTGACTACTACGGCATGGAAGACCGCAAGGGTGGGCGCAGCGTGGCCGACCTGGAGTGGCAGCGCGAGCGTTTTCGCACCCACATCCGTGCCGCGCGCGCCTGTGGCAAGCCCCTGGTGATCCATACGCGCAGTGCCTCGGACGATACGCTGCGCATCCTGCGTGAAGAGGGCGAGGATGGCAGCGCTGCCAGCGCGGGCGGCGTGTTCCATTGCTTCACCGAAACCGCCGCCGTGGCGCGTGCGGCACTCGACCTGGGTTACTACATTTCTTTCTCGGGCATCATCACTTTCCGCAACGCGCAAGACCTGCGCGATGTGGCCGCCTTTGTTCCCATGGACCGCATGCTCATCGAGACCGACAGTCCTTACCTCGCGCCCGTGCCCTACCGGGGCAAGACCAACAACCCATCTTACGTGCCCGAGGTGGCACGCCAGATTGCTGCTGTGCGCGGCCTGTCCGTGGAGGCCGTGGCGCAGGCCACGGGCCGCAATTTCGAATGCCTGTTCAAAGGAGTGGTGCAAGCATGAGCCCCCTGAAGATGGCGCGCCGTGGCCTGTTGGCCCTGGCCTGTGCAACCTGCCTGCCGGTGTGGGCTGGCTCCTACGAAGACTTCTTTGTGGCCGTGGTGCGCGACGACCCCGGCACCATCACCGCGCTGCTGCAGCGTGGCTTTGACCCCAACACGCGCGACCCCAAGGGGCAGGTGGGCCTGACGCTGGCCCTGCAGAACGGGTCGTTCAAGGCATTTGATGCCCTGCTGCAGGCCCGTGGTTTGCAGGTGGATGCACGCAACACGCAGGACGAGAGCCCCTTGATGATTGCCGCCCTGCGTGGCCAGGTACAGGCCGTGCGCAGCCTGATCGCTCGTGAGGCCGACGTGAACAAGGCCGGCTGGACGCCGCTGCATTACGCGGCCACGGGCACCACACCGCAGCAAACCGAGGTCATCGCCCTGCTGCTGGAACACCATGCCTACATCGATGCGGAATCCCCCAACGGCACCACGCCGCTGATGATGGCGGTGCACTACGGCACGCGTGAATCGGCGGAGCTGCTGCTCAAGGAAGGGGCCGATCCAACGCTCAAGAACAAACTCGGGCTCACTGCGGCCGACTTTGCCCTGCGTGCCAGCCGCAAGGACATGGCCGACCTCATCGCCGCGGCCATTCGCCAGCGCCAGCCCAACCGGGGGCGCTGGTAGGACTTTTTCAGCGGTGGCGGTTCACTCGTCCTGCGGACGGGCCTGGAGGCGGGCATACAGGCCGCCCTGGGCCAACAGCTCGGTGTGGGTGCCTTGCTCAACCATGCGGCCGCGCTCCATCACCACCACGCGGTGGGCATGTTCGATGGTGGACAGCCTGTGCGCAATCACCAGCGTGGTGCGGCCCTGCATCAGCCGTTGCAGGGCGTCCTGCACCAGGCGTTCGGATTCGGTGTCCAGTGCCGAGGTGGCTTCGTCCAGAATCAGAATCGGCGCGTTCTTGTACAGCGCACGCGCTATGGCCAGGCGCTGGCGCTGGCCGCCTGAGAGCTGTGTGGCGTTGTGACCGACCAAGGTGTTCACCCCTTGGGGCAGACCTTCCACATAGGCCGAGAGGTTGGCGGCTGCCAGGCATTCGTGCACGCGCTTCAGATCCACATCCTGACCCAGCGCCACGTTGGCGGCAATGCTGTCGTTGAACATCACCACGTCCTGGCTCACCAGGGCGAACTGCGCGCGCAGCGCCGTCAGGTCCCAGTCTTGCACGCGGTGGTCGTCCAGCAGCACCTCGCCTGCGCTGTGCTGCACAAAACGTGGCAGCAGGTTCACCAGCGTGGTCTTGCCTGCGCCAGAGGGGCCGACCAGGGCCACCACCTCACCGGGCTGCACCTGCAGATCGAC
>JAYRPZ010000033.1:0-2033 GCA_041910915.1 Acidovorax sp.
CAAAAGCTCGCAGGCCGTGGCCGCGCGCATCATCCAGGCGCTGCGCGAGTTTGGCCTGCACGCCTTGTTCGTCACGCCCAACAAGGAAGTGCGCCTGCTGCGCAACCACACGCGCAGCGCCGTGGTGGTGCACCGGCGCGGCGCGCAGGCCACGCTGGCGTCGCTGCGCTGGGAGGAGATTGATGCATTTCGCCGCAGCGCGCACAGCACATCCGCAGGCAATGCGGCATGAAATCGCCCCACACCCTGGCAGCCAAACTGGCCCAGCAATGGAACAGCGCCGATTGGCGTGAACGCCAGCTATTGGGCGGTGGCACGGCATGGCCGCTGACCCTGTCCATCGGCCAGCCCGACCCTGCGGTTTTTCTGAGCGACGCCGTCGCGCTGCGCAGCCATTTGCAGCAATGGCGCGCGGTAGAGCAGCATGGCCTGGGCAGCGTGCAATGGCAAGAGCGGCGCTACCGGGGCAGCAGCGATGCGATTGCCGTGCCCACACACTGGCTGCTCGACAAGCCCTCGCAGTGCATCGCCGCCATCCGCCACTTCAAGGTGCCGGGCCATGCGCAAGTCCACAGCGACTATGCCCGGCTCTGCACGCTCATCGCCGGGGTAGAGCGCCCCAGCTTTCAGCGCCTGCTGGTGCGCCGTCTGGTGCAGTGGCGCGATGCGCCCGCCGATGCCGTCATTGCCGCGGCGCACATGGCACAGCAACTGGAGCCCGGCTGCGCCCAAGGCAAACCCCTGCGCGCACTGGCCGTGCAGGGCAACGACACCAAGTTCTTTGAACGCCACGCCAGCCTGCTCACCGCTTTGCTGGACGAACGCTTTGACGGCGAAGCCAGCCGCCAGGGGCTGGTGGGGTTTTTAGGCGCACTGCCCGAAGACGACCACTGGCTGCTCATCGCCCCGCTGGCCCCTGGCCTGCTGCCCTTTGCGCAGATGCGCGTGCGCGCCAGCGAGTTGCTCACCACCCCGCTGCCCGCTGGCCGCATCCTGCTGGTAGAAAACGAACGCTGCCTGCACCAACTGCCTCGGCCGGTGGCAGAAACCATCGCCGTGCTGGGTGCAGGGCTCAACCTGGGCTGGCTGGCCGCACCGTGGTTACAAGAGCGCGCCGTGGCTTATTGGGGCGACTTGGACACCTGGGGCCTGCACATGCTCGCCATGGCACGCGGCCACCTGCCGCACCTGCAAGCGCTGCTGATGGACGCCGCCACCTTCAGCGCCCACCAGCACCTGGCGGTGGCCGAACCGGTGCATGCGCCCGAATCCGGCTGCGACACCTTGCAGCCGGACGAGGCAGCGCTGATGGTGCACCTGCGAGCACAGGAAAAGGGACGGCTGGAACAGGAATTTTTGCCCGCAAACGCCGCGCACAGCGCGGTGTGCGCCTGGGCGAGATGATCAACCGACATTCCTGAGCGGTGCTGGCGAAGGCATTCGGCAGGAGTAACAACCTACACCGTCGCGGGCACCGTGATCCAGCCCTGTTCGGCCAAATGCTCCCACGCAGCCTCCACGTGTGCGGGGCGCATCAGCTTTTTCTTGCGGGTATTCCACTGCTGCACTGCTGCCAATGCCGCTTGGGGGGACTGCGCAGCACCTTCTTGTTCTGCCACCCAATGCACGGTGGACAACAACTCCATTCCGTACGGCGACTGAAACCCTTCAATCAGGCGCTGCAGCCGTGCCAACCGATCCCGCAGCGCGGCATCCCCTTGCTCGGCCAAAAACACGTCTGCCTCTGTCAACGCGTCCTGGATCGGGGCAATCTCGGCATCGACCGAGCCATCACCCAGGCCCATGATGAAGTGGCCATCCATGCGCTGCAGCGCATGGCGCAGTTGATCGGAGTACGGGCCGTAAAGGTGCTTTTCAAACCGCAGCCCGAGGTCTTGGCCTGCCACCTGCAAAAAGTAGCCGAGCTTTTGCACCTCGATCTTGGTCAGGCCGTAGTCCAGATCGCGGTAGGTGTCGATGGACTTCAAAATGGCAGCACGCCCCGCAGTCATCTTGGGGCGGTGGGTGCGCAC
>JAYRPZ010000034.1:0-8557 GCA_041910915.1 Acidovorax sp.
AGGGGTGCAGGATGCGGATCGGGATGGGCTGCTAGGCGCAAACCGCAGCAATAGCCTTGCTATTGCGAGGATTTGCAACAACGCAGACCGCCCGATTCCGCGCCTGCACACCCGCGTGGAGATCGTGAACACGCTCTTAGATGCTTCGGGGAGGTCGCTCTTGGCCGCCACACACAAAACTCAGGGGCGGGACGTAGAGGTTAGGAAAAACAGCAGCAACGCGCGGTTGCTCGGCAACCGTGATCAACGTACTGACAAGCGCTGTAGCAGAGCACGAAGCTGCACAAAAATTGCACTTGTCAACAGCACTCGCGTGGTCGTGAGCAACACCGGAGCCATCATGGCCCTCAAAGTGGCTTGCGGCCACGTGGTGGTTCTCGTGCCCATGCCCGGCGCTGGCATGGTGCTGGTATCCGCTCGGCTGTGGGGCTTGCACTTGCACCTGCGCACCAGGCGTCGGGCACTGCATGGCAACCGCCAGCGCTCCCCGAACGGGCAGCAGCAAGGCAAGCAACAGCAGGAGGCAAAGGCGAAAAAATGGCACGGCGGTTAGTTTACTTGGGTGCCAAAAGTTCAAACATATGTGCGGCTCTCAAAGGGGTGGAGCAGCCATCAAGGCCCCAGTGGCGGTGTAGCGCGTGCGCCCCCCAGCACACCGCCGGGGTCAGGCCCGTGCTCTCCTGGATGCTGCCAATAGCGCTGGCGCAGCACGCGCTCGCACTGCAGCGCCTCGGGCTGCCACGAGGGCCAGCGTGCCGCGCCGCAATCTACCGTATTCACCACCTGTGCGCCCACCGCCTGGTAGCGCTGCACCACCTGGGCATGGGGGTGGCCAAAACGGTTGCGGTAGCCCGCCTGCACCACGGCCCAGCGCGGTGCTACGGCGGCCACAAAGGCCGGGCTGGAAGATGTGCGGCTGCCATGGTGGGGCACCAGCAACACGCTGGCGCGCAGTGCCGCGCCCTGGGCCAGCAGCGCCTGTTCTTGTGCCTGCTCTATATCGCCCACAAGCAAAGCCACCTGCCCCGACTGGCTTTGCACCCGCAGCACACAGCTCTCGCCATTGCCTGCCGGGGGCTGCGCAGCGGTGGGTGGGTGCAGCAGCTCGAACACCACGCCATCCCACTGCCAGCGCTGCCCGGCCACGCAAGCTTGGGCAGGTGGCAAGGTGGTGGCCACACCGGCGGATGCACCGCGCACGCTGGCGCCCGGGTAGGCTGCCAGCACGGCAGCGGCACCGCCACGGTGGTCACTGTCGCTGTGGCTGAGCAGCAGCGTGTCGAGTCCGCCGCCCAGGGCACGCAGCAGCGGTACCAGTACCCGGTCCCCGGCATCGCTGTGCGTGCCCCAGCGTGGGCCCGCGTCGTACAGCAGGGCATGGTGGGCCGTGCGCAGCCATACGGCACTGCCTTGGCCCACGTCTGCCGCCAGCAGTTCAAACTCTCCCACAGGTGGGCGTGCGCTCTGCCACGCTGCCAAGGGCAGCAGTAGCGGCAGGCCCAGCGTACGCAACCACCAAGGCCAAGGCAGCACCAGCAACCCAGCGCCGCACAAGGCCAGCGCCCCAGCCCACAGCGGCGCTGCGGGCAGCACCAGCACGGCACTGGAGCTGCTCGCCAGCAGGTGCAGCCACCACCACAGCGGCGCCAAGCTGGCTGCAGCCAGCTGCCACAGCAGCGGCCAGAGCAAGCCCAGCAAGGACAGCGGCGTCACCACCAAAGTCACCCAGGGAATGGCCAGCAGGTTGGCCAGCCAGCCCACCACCGACACCTGGCCAAACAGCAGCAGCGTCAGCGGAGCCAGCGCCAGGCTCACCACCGACTGCTCACGGACAAAGCGGCGTATGCGCTCAAAAACGCCTTTTGGCCTTTCCTGGCAAGCGCGAGCAGCTACAGAATCAGAAGCAATCAACACCCCTACTGCGACAAAACTGAGCCAAAACCCAGCCTGCCACAGCGCCCACGGATCGGCCAGCACCACCACCACCGCGGCCAGCAGCCACACCTGCTGCCACGGCCAGCGCAGCCCCAGCACGCGCAGCAGGGCCACGCTGGCCAGCATCAGCACCGTGCGCTGTGCTGGCAGGCCCCAGCCGCTGAACAGCGCGTAGCCGCACGCCAGCAGGCAACCACCCACCAAAGCAGCATGGGGGGCGGGCCAGCGCAGGCACCAGCGTGGCACGCGCCGCCACAGCGCGCCCACGGCGTGCATGGCCAGCCAGGCAAACAAGGTGATGTGCAGGCCAGAAATACTCATCAAATGCGCTACCCCGGTGGTGCGAAACAACGCCCAGTCGCTGCGTTCAATGGCGCGTTGATCGCCCACGACCAAGGCCGCCACCACCCCAGCGGCGCGCGCGGCCTGTTCGCGCTCGGGCAAGGCCGCCTCGGGGCGCTGCAGTGTTTGCAAAATGGCATCGCGCACCTGCTGGCGCGCACGCTCTACGGCATAACTCCAGCGGTCTTCCCCCAGCAAGCGCGGCACGGTGGTGGCTGTGGCTCGCACCTGGCCGGTGGCCTGAATGCCCTGCTCCCACAGCCACAGTTCGTAGTCAAAGCCGTGGGGGTTGCGTGCGCCGTGGGGTGCTTTCAGGCGCACGGTGAAGTCCCAATGCTGCCCGGCCCACACGGCCGCCAGCCGATCGCTGTCGGCAGCCAGCGCGTCACCGCGCGCGGCAGGAAATGCCCAGTGCAGCTCCAGCAGGGGCGGCAATGCCACTGGCTGGCCTTGGTAAGTGGCTTGGCGGGGGGCAAAGCGAAAGCGCTGCCCGTTGTCGCTCCACTGCGGCATGGCCTGCACAGTGCCTTGCACTTGCAGCTCTACGCCCTCCCATCGGGCTGGCAAGGCTTGGCTCTGGTAGGCCAGGGCACGCAAGCCCACACTGGCAGCAGCGCAGGCAGCCACTCCCAAAACCAGCAGCATGGCCCCGGCACGCCGCCAGCGCCATGCAGCCCCGCACAGCAACAGCCCCAGCACGCCCAGCGCAGCGTAACCTTGCCAAGGCCACAGGCGTGGCTGAGCCAACTGCAAGGCCGTGCCCACCAGCATGGCGAGCAAGACCCCGGTGAATGCCTGCAGCTTTAGCGCCATGGGCCGGCGGCGCTCTGTACCATTGCGCGCTTCCTTGTTTTGAATGGCAAACCACCACCATGAGCGTTTACGACCAACTCCAGGCCCTCAACATCACCCTGCCTCCCGTGGCTGTGCCGGCTGCGGCCTATGTGCCTTATGTGCAAACCGGTTCGCTGGTGTTTCTCAGTGGCCACATCGCCAAAAAAGATGGCAAACCCTGGGTGGGCCAGCTGGGGCGCGACACCACCACGCAGCAAGGCCAGGAAGCTGCCCGCGCCATTGCCATCGACCTGCTGGGCACACTGCAAGCTGCGTGCGGCGGTGATTTGAACCGCGTGCGCCGCATCGTCAAGGTGATGAGCCTGGTGAACTCCACCAGCGATTTCACCGAGCAGCACCTGGTGACCAATGGCGCGAGCGAACTGCTGGGCCAGGTGTTTGGTGCCAAGGGCCAGCACGCGCGCAGCGCCTTTGGCGTGGCGCAAATTCCCCTGGGCGCCTGCGTAGAGATCGAGCTGATTGCTGAAATCGATCTCCCCGCGCAAGCTTAAAAACTTTCCCACTCCCCCTCATCGGCGCTGCTGCCCGCACGTGGCACCGGTGCAGGTGCCGCAGCCAAGCGTGGCTTGGTAGCGGCTTGCGCAGGTGCTGGGGCAGCCGTGGGTGAAGCGGCGACGCGGGGAGCGTGGGCGCTGGCCTTCACCTTGGCAGCAGCAGCACGCGGCGGCGCCACAGGCCGGGGAGCGGGCCGAGGTGCCGCACGGGAAACTGGCTGCACAGCAGGCGCTACCACCCCTCCAGCCAGCTTGAATACCGCCACCGCCTGGGCCAGTTGTTCCGCCTGAGCACGCAGGCTTTGGGCCGCGGCAGCACTTTGCTCTACCAAGGCGGCGTTTTGTTGCGTCATCTGATCGAGTTGGCCCACCGACTGGTTCACCTGCGCCACCCCAGCACTTTGCTCCTGCGATGCGGCAGTGATTTCGCCAATCATGTCGGCCACACGCTGCACCGACTGCACCACCTCGTCCATGGTGCTGCCCGCCGACTCCACCAGGCGCGCACCACTGTCCACGCGCTCGACCGAGGCACCAATCAAGCGCTTGATTTCCTTGGCTGCATCCGCGCTGCGCCCGGCCAGGCTGCGCACCTCGCCCGCCACGACGGCAAAGCCGCGCCCTTGTTCGCCTGCGCGCGCCGCCTCGACAGCGGCATTCAACGCCAGGATGTTGGTCTGGAACGCAATGCCATCAATCACGCCGATGATGTCGGCAATTTTTTGGCTGCTGTGGTGAATGTCCTGCATGGTGTGTACCACCTGGGCCACCACCTCACCGCCACGGCGCGCCACCTGCGAAGCCCCCGCTGCCAGGCCGCTGGCCTGGCTGGCACTGCCCGCAGTTTGTTGCAAGGTGCTAGTGAACTGCTCCATGGCGGTAGCGGTTTGCTGCAGATTGCTGGATGTTTGTTCGGTGCGAATGGACAGGTCATGGTTGCCGCTGGCAATCTCGCTGCTGGCCACAGCAATGCTGTCAGTACTGTGGCGCACCTGCTGCACGATGCGCGCCAGTGAGGCCGACATGGCATACAGCGCGCGCAGCAGCTCGCCAAACTCATCGCCTCGCACCACGTTTTGCTGTTGGCTCAAATCACCGGCGGCAATGCTGTCGGCCAAGCTGCGGGCCTGCGCCAGCGCACGCTGAATATCGGCAATCAGCACATAGGCGCCCACCACAATGCACACCAGCAGCACAACCACAGCGACCGAAGCCATTTGCACCGTCGCCTGTCTGGCTGTAGCCATGTGCGCCTGGCTGGCCTCAGACTGCTGCTTTTGCAGCTCGACGAAATCACGCAAAGTCTGCAAATAGGCCACCACCGAGGGCTTGTACGACTGCTGCACCAACTGGCTGGCCTGTTCGGCCTCGCCAGCGTCTTTGAGCTTCATGGCCTGCACGCGCAGCTCAATCATGCGCTTGCGAGCACTGGCAATCTTGGCCATTTGCGCCTTGTCGGCCTCGCTTTGCGCCATGGCCTCAAGGGACTTTTGCAGCTCAGAAATGCGCGCCGAGGTGGCGGCAATCACCTCTTTGAACTCTGCCCCCACCGCCGGATCGGCACTGACCACCAGGGCCTGGGTGCGGGCGGCATTGGTTTCTGTCAACCCTGCCCACAGCATGGCGGCCTCTACCCGCGCGGCCATTGAGCGCGCCTGCTCCTGCCCCTGGGCCTGGTTGTTGGCCGTGCGGTAACCCGCAAAACCCACCACGGCCAACAAGGCCACCACGATAACGAGCACCGCCAGCCACAGTTTGTGAGACATCTTCAGTGGGCGCATTTCCCCTCCTGCGAATACGAAAAAACGAATGCTGCACCAATATCCTTGGCCAGCACAAGGGAATTTACCCGTTTTGACCGCTCTGGCCGACGCACTCGGCTAGGCCACGCGCTGCACCTGCTGCACCTTGAAGCCCAACTCCGCGGCCCGCCCCTTGCGCCCGCGCAGCGCACGGGCATTGTTCAGGCTGCGGATTTCCAATTGCGCCTCGCGCTCCTTGCCGCCCCGGCCCACACCGCTGAGGCGAATGGCGCGTGCATAGGGCACGGCGGCAGCCAGCGTGTCTTTGTCTTCCAGCGCCATCAGCATCAGTCCGCGCCCGCCCTGGGCTTGCTGCTTGAGTTCGCCCAGCTCGAACGTCAACAGCCGCCCGGCCACCGACACACAGGCCACGTGCGTGGCCTCGGGCATTTCGCTCCCGGCGGGCAGGCCTGCCACCGGCGCCGGTGGGCACAACTGCTCGCCTTCGGCCAGGGTGACGAAGGCCTTGCCGCCCCGATTGCGCGCCACCATGTTCTCCACCCGCGCCAAAAAGCCATAGCCACCAGAATTGGCCAGCAGCAGCAGCGCCTGGCCCGCACCCGCGTAGTAGTGCGCCAGTTGGGTGCCCGCTTCCAGCTCAATCAGCGTGGTCACCGGCTGGCCATCGCCGCGCCCGCCGGGCAACTGGGCCACGGGCACGGAGTAGACCCGCCCGTTGCTGCCCCAGACGATCAACACATCCACCGTGCGGCACTCGAACGTGCCGTACAGGCCATCGCCCGCCTTGAAAGCAAAGCTCTCCACCGCGTGGCCATGGCCCTGGCGCGTGCGTACCCAGCCTTTTTGCGACACCACCACCGTCACCGGCTCGTCCACCACCTTGACCTCGGCCACCACTTTTTTCTCGGCCTGGATCAGCGTGCGCCGCGCGTCGGCAAACTGCTTGGCGTCGGCTTCAATTTCTTTCACCATCAGGCGGCGCAGCGAGGCTGGGTGGGCCAGCACATCTTCCAGCTTGCCCTGCTCTTCGCGCAGCTCGGCTAGCTCTTGCTCAATCTTGATGGCCTCCAGCCGGGCCAGCTGGCGCAGGCGAATTTCCAAAATATCTTCGGCCTGGCGCTCGCTCAAAGCAAAGCGCGCCACCAAGGCGGCCTTGGGCTCATCGGCCTCGCGGATGATGGCAATCACCGCGTCGATGTTGAGCAGCACCGTCTGGCGCCCCTCCAGAATGTGAATGCGCTCGAGCACCTTGCCCAAGCGGTGCTGGGTGCGCCGGGTGATGGTGGCCTGGCGAAAATCCACCCACTCCAGCAGCATTTGGCGCAGCGACTTTTGCGTCGGCTTGCCATCGCGCCCGACCATGGTCAGGTTGATGGGCGCGGAAGTCTCCAAACTGGTGTGCGCCAGCAGCGCCGTACACAGCTCCTGCTGCGGCACCTTGCCGGTTTTGGGCTCGAACACCAGGCGCACCGGCGCATCTTTGCTCGACTCATCGCGCACCCCATCGAGCACCGCCAACATGCTGGCTTTGAGCTGGGTTTGCTCTTGCGTGAGGGCTTTTTTGCCGGTTTTCACCTTGGGGTTGGTGATGTCTTCAATTTCTTCCAGCACCTTTTGCGCGGACACACCGGGCGGCAGCTCGGTCACTACCATCTGCCACTGGCCGCGCGCCAGCTCCTCCATTTTCCAGCGCGCACGCACCTTCAAGCTACCACGCCCGCTGCGGTAGGCGTCTTGGATGTCGCTGGGGCTGCTGATGATTTGTCCCCCGCCTGGGTAGTCGGGGCCGGGAATGAGGGCGAACAGCTCTTCGTCGGGCAGTTGCGGGTTTTTCACCAGCGCCACACAGGCATCGGCCACCTCGCGCAGGTTGTGGCTGGGTATTTCTGTGGCCAGGCCCACGGCAATGCCGCTGGCGCCGTTGAGCAGGGTAAATGGCAGGCGCGCAGGCAGTTGGCGCGGCTCTTGCGTGCTGCCGTCGTAGTTGGGCTGAAAGTCCACCGTGCCCAGGCCAATTTCATCGAGCAGCAGCCGGGTGATTTTGCTCAGGCGTGCCTCGGTGTAGCGCATGGCCGCTGCGCCATCGCCATCGCGCGAGCCAAAGTTGCCCTGGCCATCGATGAGCGGGTAGCGCTGGTGAAAGTCTTGCGCCAGGCGCACCAGCGCGTCGTAGGCCGACTGATCGCCATGCGGGTGAAAGCGCCCCAACACATCGCCCACCACGCGCGCACTTTTGACGGGCTTGGCCGGGGCATTGCCGTTGTACGACAGGCCCATTTGCTCCATGGCGTACAAAATGCGCCGCTGCACGGGCTTGAGGCCATCACACACATCGGGCAGCGCCCGGCCCTTGACCACCGAGACGGCGTACTCCAAATATGCCTGCTGGGCGTACTGCCCCAGGGACAAAGCAGCACCCTCTCCTGCAGGAGCGTTGGGATCGGTTGAAAATAAATCGTTCATGCTTCAAAAAGCCTCTAAGCCATGCTGGACAAGCGCGAGCAGCTATCAAAAAAGAAGTTTTGGGCGGCCAAGCGTGCTGACACCAATGACAAACAACCCGCAAGGTTGCCCCTGCGGGTTGTTGGCTGGATAGAAAACCAGTAGTTTAGCGCTTGCTGGGTGGCACGTCCGTGCAACTCCCGTGCGCCACTTCTGCCGCCATGCCAATGCTTTCGCCCAGCGTGGGGTGGGGATGAATGGTTTTGCCAATGTCCACCGCGTCGGCGCCCATTTCAATGGCCAGGGCAATCTCGCCAATCATGTCGCCCGCGTGCGTGCCAACGATGCCGCCGCCCAAAATCTTGCCGTGGCCGTGGGCCTCGGGTGAATCATCGAACAGCAGCTTGGTCACGCCCTCGTCGCGGCCATTGGCAATGGCGCGGCCCGAGGCGTTCCACGGGAACAGGCCCTTTTTCACCTTGATGCCCTGCGCCTTGGCCTGGTCTTCGGTCAGACCGACCCAAGCCACTTCGGGGTCGGTGTAGGCCACGCTGGGGATGACGCGGGCGTTGAAGGCGGCAGCGGCCAGCTCCTGGTTGCCCTGCAATTGCCCGGCGATGACTTCTGCGGCCACATGCGCCTCATGCACTGCCTTGTGCGCCAGCATGGGCTGGCCCACGATGTCGCCAATGGCAAAGATGTGCGGCACGTTGGTGCGCATCTGGA
>JAYRPZ010000035.1:0-4882 GCA_041910915.1 Acidovorax sp.
CCCTTCGTCGCGCACCAAGCGGCCTAAATTGCGTTGAATGGCATCAAGAATTTTTGCTTGATCGGCACCCACCAGCTCGTTGGCACCCACCTGCAGCAATTCCACCCATTCCGTCTGGTCACGCAGGGTGACGCAGGCTTTACCCATAAAAAAAGCCTCTTTTTGCACGCCGCCACTGTCGGTAACCACCAAACCGCAGTGCTGCAACAGCCACAGCATTTGCAGATAACCCACAGGCTCGACCAGCGTGATATGGCGCGTCGTGATTTTTTGCTGGGCCAGGATGTTGCGGGTGCGCGGGTGCACCGGCAGCACGACAGGTGTGCTTTGTGCCGCTGCGTCCAGCGCCGCCACAATGGCGCCCAGGCGCTGGGGGTGGTCGGTGTTTTCTGCCCGGTGAATGGTGGCCAGCACAAACCCATCGCGCATTGCCAAGCCTTCAGGCGCGCAGGCACGGGTGCCAAACAGGTGGGCGCTGTCTTGCATTACGTCACCCACCTGGGCAATGCGCTGTGGCTGGCCGTTGGCCATGGTGTAGGGAAAGCCTTCTTTGCCTAGGTTGGCCACAGCGGCATCGGTGGGGCAAAACAGGATATTGCTGACCCGATCCGTCAGGATGCGGTTGACCTCTTCGGGCATTTGCATGTTGAAGCTGCGCAAACCCGCTTCTACGTGCGCTACTGGAATGTGCAATTTGGCCGCTGCCAATGCCCCAGCCAGGGTGGAATTGGTATCGCCGTACACCAGCACGCAATCGGGCCGCTCTTGCAACAGCACCTTTTCAATCTCGATCAGCATGCGCCCGGTCATGTCGCCATGGCTGCCACCATGAATGTCCAGCTGGTGGTGCGGGCGCGGAATGGCCAGCTGGTCGAAAAAGATATCGCTCATGTTGGCGTCAAAGTGCTGACCGGTGTGCACGATGACTTCTTGCAAGCCGTCGGTCTCTGCAATCGCTTTGGAGACAACGCTTGCCTTGATGAACTGCGGGCGGGCGCCAATGATGGTGAGTAGTTTTTTCATCTTTTTTGATAGCTGCTTGCGATTGATAGATAGGGGCTTGAACCCTTTTTGATCTGAAATTCAAAATGCAGGACAACAACTACCGCACCAGCGTTGGCCAAAACATCAACTGCTCCACCATGCGGCTGCTGGCGGAAGCCGCGGGTGACAGCCCGCCGTAATGCTTGCGGATAAAAGCCACCGCCGCAGGATCAGCGGAGTCTGCCAATGCGTAAATGGAACGGGCCAAATCATCAATCACCGGGTAATACGCCCCCCAGATGGCGTAGCCGCCCGTGGGGAAGGAGTTAGACAAACCAAACGGTGGGTAACCGGCGTAACACGCGCCCGTGCCGTTGTCGTAAGCCACGCGGTACCAGCCATTGGCACCGCCCCAATAGTTGGCAAACAGTGGCTGCTGCGCATCACCATTCCAAACGCCAGCCACCAGTTGCGCCGCAAAAGCCTGTGCGAGATCAGGCGCTGGCAAACGCTCTGGAGCCAACCCATACCAAGCCTGCAGCGCGTGGCGATTGCGCTGCAGCGCATCAAGCACCTGGACCAGGCGACGCGCGTGGCTAAAGTCCCACCCCAGGTTTTTGACCGGCGGCACCTTGGCGGCATCGACCAGCACGCGCGCCCGCATGCCGCCGCCCTCCACGGATTCACACACCGCGGGCACCTGGCTACCGGTGTACCCCGCAAAGCGGTTGGTAGCAAACAGCCGCCAGTAGCCGGCATCCACGTCAGCCACTTGCACGCTACCTGCAAGTCGGTCGGACTGTACGGTTTGCAGGCTCAGGCGCCGCTCAAAAAAACGCAAGAGCGCGGCCACGCCCTCAACCAACTCGGTATGCGCCGCGCTGCCCGGCACGGCCACAGCGCGCAGCACCTCAGGCTGCACTGCGGCAATGCCCGCCAGGTGCGCATGCACACCCAGCATCCACAAGGGCTTGTCGGTATAAAACAAGGCCGAGTTGCCGTCCTTCACATCCTGCGGGTTGGCACCTGCCATGCGCATCCACTGTGCGCGCGCGCTGGCATTGCCCCAGCGCAGCAAATGCGCCGCCGCCATCTGCGCCGTGCGCGCCACAAAGGGGTGGCTGCGTGCCGCTGCATCGGGCGCATGGGCCAGCGCATCGGCCAGCGCCGTGAACAAGCCCAGGCCTTGCAGACTGACCAGCATCACCTCGGTATTGACCAGCCGGTTGCGCGCATTGCATACCGCGCCACCACGGCAAATCCAGGCAAGCTTGGTGGCGTCGCCATCCAGCGGCTCTAACGTGTCGAACACGGGCAACAAGTCGTCCGCCAGTTGCGCCAGCCTGTCCAGGCGGCCACAGCGCTGGGCCATCATCATCAAGTTGTGGAACTCGATTTGAATGTCATACAAGGCGTAGGTATCGCCTTGGTCTTGAAGCCGCGCGCCAATAAGCTGCCCACGCATAAAAGCGCGCCCCTGCGCATCCCAAAGCTGCCATGTGCGCGCCTCTACGGTGCCCCCGCAGGCAAACGGCGTAGGGGCCGCACCCACCGCGCGCGCGGGGGTCACCACGGCACTCTGCGCAGCATCTTCAGGTGGTTGCGGCAATGCGCAAGCAGTCAAGCCCAGCACGAGTACCAGCAAAGGGAGCGCCTTCGCTACGGACAAGAATTTCATCTTTTTATTTCAAAATTGATAGCTGTTAGCGCTTGCTGGATAAGCGCTAAAGGCTTTTTTTACCAATCAACCGTTACCTCAAATTTTCATAAAGCTGGAGCAACTTGGCCTCCTCCATGCCCCAGTTGTACTTTTCCTGCACCGCACGCTGGCCGTTGCGCCCCATGCGCTCGGCCTCCTTGGGGTGTGTCACCAAATAGTCGATAGCGCGTGCAATTGCTGCCGGATCCAGCGGATCGACACACAGGCCGCAGTCATTGCCCTCCACGATTTCGCGCCACAAGGGAAAGTGCGAAGCGATGACAGGCACGCCTGCGCTCATGTACTCAAACATCTTGTTCGGTTGGGCGTCAATGTGATTGGGTGCCGGCAGAAACGTAACCAAACCACCAACCGCACGCGCCAGCACCTGCGCCACCTCTTTGCGCCCCAGAAAGCCCAGCGCATCCACCTGCTGCCAGCCTGCGTTGGCATGCGCCTGAGCTTCAACCGCAGACTCACTAAACGCCCCTACCAACTGCAACCGCGCCCCACTGCCAGCCAGCCCCATGGCCTGCACCACCTCCAGAATGCCGCGCATGCGGCCAATACCGCCCACGTAGCACACCTGGTTCTGCTTCACCGACCAATCAACGGCTCCCGTCGAAAGCTCACCAAGCATGGGATAGTTATTAATATCTACAGTGCGAGGAGTTATTTTCTTGAATCTCTGGGCAATAAATGGGGTTGCTGCAGCAACAGAAAAAAAGAAACGTGCACCAAAATACTCCAGTGCACTCATCGTGCCGCTCACCGCTTTGCGAATCCATGGTGCGATCCACTCTTTGGTCAGAATATCCTGTGGCACATCCTCATGCACGTCATAAATCACCTTCTTACCGCTCAATGCAAGGAGAATACCGTAAGGAATTAATTCTGCATCATGAAAGTGATAAACATCTGCACCAAGACTCCGACCGATCGAGTAACAGCGCCAAGCCTGCCGCACCATACGAGAAAAACGACCGACTGGCGCTTGTAACGCATGTACCGTCACACCCAGGGCTTGGGCTTTTGCTACCTCTTGATCGCTAGCCACAATCACCAAGTGCGTTTCATACCCCGCGGCGGCTAACGAGGCGCATTCCTTATGAAAAACTCTCACATCCAGCCCGCGATGGGCAGAAGAAAGATGGCAAACGCGTGTCATGCCGCCGCCCCCTCTGCTTTAGCTGGTGGTCGAATGGGCTCGGCCAACCAAGCCAGCATAAGCGCCTCGTCCAACAGGTTGCTATTGGCCTGCAATGCTTCATTCGACAAAACGTGATTAATATTCACATTTTTTTTCATATATGGCGCCAAAGCACTCTTTTGATCATGCAGACGCGCACGCAGAGCATCTCCCAATCCGTCAGCAATCCAAGTTTGCGTGACGTCAAATCCGCGCTTTTTTCGATTCAGGCGAATGAAGTCAGGCACCACCCCCTGGCTGACATGGCGAACGGCCCATTTGCCAAAGCCATTGGCAATTTTTAGACGCGCTGGCAAGGCCAGCGCCAATTCCACCAAGCGGTAATCCATAAAAGGCAGCCGTGTTTCCACCCCATGACCCATGGAATTTCGATCTTCGTACCGTAATAAAGTGGGAATGCTCCAACGCTGCACATCCTCGATCTGCCGATCAGCCAAACCGCCCGCTGCTGCGCCCCACAAATTGGCCTTGGGCGCAGTCCAATCCAGCAGTTCAAAAGCGAAGTCTGTTTTGGGCTGGTATCGCCCCAGCGCTCGCCAAAACAAACGCGCCTGCCCTGCCTCATGCAGCAGCATCAGACCCAGGGAATACAGCAACCGCACCGTGCTGCCTGCGTCGCGCGTGCGCATGGCGTGGCGCGCTGCCACCACAAAAAACTTGCGATACCCAGCAAAGGCTTCGTCGCCCCCTTGCCCGCCCAGAAGCACTTTGAAGCCCGCCTGCCGGACGTGGCGGAAGACCTCGTTTTGCGCCATCACACTCAGCCCCGGAAAAGGCGCCTCTTGATAACACAGGGTGCGCTCCAACAATGCGTCCAAGCCAGCGGCATCTAAGGTGGGCCAGATGTAATGCGGCGTAATGCCCACTTCCTCGGCAAATCTATCCACGACAGGCCCTTCAGACTGCAAAGCTTTGGGTGAACCAAACGTAAAGCCATGCAAATCCGTCACTTGCCGAGCAGCCAAGGCCGCCACGGTGGAAGAGTCGAG